>JAFTWC010000079.1 GCA_017465475.1 Lachnospiraceae bacterium
AAACTGTATAATCGTAGGGACTATAACAACTTTCCTATGAGACCCCTGGGATGGAAAACTCCCAGTCAGGTACTAAGGGAATATCGTATGTCAGTGTAACAAATGTTTGACAAACCTACACGGCTTACAAAGGTTCTCTATCGGAACAGAACACATCAAAGGTTTGTTCCCTTCCATGCTATATCTTCCTCTACACATCCTTCGTGGCAATCTCTACCCATGCCGGATAAAATCCGCTGCCAAGCGCCACATGCCAGGAACCTAAGTTGGACAAGCTTGTCCCGTAAAACGGAATTGCCCCCCTCCGGAAAACTTCATTTTTCAAAAGCTTTACAAGCATCGTTGCAATTCCTTTTCCTCTCCATTCCGGCAATACATCAATTCCGATTTGCCAAAACAGCTTCGTATCTGCGGAGCATCCCGCCAAACCAACAATTTGTCCTCCATGCACTGCTCCTACCGCCAACACATCCGGCCGTTCCGGCTTGAAGCAGTCACACAGCGCATTCGGGAACTCTTCCTTGCCATACAAAGGCTGAATATCTGCCTGTTCGAACCACTGTATCTCAAATTCGGTGTCCGCCGGTTTTACATCGACATCCTCATCAGCTCCTTGTTTTCCTTGCTCCCTACTATCCCTTTGTAAATCAAAGTTTCTGTCCACCTCTTCCATCCGTGCCTTCGGCAGAAACATATGATGACTCTGCCACAAGCTTTTTCCGTACTTTGAAAGCTTCCCTTCCAATTCCATCAGATTGTGATGCTCAAAGAGCCAGATACCTTCCCTGCCCTTGCACCAATTTCCCAACCACTCATGCAGCTCTTCCGGTGCATTGATCACCGTATTCTTTCCCATGGTAATCATGGAAAAAAACGCTTTCTTCGGCGTATACTCCCGTCGTCCCGGATGCTCCTTGGGAAGTACAATGATGTTTTCTTTTTTGTCAAAGTCATCCGGGTCACAATTAAAATCAAGGGCCAACATATGTTTCAGTTCCGATTCAATTACAGCTTTATCTACCATACAATCGCCTCCGTTCCGCACATCTCCATAATAAGCTTTTCACATACTTCCCTCGACATTTATATATTCTTCCCACAACCTCTCATAAATCCCGTTCATTGTTTTCACAATTTCTTCATTTACCGGTACCTGCTTGTCCATAAACCACATGCCCCGCTCTCCCATAAAGTCCACACAAAACAGCAACGCATAGAATGTAAATGCTTTTTGCTCTAGCCCGTTCAAATGCATTTCTTCTAACAGATATGTCACATAATCCGTGTCACATCCCATATTCATCAGTGCCATTTTTGTCATTGCTGCAAAGGTCAGCTTATCTCCCACATCCATCCAATCAATGTCAATCACGCCGGAAACATGACCTTCATGAATCAACAGATTTTTTGTGCTGATATCGTCCAGATACGCCACCGGTCTGATACTTGCGAAATAGTCTGCAAGCTCCGGTTTCGTTGACTCTTCCATAAGCCGATCCACCTTCTCCGGCTCGAAATAACAACCATTTGCAATAATGCGCTCCTTCGCCCTGCTAAGCATATCATCCACAAAAGATTCCTTCCATGACCAGTCCTTCGGGATATCCTCCAACTGCACCGCGGACACTTTATTCTGAATATCCACCACTGCTCTTGCAATCTCCCTCTTTTCTTCAGCAGTCAGTTCCGTATATACAAGTCCGATGTCCTGTCCTTCAAAATAGGTTAATATCAGATATTCATAGCCTTCAAACATACCTTTTCCCAGTACTCTCGGCACAGGAATATCAATCGTCTCCAGCTTCTCCAGCCAGTAAATCGTGTCCTTATATGCTCCTGTCTCCTCACTGCAGCGAACTACGACTTTTCTATCCATAAGTTCTACGATATAAACATAGTTTCCATGACCCACGGTGCAGCGGGTAATCTTCTTTGGTTGCTCCGCCATACAGTTTTGGCAAAGACTTACTATCTTTTCTTCGTTCACTTTCTTCCTCCATCTTCCAAAGCGGCATGCCCCATTCAGAGCATACCGCCTTATCTCATTCTTACTTATTCTTTCCTTTCATCATGCTAATGACGGTTCCCGCTCCGCCGACAAGTATAAGCATCGCAACTACGATAATAATCACTATAATCTTTCCATTGTCCTCCGGCTCCTTCTCCTCTGCGGAAGTCTCCGCATCCCCGGATTCTTGCGGACTCCGGGTCGGTGTCGCAGTAGGTTCCTGTACCTGTGATTCCGGCGATTCCGGTTTCATCGTAGGTGACACTGCTGCGGTCGTTTTCGGTGTTTCTGTCGGCACCGGAGTTGCCGTTGACTTCGGCACTTCTGTCGGCACCGGAGTTGCCGTTGACTTCGGCAGTTCTGTCGGAGCCGGGGTTGCCGTCGGTTTCGGGGCTTCCGTCGGCACCGGTGCAAGCATATCCACCCAACTTACACTTCCTTCATTCGCAAGTCGGTTCATTGCTTCTCTTGTCCAGTCACCGCGATTTCCCCAATAATATGCAGTTCCGAAAAACTGATGTAACGGCACATCCCCCGATGTAGCCGGCGGTGCTCCTTCGAAGAAAACCTTTTCCAACCCGTTCCATCCAAAGGCAACACTTTCCATTTTCGTAATCGACTTAGGTATCGTCACTTCCCTTAAGGATGTACATTCAGCAAAAGCTAATTCACAAATGGTTGTAACACCCTCTGAAAATACAACCGATTCCAATCCGGTGCATCCGTAAAACATTCCTTTTTCAACTGTTTTCAGCGTTCCCGGAATCACTACCTTCTCCAATGATTTACAGTCTGAAAAAGCATATTCTCCGACCTTTTCCAAATCTCCCTGCCATTCAACACTCTTTAAGCTGACACAGGTTGCAAAAGCACGATTACCAAGCTTCCTTACCTTCTCTCCCAATACAAGTTTTTCAAGACACCGGCACTCAATAAACATCTCATCTACAATCTCCGCCGGCGAATTATAAATCAATTCCCTTACATTACATAATCTAAAACACCAGTATCCGACTTCAGTGACACTTTCCGGTACTATTAATGATACATTTTTTTTGTATGAAAACGCAGCCTGAAACGCATAATCTCCCAGTTTTTTTACGGTACCCGGAAGAACCAGCTTCTCAAGTCCCGTACATTCCATAAAAGCTCCGTAGCCGATTTCTTCAATGCCTTCATACATTACTACCTCTCGAAGTTTTTCACTTCTCCAGAAGGTTTCTCTCTCAATCTTCTTCATTTTCTTACCAAGGACTACCCGCTCAAGATTATAACACATACGGAAAGCCCCTTCGCCGACGTATTCCACTCCTTCCGGTAAACTCACTTCCTTTAATGTATTACATCCTTCAAATGCCGAGGCTCCCACGGAAGTAAGTCCCTTTGGCAGGGACACGCTCTTTAACCGGTCACAATAACAAAAAGCTCTGTCACCCAATATCGTTACGCTATCCGGAATCACCACTTCCTCTAATGCCGGGCAATAGGCAAACGCATCCATCCCAATTTCGGTAACACCCTCTGCGATTACAACCTTTTTAATAAATCCCTTCCATTCCTGCCAGTACGGAAACTCAATTTTTCCTGCACCGCCCACTGTAAGAATGCCCTCCTTGGACAACTCCCATTGCATTCCGTCAGCACCAACTCCGTTTGCTGCCACGTCTCCCGTCTGTGGCAATGTTTTCCCGTAAGAGGTAAAAGATACCGGGTATTCTGCCCAGAATTCTTCCGTATGATACTGCGGGTCTTCCCAATGGGTCAGTCCTGCAAGCGCCCGAAACTCCGACAATCCGGTTAAGAAATGCAAATAAGTTTCATTTCCCGCATCATTCGTTGCATCTACGCAATAGTACTTCCCGTCTAATTTCACGATATTCCATTCGTGAGCACCTACCGTACCGGATACCGTTCTTGCATCAATACCTGCTTCCATCATCATCCGGTATACCAAATCTCCGTATCCGTCACAAATTGCATTCCCTGTCTTAAGCGCCCAATATGCATTCACAAGTTCATCCGTATGAGAGTTATTCCACTCCGGATTATAGATTTCAAATGCATAAGACACGTTATCACAGATGTATTTATAAATAGCACAAATCTTTTCATAATCTGTCATCGTATCGATTTTCAGTTTTTTAAAGATACGATGAATCTCTTCCGTTAACCATTGCTCCTGTTCCGCATTAGATGCATAGTTCGGAACCCAGTTCTTTACCGTAACATAATGAATCTTTCCGTCATAAATTTCTTCATCCTGGTAACTGCCTGTCCATGTGCTTCGTAAGATATCTCCTTCCGTTGCCTTTCCGGTATGCTTACAAATCTCTTCAAACAAAGCAGTATGCGCTTCCCCTACCTGTAACTCTTTTTCTATCTCATAGTAATAACGTACTTCCATCCCTATATTCCGTGCTACCAGATGTTCTCTGATATACGTGGCAGCTTCTTCTATAGACAAATATTCTGCTCCGTCTTTTGTCAGATGCTTTTCTTCCTTGTACCATGTCGGTTTCTTGTGACCGCAAACGGTACATTCCCCACCGGAATAGGTATGTAACACCTTTTCCGACAATACACCGCAATCACACACCTGCCAGTGATATAATTCATCTTGTCCGGTAACGGAAAAATCATGCTTTAATTCTCTTACATACCCGCAATAATAGCATTTCTTATCCGTTTCTAATGCATACCAGTGTTTCCGGTAATCCCAAACCTTCCCACATTCACACTTTTTCCACGAATAATTCGCATCATAGCAAACCGTATCGTAATTGTGATCTGTCACCCTGTATTTCTCGCACACATTACACTTGTGATCACATGCATAATCATACACATGCTGCGTGCAATCTGCCGCCCGGGCAATCTCTGCTTTTCCGGAGAATAACACCGCAAAAGCAACTGCTACTGCTACCACGAAAAAACGACGCATTTTCTTCATTTGCATACCCTCCATACCTTCAATATTCTTGCTACATTTCCTTGATAATAGGGAGTTTAACCCCTTGATGTTCCCCCTCTTTTTTAGTTTATCACACTAAAAATAATGTAGCAACATCTTTTCCACAATTCGCATGTCCAGCGGATTCTCTGATGTTTCAAAGGTGCACAAAAAGTTATCTCCGAACCAAAATCCGTTTTCCTGATACTTTGCTATCTTCTTTATTGCTTTTGCGCTGTACTCCGGATAATCCATGATACCAAAATGCTCAAAATAGATAGTCTTTCGTTTTCTTTTATGTAACAACGCAAAGTCCGGGTACATCCGACTCCCGTCCGCAAGTTCCAATTCCGGCTCATAAATATACGGAATCCCCATCCGTAAAAAACCGTCTGCCAGAATTTTCTCTGATTTAGACCGTACACATTCTCCGGCTTCTGTGTAGAACTCGACCTCTTTCGGGAATTCATTTGTATTTCCTCGCATTTTTTCTTTCCACTTATTCACAAAAGTTTCTTCTGTTTCAATATAAGGAATTACCAACTCTTTTTTCTCTTCCGGTAGCTTTTCAAAGATTGCTTCTATATCATTCTCCTGATACTCCTTCAGAAAAACAGAGATTGCATCTACTCTCTTCTTCGCACACTCCAATACTTCAAATTCATATTGTTTTTGTGCCAGGCGTTGTACAAGTTTCAATTCTTTTTTTGGCAAATATCTCCCGTTCTTTCCTTTTTCTCTATCGCCTTCTATGTAATGATAATACTGCGGATATCTGCCTCTTGCTTTCATTGTCACAAGACTTCCTTCCGGTGCTTTTGAAATTTCTTTCTCAATCTTTGGCATAAGCTTTACTAAATTATCTCTTTCCTGTTCTAATTCAAACCTACTTTCTCTGTCCATATTACACCCCAACCTTTCTTGTATGCAGAACATTTGCCATGAGCATCTACCTTTCTTTATTTCTCATGGCACGTTCAAACCTCTCCTTCTCTTTATTACCATGAAATCCTATCTTGCAACTCTTCTCATGGCACGTCCAAAATTTCCTTTCTCTTCTTTACCATGAAATGCCCTCTTTCAATTCTTCTCATGGTACGCACAATCTCCCCTTTCTTCTCTATTACCATGAAATACTATTATCCCGAGCATCTTCATGGTACACTTTTACAACTACATCTTTACCGTTACCATGATAAAAACGTCCAGACCATCATCTCATGGTACTCTTCAAAAATCACCTTACTATCCTTACCATGATATCCCCTCCTCTCCTTCTTCCTCATGGCAATATCCGAAAACCTTCTTTTTTTCATACCATGAGAAAGCCATTTTGTAGAGTTCTCATGGCAATCCCCCCCACGCACTTTGTATGAGTACCATGAAGAAACCATGTTTACTCTCATATCATGGTAATCTAGCAACCACACTTTATATATGTACCATGAAGAAACCATGTTTTCCCTCACATCATGGCAACCTGTCGTCATATACTTAAAAATTTCCCGTGTTCCTAATATAATTCTTTCCCATAACCCCCGTTTTTTATCTACATGAGAATCAGCGCCCGAACCGGGCATAACAAGTGAATTTAACCAGAATCAATTACAAAGAAGTTCCCAATCGCCCTTGTATTATACTTTCGTCGCCACCTTTTTTAGGTGGCGACGAAATAATAACTTACTACAATTTTCTTACTTTACCTCAACTACCCAGCCCTTGCTCTCCTTAATCTTGCCAAGCTGGATACCGGTAATGGTATCATACAGCTTCTGGCTGTACTCACCGATGGAACCGTCCTTAATCTGCATTACGCGGTCACCGAAACGAAGTGCACCTACCGGAGAAATAACTGCTGCGGTACCGGTACCGAATACTTCCTCTAAAGTACCTGCCTCGTAAGCGTCCACCAGCTCCTGTGCAGATACGCGACGTTCCTCAACAGGAAGTCCCCATTCCTTACAAAGCTCAATAACAGAGTTTCTGGTGATACCCGGTAAAATACTGCCGTTTAACATCGGGGTTACGATGGTGCCGTTAATCTTAAAGAAGATGGTCATTGCACCTACTTCTTCGATATACTTACGCTCTACACCGTCAAGCCACAATACCTGGGAGTAGCCAGCATCATGTGCCTTCATCTGAGCTGCCATGGAAGCTACATAGTTACCACCGGTCTTTGCCTCACCGATACCGCCCTTTACGGCTCTTACGTAATCATCCTCAATCCAAATCTTAACCGGGTTAAGACCTTCCGGATAGTACGGACCAACCGGAGAAAGAATGATAATGAACTGATAGGTATCGGACGGACGCACACCAAGGAACGGGTCGGTTGCAATGATGAACGGACGAATGTACAGAGAAGTACCCGGCTTATTCGGAACCCATGCTTCATCTACCTTAACCACAGCCTTTACAGCCTCCACGAAATCTTCAATCGGAAGCTCCGGAATGCACAGTCTCTTGTTGGTGTTGTTGGTACGCTTTGCATTCATGTCCGGACGGAACAAAAGCACTCTGCCGTCATCTGCACGGTAAGCCTTTAAGCCCTCGAACATTTCCTGACCGTAATGGAATACCATTGCAGACGGCTCGAGAACGATCGGCTGATACGGTACGACACGCGGATCAAACCAGCCCTTGCCGGTCTCATAATTCATAATAAACATGTGATCGGTAAAAATAGTACCGAACTTTAACGGGTCCTCCGGAGTCGGAAGCGGCTTCGGATTAGTAGTCTTCTCAATTCTGATGTTTAACATAATAACATCCTCCTTCTTATATTCATTTTCTTTCATTAACTGACCCTCTTTTTGCGGACGTAACGGCAACGCTCATAAATCAGATCATAATAGGTCTGCTCATCAGAAACATCACTAAGCTCCCAATCCGGGTCTTTGTCCAAATTCAGGAAATACGTATCCGCATCATATTCATAATCAATCTTTGTAATAAAGGCTTCATCGCAGTACGGCAAAAACTGCTCAAACACCGATGCCCCGCCAATGACATACACCTGATCGGTAGGGTACTGTGAGATAACTTCCATTGCCTCGTCGAAACTGTGCACCACCGTCACATCGCTTAACTTCAAATCCTTCTTCTTCGTTAAGATGATGTTATTGCGGTCACGAGGCGGTTGTCCGGCGGAAAACTCCTCCTGTACACAACGTCCCATTACCACCGTCTTATACATGGTCTCAAAGCGGAAAAACTTCTCATCCGTAGGAATACGAACCAGTCGTCCTCCGTTCTTTCCGATGGCCCAATTGTTATCTACGGTCGCAATCAGTTTCATCTGCATCCAGCCTTTCTTACTAATATGACAAATATTGTAACTCTTCTTTTCTTAGAATGCAAGCACTTTTTTACAGTAACGTGAAGAAATACATACAAAACTCTGCTGAATTTCTCCCATCAGTTTCTGAAAATAAGATTCTCCGCCCCGGTACATGCCTTAATATCTTTCTCGGACTTACGGTAAAGCTCCCGGAATTTTTTCGGGCAGGTAATGATAAGCTCCGGAATGGAATCCTTCATGGACATCTGATGCTCTGTTTTGTTTTTACGTACCTCTGCTATAATCTCTTTCAGATGTTCACCGAACTCGATATAAATCCGTTCCTCCTTCTTTACCTCCCACTGTGTAGCATGCAAAGAAAGCTCCTGTTCCTGCTTCCTGTAAAAGTCCTGATAAATATATTCCGTAACATACGGCGTATAAATCGCATATAACTTTAGAATGCCAAGCAAACTGTAGTAAAGGGCTATCTGTCCCGAATAACGATTTTCGGCACCGTGCTTTTCCGGCTGATACAACCGTTCCTTTGCGATTTCAATATAATAATCGCAGAAGTCTCTCCAGAATAACGTATCAATCTCATGTCTCGCCTGACCGATTTCATACTGTTCTAACAAAGCAGTCGCCCTCTTCGTGGTTTCATTTACCCTTTGCAATATCCAGCGATCAACCGGCAATAGCTCTGTTTCCTCGTACTGTTCCGGCTTTTTAAAATCTTCCAGCTGTAAAATTGCAAACTTCGCGGCGTTATACAGCTTGTTAATGAACCGCCTGGAAATCTTCAATTCCTCTTCACTAAAGAACGTATCGGTCCCCAGCTTACTGCTTGCCGCCCAGTACCGAATCACATCCGCAGAATGATTTTCTATCAACGCCATCGGGGAATCGGATGCATTACTCTTTGACTTACTTATCTTTTCACCCGGCTTTGCCAAAACAAATCCGCTGATCATAATATCCTTCCACGGAATTTTGCCGGTATGATACAGGCTCTTTACAATGGAATAAAATGCCCATGTCCGAATAATTTCATGTGCCTGACACCGCATCCCCATCGGGAAAATTTCTTCTGTAATCTCATCCTGCTCTCCGTATTTTGCATTAATCAGTGTGGTTACGGAAGAAGTGGCCCAAGTATCAAATACCGCTTCTTCCGGCACAAACTCCTTACATCCGCAAGCGCAAGCATGTAACGGTGAAGTCTCCAACGGATTTACCGGTAACTGTTCTTCTTCCGCAAATACCGGCTTCTTACAGTTCTTACAATACCAAACCGGGAACGGTACTCCGAAATACCGTTGTCTCGAGATACACCAGTCCCATTTCAGGTTTTCTACCCATAAGGTATACCGGTTCTTCATATGCTCCGGATACCAATTTATCTCATCGGCAGCCTTTAAGAAACGTTCCTTTTCCGTCAATACATCAATATACCACTGTTTGGATGGAATAAACTCAACCCCGTTTCCGCAGCGCTCATGGATTCCTATCATGTGATTGATGGTCTCTTGTTTAACCAAAAGATTACTTTCACGTAAAAGCTCTATCATGTGCTCTCTGGCTTTTTCAATCGTCATCCCGCCGATATAGCTTACACTATCCTCAATCTTACCGTTCAGCAAAATAATCTTTTTATACGTCAACCCATGCTTCTGATACCATTCCACATCCGTTGCATCTCCGAAGGTGGCACACATTACCGCACCGGTCCCCTTTTCCATGGAAACCGTCTCATCTGTTAAAATCGGAATTTCAAATCCATATAACGGAACCGTTGCGGTTTTCCCTACATATGCCTTAAACCTCTCATCCTCCGGATGAACAAAAATGCAAACGCACCCCGCAAGTAACTCCGGACGGGTAGTTGCAATGAGTAGACTTCCCAAAGGGGTTTTAAAATCCAAATAATTGAAGGTGGTCTCACACTCCTTTGTTTCCAGTTCTGCCTGTGCAATGGAGGTCCGACATTCCGTACACCACAATACCGGAGATTCTTTCATATAAGCTTTCTTGTTTTTCGCCAATTCAATAAAAGACTTCTGAGATATTCTCTGGGATAAATCCGATATGGTCTGATATTGCAAATTCCAATCCACACTAAAGCCCAACCGTTTCCAGAGATTTTTAAATTCACCTTCGTACTTGTCAATGGTACACATACATTTCCTGCGGAATTCACTCCGAGGAAGCATACTTGCATATACCTTTTCTTCTTTTTCTACCAATCGCTCTGTCGGTAAGCCGTTGTCATCAAATCCAAAAGGATAGAACACATCATACCCTTGCATTCGTTTAAATCTGGCAATCATCTCTGCCTGGGTATAGGAAAACACATGCCCGATATGCAGTTTCCCGCTTACCGTCGGCGGTGGCGTATCGATAGAAAATACTTTTCTGTCTGTTCCGTGCCGATACCGGTAAATCCCTTGTTCTTCCCAGAACTTCTCCAGTTCTGTTTCCGCGTTCTTAAAATCGTACTTCTTCTCCATGCGGATACCTCCTTATAAAATAAAATTATTTTACAAAACAGACAAAAAAAGTCGCCCTAAGCAAATGCTTAGGGCGAACTAACATGTCCGTGGTACCACCTAAATTCAGAAATACTTCTGCACTCGCTACAATACGGGAATCATGTACGCATTCCGATATTGCTTCCCCTGATAACGGTGGGAATCTCCGTTGAAGCCTACTAAGAATCTACTGTTCGGTCCAAAGCTCAAAGGCTACTTCCATACACCCTTCACGAAAGTTTTCACCAACCACTTTCTCTCTGCCATCCGGAATTGTATGTACTCCTCCTCGTCAATGCTTTTTGTCTGTAATTGTTAATTCATGATTATAAAAGAAACTTCGCCTTTTGTCAATCATTTTCTTTTACATTAACTGCTGCCCGTTAATCACTAACCGGAATGCGTGTTCCAAACACTCCGCTGCCTTCTTACAAAGAATCATACGGTTTAGGAATATCTCAAAATAATTCGCCACCGAGCACTCCTTCGTATCAATGGTCAGCTTCAATTCGATACACTCACCTTTACGTACAATCACTTCCGATTCCTTTACGGAATAATTCACACGGTCGTGTATATCAAAGGTTGCAAAGTCCTGATTGCGCACACGGGTATAACGCACGTCGGTTTTATCTGCCAAAATCAGTGCCGCAGCCACCGGATTCACCGGATAAGCCGTAGACTCGTCATGATTTCCGATGGCAGTAATGATGGTGGCAATATCCTCATCATCCGCCCCCATCTTATCCAGAATACGGAACGCCATCACCGCACCGCTTTGCGCATGATCAATCCGGTTAATTACATTGCCGATGTCATGAAGATACCCGGCAATTTTCGCCAGCTCCACTTCACGTTCGCTATATCCTAACGTACTCAAAATGTCACTTGCCATCATAGCAACCTTAGTTACATGGGCAAAACTGTGCTCCGTATACCCAAGTGCCTTTAAGGATTCATCTGCCTTTTTAATATAAGTCTGCACGCTCGGGTTTGCCTTTACTGCTTCGTAAGTTATACTCATAATCTCTCCGCTCCATTATTTCTTTTTACCGAATGGAAATACCCCACCGAACTACTCCCCGCACGGTCCCAGGTACGACTCCTTAAGCACAGCTGCAGCCGGATATACTACCAACTTCTGTACAACCACGCCGGCATCTACCAAACCAACGGTCAGGCGGTTTTCCCCTTTCTTTAATGTCACTGTCAGCTTACACTGTCTAATATTATCCAATACGTTATTATTCCATTCCGGATTATGACAATTACCTGCCAGGAAATTATTCGGAAGGGTCGTAAATACTGCTGTCACATTATCATTTGCCGTAAGTGCAAGACGCTGAGCATCTCCCGGATACAACGGATTGGTCGGTGCCACATATACCACTACATTGTACTCACCGTCTTCCGCTGCTTCCAATAAATATGTAAGTTCTGCAGTCTCATGCTTTGCTGCCTGCTCCTCCGTAACACTTTCCGTGGTCGGATATGCTTTTACGGAATCCTTGGTACGACCGTAGTTGGTCAATAACCGATATTCAACACTTCCGCACCTCTTGCTCTCTACAAACTCTCCTGCTTCAAAGGCCACGTATTCACCTACGCCCTGTACCTGCTTTGCATACTCCTTCATAAAGCTTTCCTTACGAAGCTTTACAAGCACCGGAGCCACACGCTCCACCTTCAGTTCAAACCATCTGCCGTTGGCATTGATGCGCACGGTTCCCGCCACTCCGGCTTCTCCGCCGGTTACCCTAACAGTGAGCCAGGTGTTCAACTCATAGGAACCGTTTTCCACACTTACGGAACATTCCCCTTCCGCACTTGCAGTAAAGGAAACCGTATCCACACCACCGTTTAACAATTCTACACGAACCTCGCCGCCGGCCCGCGGAGCCTTAAGTCTGATGCTTCCGCCAAGGTAGATTCTCTCTTCACCGAAAATACGAACCGCCGGTCTGACACCCTTTACACCGTAAACGGTCTGTGCCACCGGATACTGCCAGCCCTCATCATTCCATGCACGGAAACCGATATGTGCAGAAGACATCATATGATTCCACTTGCCGTCCGCTACGCTGTGATATTCCTCCGTAAGCTCCGTATCTCGCAAAATAGCACTTTCGATTTCCTTCGCATAACGATTTGCCACCGTCATACCCCAGAACGCATAATACTGATTCAATCCGGATGCGGTCTGCATCTGAATGATGTTGGCAGAAGCCACCGCCGGGAAATAAATAAGCTGACAAAATGCTGCCTTATACTCTTTCTTACAGGACAAATACAGCTTTGTAGCTGTCTCTGCCATCTTCTGCGCTCTGGCACGGACTTTTTCCGTCTCTCCGTAGTGTACCGGATGATAAATATTCGCTGCCATTACCTCCGGACGACGGATGCCGTTTAATCTGGTATATTCCTTTAAAATATAAGAAATCTCATTTAATTCCTTTTCTTCAAATGCGCTGCCGAACTGCTGTCTTACGAATAAATCCGTAAACTCTTCCGTCTGATTCGGTGCCGCTGTACCGTTCTTCTCAAAGTCATAGGCAAGACTCATAAAGTAAGAAAGCGGGAACTCCTGTGGTTTTAAATCACCCACATTAACAATCCAGATATCACGAATGCCGTAATCATAAGCCATGGACATCTGTTCCCAAACCTTTGCAATCGGGGTGGAATTCACCCACTCGTAGGACACCGGACCACCATGATAATCGAAATGGTAGTACATACCGTAACCGCCCTTGTGGTCGCGAACTTCCTTCTTCGGCAACGTACGCATATTCCCGAAGTTATCCTCACAAAGCATTAAGGTCACACCATCCAGACCGTCCCAGTCCTTTAAGCCCGCCGTAGCAGCATCTCCGTAGAAATAATCCTCTACCTCCTTATAAAGTGCCAGCATCTGCGGAACCTGTGTGGTATCCTCGTTTACATACTTTGCAATCAGTTTACGCTGTTCTGTAATAATATCCTTCAAAAGACTGATATTCTGCTCTAACGTTGCATCCGGACCCAGCATGGAAGTATCACGTTCCCCACGCATACCGATGGTAATAATATTCTCAAACTTACCGCTGCGGGCAAGACCTTCTTCCCAATATTTCAGAAGACCGTCTCTGTTGGTGTAATAATTCCACTCATTACCGAATCTGGTTTCCGGTCCTCTTACCTTGTCCCATTCCTCGCTGGCACGCAGGCACGGCTCATGATGGGAAGTTCCCATTACCACGCCGTAGGTATCCGCCAGCTCTGCGTTTGCAAGCCCCGGTCCGTCAAGCGGGAAGGATGCGGACCACATGGCCGGCCATAAATAGTTACCCTTCATACGAAGAAGAAGTTCAAACACATGCTCATATACCTTAGCATTGAAACCGCCGAACTTTTCACAGGTCCAACCGCCGAAGGACGGCCATTCATCATTAATAAAGAAACCTCTATACTTTACGGACGGTTCTTTGGAGGTAATCATCTGTTTATCCGCAATCACCGGCTCCTTACACTTTGCCGGCACCACATCTGCCCAGTACACAAGATGAGACACCCCGATGCTTTCGGAAAGATGGAATAATCCGTAGATGGTACCGCGCTTATCACTGCCGGCAACCACAAGCACTGCCTTATTCCCTTCCCCGACTACAGCAATCTTATACACCTCTCTCTTTCCCTTAATATCGGAAAGATCAAGCAAGCCTTCGCTTTCATATAAATCCAAAAGCGGACTCTTTCCCACCGTTGCGGCCAAAACACAACCGGTAGGCTTCTTGCCCTTCTTCGGTTCCTCTACTTTCGGAAGCTTTCCGGATACCAACTGCACATCCTTACAAACCTTCTCCGCAATGAGGCGCACGCCCTCAAATGCCTCTTTTTCTACTACAAACGGGACCGCACTGCTCCCGTGAACCAGCTTAAAATCCATGACAAAATCTCCTTTCAATGCCATCTTCTGCACATACTATATTGTCTTTATCATAGCACATTTAAGACGAGGAAACAACCGTATTTTCATATTACTCCAAAATTAAAATCAGTATGTAAACAGAAAATACAAAAAAAAGTTGTATACTTTCGCAAAAAACAGTGGCAAAAAAGTTGTAAATATGATAAAATAGCACCGTAGTTTTTCCATAAAACACAAAGAAAGGATAAGAATGGGATGAAACGCAAAAACAAATCACTACTAATGGCAATGTTCTCATTGCTGGCCTTATGCTTTATCGCATGCGGCAAAACCGAGCCGGTGGATACACCGGACCCGACCGAGACCGTAACTCCGACAGAGGCTCCGGCTGCCACAGAGACACCGGACCCGACAAAAACCCCGGTACCGACGGAGGCTCCGGTTGCGACAGAAGCTCCGGCTGCCACAAGCACACCGGTTCCGAGTCAGGAAAAAACACCTGCTCTGGAGCTTCCGACCGAAGCAAAAATCGAAGCATTTGACGATGCAGGCAGAGTCAACGCAGTATACGGCTCTCCGAACATCGACGGTGAGTTGGATGACATTTGGAAAATCGCAGCACCGATTTCTCCGGAAATAATCTCTTCTCCGTCTGTAAAAGCTTCTCCGGTGTTCAAGGTAATGTGGGACGAAGGATTCCTTTACACCTTAACCGTTGTGACGGATGATGTACTGAATAAAGCCAGCGGAAATGCTTACGAGCAGGATTCCATGGAAGTATTCTTAGACGAATTGAATGACAAGGCAAGTACCTATCAGGCTGACGATGTTCATTACCGCGTAAACTTCGATAATGAAACAAGTACCGATGCGGGAGATCCGACCCGTTTTGTTACGGCATCCAAAGTACTTACCGATGAAAACGGAAAGCAAATCGGTTACCTGATTGAGGCCGGCGTTATGTGGAGTGCAATTCCGAATAACGGCACCGTAATGGGCTTTGATTTACAGGTAAATGAAGCAGGAGATTTCGGTATGCGTGTAGGTACCGTTAACATCTTCGACAAGTCCGGTACGGCATGGGAAAAGCCGTCTGCCATGGGCGAGTTGATTTTAACCTGCAAAGAAGGAACCGAAAACAAAGTCGTAAAGGGACAGCTTGACGGATTCTTAAAGTTAGTAAAGGGGTATAACCTTTCCCTTTACGGTAATCCGGAAGTATTAGACGCTCCGGTAAAGGACGCAGAAGCTGTTTTAGCCAATGAAGCAGCTACCCAGGAAGAAGTTGATACCGCATTGGCAGCATTAAAGAGTGCTGTTGAGCTGTTAAATGACGGCAGCGGTTATGTATCCGCAAAGAACCTGGCCTCAAATGCAAATCTTCCGGATCCGTACCTTTTCTTAGACGGTTCCTATGTGGAAACCAAAGAGGATTGGGCAAAGCGTGCTGACGAAATCTATGACATGTACCAGTACTATATGTACGGTGTATGGCGTGACGGCACCGGCGAAACCTTATCCTACGATTTAAACGGCAACAGCTTAAAAATCACGGTGGAAAGAGAAGGCAGAACCGCTTCCTTTACCGTTACCGTTTCCGTTCCTGATGCAACCAAGTGTGAAATGCCGGAAGGCGGCTGGCCGGTTATCGTAGGCATGCACGGCGGTGTGCAGGAGCAGTTGGCCGTAGAAAAGGGATATGCTACCGTTATTTTAAATACCTACGAAATCGCTTCTGATGATAACAAGCATGTAGGTGCTTTCTATGATTTGTATCCGTACGGCGAAAGCTGGAAGGAACAGACCGGCGTACTTATGGCTTGGTCCTGGGGTGCTTCCAAAGTATTGGATGCTTTAGAGGCAGGCCTTGGTGATGAATTACATATCAACGGTGCAAATTCCGTTATTACCGGTGTATCCCGTTGGGGTAAAGCAGCTGCTGTATGCGGTGCTTTTGAGCCGAGATTTAAGTTAGTAGCTCCGTCTTGCTCCGGTGCAGGCGGTTTGGCAGTATATCGTTACACCTCTGCAGGAAACACCTATGACTTCACCTCCGAATCCGGTCCGGCATCCTATACCTACGGTGCAAATGAGCACTTAGGAAGCTTACAGTCCACCGGAGAACAGGGTTGGTTTAACGATATGTTCTTAAACTTCGCCGATGTAACCTATTTGCCGGTTGACCAGTATATGCTGGCATCCTTATGTGCCGACGAGGACCGTTACCTGTTCATCATCGGCTCCTGTGTCAGCGAGGACTGGGTAAATGCACCGTCCATGCACTTGTGCTATAAGGCAACCAAATCCATTTATGAATTCCTCGGAATCGAAGAAAACATTGCAATCAACATCCATAAGGAAGGACACGCTGTTATCGCGGAAGATATGAATTATCTCATTGATTATTTCAACTACCATGTATACGGCAAGGAGCCGACTTTGGATTTGTCCGACTTAACCACTTCCGTATTCGAAGAGGAAAAGAACTACGATCCGATTTACGATGACTTCAACAAGGAATGGCATCGTTAAGAACGTACAATAACAAATTATATTCTCATATTAAAATAAGAGCTGACGCACATAAGATGTGCGCCGGCTCGGGTGTGGCGAACTCTTGCGAATAATATTTTATTAGTCCAAAACAGTTGCCCTCCGAATAAAATGTTTTTTGAATTTGTCCGAAGGACCGCGCCTCGCAACAAAGTTGCGAGGTCGCGGGCGCGTTCGCATGGTAGTGCACCATTCGGTACACACATGCTCACTTTGCTTACGCGCATATTAGCTGAGTCGAAATCACCTCTTAGCGGTTCTAAGTCTCGAGGACGCTCCCGAGAGACGGTTAGAACCGGTTAGAGGAAGTTTGACGAAGCGTTGCGCTTTGAAAAAAACATTTTATTCGGAGGGCAACTGTTTTTTGATATATTGTATTCGCAAGAGTGGGAGGCACATCTTATGTGCGACAGCCTCTTCGCATCTCTTATCTTGCCGCCCTTTGGTTTTCGCTCTTCGGCAGCGGTACCCGGAATAGCCTCTGCACTAACTGTCTCGGCTTTAACGGAAGCAGCGGATACAAATAGCTTCTGCCTCCGATGGTTTTATTAAAGGTAATGGCCAGTACATCCAAAATAATCCCGGCAATATACCCCCACAAACCAAAGCAATGCGTCAAAATCAAAAGGGTAATACGCATGAATTTCAGGGCATACCCAAGTTCCAGACTGACCTGAGTGTAATTGGCAATGGCTACGAAGGCCATATATAACATTGCTTCTGAGTTGAACCACCCCGACTGCACCGTAAAGTCCCCGATAATCACACCGGCAATGACACTAAGAGGTAAGCTTAACGTATTCGGTGTATTTAAAGATGCCAACCGCAATCCGTCCAGGGCAAATTCCAAAATCAAAAATTGAAGCAGCAACGGAATATTTAGCGGATCCTTCACCACAATAAACTGCCACCTGTCACTGATCCATTCGGGATGTTGCATCAAAAGCATAAAGGTAGGTGTCAGCACCAGCGCCAAAATATTGGTCACGAACCGGGTCAGACGCAGATAGGTTCCCGTAATCGGCGGGAAATAATAGTCGTCGGCCTCTTCAATAATATCAAAAATCGTGGTGGGCAATACCATGGCCTGAGGTGCATTATCCACCAAAATAATAATATCTCCCTCCAGTACTGCCGCTGCCGCCGCATCCGGACGCTCCGTAAATTTAAACTTCGGAAAGGGATTGAACCATTTTCCGTGATATAAACATTCCGCCAGGCTTTGCTGATTCATGGTCAGAGACTCCACAGATATCTTTTTAATTCGACGTTTCAATTCCTCCAAAAACTTTTTCTCCACCCGGTCTTCCATATAACAAAGTACAATGTCCGTATGGGACACCGTACCCGCTTCCGTAATGTACATAGTAAGCCGCGGATCACGGATTCGTCTGCGGATTAACGCCGTATTAAATACCAAGGTTTCCACAAACCCGTCACGAGAGCCTCGCATAACCTTATCTTTTTCCGGCTCATCCACGCTTCGGGCAGGGTACGTTCTGGCATCAATGGAAATAATTTTCCCATATCCTTCCAAAATCAACACCGGCACACCGGATAAAATATTTCGGATTGCTTCGTCTGCAGACTCAATCAAGCCTACTTCCACATAGGGCATAAATTTCTTTAGCACCCCATGAATATCCTCCGGCATATCCTTTGCTTTTAATCCGAAAAAATACTGCAACAGCTTCTGCATGACTTCATCCTTTACCATGCCGTCGATAAAGTACATGCAGGCCTTTTTTCCACCCATTTCAAAGGTATGATACAATACGTCAAAATTTTCATTTACCCGCAACGTATCATTAAAATACGCAACGCTCTCTTCAAAATTCTCCTTTAAACCGGTCAAGACACGTCCTCCTATCTTTTTGTATTGTACTACATACAAAAATTTCTATAGGATAGCGTGTCTTGTTTTCCATAATTTATTCTTATTTTTTCCGATATGGAATATTCTCTTTCAAACAACGTCCCATTCCAAAGACATTCCCGACGATTACTTAAGCTTTCCCTGCTCTCTTAAGTATTCCTCCAAAATATCCGCCGCATCCGCAATAATATCCGGACACGGACGTTTTTTATAGTACTCTGCCGTCCGCTCTTCCGGCACAGGCTCACTTACTTTCTCCGTTAAACCGAGCAGTTCCCTGCATACAATGGAACCGTTCCTCTCCCGAAATCTTGCCGCCAGCTCCTGCACCCTGGCATATAAGTCCATCTTTTCCTCTTTCGCTTTCGGGTCTGCATAGCCATACAGCTTACTTAACACAAAAAACATACCGCTTACGGCACCGCATACCTCACGAAGCCGTCCCATGCCGCCTCCAAAAGCCGACACCATCAGTGCCAATGTTTCCGGACTTTCCTCAAAATAATCTTCATAGGCAAGCACCACCGACTGTGCACAATTATATCCTTCTAAAAACAGCTCCTTTGCATGCTGTCCTCTGCTTCCGTATTCCCGCTCCACTGTTTTGTCCTTCCTTTCCTTGCGTCTATCTCGTTCCTTTTTCTCCGGTTGTTTCCGTTCTCTTCGTATCGTTCCGTTTTCTGCAAATCCCTCTATTTCCTTTTATTTACATGCAGGATTCTTTCTTCCGTCACTATTATATCCACGCACTTATCATGGACTTCTCTCGGAACTTCAGTAACCATCTGTTCTTCATAGGCCAGTGCAACCTTTAACACCTCCGGATACCTCTCCATAAACCGGTCATAAAAACCGCCGCCGTACCCCATACGTCCGCCCTTTTCATCAAAGGCACAGCCCGGTACAAACAGTATGGTGTGTTCCGGCAACAGTCGGAACTCCATCGTTTCCGTCTGCACATTCACCGTACCACCTTCCGTAGATGCCTTCTCCCTGCTATCAATCAAAACTTCTGCCTGTGCCCCATCCGGTTCCAAAATCCCCTTGTAGCCTTCTACAAGCTGGGACATGGACCGAATCCGGTAAAACACCATATCTTGCCCCATCACCTTCGGAACTGCCACACACCGGCCTTCCGAAAGAGCCTCTTTTATCAGTTCCAGCGTATCCGCCTCACTGCGGTAGCTGACATAAAACAGCAACACCTCTGCATTCCGATACTCATCCATCCTTCGGATAAGTCCGTTTCGCGATTCATCTGCTGCTTTACGTATTTCTGCCGGAACGGCATCCCGTTTTAAAAGCATCCCTTTCCGGAATGCCTTTTTATCATTTAGCTCCATATTTACTCCAGTCCTGCATACTATTTCTAAAGGTACGTCTTTCCGCTCTGATGGCCTTCCTTTGCCACAATATACATCCGCTCGCACTCCGGTCCCGGTGCATCGTGGGTCAGCACATCATAAGCAGCCACAAAGGTCATGCCGGCTTCCGTAAGCAGCCTCTTTACTTCAGAAAGCGGATACGCCCGCTGCAAGTGTACTTCCTCAAACTTTTCATACAAAGGAGTACGTTCTTCTGCCTCCGCTTCTTCCTCATCTTCTTCTGTTTCTACTTTGGCAAACAGCGTCAGACAATATTCATTCAGACGCTTCTCCTCATCATAGAGATTCTCCCAAATGAAGCTGACATCCTCTCTGTTCTCCGCAATGGTAGTATCTCCGATTAATTCTTTATACTTATATTCGGTGTTCATATCAAAAATAAACACGCCGTCTTTATCCAGATAATTGTTTACCAGACGGAATACCTGTAGCAAATCCTCATCTGTAGTCATATAATTCATGCTGTCACAAATGCTGACCACTGCCGATACGGTTCCGTACAACTCAAAGGAACGCATATCCTGCTGAAGGTAGAGGATAGAAGGTTCGGCAAATGTTCCGACAGGGTCTTCTCCGTTCTGTTCATCCGCGTATCCATCTTCCGGAGCAAATGTATCTTCCTCTTCTTCACACCCGTCATACTCTTAATACGCCCCGTACTCCTGCTCTCTGGCCACATCAAGCATTTCCTCGGATAAATCGATTCCGATCATATCATAGCCCACCGCAGCAAGACGTCTGGTCATCTGTCCGGTTCCGCAACCGAGCTCACAGACCAAACCGTCCATCACACCGTTTTCTTCAAGCAATTCTATTAAGTACTCCGCCCACGCATCATAGGGAACGTTGTCCATCAACTCATCATATACATACGCAAATGCGCTATAACTATACTTTTCCATAAAAAACCTCCCGAAAAGCGTTTGTAGAATCCAACAACAGAATACCACAAAGCAGTTCGGGAGTCAAATATTGTCAATATCCGGCATGTATCTCAGAAAACATCTACTAATATAAACGAAATATTATCATTAGCACCTTGTCGGTACGCATGCTCCATGTAACGCTTTGCCACCTTCATCATGCTGCGTTCCGATTTTAGTTGTTTCAGAGTTCTCTTTAGGTAAGCATCGTCACAATATTTGTACAAACCGTCACTACATAACATAAACTTTTGTTTTTTCGCGAAACGTCCCGTCTGTACATGCAAACTTACCGTTTCTCCAATTCCCATGGCGCCAACAAGTCTGCCCCGGTTCACGTGATATTTGATTTCCTCTTCCGTGTACTGTTCCCGTGTCACCGAAAGATTATCCCAAATATCATCGGTGGTCAACAAAGACAATTCTCGTTCGCAGTAAGTATATATGTGGCTGTCCCCTACCGAAAGTACTCCATAACATCCCTCTGCCAGCAATAGTACTACCACCGTCGAGCCACATATGGCAGCTCTGTTATATTGAACGTAAATCTTATTGCTTGCTTCCTGCAATACCTGCTCCACCTCTTGCAGCAGTACGGAAAAAGATTTATCGCCTTTTGGGCTTACTTCCTGTTCCCAGTACCTCTTGCAGGCAGATACGATTTCACTGCTGGCATACTCGCCGTGACTGTGACCTCCCATACCGTCTGCCACCACAAAAAGAGCGGTTTCTCCTGCCTTTCGGGCAAGCACGGCATCCTGATTCACTTTTCGCTTTTTCCCGATATCCGTTTTTTCCAAATATCTTATTTCTATCGCTTTGTTTTTCTTCATCTCTTTAGCCAATTGTCACCCGATATTCCTTACTTCCGATTTTTACAATGCTACCGTTCTTTATCTCTGTTTCCATAGTAATCGTTGTTCCGTTTACCTGGGTTCCGTTTGTGGAACCGGCATCCTTAATGAAGAATCGATCATGAATCCTGAATACTTCACAATGAGAGGAGGATACCGTCCGGTCTCCGCTTATTGCAATGTTACAACGAAGTGCATCTCTACCGATTAAAATCTTCGTGGAAGAATTACAACGATAGGTAACCGCCGCGTCCTCCACAGAGGTCAACTGCAACTGATATCCTTCCGTCTGTCTCCGTACCGCTATGGTCTCATCACCGGTGCCCTGTCCCAAAACAACCGTATCATCTAATGGGTCTTTGTCGTTGGTATTATCGTAAAACGTCGTTACATTTTCTGTCATTTTGTCATAATCAAAATAACTGCTGACCGGTTCCTCTTCAAAAGCCCTCTCATTTTCCTTCTTCCTTTTACGAAGCACCAAAACCAATACAATAACGGCAACCACTAAAAGCAGTCCGCCCGCTCCGAACAAAATGACATAGGTCACATCTATATCTAACGACTCAAACCATCCTTCCTCCTCGTCTTCGTCGTCTTCATTTTCTTCGGTATTCCCGTTATCTTCTCCCTCTACATCCTGCTCAAAGTCCGGCGTTTCCGCAGGATTCTGCTCTTCCGTTGGATCTGTTACCACTCCTTCAGTCCCTGATTCCGCCGACAAAAACGGTAATTTCACCTGGCATTCCGCCTGGTAAGCACCCTCTTCCGCTTCCACGGTAACTCGGGAATTTCTTGTACTTCCGTCACGAAGTTCTTCCGGAAGCAACACTTTTACCTGAATTGCCTCGTAATCTTCAGCAACCTGTTCCGACACTTCCAGTTTGTCCTTTATCTTATCTAAATGAAATGCACCTGCCCCTGTCGTTCTTGCCAAAGAAAATAAATTCTGCAGGTCCTTCTCATCAGTTCCCACGCCAATGGTATGTATCGGATATGGATGTTCCGCCAGCAGCGCATCCAACTCCGACATGGTGTACCCGGTATTATCCTCACCGATACCGTCGGAAATCACTATCACTCTCTTAAAATCGCAAGTATCCATCTCATTAAATGCTTCCAGACAACGATACAAGTTATTGACAATGTAAACCGACTTATTGATTCCGTTCACATCGTTTATAAGTTTCTTAAGCGTAGCATAATCATTGGTATACTCACTTTGCACCGCAACATCCCTCTCTAAGGTTGCCACTGCAATCAATTCATTGGCTGCCCGATTAGCCACAATATCAAGCAACACTTCCTTTATATCGGCACTATACTCCTTCATTACCGATATGGAATTGTCCCATAAAATCAACGTATAAATCGGTTCTTCCGTGGCAGACAACTTACTATACTCCGCCACGTCACAAGCCGTGTTTCCAATCTGATAGGAAACTGCTTTTACCTCACCGGAGACCCCTTTCACATACAATACCAGCTGTTCTTCGGCCGTGTAATTTTCAAACACTGCCGCGCTCTCTGCTGCCGATGCTTTCACATTCGGAAAACAAAGAACTACAAAACACATCATTGCAACGAACTTCAATAAGATTTTTTTCATATCAAACGCCCCTTATCTATTGTAGAACTATGTAACACATAAAATCCTGTCTCAGTTCATTAATTATACTACAGTTTCCTTTTCTCTTCAATATTTTTCAAAAAATAGGAAGAAAAACAGCTTCTCTCTGAGTAAAATTCCACTCGAAAAACAACCAAATTCAATACTTTGTTTTTGGTTACTTTTCACAAACTTTTCGTCGGCTTGCATATGGTCCCAACCCTTGATTTTAGCGAGTTTTAGCGTCGAATTAGTTCTTAACTCACCTCTGGTTTTGTCATATTTTTACTTGTTGTTTTTATTATTTCCTGTTATACTAAACATTGTAGATTCTACTATATCAATTTTAGTTTCGTGACACTTCGTCACTTTATCCCCGTGCGCACAACGTATATTTCAACACTAAGGGAGGAATTCATTCTTGATTTAAAAGTCATGCTGGATGACAACCGTATCCTTAATTTCGAAGTTCAGGTCATGGATGAAAATAACTGGCCGGAGCGTTCCTTAAGCTATGCCTGTCGCACCTTCGACCAATTAAAAAGCGGACAAACCTATCTGGACATAAAGCCTGTCTATCACATCGGATTCCTGGACTACAATTTAAAAGGATTTACCCCGGAATTTTATGCCACTTATAAACTCCTGAACATAAAAAATCACGAAATGTATAGTGACAAATTCGTTCTTTCTGTGGTAAACTTAAAACAGATAGACAAGGCCACAGAGGAAGACCGCCACTACGGCATCGATCACTGGGCCCGGTTATTTAAAGCAACCACATGGGAGGCGATTAAAATGTTGGCTACCGAAAACGAATACATTGCAGAAGCATCCGAAACTATGCTTCAATCCTACCGCGATGCCTGTGTCCGCACCTACTGCGAAGCGGTGGAAGAAGCACGCCGGTGCCGCCGCGGTCTTGAAATTCGTTTGGAACAGGCAGAGGCACAGTTGCATGAGAAAGATAACGAGCTCCAAGCAAAAGATGCTGAAATCGCTCGCTTAAAAGCGCTGTTAGATAAAACCACATCGGAAAACAATTAAACAACATACCGGGGCATTGCATATCGCAATGCCCCGGTATGTTCTGAATCTACGCGTTTCTTTTCTACTTCGTCACATACAATAACGTAGTTTTACCGTCTTTCGAAAAACCAAGTGCTTCCTTTGCCCCGAACACGCTATCTGCCGGATAGCCTTCGGATAACTTATTGAACTTCTTGTCTACCACATAGGCCAGACCGTCATCCTCCAGTACCATCGCATAATTTCCTACAAAGTCAGAACAATCTTCGTAATCTGCTACAATCTTGCCCTTTGCATTGATATAGAACCAATCATCTCCCATAGCAGCCAGATAATTACCGGTCGGGCTAAGCACGATATAATCGTACTGTGCCACCACCACATCGTCTAAATTGGAAACCATTTCATAGCTTGCCTCTCCGTAAGATCCACGTGCTTCCCTTTTCTCCTGTTTTGCCTTGGAAAAATCAAGTAACAGATACTTAGTCTCGTCATCCGTCGTAAGCTGCGCTACAACCTGTTCTCCCAGATTATAGTACCAACCGCCATTGGTATAATATCCCTTCGGCGAATAGCTACATCCCACCTCTTCCGGAATACCACACAGTTCCATCAGTTCAAAAAGATCTGCTCTGTATTCTTTGGTTCCGTCCTCACTGAGAAGTCCGATCCAATGTCCGCTAAAGCAATTTGCGGTGATAGCACCATAACCACCATTTAAATCGCGAAGAACACACCATCTGTCCGCATAAATCTCATTTACTTCAAGGGTATCTACATCAATCTGAGAAATACGGGAACGCCACCAGTCATACCCCGGATTCCAAGTCACATAAAACTTCCCGTCTTTCACTCCTGTTACTCGTTCCGCACTCCAGTCCAATGCCGGAGATTCCCCCATAAAGAGATAAATTCCCGCCGGATACGGAATCTTTTCCACCGGAAGATTTTTCTTTTTATTGATGTCATAGATTCCCAAACGGTTTAGAGTCCAGTTATGTTCCTCGTCATAATACTCATAGGAATATGTGATGTATCCTTCACTGATTCTTGCCGAGTACGCATTCTCGATGGTAAGCAAGAGTGTTCCTTTATTATCAAAACAGTGGGCGATATCATCCTTCATTAAGATGAACTGGCCGTCCACATTCGGAGACAACCATAAGGAAGGATACTCATTTTTTACAATCTGCTTTCCCTTCTCATTTACCGCTCCGTATAATCCGTCTTTCTTTGTGATAATGACTCCGCCGGCCCACTACACAAGAGCACTTCCATCATCCAAGTCAGACATCTCTTTTATCTTTACCGTCGGCTTTGGCGTTGCGGTCGGCTCCTGCATCGGATTGTTGAGATTCCGGTTGTGTTTTCCTTTCGCATTTTTCTTAGCACCCCCTTAACATAAAAAGTACTAGCTTTTTTTATGAAATTAATATATAATTAATATATTAGGTACTCAAAAGGGAGTAGCCGGCACAAAAAGGTGCATTCCGTTGCGTCAAAACGATTGGAAACAATCCGCTCGGAATTGAAATGGCAAGACTTTTGTTACAACTTCGGATTAGTTGTAATGGAAGTCTTATTTTTCGTGAAGGCAAAGTGAGCATGCGAGTAAATCGCGGGAACTTGTTCACAAGCGATTACACAGTCATGCGAACGCGCCCACGACGTAATGACCGCAGGTCACGGAGTTGTGAAGGCAAAGTGAGCATGCGGGTAAATCGCGGGAACTTGTTCCCAAGCGATTACACAGTCATGCGAACGCACCCACGACGTAGTGACCACAGGTCACGGAGTTGGTGATGCGCATTGCCACCCGAAAAAGCACTCGGCTTACTCTACAATTTTACTTAAATTTACTTAAAGGAGAGAAACTATGGATTTCTTAATCGAAGGCATTCTGAATGTCACTTGGCAGCAGTGTGTCATGTACGTAATCGGTGCCTTGCTCATCTGGCTCGGTATCAAAAAGGAATACGAACCGTCCCTCTTGGTTCCGATGGGATTCGGTGCGATTTTAGTGAACTTCCCGTTCACATCCGTTCTCAATCAGACCATTGAAGGCGTAGATGCAGCCGGTATTATCGAGTGGTTATTTGATATCGGTATTCATGCTTCCGAAGCAATGCCGATTCTTTTGTTCATCGGTATCGGTGCTATGATTGACTTCGGACCGCTTTTGTCCAACCCGTCCATGTTCCTGTACGGCGGTGCGGCGCAGTTCGGTATTTTCTTTGCCATTACCCTTGCTGCCATTTTCGGTTTCGACTTAAAGGACGCCGCTTCCATCGGTATCATCGGTGCTGCAGACGGCCCGACCGCTATTTTGGTATCTCAGGTATTGGATTCCAAGTACGTAGGCGCAATCGCTGTTGCTGCTTACTCCTACATGGCTCTTGTACCGATTATCCAGCCGGCAGTTATTAAGCTCAGCACAACGAAGAAAGAACGTTGCATCCACATGGAATACAATCCGAAGAACGTTTCCAAGACAACTCGTATTTTATTCCCGATTATCGTTACCTTCGTAGTAGGTTTCATTTCTCCGCAGTCCGTTTCCCTCGTTGGATTCTTAATGTTCGGTAACTTACTGCGTGAGTGTGGCGTATTAGGAACTCTGTCCGATACCGCACAGAATAACCTTGCAAACTTAATCACCCTGCTTCTCGGACTTACCATTTCCTTCAGCATGAAGGCAGAGGACTTTGTACAGTGGGACACCATTTTAATCATGGGTATCGGCTTGGTTGCATTTATCTTCGATACCTTCGCCGGTGTTATGTTTGTTAAGTTCCTGAACCTGTTCCGTAAGAAAAAAGTCAACCCGATGGTTGGTGCAGCAGGTATTTCCGCATTCCCGATGGCTTCCCGTGTCGTTCAGAAGTTAGCGCAGAAGGAAGAGCCGGGTAACATCATCCTGATGCATGCAGCAGGCGCAAACGTTGCAGGTCAGATTGCTTCCGCAGTTGCCGGCGGTCTTGTTATCAAGTTAGTTCTTGGAATGTTATAAGGAGGTGCTGTGATGAATATCAATTGGGATAATGTAATGGCCACCCTTGAAATCATGGGCAAAGGAATGCTTGGTATTTTCGCTACCATCATCATCGTTATGATTGTTGTATTTTTACTTTCCAAGACCGGAAAGAAGAAAACAGACGCTGAATAAGAACGGTTTATTTTTCCGACCCAGTTCTTTTATTTGATCCTAAAGAACCGGAGCTGCACTCATGTGTAGCTCCGGTTCTTGTTTTCGCCAACATCCTTTTTGGGGCTGCCCGACTGATTCTTGCTTTTCTTGTTTTAGTCGGACTCCGTTGCCCTACCTGCTCCATGTAAATCAACAACCAACAGAGGCCTCAAACTATTTTACCCTCAAAAAAACGTTTCCGTATGTTCCAATGGTAAAATTAAAAGGCTTCTATCCTCTTGTACCATTGAAACTCTTCTTTTCATCTACTCAATGGTAAGATAGTATAGTTCCGTAACCCTCCGTACCATTAAAACACCAACTTTCGCATCTCCAATGGTAAATCCGCGGTACACCTCAAACTTCTATACCTTTGAAATCCTTATTGCCCAATTTCCAATGGTAAATTAACAAAACAACTAAAATAATTATACCATTGAAAAACTCTAATTTCACATTCCCAATGGCAAAACCCAAGGACAGCACAATAATTATGCCATTGAAAAGATAATTCCATACAGTTCAATGGTAAAAGTACAAATTATCTGCCGTCTCATCCACGGACCAAATCACAAAAGCCAATAAAAGAAGGTTGCCTCGTCAACTCTCTTTCCTTCTCTCTTCCCTATCCAATATGCCAACAAAAATCCTACTGCTGCGCACAGGCCACACAACAGATAATTGCCTTCCGTATTCCGCGGAAACAGCTCCGGCAAAGACCCTAAAATAAATCCGAATATAATTAAGAAGGTCTGCTCCGGATATTTCGTCATAAGAGTATCTAAGGTCTTCGTAATGAACAAGATTCCAAGCACCGTGCCGATTCCCAAAGGAATTAACGGCAATACCCGGAAGTCACTGATACAGGACAACAGTTCTTCATAAATGCCCAGCGTATAGAGCATTTGGGAAGCACTGACTCCCGGAAGTACCAATGCCACGGCAAGGATAATACCCCCTGCCAATTTAAGCAGAAATGCACCTGCCCCTCCTGCCGTTTCCAAAGAAAACATTTCCTCCGGCAAAAAGGTCAGTCCGTACACAAGTCCCGCACCGATGACCGGCAGAAGCAGCAACCATACCGAAAACTTCTTTACCCGGGCTGACGAGATAATAAGCGGAATTCCGCCTGCCACCGCACCAAGGAAGAAAAAACGTACATATCCTCCGGCTACCGGCTGATCCAAAAGTCCGGAAATGACCTTGGCAAACAAAAGCATCCCAAGTCCCGCACCAAGTAAAAATACCATTAAGAACAGAATATTGTGCAAGGCATTCTTTCGATATTCTTTCCAACACACCGTTCTTTTTTGCCCCGTGACAGAAGACTCACTGACCGCCTCATCCGAACCGTTTTCACTGCTTTTCCCGGGAACCAGCCCGCTGACCGCCCCGATAAGCCGGTCATAGATTCCAAGTAAAATCGCCATGGTTCCGCCGGATACTCCCGGCACAGTCATGGTTCCACCAATCCATAGCCCTTTAAAAAACACTTCCAACTGATTTTACCACCTCTCTAAAAACTGTCCTTTTTCTCATAATTTCCTGCCAACACTCCTATAAAGAATGATATTACCCGCCTACATTACGAATTCTTCATAATCACAGCTTCCACGATGTCCGCCGCATGCTCGCAAGCATCCATACAACGTTCCAAATAAGAATAAATGTCACGCCATGCAATTACCGTAAGCGCATCCTCTCCACCGGTATGAAGAGTTCTCATTCCTTCAATATACAACCGGTCACCCTGTTCTTCCAAATCATTGATACGAATTAAATGCTCTTTTAATTTTGTAGACTTTCGAAACTCCGGAAACTCTTCCATGGCATCCTTTAACGCCTCACAAGCAGAAATAACCAAGTCCGTCATCTCAATTGCATTTTGTTTTACCGTATCAATATCACAAATGTAAATCCGCAAAAATACATCCTCAATTGTGTCTGTAATATCATCTAAATTCTGTGCCAAAGACACGATATCCTCTCGCTCAATCGGAGTAATAAAAGCCTTATTTAACATATTCATCAGCTCATGCTTCTTCATGTCAGCTTCATGTTCGATTTCATGAATGACCTGACGGTTCTTCGCCATCTCATCCTTCTTATAATTTTTCAACGTTTCTCCCAAAAGTTCTGCCGCACGATGAGAACACTCCACACATGCAATAAAATTATCGAAATAATAACGGTCACCTTTCTTTGCCATACCTTACTCTCCTTTTTAAACTATGTATTTATTCTTCGTCTTATTCTCAAATTACTTACGCCAACAACATAAACAGCTGTGCCATCAAAAAACCGATGAGACCACAGCCCGGAAATGTCAGTACCCAGGTCAGCACCATCTCCCGTACCACACCAAAATTAATGGCCGAGAGACGCTTCACCGCACCCACACCCATGATTGCAGTCGTTTTTGTATGGGTGGTACTCACAGGAATGCCGAAGGTAGAGGATAAGAACAAGCAGAAGCTTGCCGCAATATCTGCAGAGAACCCTTGGAACTTCTCCAAGCGAACCATATCCATACCCACGGACTTAATAATCTTCTTTCCGCCGATGGAAGTACCAAGCCCCATCACTACAGAACAAAGAAGCATCATCCAAAAGGGAGGTGCTACTGCTGTACTCGTATCGGAGCCGTTTACCAAAAACAAAGCAAGCAAGAGTACACCCATAAACTTCTGTCCGTCCTGGGCACCGTGCATGAACGATGTTGCCGCACTACCTACGATCTGTGCTCCCGTAAAGAACTTGTTTGTCTTCTTACGCTCCATGTTCTTACACAAAAACACCGTCATTTTAGACGCTCCGTATCCCGAGGCAAAGCCCAACACGCTGGACAGTCCCAAGCCGTAAATAACCTTCATCCATTCTGCCGGATTAATACCGGAAAGACCTCCCTGAAGAGAAATTGCTGCACCGGACAAACCTGCAATCAGCGCATGGCTTTCACTGGTAGGAATTCCGAAGTACCATGCTGCCACAGCCCAAACCACAATCGCAAACATGGCCGCACATAAAGCGATTAACGCCTTTTTATTATCCCCGTTAAAATTCACCATGTTTTTAATGGTCATGGCTACCGTCGTATTCACCATGGACATCACCAGTACGCCTAAAAAGTTACATACTGCCGACATCAAAATAGCAATTCCCGCCGGCATACTTCTGGTGGCTACACAAGTGGCAATGGCGTTCGGTGCATCGGTCCATCCGTTTACAAAAATAACACCTAACGTCAGCAGTACCGCAATTAGCAGTACCGGATTTGCCAGCATCTGCTCCCAAAAGTAGGAAAACGAAATATTCATGTACAATCCTCCTAAAGCCGGTCTGAAACCGGTTTTTATATCCCCGCTTTCGTCATACAGGGACAACTTAAGTATACAGGAAAAAGCTGTTAAGACTCTGTAAAGTTCAAATGAGAATCTGCTAAAAAAATGTAAAGAGTGCTATATAAAATATCTGAATATGAAAACATTTTCTCAAAAAACAGCTTTTTTACACGAGCTGACCCAAACTGCATACTTTGCCGATTAAAGAAGACGTTATTCTGATGCCTTTTGAGTACAAATTTTCTCAATACTGTTCACCTTAATTGTTTGGTTCCAAGAAAAATGCATAAAATATATCAAATATATCTTTAAATTTTAATTTGAGAAACTGTAATAGACACATACCAAAAAAGCAGTCAAAATCATACTTAAAATAATAAGAGACCCCGTAACAATGGGTCAGATATTACGAAAACAAATGATTTAGCCCAAATATGCCCGCCTTCTCGTGCGGTGGCCTCGGATGTGACGGAGTGTTGCGCTTAGCAAAAAGGGAATGAACCAACGGTCACTGAACCGTTCGAACATTCCCTCAAATCACAAGAATGGGATGCCGCTCTATTCAAAGCGGAACCACTTAAAGTCAAAGTCACATCCCGGCAGGAACACAAAGTTTACCGTAGCTTTTCCGGTCACTTTCGGAAGAGTAAACACTCTTTCCGTATATTCCTCCGCACCGGCAAACTCCGCCACTTCATTGATATCCCCGTTTTCCGTATTAAACCGGATATGAATGGAATTCATCGGGAGCTTACTCTTGCCGCAGATAGTCACCTTTGTAGTTCCGGCTTCTCCGAACTCCATCTCTTCAAACACTATAGTTACATTATTACCGATACCGGTAATGGCATCCTCTTCCACCGTAAAGGTATCTCCATAAATGGAAGTATTGTCTTTTACGGAAAGAGTCTCAAAGGCTTTTTCCTTCTTAGCAAATACAAAGCCCTTCAAATGAATCTTGTCTTCCGTCACAAAGCTGATGCTTGTGACTCCCTTAAACTTTCTCGGTAATGTATAGGTACGCTCCTGGTAAGTATTCCAGATAGACGGTACGTGGTAGGTTATCACGTCCACAAGTTCGCTTCCCACATCTTCCGGCGCTCCTTCCCAAATCTCGATTTTGATTGCATTCCCGCCAAGTTCAAAAATCGGCAGGGTAATTTCATCGGACCCGAATGCACCGAAATCCACATTATCATAGGTTACTGTCGTTTTTCCGTCTCTGGCCGTGGCTACACCTCGCTCGTTTCCGTTGGTCACCGTACCTGTCTGTCTGCTGAAAAGACTTCCCGATATCAGTTCATACGGATTGAAAAATGCAGTTCCTACCCCTTCGATGGAAAAATCCATATCGGAAATCACACGAATCTGCTCTGCTCCGTTCTTCGCATTACAACGAACCCGTACTGCTCCGTCTCCCAATGCGGTAAGTACTACTTTTTCGCCGAATGCCAGACCATCCGGTTTACTGAAGGAAGATGCCCCCGTTTCTGTATCCGTCAGCTTAGCTATGTTGGAATCTACACCACCGTTATTGGTCACTCGCCATAAAACATCCCGGTAAGTTGCATTTTCCGGGTAAATTTTTGCGGTAAGGGCCACTTCGTTGTGCTCCCCATCCAAACGGTTAGCGCCTTCCGTCACAATATCAATCCGGCGCACCGGCACTTCCTCTGCCATGCGCTTCTTCCATTGCGCCACGGTATCCGCCGTCTCCCGGCTCTCCATTTTCTGAAGCCACATTGCCTCCGCTGCCACGTTATCTTCTGTTGCGGACACACCCTCCGGTACCCGGCAACCTACGGTTCTTAACGTTACCGTCGTCTCCGGAAGCCCTACGGAACTTGCTTTCACCACAATTTCCCCCGGCTCCGTCTTCGCCGCAATCACAGCCAAAAGCTTCCCGGAAAACAATCTCCGGCTCGTGGCTTTATAGTTGTCAAAATCCGTACTGTCGCCGTTATCCAAACCAACCAGACGACCGGCTCCGTCCACAGAAATATGAATCCGATTTCTGGCATTTTTTACCGGATAACCGTCTTTGTCTACCGTTTCAATTTCCACAAAGATAAGATCCGTACCGTCAGCACGCATCTGCTCCGTTTCCGGCTTTAACACGATTTTTGCCGGGTCACCGAAGGAATGCTCCGTATCTCTTGCAACTTCCTTTCCGTTCTCATCATAGGCCACTGCCGTAATCTCTCCCGGTACATACGGCACCTGCCAGTGTCCTAAAAGCTGTTTTCCGTTTTCATGGTCAATGTCATAGGTTCCCTGTGACACACCGTTTACAAACAATTCTACCTTCGGCGCATTGGAGCACACACGGATATCCACCGTCTGCCCTTCGGAAAAATCCCAATACGGGAATACATGCACCATCGGTGCTTTCTTATAATCCGTCCACTCTGCCTGATACATATACGCCTGGTCCTTAAAAAATCCCGCTGTATCAATCTGACCGAAATAGGAATTCTTTGTATGGTACGGAGTAGGCTCTCCGATATAGTCAAATCCGGTCCAGATAAACTGTCCCATGGAAAACTTCGCATCTCTGTCGGAAAAAATGCATTGCTCCGTAGATTTTGCACCCCAGCTGGTGGTAGCGTTGCCAAGAGAAGAACATTGTTCGTCATCATCACACAACACAGACTGCGTAAGCGGGAAGCGATAGATTCCGCGGCTCTGTACCGTAGAACATGTTTCACTGCCGTACATATACCAGTCCGGATGTTCCTTGTGGTGTGCATCGTAGTACATCTCTCCGTAGTTATATCCGGCATACTTTACATAATCCGCACACTTTTGCGCATTCTCCCACGGCATATAATTAGAACCGATGGTCACCGGCGCATTCTTCTGCGGATCATGGAGTTCCACCGCCTCCGTCAGATACTTCGTAATCTCCAAACCGTGAGCATCCGCGTGAGTATCATAAATCTCATTGCCGATACTCCACATAATCACAGACGGATGATTTCTGTCACGACGAATCCAACTTGCCACATCCGCCGGATGCCATTCCTTCATAAATCTTGCATAATCGTAGGTAGTCTTCGGACGTTCCCACATATCAAAGGCTTCCGCCACCACTAAAAAGCCCATCTCATCTGCCAAGTCCATAAACTCCGCCGCCGGCATATTATGAGACGTACGAATAGCATTGACACCCATTTTGCGCAGCTTTTCAAACTGTCTGCGAAGTGCATTTTTATTAAAAGCAGCTCCCAGACATCCCAAATCATGATGTTCACAAACACCATACAGCTTTACATGTCGGTCATTTAAGAAAAATCCCCGCTCCGTGTCAAAGGACACCTTTCGGAACCCAATGGATTGCTGCATCGCATCCACTACGACTCCGTCTTTTTCCAATTCCGTTATCAACGTATAAAGCACCGGGTTCTCAATATCCCACCGTTTCGGCTGTTTTGCAAAAAACTCCTGGCTATCTGTAGCAAAGTTTCCAAACAACCCGCTTCCTTTACTTTCAGCTATAACATCCCCGTCAGGTGATACCACCTTATGTCTGACGCAAACGCCTCCCAGTTCCCCCTCTGCCCTTAAAGAAGACAAGGCCGCATCACGCTCTGCGCCTGCGTTCTTTTCTACAGACAAACATCCCAGATTGGTGCCGGCACCGCACTCCGCTTCTGTCTTTACCCGGATGACATAGTCACCGTTGTGCTCAAAGGAATGCACGTAAACACCGTCACTTGCTAAATGTACTTCCGGTCGTGTTATAAACCATACATTACGATAAATTCCCGCACCGGAATACCAACGGGAATTAGGACTTTGGTGACGTACCTGAACATACACCTCGTTTTCTCCCTCATGCAACGCCTCCGTAACATCAAATTCAAAGGCAGAATACCCGTACTTCCAATCATACACACGTTTCTTATTGACATACACGGTACAATTCATGTACACACCGTCAAACCGCAGGGAAACCCGATTACCGTCAGGACTATAAGAAAAGGTCTTCCGATACCACCCTTCTCCGTCCCGGTACAGTTCCTTTGCATCGTAAATCAACCAGTCATGAGGCAAATCCACAGGATTCCATGCTACATTTCCTTCCAATACGTCATTTGCCTCTGTCCCAATCGGCATCTCGCAGAATCCCCACCCGTCATTCCATAAGCGTTTCTTTGTCATCCGCACATTACTCTCCTTTTGTTTTTATATCTTTTTTCTTCTCGTATTATCGCATTTTTACAGCAATCCTCTCACATGGCATTGCTCTCTGTTCTCATTCTTTCATTTGCCCTTATTGTATCATTTTTTCCGCCTTATTTCAATGTTACCGCTTAAAATTTGTAACATTTTCATGACATAAATGACATCTAAATTGTATTATTATTTTCAAATGATGCTATACTGGAAGAAAAGATTATGTTACCCCTAAGAAAGGAGCATCTTTATGAGACAGTTGGAAGGTTATTTAAAAGGAGTTAATTTAGGCGGTTGGTTATCCCAGTGCGGCAGAAATTATACAGAGGAACACTACAATACATTCATTACCGAAAAAGATATTGATTTAATTTCATCCTGGGGACTGGACCATGTCCGCCTTCCGGTGGATTACAATGTGGTGCAGGAAGAAAACGGAAATTTCATCGAATCCGGCTTTCGTCACATCGACGATTGCATCCGTTGGTGTGAAGCAAGAAATTTAAAGATTGTTTTGGACTTACATAAGGCCTGCGGCTTTGTATTTGATGATAAGAACTACTGCGATTTCTTTACGGATCGCAGTCTGCAGGAAATGTTTATCAAGCTTTGGATGGAATTTACAAGACGATACGGAGACAATGATAATATTGCCTTCGAATTATTAAATGAAGTAACCGCAGCATACATGGCTGAACCGTGGAACAAGATTTCCGCAGAAACCATTGCTGCCATCCGTACCTTAGCACCGCAAAAAACGATTATTATCGGCGGAATCTACAACAGCAGCATCTACGGCTTGACCTTATTGGAACAGCCGGCAGATGAGAACGTGGTATTTACCTTCCACTGCTACAGCCCGATGATTTTTACCCATCAGAATGCAGGCTGGATTGAGCAGATGCCAAAGGGCTACAGCACCTCCTATCCTCTTCCGGCTTCTACCGTCCGCACGGAATCTTTTAATGTATTCGGCATGGACTATGACGGCGAGTTTGGTTCTCTCGGTGACGATATGATGTCTCCGGAGTATTTCCGCAGACTGTTTGCCACCGCCGTTGCAGTTTCCGAAAAATACAATGTTCCGATGTATTGCGGTGAGTACGGTGTTATTGAGGGTGCAGACCGTGACAGTACCTTGGCCTGGTATAAAGATATCCATACAGCTCTTGAGGAGCTTTCCATTCCGAGAGCCGCATGGACTTACAAGGAAATGAACTTCGGCCTTTCCGATGACCTGAACAAGGACATCCTAAATGAGCTTATTTCTAATTTATAGATAAATCCCCCCTCCGAGAGTCCCACGGGGACTCTCGCGCCCAGTGCGCGAATCACAAACAAAGCTGCCACGGTTCCGTTTTATCCGTAACCTGCGACAGCTTTTTCTGTTACTCTTATTACTTCACTTCCTGAATTGCTTCATATAACTGTTCAAACAAATCTCTGTAACGAACCGGCTCCAAAGACAATTTTGTTACCGCAATATGGACTCCCAAAGGGATCTCTCTTCCCTCATACACAATAGGAGTCCCGTTCTTTTCGCGAATCCGTTCCGCAATGTTTTCTGCGTAAGTAACATCCTCGCTGTTGGTCAACAATGCGAACTCATCCCCTCCGATGCGAAAAATCACATCCTCTTCTCCCGCTTCCGCTTCCATTCGGCGTAGCGACTCTAAAATAGCCAAATCTCCTGCCTTATGGGAAATCTCGTTAATCGGAACCAAATGGTCCACATCACAGCACACAAAATAACAATTCTTTCTGCTTTGAAACACCTCATATAACTCACTGATATCCACGTTCTTCCGAAAAAAATCCTCCCCTTCCTGTTGTCTCGGCGTATATAACCGCGGAAACAATGCAAAATGTCTCGGATTTTCTTTAAACTCTGACGGATTGCACTCCCATGCTTTCTTAAAAGCTCTGGAAAAGGACTCGTTGGTGCTGTAACCGCAGGCAAGAGCCACCTCCAACACACTCATCTCCGGTCGTTCCCGCATCATCCGGGCAGCCAGCGTCATCCGCCTTCGAATCACATAATCATGAACACTCATGTGATTAAGACACCGGAACAACTTCTCTAATGCTGCTTTGGAACAGTAACAGGCTTTTGCCACGTCCTCCGTCTTAATATCCGAAAACAGATTTGACTCAATATATTCAAATGCCGCCGTTAACAGTTCCATCTTATTCATATCCTATGTCCCCTCCTGATACCAATTTGCCTGTAGTGCAAACATCCGGGCATACTCCCCTCCCCGGTTCATCAATGCATCATGACTTCCTTCCTCTGCAAGCTCACCCGACTTCATAAATACTATGTAATCGCAAATTGCCGTACTTTGTAATCGGTGAGAAATCATCAGCATGGTTCTTTGATTCATCATAGAATATATTTTATCATATAATTTCTTTTCTGCAATAGGGTCTAAGGCGGATGTGGGTTCATCCAATATCATAATGGGCGCATTCTTAAACTCTGCTCTTGCAATGGAAAGCTTTTGACGTTCTCCTCCCGAGAAATTGACACCATCCGGAGAATACTCCTTGGTAATAGGCGTATCCATCCCCTTCGGCAACTTTTCGATTTTCTCCCAAAGGTCCAACTGCTCCAATACCTGTCGTACCCGTTCCTTATCCTCCGGATTCTCCGTTAGTCCGATATTCTCTCCGATTGTAAATGCCATCAGATTAAAGTCCTGAAACACCGTGGAGAACAACCCGTAATAGTCGTCCTGACGAAGAGTCAAATAATCTTTTCCGTCCACCAGAATACGTCCCATGGTAGGTGTATAAAAACGCATCAAAAGCTTAATGAGCGTAGTTTTTCCGGAACCGTTTTCCCCTACAATTGCAAACTTATCTCCCTCTTTGATTACCAGATTAATATCTTTTAACGTATACTCTTTTGCCCCCTCATATCGGAACCACACATGTTCGAATTCGATGGTGTGAAAGTGTTCCGCTACCGGCTCCGTTTCCAACTCCTTCTCCGTATCTTCCAGTGCCAGATACTCTTTAAAATCCCTTAAACGCTCTCCCTGCCAGTTTACTGCCGCAAAGCTGGTAAACATTCCTGCAAAAGCGCCGGAAAATATCAGCACCAGATTAATATACAAACTAATATCTCCGATATTTACCTTTCCGTTAAAATACTCCCTTCCTACCAAAAGATACAAAAATAACAACTGCACCACCACAATTCCCACACCAATCAAACGGTCCGCCAAAGAGTAGGTCTGTTTTTGTTTTTGAATGTAAAAAATCTCTTCTTCCCTATCACAGTATTTCTCTTTGAAAAAGTCGGTGGCAGAAAACACCCGTATTTCCTTTCCCGCCACATAATCCAACATGGTATCCAAAAAATAATCAATCCGTCGTTGCGGCTGATAGCTTTTTTGTTCCTGCTCATAATTTTTCTTTTGAAAATAATTGCTGCTGACATAGTTTAGTGCCGCAAAAGGTACTACCACCAGCAAAATCAGAGGATTGACCATGGTAAATACCGTAGCACAACTAATCATTTTTATCAGATTGGAACCGAAATCCGTCACGGATTCTCCTACCAACTGTACCGCCGAAGCACCTCGGGCCGCCCGCATGCGCAGTTCCGCCATTTGGGGACTCTCTGCTTTTTCATACCGCATCCCCAGTGTCTTATCTGCCAGCATTACATCAAAGGTATTGCACATGGAAAGATAATGCCTGCTACGATGCCACATCACATAAGCATCCGCAATTTGTAACACGGTCAGCACCACCAGCAAAATGCCGGCTGTAAGCACCGCCCTTTGCCCCTCCTTCTCCGAAACAGTCAGATTAATCACCTCACTGACCAGATTCGCATTTACAAAGGGAATCAATGCCATAATAACCATGGAAGAAAGCAAAAAGAACAAATAGGGCTTATCCATGCGAAACAAAATTTTTATGCTGTCCGCCATAACCGAAACAATTCTGTTATACTTCTTCATAGGCACCCCTCCCGTTAAACTTTTCTGCCTGTACATTCCACATTTCGTAATAGCAGCCCTTTCGTGCAAGCAGTTCCTGATGCCCACCCTCTTCAATGATTTCACCGGAATCAAACACCAAAATCCGGTCGCAGAACCGGGCACTGGCCAAACGATGGGAAATAAACAAAATCATTTCATCCTTTGCCCGCTCCATAACACTTTTATACATTTTATCTTCGGAAACCACATCCAAGGCAGATGTTGGTTCATCTAAAGCAATCACCGGTGTCTTTCTGAAAAAGCTCCGGGCCATGGCAATCTTTTGGGATTCTCCGCCGGACAGGAGCAAATCACCCTCTTCAAAAAATCCTCCAATGACCGCTTTCTCCCCCTTCGGCAGTCTCTTGATCCGTTCCCGGATTCCTGCCCGTTCCATGCTTTCTGTCAGACACTGTTCCGAACCGCTCATTCCCAGGGTAATGTTTTCCTCCACACTCATGGCAAAAATTTTATAATCCTGAAATACTGCACTCATATAACGTTTTATGCTCGAAGGAGAATACTCCTTTCTGTTCTTTCCGTTAAGTAAAATCTCACCTTTTGTAGGTTCGTACAACCCCAAAAGCAACTTGATAAAGGTAGTCTTTCCCGCACCGTTAAACCCAACCACGGAAATCTTTTCACCGGGTTTCAGAACCACATTGATATTTTTTAGCGCATAGGCCTCTTCCCCGGTTCCGTTGTAATGATACCACACATTCTTAAACTCGATTTCATATGCTTCCTCTGTAAGCTCCTCTCTATCGTCCTTCTCTTCACCGTCCGGCAACTGCATGCACTTTCTGTAATCCGTCATAAATCCGGAAAAAATATTCATTGCCAGTACTGCCTGCAACAAATCCTGTGCCGTATCGGAAAAGGTAAGAATCGCAGTAAAAATCATGGTGAAATCACCTACGGAAATTGCCCCGTCCTTCAATTTAAAAATCAAGCTGACCAGCAGAAAAAAACGCATTCCGTTATTTACAATAAAAAAAAGAATAGAAGCAATCCAACAACGTTTCTGGTAATAATCCCGCACCCGCAAAAACTCATCGGTACACTCCCGCCACTTGGAAACCACCAGCTTATTCATTCCGAACACACGGAACTCTTTTCCGTATTCAAAGGTACGTAACAACCGATTACAGTACCTTCTTCTTTCATGGGCCGGCGCTGCTTTGTCTCGTACCGCTATTTTTGCCCGCATCTGTATCATACTGAATACCGTATTCAATGCAATACAGACGAGTACCAACAAAAGTGTGGTCCACTCCATATAACGAAACACATAAAACATTCCAAACAACAAAATGATATCCTTAATCAACCGGTATAACTGTTCGAAATACCCGGAAATCCCCTGTTCTTCTATCACACCAAAGGTCTGCAAATCACTGATACCTCCGGAAATGGCAGTCTTTGCCCGTTCAAACATCTCCACCGCTTTGTGTTCTTCCAGAAAGCTGTAATCCGCTTTCATAAACTTCTCTCCCAGTTTTACGTTTAAACGCACCTTTAACTTCATCTCCATAACCTTTTTTCCGTAGGTCAGGCCATATAGGGCGCCGTGCATCAACAAATAAATTGCCAGATACACAAAAACCGGCAATAGGATTGCCTGAAAGGAGCCGCCGAATTGCATTGCATCAAAAATATACTTGGGTGCTACCACCAGAGCAATCTCTTTTATGTTTGCCACTAAAATAGCCGCAAAAAACACAAAAAAGTAAAGCTTGCTCTGCTTTAAGGCAGTCCCAAGTATAAATCCGTGATTCTTCAAACTATCACATACTCTTGTCTTCATGCCGCACCTTCTTTCGTAACCAAAATCCTTTACTTCCACTATAGCACGACAAAAATACAATCTCTTGACTTTTTGAATTTATTCTCTCTCTTTTACCAACCCGCCTTCTGTCAGCCGGTAAATGGTATCGCATACTTCCTCCATGTACTTTCGGTCATGGGAAATACTTAAAATTGCTCCCGGAAACTCCGCTAAAATATTTCGGATTACTCCACCTGATAACGGAGAAAAGTTTCTGGTAGGCTCGTCCAATATCAATACATTGGCTTTGGACAAACTCATTTTAAGAAGCAACACCTTCGCCTTCTGTCCCCCGGACAATTCCGCCATAGGATGATCCATTTCATCCGCCGTATACTTTAAAGAACCGAGATAGGTACGAATCCTGGTTCGTTCCTCCTTTCCTCCCGTGGTATCCAAAAAATCAACAGGTGTCTTCTTTAAGTCCAGTAAATCCTCGTAATTTTGCGGCATATATTCTGCATGGATATCGGTCCGGGAAAGTAACTCTTCCGCCATTTTCCGAAGTAGTGTCGTCTTCCCTGCCCCGTTTTTCCCGATAAAGCAGATTTTTTCCGAGCCCCGCACAAGCAGTTCAATATTTCTTGCCAGCACCCGTTCTCCGTCCGGAGTTTTAAGACAATCCAACTTGTACTCAATGACGGTTTTCCCTGCCGGCACCTTAGACTCCTTATCCCCCAGCTTAAAAAAGATAGCTTCCTCCGTCTCCGGCATCTCCGTCATGCTCTCATCTTCTCTCTCAAACCGCTTTTCCATGCTTTTCACGGCTTTCATTTTCTTCTTCATCATTTGACCGATAGAATCTCGCTCTGCTTTGGAAATATTGTCCAAAGCACTTCCCACCTTCTGCTCCAGCTTCCGTATCTTCTCATCCCGGATTTCCTTTTCCCTCTTGTCGTTTTGCGCCAGACGCTCCTGCCTTGCAAGTCCTGCCTTCCGCTCTGTAATATACTGCTCATAAGGAACCTTCGCCACCGTATATTTACTTTCGGTCTTCCGCTTTAGCTGCTCCATGTGAATGACCATATTGGCGGTACGCTCAATAAGGGTTTCGTCATGGGAAATATACAGCACACTGTGCTCCCACCCGAGAATAAACCTTTCCAACCACTCTAAGGTCTCAATGTCGATATCATTACTTGGTTCATCCAGAAGCAACACCGTGGGTTCCTCCAGCAAAAGCCGAAGCAGCTGCGCCTTAATCTTTTCTCCGCCGGACAACGTGGAAAGCGTTTGCTCCCCGTAGAAAAACTCCGTGGAAAGTCCAAACTCCCCCGCCATTTTACTTAATTCTTTCGGTGTCTGTTCCCAAAAGGCCGGTTCTTCAGAAAAGAATTCATACAAGGTCTTTTCCCTATGTTCTGCCGGAAGCTCCTGGGCAAGATATCCCAAACGCTCCCTGTTTAAAATGCGTTCTCCTGTCCCTTCTGCATACGCTTCAATCAATTCCGGGTCATAAATCCACTTTAACACCGTGGACTTTCCGTTGCCCTCCTCGCCAATCATTACTGCCTTATCACCGTCGTTAAGTACAAGGGAAAAATCCTGAATAATGGTCCGTAAATCTTTTTTATGAGATATGGTTAAATTTCTTATCTGTAACATACTGCCTCCTAACCGAAGCCCATAGGAAAGGTCTGCTCTCTTACCGAAAGCAGACCTACACAAATCTAACCTATGTATGTGTCTGTGGCCCGAAACTCAGCTGAATTTCTTACGTAACACGCTCCGCATGACACATTATAAAGGTTCGGCATCTTAAGTGCGATAGTCTGATTTCGGCATACACAAACAAACCTAATACCTAGGCTTCTATCTATCCTGTTTGTCATGTCCAAAATAAACTATCTGTTACTCATTGCCTCACCTTACGCAAATTGCGCCTTTCTTTTTGTTATCTTTATCATAGCATAAGGATTTTGAAAAAACAAGCACATTTTTTACCACCCTATCTACGTTATATTATATCCTATTATCGCAAGAACACCAAATCAGACTCTCCGTGTTCTAAATCACGAATCGAAAACGCCTCAGCTTTCTTCGAATAATCCACCTCTTCCGTCATATAATTTCCTGTCAGATAAAAGACGAGATCATCATATTCTTCCGGGCAAATCACGGAGATTGTAACCTCAACATATACGTTTTCCCCTTCTGCTTCTTCCATATATTCTCTTCCGACCAATATAGAAAATTGCTCTCCGTCCTTCTCTAACACATAGGAATTTGCCAAATTATAGGTTTGCGTAGGATATATCAAGCCTGTCTGCTTATCCATAACACCCGCTTTGCTGGAGGTGCCCCGATACTCATTTTCACTTATATCGTCATTATCATAGCGAAAGGTCCCTCTGATCTGTTTGGTTCCGTCGCCTAATGACTCTTCCGTTACAGAGAACCCAACTTCTACTTCCTTCGTCTCCACCGTAACCGTCTCCCACAAGCCGGTCTCATGATTCCTTTTCTGGAATAGTTCCGTTCCGAGATAACGAACCCGTCCTTCTCCCCTTGTAGTCAGATCGTTTACCTCAAAATAGTTCTCCTCAGCCAGTTCCGCTCCGTCTGCCGTTTTTGTCACCGGCTCGGTTGCCAATCCCTTATTCACACCAAATACCAGCATATCCGATTCTCCGTGACGGATAAAATTCAACTTTTTCCAAAAACCTTTCCGCTCCGTATATGCTTCCCAATCCCCATTAACATCAAGTCCGGTGATAAAAAATCCTGCATCCTCATACTCCGACGGACAAACCAGCGTATACCGCTCCGTGTAACACGGATACGTTGCAGACGGATATATACGCTCCACTGCCAACTGCAACTCGTATTCGTTCTCTTCCTGCTTTAACAAAGTAACCTGCGCCACATTTCCCACCGTTGGCAAAAAAGACTTTCCTGTCTGCAAATCCACAAATCCTCCCATGGACCATGCACTCCAGCTACCACCTTCGTTTACATACGGAACCTGGTTTATCGTTCCGCAGATTGTCTTCGTTCCGTCAGCGTTATCCGTTTCTGTCACTTCAAAGCTGTATTCCACATCGGCATTCCCTGCGATTTTCTCACCATTTTCATCCCATCCCGTTACTACAATGCCTTTACAGGTGTACTGTCCTGCTCCCAATACCTCAATCCCGTTGGCTTCCATATAGTTCGTCGGAACCGGTGTAGCTGTCGGTGTCGGTGTGGCCGTCGGTGTCGGTGTGGCTGTGGATTCCGGTGTCTCCGGTACTTCTGTCGGCAGCACTGCCTCTGTTACCTGATTGTCCGTATTTTTTACTTCGTCACTTCCGCAGCCTGCTGCCAATGCTAACAAAGCTACCGTTGCCAATACATAAAGTCCCTTGCGTTTCATAATACCTCTCTCCTTTGTCTTATGTTTTTACTATTTTTCCTGCATATCTTCCAACGCCTTATTCACACCGAATACCAGTAGATCCGCTTTCCCGCGCTTAATATAATTTAACAGCCTCCACTCTCCGACCCATTCCCAAAACATATCTCCTTCCATCCTGTTTCCGGTGATATAAAATCCTGCATCTTTATAATCCGCCGGACACACCAGGGTATAGATCTCCTTGTAATACGGATTGGTTACAGACGGAAGTTCCGTTTCTACCGAAAGTTGTAATTCAATGTCACCCTCTTCCCGGGTTAGCAAAGTGGTCTGTGACATATCACTCTCCATCAGACAGAACGACTTTCCTGTCTGCAAATCCACAAACCCGCTGGTGCCATATGCACTCCAACCGGCTTGCGACACATGGGGAAGCGTCTTTATGGTCGCGCGGATTATCTTCGTCCCTCCTTCGATTTCCTCTCCTCCAAATTCAAATCGGTACTCACAATCCGCAAGTTCTACAATCGCCTCACCATTCTCATCCCATTGTTCTGCCACATACCCCTTACAAGTGTATTTGCCCGCTCCCAGTACCTCAATTCCATTCGCTTCCATATAATTTGCCGGCTTCGGTGTGACTGTCGGTTCCGGTGTGACTGTGGGCTCCGGTGTCGGCGTTGCTTCCTGTGTTTCTGTTGGCGATGCTGCCTCTGCCACCTGATTTTCCGGATTTTTTCCTTCCTTACCCCTGCAACCTGCTACCAAGGCTAACATTGCTGCTGTTCCCAATACATAAATTCCTTTGCGTTTCCTCATGCCATCCCCCTTTGTAAAATATAAGTAAATTTAACTTACCTATATATTAACACACATTTACCCATATTGTCAATGTTATTTACTTTCTCTTTTTACTTTTTTTCGTTTAGTAAATGCCCTCTATCCTGTCCTTTCATACAAAACGCATCTCCCACGACTTCCATACAATTCCGTTATCGCCTTCCTTCCGGCGGCGGTACCTGAAACAGTCCGATTTCCGGCGGATATACCGTAAATATCATAAACGCTGCTACCAGCACGTACATGGCAATTCGTAATACTTTTGAATCTGCATTCTTACAGTTCAGTGCCGTCCGATATACCACAACATATGCTACCAATACACTTAGCACATACGCCGCAATGTTTGCCCACGCCACATGATATCCTAAGATACCGGAATAAGTATAAAACAGTGTCGGAATCATCGCCAACCCCACTAATATCCCCGTAAACATGGCATTATAGATACAAGGATACTGCCGCTCCATCCTCTTTCCCGCCACCAATGCAAATAAAAACATAGGGAAAAACAAAAGCTTCATATGCTCCCACGTGGATTCATTCACCGGAAAGAACAAGCCTACAAGGAACCCTCTCCCGGTCCAGTCATAGACAAAATGAGAGAGGATGCCCAACACCGTAGTTACAAAGAACCCTATGACACAAAACTTTTTTAAGTCATTCATAAAAAATACCCCCGTTCTGCGCAAACTGTAATAATAACATTTTACGCAGGTCGGGGGTATTTATTCCGCACTTTAACAACTTACAAAAAGAAGGATGACCGAAGCCATCCTTCTTCAAAAAACTCCATATTAAACTTAGAACTTACCAGCCTCTGCTGCTTCCTGGATAGAAACTGCAACAGCTACGGTCATACCAACCATCGGGTTGTTACCTGCACCGATAAGACCCATCATTTCTACGTGAGCCGGAACGGAAGAGGAACCTGCGAACTGTGCATCAGAGTGCATACGACCAAGGGTATCGGTCATACCGTAGGAAGCCGGACCTGCTGCCATGTTATCCGGATGAAGGGTACGTCCGGTACCACCACCGCTTGCTACGGAGAAGTACTTCTTACCGGCTTCATTTCTTTCCTTCTTGTAGGTACCTGCTACCGGATGCTGGAAACGTGTCGGGTTTGTGGAGTTACCTGTGATGGAAACGTCTACGCCCTCTTTCCACATGATAGCAACGCCTTCTGTTACGTCGTTAGCGCCGTAGCAGTTAACTTTTGAACGAAGTCCTGTAGAGTAAGCTGTTCTGCTGATTTCTT
>JAFTWC010000005.1 GCA_017465475.1 Lachnospiraceae bacterium
AAGTAATTCTGTAACACTGTCATTGGATAAAAATGAAGATGCGTATTATGTTATATATCAGTATAATCCTACAGAGAATACATGGAAAAAAGTCGGTTATTCAAGTCAGAACTTCTATAAGATAAACGGGTTGAAAGCAGGTACGTCCTACACCTTTGGGGTAAAGGAAGCAGTAAAAGGCAATGTAAGATCCACATCGGCAATGCATTATATTCAGGGGCTGGAATATGCAGAGGTAACGGCTAAGACTACATCATCCAAACAGATTACTCCGACGGTAACGGTAAGCGAGTCGGGAAATACCGTAAAATGGTCCAAGGTATCCGGGGCGAATAAGTATGTGGTTTATGTACTCAGTCCTACAACAGATTATATATGGAAGAAACTAAAAACGGTAAAATCCGGTTCCTCACTTAAGTATACGGATAAAAATGTAGTTCCGGGATTGACTTATATGTACAGAGTATATTCTTATAAGGATAGTGAAAGATTAAGTAGAGGTGTACCGGTAACCGTTATTTATGAATAAAAAAAGTTTTCGGAACAATGGATTAGTTTGATTCATTGTTCCGATTTTACCTTTATACATGGATTTTGAGGCGAATTCATGGAATTATAGGAGTAAATAGAGTATAAAAGTTTAGAAATTATGAATTTTTTTAAAATATGCTTGCAACATTCGGAAAAATGGTGTATGCTAAAATGCGTTTGAACTAAAATGAACAAATTTTGGAAAGGTAAGGACGGGGAATGGCAAAGAATTTACTTATTGTGGAGTCTCCATCAAAAGCGAAAACCATAAAGAAGTTTTTGGGTGCCAATTATGAAGTGATAGCGTCTAACGGCCATGTGAGAGATATTCCGAAAAGCCGTATGGGAATAGATGTGGATAACGACTATGAGCCGAAGTATATCACAATCCGCGGAAAAGGCGATATTTTGGCTAAAATGCGAAAAGAAGTAAAAAAGGCTGAAAAAGTTTATCTGGCAACGGACCCCGACCGTGAAGGTGAGGCAATCAGCTGGCATCTTGTGGAAGCATTAAAAATTCCTGAAAATGAAGTAAAGCGTATTACGTTTAATGAGGTTACAAAAAACGCAGTACGTAATTCTATAAAAGAAGCTCGTGGGATTGATATGAATCTGGTGGATGCGCAGCAAGCCAGAAGAATCTTAGACCGTATGATCGGATACCGTATCAGTCCGCTTCTTTGGGCAAAAGTAAAGAGAGGTTTAAGTGCGGGACGTGTACAGTCCGTGGCGCTTCGTATTATTTGTGACAGAGAGGAAGAAATCAATGCGTTTGTGCCACAAGAATATTGGTCCATGGATGCGGATTTTTCTGTAAAGGGAATGAAAAAAACATTTCGTGCAAATTTTTACGGTAATAAAAACGGAAAGCTGGCAATTTCTTCGGAAAAAGAGGCAGATGAGATTGTGGCCGCTGTAAAAGATGCAACGTTTAAGGTGGCTGAGATTAAGATGGGAGAGAGGAAGCGTCAGCCGGCACCACCGTTTACCACCAGTACGTTGCAGCAGGAAGCGGCAAAAGCATTAAATTTTTCTACACAAAAAACCATGCGATTGGCACAGCAGTTGTATGAAGGCGTAGATGTCAAAGGGCACGGAACCGTTGGTCTGATTACTTATCTTCGTACCGACTCTGTTCGTGTGTCGGAAGAAGCGGATGCGGCAGCAAAACAGTTTGTTACGGACAACTACGGAATCGATTTTGTGATGGAATCGGAACAGAAAAAGTCTGACAAAAAGAAAATTCAGGATGCTCATGAAGCAATTCGACCGACCTATGTGGATATAACTCCGGCGGAGGTGAAAGAATCTCTTTCCAGAGATCTGTTTCGTTTATATCAGCTTATTTGGAAGCGTTTTCTTGCCAGCCGGATGCAGGCGGCAAAGTATGAAACCGCAACGGTAAAGTTAGACGGTGGAGGATACCGTTTTACGGCAACTACGTCGGAACTGGTATTTGATGGTTTTATGGCAGTGTACTGTCCGGAAGAAGAGGAAGAAACGAAGGAAATAAAAGGCGGATTTTTGAAAAATCTGACAAAGGATTCCGAAATCAAATTGGAAGAATTACTTCCGGCAAGACATTTTACATCTCCTCCGGCTCACTATAATGAAGCGTCTTTGGTAAAAACGCTGGAAGAGCTTGGAATCGGACGCCCAAGTACGTTTGCACCGACGATTACTACCATTTTGGCAAGAAGATATGTGGTAAAGGAGAATAAGAACCTTTATGTAACCGAAATCGGTGAGGCGGTAAACCGTATTATGCGTCAGGCATTTTGTTCTATTGTAGATGTTAACTTTACCGCAACCATGGAGGCTTTGTTGGATGCCGTAGAAAGCGGAGATGTCTATTGGAAAACCATTATCCGGAATTTTTACCCTGATTTGGAAGAGTCTTTGGCCAATGCGGAAAAAGAACTGGAGAACATTAAAATAGAGGACGAAGTTTCTGATGTGGTCTGTGACATGTGTGGCAGACAGATGGTAATTAAATACGGACCTCACGGAAAGTTTCTTGCTTGTCCGGGGTTCCCGGAGTGTCGTAATACGAAGCCGTACTTGGAAAAAATCGGCGTAGCTTGTCCTATTTGCGGAAAAGATGTGGTAGTGCGTAAGACGAAAAAAGGAAGGCGGTATTATGGTTGTGAAGCAAATCCGGAATGTGAGTTTATGGCTTGGCAGAAGCCTTCGGGAAAGAAATGTCCGCAGTGTGGCGGAATCCTTTTGGAAAAAGGGAATAAACTTGCATGTTCTAATGAAGAATGCGGTTATGTGGAAATGAGTGAAAAATAAGTCGGATTTTTGCTTTTTGATATAAAAATTCATCATAGTGTGTCAAATGTTGAATTTGCACTTGTTTTTCAAAAAAAGCTATGATATAATATAAATAAATTGATAACGTATTGGAAATGAAAGGCGGTTAAATCTGCCGGAAAGGAGTTACCGTGAGCGTACAGTTGTTGGATAAGACAAGAAAGATTAACAAACTTTTGCACAACAATACATCCCATAAGGTTGTATTTAATGACATTTGTCAGGTGCTTGGAGAAATTTTGGAATCGAACATTTTGGTAATCAGTAAGAAAGGAAAAGTTCTCGGTATCAAGAATCGGAATGATGTAGAAACCATAGGAGAGTTGATTAAGGATGCAGTAGGCGGTTATATTGACGGAATGTTGAATGAACGTCTTCTTAACATTCTTTCTACGAAAGAAAATGTAAATCTTGAAACTCTTGGATTTGCTTTTCCTGAGGTGGAGAAGTATCAGGCGATTATTCTTCCGATTGATATTGCAGGAGAACGTCTCGGCACGTTATTTATTTATAAGAAGGGTGCTGCGTATTCCATCGATGATATTATCTTAAGTGAGTACGGTACGACTGTAGTAGGTCTTGAAATGATGCGTTCCGTAAATGAGGAGAATGCGGAAGAAAATCGTAAGGTGCAAATCGTTCGTTCTGCAATCAGTACATTGTCCTTCTCTGAGTTGGAAGCGATTACTCATATTTTTGAAGAGTTGGAAGGAAACGAAGGCATTCTTGTTGCAAGTAAAATTGCGGACAGAGTAGGTATTACCCGTTCTGTAATTGTAAATGCACTTCGTAAGTTTGAAAGTGCCGGAGTTATTGAGTCTCGTTCTTCCGGTATGAAGGGTACTTACATCAAGGTATTAAACGATGTTGTATTTGAAGAGTTAAAAAAGTTGTAAGAGCGCGAACAACAAAATAAAATGCAGCCGGGACGGATACCGGTTAGATACGAAAGGGATTTTGAGAAAACTCAAGGTCCCTTCTTTTTCGTGTAAGCAAAGTGAGTATACCACTAATCCTAGTATTTTTTCACTAAAAACGAGGAATTTTGTAAATATATCTTGTGTTTTTATAAAACTTCGCTATAATAGTATTGAAAGGAAGTGTATCCATATGATAGGTTCTGATGCTTTTAGTTTTGTAAATGTGCTGGATAAGGCTGCGGATGCATCCTGGAAGCGCAATGAAGTGATTGCCAATAATATTGCAAATGTAGACACACCGGATTTTAAACGAAGTGATGTTACCTTTGAGACGTATTTGGCAAAGGAATTGACCGGACGTGACACGTTATCGAAAAAAGTAAAGAATATGGATTTGTCCAAACTCGGTTCCACCACGTATTTGGATCATTCTACGTTGGATTACAGAAAAGACGGTAACAATGTAGATATTGATACGGAATCGGCTTATCTTGCGGATAACCAGTTAAAGTATTATGCTTTGCTGGATTCCATGACACAGGAGTTTTCCAGAATTCGTTCCGTTTTGCAGCGGTAAGGGGTTTTGTTGCCGAATTGTTAGTGATAGGAATGATACGATACAGTATCTGACAGTGTAAGATAACTTACACGGAAAGGAGAGCCTTATGTCTTTGATGGGTTCATTAAATGTCAGTGCCAGCGGAATGTCGGCACAGCGTACGCGAATGGATATTATTTCTCAGAATATTGCGAATGTAAATACAACAAGAGATGAAAACGGAGATGTATATCGACGTCAGACCGTAGTATTTGCGGAAAAAAACGATTGCAATTTTGAATCAATTTTGACGGCAATGCAGACAGGAGTTTCCAGAAAGATTGATCCGATGGGAGACGGCGTTAAAATTACCGGTATTGCGGAAGATCATGTTACGCCGATGAAAATGGTGTATGACCCGGCACATCCGGATGCTGATGCGGACGGTTATGTGACGATGCCGAATGTAAATACGGTAACCGAGATGACGAACTTAATCGATGCCACCCGTTCTTTTGAGGCAAATGTGACTGCGTTTAATGCAACAAAGAACATGGCGCTTAAGGGACTGGAAATCGGTAAATAGTTGAATGCCGGTTGATAACAGCCGGAACGGAAAGGATGAGACGGTATGAGTTTAATTGCACCGATTAATAAAATACAGCCGTTGGATAGTGGGTTGCAGGTAAAAGCCGTAAAGGAAAAACCGGAGGGTTCCGGAGCATTTGAAGCATTGTACCAGTCTGCTATCGGATTATTGGAAGAGACAAACCGATATACCCATGAAGCAGAAGAGGCACAGATGTCTTATATGCTGGGACTCAACGATAATGTGCATGATTTACTGATTGCGCAGAATAAAGCCAATCTTTCGTTACAATATACGGTTGCTATCCGAAATGGTGTGTTGGATGCATATAAAGAATTAATGCAGATGCAGTTTTAAATAAGCTTTTACGGGACGCCGTTACGGCGGAGGTTCTGTTAAATAGATTGATACAAAAGGAGCAGCTATTATGCAGGAAAGGTTAAAAGAACTTCCAAAACGGTTATTGGAATTATGGAATAAGTATACCAGCAAGCAGAAAACCATTATTGTCAGTGTGTTTTCCGGGATTGTTTTAGCGCTTGCTGTTCTTATTGTGCTTTTAAGCAGAACGAAGTATGTGACGCTGTCTACCTTTAAAACTACCAATATTGCTACCGGCGTGGTACAGTTATTGGATGAAAACGGAATAAAGTATAAGCTTAAGGACGACAATCTGACAGTTGAGGTTGATGAAAAACGGCAGACGGATGCTGTGGTTTTGGTAGCTCAAAGTGACTTGGAAAAAGAAGGGTTCGGAATTGAAGATTTACTAAATACCAGTATCAGTACCACCAGCGGAGAACGTCTTACAAGGAATCATTTGTACCTTCAGTCGGAATTAAGACAAAATATTGAAAGTATGGTAGGCGTAGATGAGGCAAAGATTAATTATGCGCCGCAGGATTCTTCTACCACCATATTGACAGCACAGAAGAATACACCGGCCAGTGTGTTTTTGACAGTAAATGAAGAATTTGATACGACTACAACACCGGAGGCAATTGCGGTTCAGGTGGCGTTCGCTCTCGGTAATTCTACCACTGAAGAGATTCGAGTAGTAAACCAGTATGGTGTGATTTTATATGATGGACCTAAGCCTGATGATGAAGAAATGACTCAGGATGAAATTGATGCTTTTAAAGAAGAACTTACTTTAGCATATAAAAATCTTGTTTATGCAGGTTTTGTGGCAAATCAGTTCCAACTAACGGAAGTAATGCCGGCTCTTACCATTAACATGGACAAAAAAGAGACTTATACCGAACGTTACTATCCGGATAATCCGGATATGGATCAGGGATATTTTGCTCATTACGAGTCTTATTCCGCAACAGGAGTGACCGGAGACGGAGATATTCCGGGAACAGATTCCAATGATGAAGTGGATTATATGTTGGTTGACAGTATGGGAGGAAGTTCTTCGGTAGACTCCGAGTCTATTGATTATTTGTATAATAAGCAGATTACCAACGAGATTTATGAGGTCGGCGTTGTTGACAAAGATACTTCTTCGATTAGTGTGGTAGCTACACATGTGGATGAAGTGTCAGAGGCAGAACTTCGGGAAAAGGGAATGCTAACTGAAGATATGACCTATGAACAGTTTAAGCTCTTGTACGGAAAACCGTCGAAAACGACGCCACATCCGGATTTATATGATATGGTAGCAAAGGCAACCGGCATTCCGGTTGAAAATATACATATTACCACCTATGACCAGTATAAGTTTATCGAAGTGTTGGAAGAACCGGTGGATTGGGAGTTTATCCTGACCATCGTACTTGCTGTATTGCTTCTTGCATTCCTGGCATATGTAGTATTCCGTGGTATGTCACCGGTGGAAGTAACAGAAGTGGAGCCGGAGCTCAACTATTCCGAGATTTTGGCAGAACACGGAAACAATGCATCTTTAGAGGATGTTGAATTCGGAGAAAAGTCCGAAACCAGAATTTTGATAGAGAAGTTCTTTGATGAAAATCCGGAGTCCGTAGCAATGTTATTGCGGACCTGGTTGAATGACGAATACTAAAGACGGAAGGGGGATTTTGTATGGCAGCCAGATCACTTGATTTAACGGGAATTCAAAAGGCATCCATTCTGTTTATTGTGGTTGGTCCGGAACGGGCTTCTAAGGTGTTTAAGTTCTTAAAGGAAGACGAGGTGGAACAGCTTACCCTTGAAATTGCCAACACAAAAAATATTACACCATCCGTCAAGGATGAGGTGTTGGATGAGTTTTATGAAGTTTGTCTTGCACAACAATATGTTACCGAGGGTGGTATCAGCTATGCAAACGATTTGTTGGAGAAATCCTTTGGTGCGGATAAGGCAAAAGAGATTATCGGAAAACTTACCGACTCCTTGCAGGTACGTCCGTTTGAGTTTGTACGGAAAACGGATCCGAGCCAGTTACTTAACTTTATTCAGGATGAAAACTCCCAGACCATCGCCCTTATTTTGTCCTATTTGTCTGCCGGACAGGCTGCCACCATTGTCAGTGCTTTGTCGCCGGATAAGCAGGCGGATGTGGCAAAACGTATTGCACAGATGGATCGAACATCACCGGATACCATCCGCGATGTCGAGCATGTATTGGAACGTAAGCTGGCTTCCTTGGTAAACCAGGATTACACCATTGCAGGCGGTGTAGATGCCATTGTAGAGATTTTGAATACCGTGGACCGCGGTACAGAAAAGCACATTATGGAAACATTGGAAATCGAAGAACCGGAGCTTGCAGACGAAATCCGCAGAAAGATGTTCGTATTCGAGGATATTCTTTCTTTGGACGACCGTTCTATTCAGCGTGTGCTTCGTGAGGTTGATAACAATGAGCTTGCTACTGCACTTAAGAGTGCGAATGAAGAAGTACAGACGGTTATCTTTAATAACTTGTCCAAGCGTCTTGTGGCTATGATTAAGGACGATATGGACTTCATGGGTCCGGTTCGTTTGAAGGATGTTGAAGAAGCACAGCAGAAGATTGTTAATATTATTCGTAAGTTAGAGGACTCCGGAGAGATTGTTATTTCCAGAGGCGGAGGTGACGAGATCGTTGTCTAATATGATAAAGGCGTACGCGGTACGCTATAAGGAAGAACTCAGAAAAATTGATGTAGGAGCAAAAGAAGAGGCAATCCATTCCAGAATAGCAGAAGATATCTTGTCCGGTTCTATAAAAGGAGGATTTCAGACGCTTGCATTGCATGCACAGGAGGGAGAACTTCCGGCAATTGCAGGTTTTTCCGAGAATGAGGATGCAATAGCTGTAATAACAGATGTTACAGACGGAGAAGAGGCCGGAGATGCGGAAAACAGAGGTGAAGTACCGGTGGTTCCGCGTTTTATGGTGGATCCGGAGGCTATGGAAGCGTGGAAGGAAGAAGAACGGAATAAGTTACGAGAAGAGGTTCTTGCGGCGGAACGCGTAGCTATTCGTATTGAGATGGAGAAGGCACTCCGCACCCAGGCTGATGTGATTCTGGAACAGGCAAGAGCACAGGGAGAACAGGTAAAGGCAAAGGCCAGACAAGTGGCAGAAGAAGAAAAACAGGTGTTGTTCGAAGCTGCAAAAAGAGAAGGGTATGAAGCAGGTTTGGCAGATTTGGAACAAGAACGAGCTGCCATGGAAGCTTCTTTTGCGGAACGAGAGCAAGCACTTTTGGCAGAGTATGAAAGAAAAACAGGAGAACTGGAGCCGATGGCCACGGAAGTTGTTGTCGGTTTGTTACAAAGTCTGACAGGTGTATTGTTAGATTCTAAGAAAGGGATTGTGACGTATTTGGTATCAAAGGCATTGGCAGAAGCAGAACGGAGCAGTTCCTTTTTGATTAAGGTTTCGAGAGAAGATATAGATGAAGTAAAAGGTGCATCGGAAACGTTACGAAGCTTGTTTGAACGGGATGTGACGCTGGAGATTGTATCGGATCTTTTGTTGAAAAAGGGAGAATGCATGATAGAAACCGATGCCGGGATTATTGATTGCAGTTTAGGAACGCAGTTAGAAGGTCTTATTGAAGATATTCGATTGTTGAGTTTGCAAGGAAGGATGTAATATGGCTTTTTTATCCGAAGAGTATTTGCGACTGCGAGAGCGGTCTTACGTTAAAAAATACGGAAAAGTGGTAAAAATTGTCGGACTTACGATAGAGTCTCTCGGCCCGGAGGCAAAGCTGGGGGATGTTTGTGTAATTGCTTCTACGGACAAATCCAGACAAATCAGTGCGGAAGTTGTTGGTTTTCGGGATAACAGAGTGTTGTTGACGCCTTATGAAGAGGTTTCAGGAATCGGTATCGGAGACAGCGTGGAACTTTGTTCCGAAGCATTAAAGGTGCCGGTGGGAGACCAACTGTTAGGAATGGCATTGGATGGTTTGGGACGGCCTTTGGACGGAAGCGAACTTTTTGCTACACAGTTCTATGAAGTAAATGCGGTTCCGCCGGATCCCATGGATCGTGTGTTGATTCGGGATGTGCTGCCTCTGGGGGTGAAAGCAATTGACGGTATGCTTACGTTGGGTAAAGGACAGCGTATCGGTATTTTTGCCGGTTCCGGTGTGGGAAAGAGTACCTTGCTTGGTATGATTGCCCGGAATACTAAGGCAGATATTAACGTGATTGCGTTAATCGGTGAGCGGGGAAGAGAAGTAAAAGAATTTATTGAACACGATTTAGGGGAAGAAGGTATGAAACGATCGGTACTTGTTATCGCAACATCCGATAAGCCTGCCTTAATTCGTAAAAAAGCAGCCCAGACAGCGACGGCTATCGCTGAGTATTTCAGAGACCAGGGAAAAGATGTTTTGTTGATGTTAGATAATCTGACCCGTTTTTCCATGGCACAGAGAGAAATCGGTTTGGCGGCGGGAGAGCCTCCGGTGTCTCGCGGATATCCGCCCAGCGTGTATGCGGAGATGCCAAAGCTTTTGGAACGTGCGGGAAACGGTGCGGTAGGTTCCATAACCGGAATTTATACTGTATTGGTAGACGGTGACGATTTTAACGAACCGATATCGGATACGGCCCGCGGTATTTTAGACGGACATATTATTTTATCCAGAAAGCTGGGCCATAAAAATCATTATCCGGCCATTGATGTACTGCAAAGTATCTCCCGAGTAATGAGTGCGGTTGCCACAAAAGAACACAAGAAATTGGCAAGTAAGTTAAAAAGTACGCTGGCGACGTATTCGGATGCGGAGGATTTAATTAATATCGGAGCCTATAAGGCAGGGTCCAATCCGGAGATTGATTATGCAATACAAAAAAACAGTGCAATCAATGCGTTTTTGCGGCAGATGACAGATGAAAAATTTACCTTTGAGGAAACGGTAGAACAGTTAAAGAGTATTTTCTCAGAGGATGCGGAATAAAGGTTGAACCGGAGAGGAGGCAAAGCATATGAAAAAGTTTCGTTACTCCATGCAGAGCCTTCTGGTAATCAAACAGAAACTGGAAGATCAGGCGAAAGCGGCATACGGTGCTGCAAAACTTCGTCTGAATGAAGAGGAAGAGCTTTTGCTTTCGCTACAACAGAAAAGGGAAGCGTATGTGGAAGAAAAGCGAGAAGTAATGGCAAACAGATTGGATGTTCCGAAATTGAATCGTCTGCAGATGGCGGTGGAAGCCATGGATGATCGTATTATCCGTCAAAAACAGAATGTGAAAAAAGCGGAAGCGGCTATGCGTGTAGCGGAGGAACGTTTGGTAGAGTCCATGACAGAGCGAAAAACCCAAGAACGTTTACGGGAAAATGCGTTTGAAGTATACCGACAGGAAATGAATGCGGAAGAACAAAAAGAGATTGATGAACGTACAAGTTTTCGGTACGGTGTAAACGAAGCGGAGGAAGCATAATGGCAAGAAAAGACAGAGGAAACGGAGACGAAAAAAAAGGCGGGGGATTATTGACCGTCTTTATCGTGCTGTTAATCATTATTATCTGGATAGCAATTTTTGCTCTTTTGATTAATCTGGATGTAGGCGGAATCGGAACGACACTTCGCCCTATGTTAAAGGATGTTCCGGTAGTAAATAAGATTTTGCCAAAGGTATCCGATGAAAAATTGGCTTGGGAAAACGATTTGGCATATAAAGATATCGTAGAAGCGAATGAACGTATTAAGGAATTGGAGATTTTGGTCGATAAATTAACTATAGAGGGTGAAGATAAGGATGATGAAATCGCTGCTTTGGTTGCTCAGGTCAATCGGTTGCGAGAGTTAGAAAAGGAAATGGCAGATTTTCAGGATCGTGTATATGAGTTTGACCAGCAGGTAGTGTACGGAGATCATGCCCCGTCTATAGATGAGTACATTAAGTGGTATGAGACAATTTCTCCTGAGAATGCAGAACGGCTTTATGAAAAGGTGATTCAAAAAGAAGCGTATAATGCAACAATCAAGGAAAAGGCGGCTTATTACGAAAAGATGAAAACATCGGCAGCAGCGGAAATTCTTGAAAATATGACGGCGGATTTGGAATATGTCTGCAAAATGTTGTATTGCATGAAGCCTCAAACCGTATCGGACATTTTGGCGGCGATGGATCCGCTGTATGCGGCAAAGCTTACAAGAAAGATGAAAGAGATGGATGAGGCAAAGTTTGAAGAATGGGTGGTACAGTAAACGGGAAATCCCCAAATGGGTTTCTATAAAAAATAACAGAAAGGAGGAAAAAGATGACAGCACAGGGAATTATGAACGGTGCCGGCTCGGCAATTGGCGCCATGTTTTCCGGATTCCCTGCAGTAGGCGGTTCCGTAAAGGGAGCGCAAGAAGGTTCTTTTGAACAGTTCATGGAAACATCCAAAAGCGGAAGTGATCAAAGTCAGGTTGCAAAAACTTTTGAAAAGAGTGCAAAGAATGAAGTTGTAAAGCAGACGGATGTAAAAGAACGGGCAAAAGAAATGTTTTCAGATACCGGCAAGGTAAAAGAAATAAGTGAGACGCAGGCGGAAGAACCTTTGGAAGTTTCCGAAGAGACAACAGAAGCGGTTTCCGCATTGCTTGTGCAGGTGCAGCAGGTGATTTGTGAGACTCTCGGTATCACGAAAGAAGAACTTACAAAGGCAATGGATGCACTTGGATTACAGGAAGCGGATTTGCTTAACAGAGACAGCCTACAGCAGATTTTCTTGTCTGTACATGATGCAGATCCGACAGCTTTTTTGACAAATGAAGAGTTGTTTACGGAGTTTACGGAATTACTGCAGGATGTAATGCAGACAGTGGAAGCTTCCGGTTTTACAGCAGAAGAGGTAAAGGCTGTGGCAGAGACAATGGCTGATGCGGAAGTTTCTGCGGAAGCAGAGGAATCGGTGATGACTGAGGAACCGGTAGAAGAAAAGGCGGTACCGGAGGAGGAAGACGGAACCGAAGTGACGGATGCGGAAGATCCGGCAGAAATGTCGAATCATAAAGTAACATCCGAAACGAAAGCCGAAACAGGTAATACCAAAGAAGAAGGACATATGGCAGAGGCAAAAAAAGACGGTGAAAGGATAATTGTTTCATCGGAGTCCGATGTGAATGTCAAAAATGTATTTATTGATGCCCTTGCAAATTATGCGGTAAACGAAAGCGGAGAACTGAATCCGGAAGTTGCGGCGCAGGTGAGAGAAATTGCCAATCAGATTATGGAGCAGATTAAAATCACCATTCGTCCGGAACAGACAAATATGGAGTTACAGTTAAATCCGGAGCACTTAGGAAGAGTTCATCTTACCATTACGGAGAAAGAAGGTATGATGACGGCTCAGTTTACGACACAGACAGAAGTTGCAAAGGAAGCAATTGAAAGCCAGATGGCGGCATTAAAGGAATCTTTACAGAATCAGGGAATTAAAGTAGAAGCAATCGAGGTTACGGTATCCGAGTTTGGATTTGAGAGGGACAGAAGTTCCGAGCAAAATGAAAACGGAGAACCGGAGAAACGGAGAAAGCAAACCGCATTCCAAGTGGAGGATTCAGAAGAAATTGCAAATGCACCCCAGATGGCAGACTATCTAAATGTAACCGATAGCAGTGTGGACTATTCAGCGTAAGAGAAAGGAACAACATTATGGCATTGATTCAACCGGTAAAGGACGGAAAAATTGAAAATACCGCAATTGAAACTACCGCGAAGGACAGAAAAGGAACTTCGGAGCTTGGAAAAGATGCATTCTTACAGCTTTTAGTTGCACAGATGAAGTTTCAGGATCCGCTAAATCCTACATCGGACACGGAATACATCGCACAGCTTGCACAGTTTTCCCAGTTGGAACAGATGCAGAATCTGGCGGCTACCAACGAGAATTCACAGATGTTTTCTATGGTTGGAAAGGAAGTGTGTGTTTCTTCGGAAAATGAAGACGGAACTTTGAATTACAAGCAAGGAATTGTAAGCGGAGTTACCATGAACGGAGGAAAGGCATATCTTACGGTGGACGGAACCTTGTACGATTCGGAGCATTTGGTGGAAGTTTACGAAGCAGGATATCTTTTGGAACAGAAGATGCCGAAAATGTCCTATCAGTATTACGCATACGACGGGGCAAAGCCGAAGAACTTCTCCTTTGAAGTGGATTTTGGTAAGGAAGAGGCAAAAGCAACCGAGATTGCACTCATTGTGGACGGAGAGCAGATTATCAATCCGGATTACATCAGAAAGAATAAGAACTATTTTACGATTAATCAGGATGTGTTCCATCAGCTGACACCGGGTAAACATAAGATTTCGATTATGTTTAACAATGATCCGTATTATACCACGAGGGAAGATGTGATCGAAGTGGATGTAATTAATTCGGAACCGAAGGAAGAGTCGGATGTATTTGTCAGCAACAATCCGGTAGAGAAGGATGAAGAGAGCAGCAAGGAATCCGAAACGGAAGTATAAGCGGTAAACAGTAACTTAATCACGGAGGATTACGCGAAGGCGTACAGTAAAGAAGGGAAGCTTATGAATCAGTTACAAAACGGTCGGTTTGTATCGATAGAGCAGATGACGAATCAGTATCTGGATACTACCGGCAAAAAGAGAACTTCTGCTGTTTCCCAAAACTCGGATGTTTCTTTCCGACAGATTTTAGAAGAAAAACAGGCCCAAACCGGAGAACTTCGTTTTTCGAAACATGCAAATGAGCGGTTGGCCAGTAGGAATATCCGATTATCCACGGAGCAAAGAGAACGCTTAGAAGGCGGTGTAAACAAGGCTTCGCAAAAGGGAATCAGAGATTCGTTAGTCATGGTGGACAATATGGCATTTATCGTTAACGTAACAAACCGCACGGTGATTACGGCGGTGGGGGAAGGCGATGATAAAATATTTACCAACATTGACGGTGCTATTATTACATAACTGCCGGACCTGTTTAGGAGGCAGTATTCCCCCGAATGACAGAAGGGGAATTATTGAAGGAGGTCATGAACTATGGTAAGAGCACTTTATTCCGGTGTATCCGGTCTTAAGGTTCATCAGTCAAGAATGGACGTTATCGGTAATAACATTGCAAACGTTAATACCGTAGGTTTTAAGTCCAGTCAGGTAACATTTTCGGATGTATTGTATCAGACAACATCCGCAGCATCCGGTCCGGATGAAGATACCGGACGTGCCGGCGTAAATCCGAAGCAAATCGGTCTCGGTGCAAATTTCGCATCGGTAAAGACCACCATGGATGCTACCGGCGGTTCCCAGAGAACAGATAATCCCTTTGACCTAATGATTGAAGGTGACGGTTTCTTTATTGTTAACAACGGTGCAACCAACTTATTTACAAAAGCAGGTTCCTTTACCTTGGATGCTAACGGCACCCTTTGTACCGCATCCGGTTACAGCGTCATGGGATGGCAGGTGGATCCGAAGAATCCGACAGAGATCAAAGCAGATACGGTATCTGCACTTCATGTAATGAGCGCAGAGAACATGTATTCCGAGCCGGAAGCTACCACTGCGGTACATTTTGAAGGAAACATTGATAGCGCGGATTCTGATTTGGCGGGCACGGGTCGTGTGACAAACTTTACATTTTATGACAGTTTGGGACAGAGTTATACCGTACAGATGCTTGTTAAGCAGAATACGCAGGCAGATTCTTTGATTAAGTCGGAGTATACGGTTGCTATTACGGATGTGTTGGATTCTACCGGTCAATCTATTTTTGTTAAAAAAGTGGTAGATGATGCTACCGGTGATATTTCTTATGAATTAAACGATACCATCAGCGAAGTTACGTTGGGAGATTTTTCCTTTGACGCAACCGCAGTGGATGAGGAAACAGGTGTACCGACGTTGTCTTGTAATGACTTACCGGTGCTCAGTTTTAATCCTGCTACAGGTAAGATGGTGAATATCGGTTCGGAAGACGGCGTACAGAGTCTGACGTTCCATATTCCGATGAACGGGGACCATCCGTTTAAGGATATCAATGTAGATTTTTCCGCGTTGACCATGTATGCAAACAGTGGTAAGACTACCATCGAAGGCAGCAAGGGTGGCCTTGATAATCTCGGTAAGGGACGTACCGCAGGTAATATGTCCGGTGTTACCATTGATAATGCGGGTAAGATTTACGGTGTATATGATAACGGTGTCAGCAAGCTTTTGGGTCAGGTTGTTGTTGCAAAGTTTGCAAATAATTCCGGTCTTGAAGCAGTTGGTAACAGCTTGTTTGCCGAGTCTCAGAACTCCGGTGAATTTGACGGAATCGGTGAAGACATTACCATGTCCGGCGGAAAGTTCAACGTGGGTGTATTGGAAAGTTCCAACGTGGATCTTGCCAGTGAGTTTACGGACATGATCACCACTCAGAGAGGTTTCCAGGCAAACTCCCGTATTATTACAACGTCTGATACCTTGTTGGAAGAGTTAATCAACTTAAAGAGATAAGAATAGCATAAGGTCGGCGTAGACTGTCTTCGGACAGCTATGCCGGCTTATAGGCTTTTATGCGGGGGATTTTATGATTGAAATCACAAAATTAAATGATGTGAAAATTTCAATTAATGCAGAATTGATTGAGACGGTGGAAGAGATTCCGGATACGGTGATTACTTTGACCACCGGGAAAAAAATATTTGTAAAAGAAAGTAGACAAAAGATAGAAAATCTAGTAAAATCATATAAAAGGGATATTTTTCGTCAGATTATGAATGTTAATGAGTAAATAGTTGCTACATTTTATGCGATAGACTTAAGAGAACTTTGATTGGAAGGTGAATAACGTGGATTTATCTACATTAATTGGAGTTGTAGTTTGTTTTGTATTAATGATATTCGGTATGGTAATCGGTCAGCCGAATCCGTTAGGTGCGGTGATGTCTTTCGTACATGCACCGTCGGCGCTTATTACCTTCGGTGGTGCAATGATGGCAACACTTGTAATGTCTCCGAGTCTTAAGGATTTTGTAAACGGCTTTAAGTCTTTCGGTATTGCTATGAAAAATGTGGAATACGATGAAATTGAAAAGATAAAACAAATCATTGATTTGTCCAATGTGGCTCGTAAGGAGGGGCTCCTAGCGTTGGAAGAAGCGGCCAACTCCAGCATTGATGATGAGTTCATGAAAAAAGGAATTCTTCTTATCGTAGACGGTACGGATCCGGAATTCGTTCGTCGTATTTTGGAGACAGAACTGGAGTGTATTGAAGACAGGCATAAGTCTACCATATCGTTCTGGGAGAATTTGGCATCCATGGGTCCTGCGTGGGGTATGATTGGTACTCTTATTGGTTTGATTCTTATGTTAAAGGACTTACAGGATATTAGTTCCGTAGGTCCGAATATGGCGGTTGCACTCATCACAACATTTTACGGTTCTTTGTTGGCAAACTGGGTATGTCTTCCGACAGCTGCAAAGCTTAAGGAAAAGAATAGTGCGGAGATTATGATTAAGACCATAGTTGTGGAAGGCTTGCTTTCCATTCAGGCAGGCGAGAACCCGCGTGTTATTGAGGAAAAGTTAAAGTCCTTTATTGATCCGGCTGCAAGAGAGAGCCTGACTTCGGGAGGCGGTGAGGCATAATGGCAAGAAAGAAAAAGGAAGAAGCTCCGGCACCAGGTTCACCGGCATGGATGGCGACATTCAGTGATTTGATGAATTTATTACTTTGCTTTTTCGTATTGCTTTTCGCAATGTCCTCGGTTGATACCGCAAAGTTTAATGAGTTGGCGCAGTCCTTTGCAAATACATTCAATGTGTTTAAGGCGGGAGGAGCTTTTTTCGGAGACGGAAATCTGGTAGCCAACGGTGCCACTCAGTTGAATAATCTGGATGAATACAAAGCTACCATGGGAGAGGAGTCCGATTCTGACGAAGAAAAAGATAAAATCTACGAGAATACCGGAGATATTGATAAAATCATCGAGCACTATGAAGGTAAAATCGTGGAAATGGAAGGCATTATAGAAGATTTGAAGCAATCAGAAGCAGAGAAAGAAGCGGAAAAGCAAGAAACAGCGTCTACTATGTACGATGAAGTCTACGAACTTATTAATCGGTATAATTTAGGCGGAGATGTGGAAATGGGCATGGACAAAGCCTATAATTATGTCAAAATAGACGTGAAAGGCTCTGTTCTGTTTGAATCTAATAAAGCAGAGATAAAAGAAGATGCTAAGCCGATATTATTGAAAATAGGAGATATTTTAAAAGAGTACGACGGGTTCGGAATTGAGATTATCGGTCATACAGATAATGTACCGATTAAATCAGGACCGTACGAGGATAATGACTACTTATCAGCTGCCCGGGCAATTGAAACGGCTCAGTATCTGATTAAGAATAAGAACCTGGATACATCGAAAATTTCGTTTTCCGGAAAAGGAGAGCGGGAGCCGATTGATACCAATGCAACGGATGCCGGAAGAAAAAGGAACCGTCGTATTGAATTTCGTATCTATACTCCGATGAAGTAAGACGGAGTACGTAGGGATTCAGGACTTCATAAAGGAGGAAGAAAGATGAAAAGAAATATGCTTGCAATCGTAATATTGGCTGCAACATTGGTGAATTTGACATTATCAGCGGTGCTTATCTTTACCGTAATTCCGAAAGCAAAGCGAACGGATGCCCTGATTGAAAAAATTGTAGCAGCAGTAGAGTTGGAAACCGAATCCGGTATAGGAAAGGATTACGGGGAAATTGCTCCGGCAGATCAGGACGAGTATACATTTTCGGATAAAGTTGTGAACTTAAAACCTACCGGAAACGATCCGAGTATTGCTCAGGTAAGTATTACCATTACTTTAAACAAGAAGCACGATGATTATGCAACGATTCAGCCGTTGATTGCGTCCAAGGAAAATAAAATCGTTAGTGCGGTGGGCGGTGTATTAAGTGATTATACGTCAGCAGAAGTTTCTGTATATTCAGAAGATATAAATAAAAATGCCTTGTTGAAAATTCAAGAGATTTTCAAGTCTGATTGTATTATCGAAGCAACTTTGAATGTTCTTGCCGCAAATTAAATTTTTTTGATGATTTTTTTGATAATATGTGTTATTATAGTAGTAGGTAAAGATTTAGTAACTGCGTAGGGAGGTTTCGGTATGGGTGACGTATTATCCCAAAAGGAAATAGACGACCTGCTTGCGGCGTTCAGTAGCGGTGAAATAGACGCGGAGGATATGAAGGGGACGACGGAAAAGCAGGTTAAAAACTATGACTTTAATCGTCCGACAAAGTTTTCAAGAGAACACCTCCGTACATTGGAAATTATTTTCGAGCATTACGGACGTTTATTGTCCACACATTTACCGGCATATCTTCGAAAAACCGTAAATGTGGAAGTGATGAACTCGGAGGCAGTTATTTATTCGGAATTTACCAATGCATTGTCTAATCCGGTACTGTTAGGTATTGTGGACTTTAAGCCGTTGGAAGGAAATATCATTATCGAACTTTCGGACAATCTCGGATTTGCGATTGTTGATCGTATGTTAGGCGGACCGGGACTTCCTCTTGATAAGTCAAGAGATTTTTCGGAGATTGAACTGGTTATTATAGAACGTATTTTTACCATTGTCACGAATTTGCTTCATGACCCATGGGAGAATGTGGTGTCGTTAAGACCGCGTCTTACCAGAATCGAGACAAACTGTCAGTTCGCTCAAATGATTGCACCGAATGAAACAGTTTCCATTATTACATTAAATGTAAAAGTAGGAAATACGGAAGGTATGTTAAATATCTGTATTCCGTATGCGGTATTGGAGCCTGTTATTGATAAGTTAAATACCAAATCATGGTATTCGGCAGAAAAGCTTAAGGATGACGAGATTTATAAAGATTTCATCGAGTTGGTAATCGCAAAAGCAAAAGTACCGATTAAAGCGGTATTGGGGCGGAGTACAATTTCCGTGAATGATTTTATCAATATGCAAAAAGGTGATATTATCAAGCTTGATACGAAGATGGAAGATGAGTTAAATGTGTTTGTCGGAAATATAAGGAAGTTTACGGCTTTACCGGGATCGTCCTCGGACACATATGCAATAAAAATATCAAGTATCGTGAGGGAGGAATAAGAGCATGGATGGAATGCTGTCACAAGAAGAAATCAATGCATTATTCAGCGGCATGGATCTTGACGATGAGCCGGCGAATGCGGTAGATGCCACCTCTGATGCAGGTGCTTCGGAGGAATTGTTAACACCGGAAGAAAAAGATGCCATTGGAGAAATTTCGAATATAAGCTTGGGTTCATCTGCGACTACGTTGTTTTCGCTGGTGAATCAAAGAGTTAATATTTCTACGCCGACGGTTTCTGTTTGTAAGTGGGAAGAGCTTTCACAGCAGTACGACAGACCGTGTGTGTTTATTCAGATTTCCTATAAGGAAGGTTTGGATGGCAGAAATGTCCTTATTTTAAAGGAAAATGATGTAAAAATCATTGCTGATTTGATGATGGGCGGCGATGGTTCCAATACGGATGGTGAGTTAAATGATATGCACCTAAGTGCAATCAGTGAGGCGATGAACCAGATGATGGGTGCGTCCTCCACATCACTTTCTACCATGTTTGAAATGAAGATTGATATTAGTCCGCCTTCTGCAAGTCTTGTGGACTTGAATGATGTGGTAAGCTGTGGGGTAAACGGTGGGGATATTGATTTATTCTTAAAAAATGAGTTTGTTAAAGTTTCATTCCGCATGGAAATCGGTAATTTGATTGACAGTGAATTGATTCAGATGTATCCGATTGATTTTGCGAGAAGCTTATATAGAAAGTTCATTAACGATGAGGCAGCTGTAGCCTCCGCTCCGGCACCGGCAGCACCGGCACCGGAAGCTAAACCAGCACCACAACCGGCACCGGTTCCGCAACAGGCGGCGGCACCGATGCAGGATTTAAATATGATGGCAATGGGAATGCAGGGAATGATGCAACCGCAGATGGCAATGCCGTATGCGATGCCTCCGGTACAAGATGTAAATATTGCACCGGCACAGTTCCAGGCGTTCCAACCGGTACAGAGTCCGCTGTTACAGACAGAGAATATCGATTTGTTATTAGATGTTCCGCTTGAAGTAACGGTTGAACTTGGCAGAACCAGTAAGTCTATTAAAGAAATTCTGGATTTTGCACCGGGTACGATTGTCGAATTAAACAGGTTGGCAGGTGAACCGATTGACGTACTGGTCAACGGAAAGTATGTGGCTAAGGGAGAAGTAGTTGTCATTGATGAAGCCTTCGGTATCCGAGTTACCGAAGTAATCAAGTAACAACAAAAGTAAGTCAGGCGAATTACATTTAAAGATTGGAGAGGTACTATGGCAAAAAACATTCTGATTTGCGATGACGCCGCTTTTATGCGTATGATGATCAAGGATATTTTAACAAAGAACGGTTATGACATTGCCGGAGAAGCAGAAAACGGCCAGGTGGCAGTGGATAAATATTCCGAAGTGAAGCCGGATTTGGTTATGATGGATATTACCATGCCGGAAAAGGACGGTATCCAGGCTTTAAAGGAAATCAATGCAAAGGACCCGGCTGCTAATGTAATTATGTGTTCCGCGATGGGACAGCAGGCAATGGTAATCGAGTCCATTCAGGCCGGAGCAAAGGACTTTATTGTTAAGCCGTTTGCTGCAGATCGTGTATTAGAAGCTGTTCGTAAAGCAGTAGGCTAAGCAATAAAGGAGTAAATATGGCAGAGGCTTTATTGAGCCAAAAGATGTTTTTGGTATCCGGTTCGAGCGGAAAGAACATTATCGAGTTAATTGTGCTTTTGTTTATTTTTGCATTAGTTCTTGTTGCCTGTGTCTTGACGACCCGGTTTGTAGCCGGGCATCAGGCACAGCGCGGCAGGGGCGGCAATTTTAAACCGATAGAAACTTACCAGATTACCCAAAACCGGTATTTGCATTTGGTGCAGATCGGTACTCGGTATTTTGTTGTATCGGTGACAAAAGAGAATATTAGCTTTATTGCCGAGTTGAAGGAAGAGGAGATTGTTGCAAGGCAGGAGAAATCCGGGATGCAACGGTCTTTCAAAGAAATTTTATCTGATTTTAAAGTAAAGGTTGATAAACATGACGACGCGCAGAAGTAATAAATTTTTGAAAATCTCCGTTTATTTTGGAATTTTCATTGTAGCGTGTATATTAACCTTTATTTGTCGTGCAGAAAACACAGCATATGCAACCGAAATCGGTGCCGAGAGCGGAATTGAACTTAACGGCTCAGTTGGGAATGTGGATTTTAATATAACCACAGAAGACGGAGAAGACAGTTCCATGGCAACCACGTTGCAGATGCTGTTTATTTTAACGATTATTTCTTTGGCACCGTCTATTTTGATTATGGTAACTTCGTTTACCAGAATTTTGGTGGTGCTTCATTTCGTACGTTCTGCAATGGGCACGCAGACGACGCCTCCGAACCAGATTTTAATCGGATTGGCGTTGTTTTTGACGTTGTTTATCATGTCACCTACTTTAACACGCATTAATGATGAGGCAATAAAACCGTTATCAGCCGGTGAAATTACCGGAGAAGAGGCTATTGATGCGGTTGTTGATCCGCTCAGAGAGTTTATGTTCGGAGAAACAAGAAATGAAGAGTTGGCTTTGTTTGTGGATATTGCAGGAATCGAAACTGTTGAGACTGCTGACGACATTCCGACCTGGGTCTTGGTTCCGGCTTTCATTATCAGTGAGTTAAGAGCCGCATTTATTATCGGATTTTTGATTTATATACCGTTTATTGTCATAGATATGGTTGTCTCATCCACGCTTATGGCAATGGGTATGATGATGCTGCCGCCGACAACGATTTCCATGCCGTTTAAGATTTTGCTATTTATTATGGCAGACGGATGGACATTGATTATTGAAAGTGTATTACGTACATTTAAGACATTCGGCGGATAATAGAAAGGGAGGTGTGAGGCTTTGGATGAAGCAGTATTGATTGATTTATTGGTGTCTGCGGTTGTTACGGTTATCAAAGCTGCCGCACCGCTTTTAATTGTGTCGTTGGTGGTGGGACTTGTAATAAGTATTTTGCAGACAGTAACTTCCATTCAGGAACAAACGCTCACATTTGTTCCGAAGCTTTTGGCAGTGTTTCTGGTATTGATTCTGGCGGGAAACTGGATTATGGGACTTGTCGTTGAGTTGATGGAAGAGTTATGTTTGAATTTTGAGTATTATATTAACAAGTAGATATGACTGTTTCCTTGGATCATTTGGAGTACTTTTTGCTGATACTTGTGAGAATCAGCGGATTTATGGTGGCTGCACCGATTTTTTCGCTACGGAATGTGCCCATGCGGGTGAAATCGTTGCTGGCGATTGCAATTGCAATAGTCGCTTTTCATGTAGTACCGTATCGGGAAGTTGTATATGATACGACATTGGATTATGCACTTGTGGTTGTATCGGAGATGTTGGCCGGCATAATTATGGGATTTATAGCAAATGTAGCGTACTATATTTTATCATTTGCGGGTCAGATTATTGATCAGGAAATCGGATTTTCCATGGTGAATCAGTTTGATCCGATTACAAGTACACAGGTTACTGTTACCGGTAATTTGTATACGTATGCCGTAATGCTCATGGTAATTATAACAGATATGCACCATTATCTGATTCGTGCACTAACTGACTCGTTTCAGGTGATTCCGGTAGGCGGCGTGGTGTTTGATTTTAGTTTATATGAAGTAATGAAACGTTTTGTGGTGGATTATTTTGTACTGGGATTCCGAATTGTTTTGCCGATTTTTGCAAGTTTGCTTGTTGTAAATACGATTTTAGCAATCCTGGCCCGTGTGGCGCCACAGATGAATATGTTTGTAATCGGCCTGCAATTAAAAGTATTTGTAGGGTTGCTTGTTCTGGTATTAATGTTAATGATGATTACCGGCGTGGCTGATTTGATATTTCAGGAAATGATGTCCATGCTTCGTGAAACATTGCCTTATTTGGGGGCAACAGGAAGCTAACTCGGATTTTAAAGCGGATAAAAGGAAGGAGCGTGACGGAATGGAGTGGGATGAGTTAAAGTATTCTTCGTGCTTTGTTCCGATGCAGCTTCAGTTTTTTGCGGATGAGGGTGCGGATAAAACAGAAGAAGCAACACCAAAAAAGTTAGATGATGCCAGAAAAGAAGGACAGGTAGCTCGCAGTATGGAGCTTTCCACCGCGTTTATGTTGTTGGCTTTTTTTGTGGCGGTAAAAGTGTTTGTGGGCTTTATCGGAAATCGCTTTTTAGGAAGTTTTACAAAAACATATCAGACGATTGATGTATATGCGGTGGATGAATTTGGCTCTGCAATGGGCGGAGCGTTTATGAGAGACGGTTTGCTTGATATTTTAATTATCTGCTTACCGTTGTTTGCAGTGGCAGTTGTGGTGGCTTTTGGTGTAACCATTGCGCAGGTAAAATGGCAGGTGACTTCGAAACCGTTACAACCGAAGCTTAGTAAATTTAATCCCATAAACGGGTTTAAGCGGATTTTTTCAAAGGATAAGCTGTTTGAATTGATAAAAGATGTAGTTAAAATCGCTTTAATCTTTTATGTGGCGTACTCCGATTTGGCAGAGGCAGCAGGAGCAGTTGTTGCATTATATGATTTTTCGCTGGAACAGGCGATTCTTTATGTGGGAGACTTTGTAATCGATTTGGGGATAAAACTCAGTGCAATTTATTTGATTGTAGGCTTTGCTGATTATATTTATCAGAAATTGAAGTTTAAAAAAGATTTGATGATGTCCAAACAGGAAGTGAAGGATGAGTATAAGCAACAGGAAGGTGACCCTCAGGTTAAGGGAAAAATAAAATCGAAAATGAGGGAAGTGTCTCAGCGCCGCATGATGCAGAAACTTCCGGAGGCGGATGTTGTTATTACAAACCCGACGCACTTTGCGTGTGCAATTAAATATGATAAAGAGGTGTCGGAAGCGCCGGTTCTTATTGCAAAGGGCGCAGATTATCTGGCACAGAAAATAAAAGAGGTAGCCAAGGAAAATGATGTTCCTATTGTGGAAAACAAACCTTTGGCTCGAATGTTGTATTATAACGTGGATTTGGACAGCGAGATTCCGAGAGAACTCTACCAGATGACCGCAGAAGTGCTTGCATATGTATATAAGTTAAAGCACGGCGGTGCCGCGTAAAGAAGCAACAGGATGAAACGTGGTTTTATGGAATGGGAATGCATTCTAAAGTATTCAGAAGGGAGGTATGGAAATGAAGAAAACGGATATGTTTTTAGGTATTTATATTTTGGCCGCAGTCGTTTTTTTGATTATTCCGTTGCCGACCTTTTTACTTGATTTATTGATGGCACTTAACATTTCCATTTCCCTGATTATTTTGTTTAATGCATTGTTTTCCCAGGAAGTGTTGAATATGTCCACCTTCCCGATGATTTTGCTGTTTACGACAATTTTCCGTATCAGTTTGAATGTTTCTTCTACCAGAAACATTTTAACCCGGGGATATGCCGGAGAAGTGGTACAGGCATTTGGTGAGTTCGTAGGCGGCGGTGATATGGTGGTAGGTGTTATCGTCTTCATAATCCTTGTATTGGTTCAGTTTATGGTAATCAATAAAGGTTCCGAGCGAGTATCTGAAGTACAGGCACGTTTTACCCTGGATGCAATGCCGGGTAAACAGATGGCGATTGATGCAGACCTTAATACCGGAGCAATTACCGATGCGGAAGCAAAGGTACGTCGAGAGAAGATACAGGCAGAATCTGCATTCTTCGGTTCTATGGACGGTGCTACGAAGTATGTAAAGGGAGATGCCGCAGCAGGTCTTATTATTACCTTGGTAAACATTGTAGGTGGTCTTATCATGGGTATGACCAGAGAAGGACTGGAAATGAGCGCTGCACTTAATAAATATGCGATTATCACCATTGGTGACGGTTTGGTGAGTCAGATTCCTTCACTTTTGATTTCTCTTTCTACCGGTATTATGGTTACGAAGGTATCGAAGGAAGCCGATGTGGGCGACCTTCTTATGCGGGAATTGTTTTCTACACCGAAGGTTCTGTATATGGTAGGTGCCGGCCTTATGGTTCTCGGTATTTTTACGAAGCTTCCGACAATTGTGTTTGTAGCATATGGTGTGGTTTTTGTAATGGTAGGTCGTACTATCAATGCAAAAATTGAAGAAGCGCAGACGGAGGCTGCTGCCAATGCGGCGGAAGAGGAAGATTTGCCGATTCGTCATCCTGAAAATGTCCGGGAAATTATTTTGCCGGATCAGGTGGAATTGGAGTTTGGTTACGGTATTATTCCGTTAGCTGATGTAAATCAGGGCGGCGACCTTTTGGACCGCGTGGTATTAATTCGAAGACAAATCGCATTGGAACTTGGTTGTGTTGTACCAACCATTCGTTTGCGTGATAATATTCAGCTAAATCCAAATCAGTATGTGATTAAGATAAAGGGAATTGCCGTAAGTGAAGGAGAAATATTATTTGATCACTATATGGCCATGAATCCGGGTTATGTGGAAGAGGAGATTACGGGTATTCCTACCTTTGAGCCGTCCTATCATTTACCGGCAATCTGGATTACGGAAAGTCAGAGAGAGAGAGCGGAATCCTATGGATATACGGTAGTTGATCCACCGTCCATTATTGCTACTCATTTAACAGAGGTTATTAAGGCTCATTTAGACGAACTATTAACAAGACAGGCGGTACAAGAGCTTATCAACAATATTCAGGAAGCAAATCAGGTACTTGTAGGGGAACTGATTCCGAAGCTTCTCGGAATCGGCGAGGTGCAGAAAGTGTTGCAGAATTTGCTTAGAGAAGGAATTGCAATCCGGGACATGGTTACGATTATGGAAACCCTTGCCGATTACGCACCGACAACAAGAGATACGGACGTGTTGACGGAGTATGTAAGACAGGCATTAAAGCGTGCGATTTCCAATAAATATTTTCCGGGTGGCGAGACCACAAGCGTAGTAACTTTGGATCCGAAAGCGGAACAGGATATCATGAACTCTGTGAAGCAGACGGAACAAGGAGCCTATATTACGTTGGACCCTGAGAAAACACAACGTTTAATGAGGTCTGTACGGGAAGAGGCTGAAAAGCTTGAAAATCTGGGAAAAAATCCGATTATTGTTACATCGCCGATTGTGCGAATGTATTTTAAACGTTTAACGAAAGATTATTATCCGGATTTGATTGTCATTTCATATAATGAAATCGAATCCAATGTTGAATTACAATCAGTTGGGATGGTGACCGAATAGTATGAACATCAAGACATTCAAAGGAAAAACCGAAGAAGAGGCAATGGAACTTGCAAAAAAAGAATTGGGAGAACATGCGGTAAAGATGGCTTCCAGAAAAATTGAGCCGAAGGGCTTTTTCGGCAAGCTTTTTTCACAGCCAACTTGGGAGGTGACCGCAGCGGTAGATGAACCGGATGTGTTTGAACGCAGCACAAAAAAGGGAGTCGCTGATACTCCGGAAGCCCGTTATATGCCGTCTGGAGATGCATCTCGTGTGCAGAATCCTTTGTTTGAGGAAAAGAAAAAGGCAGATAGAGGTCCGAATGTAATCGAGCAGAAGTTAGACACATTACAGAAATTGTTTGAGGAACAAATCAGAGAACAGGGGCAGGGGAAAGGTACAGAGGAAAGCAAGGAAAAATCGGAAACCACAGAAAAACAAGGATCAGATAAGAATATTGCGTTTCTTCGTTTGATATTTAAGCAATTGATTGATAATGAAGTAGATGAGCAGTATGCCAACCAGATTATAACCGAGATAGAAGCATCCTTAAAGAAGGAAACGGATGTCAGTAAGATTTTGGCAAATATTTACCAGAAGATTATTTTGAAGCTGGGACAGACCAAGACATTGGAAGTAGTGAACGGAAAGACAAAGTACATATTCTTTATCGGGCCGACCGGTGTGGGAAAGACTACGACCATTGCGAAGCTTGCCTATAGCCTGATGGAACAGAAAAAAGCGAAGGTAGCGCTTTTAGCGGCAGATACGTATCGCATTGCTGCGGTGGATCAGTTAAGAACGTACGCAGAGATTATGAATATTCCGCTTTATGTGATTTATAGTGAAACCGAACTTGAAGAACAGAAAGAGGAGCTTGCAAAGTATGATGTAATTTTAGTGGATACGGCAGGTCGCTCTCACCGGAATAAAGAGCAAAGAGATGATATCGAACGGTTGATTCGTTCCGTTCCGGAGAATGCAAGAGAGGTTTATCTTGTACTTAGTGCGACCACTAAATATCGTGATTTGATTAAAATTACGGAGGTTTATTCCGAGGTTGCACAATATCGCCTGATATTTACAAAGTTAGATGAGACAAGTACTATAGGAAATATTTTCAATATTAAGATGTTAACCGGTGCGCCGCTTTCTTATGCAACAAACGGACAGAATGTACCGGATGATATCAGTCGGATGGATCCGCAACATATTGCAAGACAGCTGTTGGGAGGTGGGAATTGATGGATCAGGCAGAACAGCTAAGAATGCTTGTAAAGCAACAAGAGAGAAAGATGCCTACGGCAAGAGTGATTACGGTGACCAGCGGTAAAGGGGGCGTCGGGAAAACCAGTATTGCAGTAAATCTTGCAATTCAGATACAGCGCATGGGAAAACGGGTAATTGTTTTGGATGCGGATTTCGGTTTGGCTAACATTGAGGTTATGTTAGGTATCAGACCACAGTACAATCTTGCGGATTTGATGTTTCGAGGGAAGTCTTTAAGTGAGATTATCACAAAAGGACCGGAAGATATCGGTTTTATTTCCGGCGGATCAGGAATTCAGGAACTGGCTCGTATGACGAAAGAACAAGTGATGTATTTGACGCAAAAGCTGGTGGAATTGGATTCCATGGCAGATGTGATTATTGTAGACACCGGTGCGGGAATCGCAGACAATGTGTTGGAGTTTGTGACTGCAAGTTCGGAAGTCCTTTTGGTGGCGACGCCGGAACCGACCTCCATTACCGATGCATATGCTTTGTTGAAAGCATTAAATAAGCGCGCCGGATTTAAGCGGGAAAATACCTCCATTAAAATGATCTCTAACCGGGTAAACAGTGAGGCGGAAGGAAGAAACTTATATGAGAAGATGAGCATTGTTGTTGACAAGTTTCTGAATATCCAGCCGGAATTTTTGGGAATGATTCCGCAAGATGATTTGATTTCAAAAGCGGTTATGATTCAAAAGCCGATTACGGTGGCGTATCCGAATTCGGCTGCTGCAAAGGCATTGATGGCAATAGCCGCGAAGCTGTATGACGGAACGGAACAGGACGTAAAAAAAGGAATTACCGGTCTGTTCTCGGATATGATACGCACAAAATTCAGAAAAGCACGAAACAAAAAAGAGGGAGAACGGTAAGAAATGAGTCAGCTGATTGAGACGGGAGCGAAGTTGGAACTGAAAAAAATCAGACATATCGAGACCGCAACGGAAATCAGTTATGTAAGCAGATTTCTTTATCAGTCTTCTGTGGATGAAGCGGTTATTGAGATGCCTACAAAGGCAGGGCGTTTAGTTCTTTTGGAACAAGGAGAGACATATCAGATAAGTTTTTATACGAACAAGGGAGTGTATCAATGTCAGGCACAGGTGGTTTCACGTTATTATGAAGATTCGCTTCCGGTTGCGGTAATAAAACTTCGGTCTGAGTTTGAAAAGCTTCAGAGACGGCAGTACTATCGAATGGAAAGTGTGTTACCGTTAGAATTTCGTACCGTGTCCGAAGAAGAAATGGAACAGATGTGTTTGGCAAAACGCGGAATGATAAAGGAAGTGGCGGATTACGAAGGAATGAAACCGGAAACAGAAAGTAAAATCAGATGTTATACAGGTTTAACTCTTGATATCAGCGGAGGTGGTGTACGTTTTAATTCGGAGTATGCGGCACAAAGTAATGATATTATAATGATGCGTATTGCATTTATGTCACGAGAAACCCATAAACTACAACCTTTATTTGCGAAGGTGTTGACGGCTCTACCGGTGCAAAACCGTTCCGGTGTATTTGAACACAGGGTTGAATACATCGCAATTACGAATGCAGAAAGAGAATGTATTATTCGATACATTTTTGCAGAAGAACGGAAACGTCGGAAAAGAGAAACGGGAATCGAATAGAGGAGATGAGTGAAAAATTATGTTGAAAAAGAAAAATATTTTGATTATTGATGACTCTGCACTCATGAGAAGGGTGCTATCTGATATAATTAATTCAGATGAAAGATTCATCGTTTGCGACGTTGCAAGCAATGGTCTGGAAGCATATGACAAGATTACATTGAATCCAAGACGATATGATGTGATTCTTCTGGATATTAATATGCCGAAGATGAACGGAATCGAGTTTATGGAGGAGATTAACCGTTTGAAGTTAAAGTTAACGGTAATTGTAGTCAGCACAATTGCTGTGGAAGGTGCAGCGGAAACAATCCGGCTGCTTGAACTCGGAGCTTTTGATTTCGTTACGAAGCCGAACAGTTTCTCGGAAGCAAAAGAAAATACTTTCCAAGAGAATGTGTTGACGTGTCTTGCTTGTGCGGCCGGGTTTGACCGTATGGATGTGCGCAGCAAAAGAAGAACAGAAGCACCTTTGTTATCGAAACCTAAAGGGAATGAAACAACGCCTGTAATTTCCGTGAAGGAAACGATAGAAAGAAAGCCGCACAAAGCGGTGGGAAAGGATGCGTCTAAGCTTGTTGCGCTGGCATGTTCTACAGGAGGACCGAAGGCATTGCAACAGGTTGTTCCGCGTCTCCCGAAAAATTTAGATGCGCCGATGCTGATTGTTCAGCATATGCCGGTAGGCTTTACGGAAACTTTGGCTAATCGTTTAAATGAGTTGAGCCAGGTGTCGGTGAAAGAAGCTGCGGATGGCGATTGTCTGAAAAAAGGAACAGTTTACGTGGCAAAAGGAGGATCTCAGCTTAGGGTAAGTAAGAAGGGAAATGAATATGTACTTTCTGTAACGGATGAGCCTGCCAGAAATGCATTAAGACCTTGTGCTGATATCATGTATGAATCTTTGTTGGAATCTGACTACGATGACATCACTTGTGTAGTGCTTACGGGCATGGGAAGAGATGGCACCGCAGGAATTAAGCAACTTAATGACAAGCGCAATATTTATGTAATCGGTCAGGAAGCTTCAACCTGTACGGTATACGGAATGCCGCGTGCTTTGTATGAAGCGGGACTTGCGGATGTAATGTTACCGTTGGAGGAAGTGGCTGATGCGATCACCAAAAACGTAGGAGTGCGATAATATGGATGTAAGTCAGTATTTGGAAATATTTATTGATGAAACGAGAGAGCATTTACAAAGCTTAAATGAACAGATTCTTGTTTTAGAACGTGAACCGGAAAACGTTGATACCATTAACGAAATTTTCCGGGCTGCACATTCCTTGAAAGGTATGGCAGGAACTATGGGGTATAAGCGTATGCAGCGTCTTACCCATGATATGGAAAATGTTTTCTCTGAGATTCGTAACGGAAAAATGAAAGCATCTCCGAAGCTGGTTGATGTATTATTCAAAGGACTGGATGCTTTGGAACAGTATTTGGATGTTATTGTTAATTCCGGAGATGAAGGAACAGAAGATAACGAAGATATTATTAAGACTTTAAATGAAATTTTGAATGAAGGTCTCGGTGGCGGAGCAGTGGCTCCGGAAGCGGCGCCTGCAGCAGCTGCTGTTGCGGCAGCACCGGAAGCAACAGCGGAAAGCGGTGTAAAACCGTTTAAGCTTGCAGAGCATGAGCAGAGCGCGGTAGCGAAGGCTCTTTCCGAAAAGATGAATGCATTTGCCATGACCGTCTATATTCAGGAAACCTGTATTTTGAAAGCGGCACGCGCATTTCTCGTATTTAAGGCATTGGAGGATTTAGGTACTGTAATTCATTCTGAGCCGTCTGTACAGGATATTGAGGATGAGCGTTTTGAGTTTGATTTTTCTGTTGTGCTTTTAACGGATAAGGATGCAGAAACCGCAAAGAAGAAGGTTGAAAATGTATCTGAAATTAAGATGGTTTGTATTGAACCTATTAAGGCAGAATCTGTTGCAGGTGCAACGACTTCTGAAACAAAAGAAACAACAGAGGCATCCGGAAGTACGCAGAAGGAGGCAACTCCGGCAGCAACTACGCAGCAGAAGGCAACAACAGGCAAGCCGGTTGTAAATCGTTCTGTTCGTGTAGATATTGATAAGCTGGATGATTTGATGAATCTTGTCAGCGAGTTGATTATTGCGAAGAACGGACTTGTGTCCATTAATACCACTGATGTAATTGGACTTCGTGAAAGCGGCTTTAATGAACAGATTGAATATTTGGAGCGTATCACGACGAATCTTCATCAGTCTGTAATGAAAACACGAATGGTGCCGATTGAAAATGTAGTCAGCCGGTTCCCGCGTATGATTCGTGATATCAGTAAAAAGCTTGATAAGAAGATGGAGCTGTACATGTCCGGTGAAGAGACCGAACTTGACAGAACCGTAATCGATGAAATCGGTGATCCTCTTATGCATATGTTACGAAATGCTGCGGACCACGGTTTGGAGTCCAATGAAGAACGTATTAAGGCAGGAAAACCGGAAGTTGGTTCGATTTTCTTAAATGCATATCAGGATGGTAACAACGTTGTTATCGAAGTAAGAGATGACGGTAAAGGCGTTGATGTAGAAAAGATAAAGAAGAAGGCAGTAGAGAAGGGAACAATCACTCCGGAACAGGCTGCTACCATGACGGATAAGGAAGCAATTGATCTGTTGTTCCGTCCGAGTTTCTCCACAGCTGAGAAGATTTCCGATCTTTCCGGCAGAGGCGTAGGTTTGGATGTGGTTAAGTCCAAAATCGAAGCGCTCGGCGGTGATGTAGAAGCTAAGACAGTGTTGGGCGCAGGAACTACCTTTATTGTTCGTTTGCCGCTGACACTTGCTATTATTCAGGCACTTATGGTAGAACTCGGAAAAGAGAAGTACGCAATTCCGTTAGGAAGCATTCAGACCATTGAGGATGTTTTACCGTCTGATATCAAGTACGTTCAGACGAAGGAAGTGATTCATCTGCGTGGCAATGTAATTCCGCTTATTCGATTGCGTAATGTGCTTGATGTTGCACCGGATGATTTTAATCCGGAAAGTCTGACGGTTGTTATTGTTGCAAAGGGAGACCGCTTGGCAGGTCTTGTAGTAGATAACTTAATCGGTCAGCAGGAAATCGTAATTAAGTCCATTGGTAAGTACATAAACAACAACAAGATGATTGGTGGCGCAACAATCCTTGGTGATGGTGAAGTCGCATTGATTCTTGATGCGAATGCAATAGTCTAGGAGGTGCCGATATGGTAGAAACAGTTTCAAGTAAGGAAGCAAAGCAATATATTGTGGTGAAGCTGGGAAACGAACAATACGGCATTGATATCCAATATGTGGATAATATTGTTCGGATGCAGAAAATCACCCGGGTACCGAAAGCTCAGGAGTATTTCAATGGGGTGATTAATCTTCGTGGTGAGATTGTACCGGTGATGAGTCTTCGTGTGAAATTTGAATTAGATGAGGACGAGTTTACCGGAAAGACCCGTATTTTGATTTTAAAGATTGAGCCACAGGCTGCGGTTGGTGTGATTGTAGATGAGGTAAGAGAAGTGGTGACATTGGATGAGGATTCGATTGAGAAGGTCAGCTATGACCCGAACGATGAAAAATCATTCTATCTTTCCGGTATCGGCAAACACAATGATAACCTGATTTCTCTTTTGAATATAGCGGGTATTATTGTAGAAAAAGAAAAAGAAGCATAAAAAGCAACCAAGGAAGAAGCCATGGGGAGGCTTCTTCCTTGGTGTGTTTGAATCGGGAGGAAGGTATGGCAAATCTGGAATTAGATGCGATGGATGTAGTGCAATATGATGTACTGAAGGAAATCGGAAACATTGGAGCGGGGAATGCAACGACTGCATTAGCAACGATGCTTCAGGTGAAGGTTGATATGAAGGTTCCGAAGGTTGCATTACTTGATTTTCAGGAACTGCCGGAAATTTTAGGCGGGGCAGAAAATATTATTGTCGGTATTTTGCTAACGCTTAGCGGAAATATTGACGGTATGATGATGTTTGTTCTGGAACGGGATGCGGCACACTCTATGGTAAATATGTTAATGGGACAAGATGTACCGTTGGATGCGGAATTTTCCGAAATGGAAGCGTCGGCATTACAGGAAATCGGTAATATTATTACCGGTGCATATTTGTCGTCTTTGTCAAATTTAACACAGATGTCAATTAATGCAAGCATTCCTTATATTGCAATTGATATGGCGGGCGCGATTTTAAGCGTTCCGGCGATTGAATTCGGCAAGATTGGGGATAAGGCCCTTTTAATACAGACAGAATTCGGTGAAAAAGATACACAAGTAAACGGATTTTTTATTTTGATTCCGACATTGGACTCTTATAATGCAATTTTAACCTCGTTGGGCTTATAGGAGGTAATATGGGAAAGATGATTAAGGTAGGCATGGCGGATTTGAATCTCTGCCAGGCACCTGATGCAATTACAACATTAGGGCTCGGTTCGTGCGTCGGTGTTGTTTTGTATGATGCTAATACAAAAATTGCCGGCTTAGTACATGTGATGTTGCCCGATAGTACAAAGATAAAAAACAATGAAAATATTGCCAAATTTGCAGACACCGGTATTGATGAAATGGTACGGAGAGTGGTACAGGCAGGTGCATCAAGAACTGCATTAAAGGCGAAGATTGCGGGAGGAGCGCAGATGTTCGCTTTTAGTTCGGAAAATGATTTGCTTCGTGTAGGTGCCAGAAACGTGGAAGCTGTAAAAGATAAATTGGCAGGACTACGGATTCCGATTATAGCAGAAGATACGGGAAATTCTTACGGTCGAACCATAGAATTTTATCCGGAAACCAGTGAATTACTGATAAAAGCAGTCGGAAAGTCCATATATGTGATTTAGGAGGCTGTAAAAGTGGAAGGGAAAAATATTCCGCCGATTATTACATTAACAGCAGCAATGGTTGCCTGTGTGATATGCATTTTGCGCGGGGCATCGTTATATACAACGTTAAAAATTGTTTTGCTTGTTATGATCGTTTTCTACATTATCGGAAGGATAGCCCAAAAGATTTTGGTGAAAATTGATAACGATGCTGAAGAAGCAGCTTTGCAGAGACAACGGGAAGAACAGGAGCGAGCTGCAAAAGAATTGGAAGAAGCAGAACTTGCGAAACAAAAAGAGGCTGAAAGTACAGCAACTGCAAATCAGACAGAGCAGGAGAACAATGATGAGACATCTGTAACCTAAAGGAGTTATCAGGGAGAAAGTAAGTAAGGACAGGAGAGCCTATGAGTGCAGAGGAAAAGCTTAAATTATGGGAAGAGTACGGAAAGAATAAAACTCCGGAACTGCGCGAAAAGATTATAATTGAATATGCAAGTCTTGTGAAAATCGTAGCAGGAAAGCTTGGCATTTATTTAGGCTATAATGTGGAGTACGATGACTTGGTCGGATACGGAACGTTTGGTTTGATTGATGCTATTGATAAGTACGATTTTGATAAGGGAGTTAAGTTCGAAACTTACGCTTCGTTGCGTATCCGGGGAGCAATTTTGGATCAGGTGCGTCGGATGGACTGGTTGCCGCGAACTTTGCGACAGAAACAGAAAAAAATGGATGCTGCCTATCAGAAGTTAGAAACAGAAAGCGGAAGATTTGCTACGGACGAAGAGTTGGCAGCAGAATTGGAAATTTCCGTGGAAGAATTGAATCAGTGGCAGACCCAGACGAAAGCGGCCGGTGTAGTTTCTTTGGATGAGTATTTAGAGCAGGGAAGCGAGAACGGAATTGTGGGAAGTACCGAGAGCGAAGATTTTGCCGGACCGGAAAAGCAAATGGAAGAAAAAACGATGAAAGAACTGTTGATACAGTCATTGGAGTCGTTAACGGAAAAAGAGAAGAAAGTTATTTTACTATATTATTATGAAGAGTTGACTTTAAAGGAAATCAGTGAGGTGTTGGAAGTTTCTGAGTCCAGAATTTCCCAACTTCATACAAAAGCAATTCAGAAATTGCGCTTAAAATTGGGGAATCAAATAGAGATATTTTTCTAGGAGAAGGAGCTGGCTATGGGACAGGTAAACGGATACTTTCAAATTAGTATCAGGGATAACGGAACATGGATTGTGTTATATCCTCCAAAAGAAGGAGGAAAACAAGTTCGTTTTGATATGGCAGATGCTTTTTTGACAAAATGGCGTATTGGTTATGATAAAAAAATATTGTCAGATGCATTGGCAAAAGTAACGGAAAAGACGGAGTTACGGTTGACGGCAGAAAAGATACATCCTATGGATGAATCGGCAATTGTGGTAATTGATTCAAATCATTTAAATGCAGAAATTACATTGTTTCCGCCGGCAGAAGGACGTTCTTCCATGTCCAGAGATGAGATTATAGGGGAACTGGTTCGCGGCGGTGTGAAGTATGGTTTGGTTGAACCGAAATTAGATGCCCTTATGGCAGAACGGGTATATTGTACTCCGATTATACTTGCAAAAGCAACTCTTCCGATAGAAGGAAAAGATGCAAAGATTACATATCATTTTAACACGGATTTGACACTAAAACCGAAAATGTTAGATGACGGTTCTGTGGATTTCCATACACTGGATACGATATGTCCGGTAAGAGCCGGAGATTTATTGGCAGAGTTGGAGCCGGCAGTACAGGGAAGACCGGGAATTGATGTTTGCGGTAAACCGATTCGGCCGATGAAGGTGAACAATCTGGTTTTACGTCATGCAAATCGTATTCATTTGTCGGAAGACGGGCTAAAGATGTATTCTGACGTTAGCGGACATGTAAGTTTAGTAGATGATAAGGTGTTTGTATCAGACACTTATGAAGTGGCTGCGGATGTGGATTCTTCTACGGGCGATGTAGTATGTGAAGGAAATGTAGAAGTAAAGGGAAATGTTCGTACCGGATTTAAGATTGATGCAAAGGGCGATGTGATTGTTCACGGCGTTGTAGAAGGTGCAGAGATACAAGCCGGCGGTCAGATTATTTTGATGCGAGGAATTCAGGGAATGTCTCGTGGTAAGTTGATTGCTAACGGAAATATTATTTCTAAGTTTATTGAAAGTGCGGAAGTAATCTCAAAGTACGGCTATGTACAATCTGAGGCAATTATGCATAGTCAGGTATCTGCAAAAACCGATGTTATTGTAGGAGGAAAGAAAGGCTTCATTACGGGAGGAAGCACCAGATGCAGTCAAATGATTGAAGCAAAGACAGTAGGTTCCAATATGGGAACTACAACATTATTGGAAGTTGGTGTGGATCCTACGGTGGCAGAAGAATATCGGAGATTGGAAAAGCAGGTTCCGGAGTTGGAGGCCGAAAGAGAGAGTTGTACACAAAACCTTCTTCTTCTTGCTAAAAAGTTAAAACAAGGAGAACAGCTTCCGGTGGATAAATTGTTGTTGTTAAAAAGCTCTCAGAAGCGTGTGGCAGAGATAGATAATGAGATTGAGGAAATTGATAAACGATTGGATGAGTTACAGGAAGATATGGAGATGAAGGAAAACGGTATGATTCGTGTTTCTCAAACCGCTTATTCCGGATGTAAGATTACAATTTCCGGCGCAGTATATTATGTAAAATCAGAGTTGTCTCATGCACGTTTTGTAAAAGAACGCGGAGATGTTAAGATTGATGCATATTAAGCGTTGAGGATGTGTTTTGATTATGATTTGCAGGGTATGTACAACATGAAAGTTAAAAAGTCCGGCGTATACCGGGCTTTTTAAAAGGAAGGGGGGACTGTTTTGCCGATTACAAGATTGGATATGATTTCCATGGCACCGAAAACCCAGGAAGCAGGAGCATATAAGCAACAAGAAGTACAACATCCGACAACACAGCAACATAATATTGCAGGAACGGTACAGCAACAAGCCCGTATGCAGGAAACACAAACCGTCCGTTCTAATAAGACAGAGAATGAAGAGCAAAAGTATGATGCCAAAGAACGGGGAAAGGGAGCATACGGAGGCTCTTCCGGGAAAAAGAAAGAACAGGAAAAAAAGGAAAAAGAACAGCGCATGAAAATGCGAGGGAGTACGTTTGATATTACAATATAACGTCTCAATGAAAAGGGTATTGATGAGGAAAAGAGGAAGTTTATGGAACCGATTACAATTATAATGATTTTGGTGGGGGTGGCTTTTTTGGTCGGAAGTTGTTTTCTGACCAAAGATGTGGCTACAGAAACAGATTATGATGAACTTGTAAATCGTTTGGCAAGGCGAGAACTTACCGCAGAGGAGACAGAGCGACTTCGTGAAGCGGTAGATCGGATTGTTTCCGAAAAAACAGAGGAAGTTATTTTAAAAACCGATGATTATCTCAGTCAAGTGGCAAATGAGAAGATTATGTCGGTGGATGAGTTTTCAAAACAGATTTTGGAACGCTTGGATAAAAACAATTCAGACGTTATGTTCCTATATAACATGGTAACCGAAACGAAGGAAGAGTTAAAGTCAGAAATTGCCGCTGCAAAGAAAACAAAAGAAACATTAGAACGTCTGCTGGAACATGCGCCGAATGAAAATTCGGAAAGAGCAGTAGCAGCAGAACCGAAGAAAAAAACAGCAACTACAGTGGCAGTTAAGAGTAAAAAAACAGAGACGGAAAAGAAAATAACCGTTAAAAAAGAAGAAAAAGAAGCGGTAAAACAGGATGATATTGCAGCCTTATTGGCGGCAACCATTACGATGGAGCCGGAAGCGTCTGTAGAAGGGGATATGCCGAAGGATAAAATTTTAGAGTTATATAAAAGCGGAAAATCCATTCGGGAAATATCCAGAGAATTAGGTATGGGTCAAGGCGAGGTAAAGCTTGTAATCGATTTATACGGAGTGTAAAAAAGCAAAGGGCGGATAAGAATGAAAAGAAAGTATTTTATGCGCGGAATAGGAATCGGAGTGATTATTACTGCTATTGTTTTTACAGTGGCAGCACCGAAAAGAGAAGTGAAAATGTCGGATGAAGAAGTAATCGCCAGAGCGCAGGAATTGGGATATACAAAAGATAAACAGAATGTAACACCGGAGGATATTGATAAATTAAAAGAGCAGATTACGGGAGAAGCCTCCGTAACAGACACACCGGATACAACAAAGGAAGTTACACCGGAAGGAACACCGGGACCGACCATGTCACCGGTTCCGACACCGGAACCGCCGGAAGAACCTGAGAGGCCGGATGTACCGGCAACTCCGACGGCTACCGTAAAGGCCACTTCTACGCCAAGGCCGACTGCTACATCCACACCAAAGCCGACGGCGACACAAAAACCGACGGTTGCTCCGACAAAAACGCCGTCTGTTTCACCCCGTACGATAAAGGTAGAGCGGGGAATGACAGCCACAAAGGTAGCAGGGCTTTTAGTGGATATCAATGCAATACCGGAAGCGGCAGATTTCGTGGCATATCTTAGAAGAAATAATTTAACAGATTTTATTAATATCGGTACATTTACAATACCGGAAGGTGCGGGGTACGAAGAAATTGCCAGGATTTTAACGAAATAGAGGTAGGGTGAATCAGGTAAAACAGAAAACTTAAAAGGAAAGATTAGAGAAAGGCAAAAACTTTGGAAAAAAGTGCTTGCCTTTTTCTTTTGTTTGTGTTAGAATATCAAACGGTGCAGTCGGCGTATGCCGAAATAAGCATGTGTGTGAACTCACGGCATGGTGCCGTAGCTCGCGGTTTGCCGAAGAATGAGGCACACAGAAGAATAAAACCAAACGGAGGTAATATCATGAGCGTAATTTCTATGAAGCAGTTACTTGAAGCAGGTGTTCATTTTGGACATCAGACCAGAAGATGGAACCCGAAGATGGCAGAGTACATCTATACCGAGAGAAACGGTATCTACATCATCGACTTACAGAAGTCTGTAGGTAAGGTTGATGAAGCTTACTTTGCAATCAAGGACATCGTTGCAAACGGCGGTAAGGTACTTTTCGTTGGTACCAAGAAGCAGGCACAGGACTCTGTTAAGACTGAGGCTGAGCGTTGCGGTATGTACTATGTAAATGAAAGATGGCTCGGCGGTATGCTGACCAACTTCAAGACCATTCAGTCCAGAATCGCTAAGTTAAAGGCAATCGAGAAGATGAGCGAAGACGGTACTTTCGATGTTCTTCCGAAGAAGGAAGTTATCGAGTTAAAGAAGGAATGGGCTAAGCTTGAGAAGAACCTTGGCGGTATTAAGGAGATGAAGGATATTCCGGACGCAATCTTCATCGTAGACCCGAAGAAGGAAAGAATCTGCGTACAGGAAGCACATTCCCTTGGTATTCCGTTAATCGGTATCGCTGACACCAACTGTGATCCGGAAGAGCTTGATTATGTAATTCCGGGTAACGACGATGCAATCCGTGCAGTTAAGCTTATCGTTGCTAAGATGGCTGACGCTGTTATCGAAGCTAATCAGGGTGAGCAGTTTGTAGATGCTCCGGCTGCTGAAGCTGAGGAAGTTGAAGAGACCGTTGCTGAGTAATATTTTCAGATAAGAACGATAGTAGTGCGTTCCCGTTTTCGGGGACGCACTGTCAAATAAAACTATTCTATTCAGGAGGAAAATAAAATGGCAGATATTAGTGCATCTATGGTAAAAGAGTTAAGAGAGATGACCGGCGCAGGTATGATGGACTGTAAGAAGGCTCTTGCAGAGACCAATGGCGATATGGACAAGGCTGTAGAATACTTAAGAGAAAAGGGCCTTGCAAAGGCTGCTAAGAAGGCAAGCAGAATTGCAGCAGAGGGTATTTGTGAGACCACCGTTAGTGCTGACGGTAAGGTTGCAGCAATCGTAGAAGTTAACTCCGAGACTGACTTCGTTGCAAAGAACGACAAGTTCCGTGGTTATGTTAAGACTGTTGTTGAGCAGGCTGCTAACAGCACCGCTACCGACATTGATGCTTTCCTTGCAGAGACTTGGGCTGCAGATCCGTCCAAGACCGTTGCAGAAGAGCTTGCAGCTCAGATCGCTGTTATCGGTGAGAACATGAAGATTCGTCGTTTCGAGAGAGTAGTTGCTGAGAACGGATTTGTAGAGTCCTATATCCACAGCGGCGGTAAGATTGGTGTATTGATCGTACTTGACGCTTCCGAGATGAATGCAGCAGCTAAGGAATGTGCAAAGAACGTAGCAATGCAGGTTGCAGCTATGAATCCGAAGTACGTTTCTAAGGATGATGTTGATGCAGATTACATTGAGCACGAGAAGGAAATCATCAAGGCTCAGATTATGAACGATCCGAAGGAGTCCCAGAAGCCGGAGAAGGTGATCGAGGGTATGATCAGCGGTCGTATCAATAAGGAATTAAAGGAAATTTGTCTCTTAGACCAAGTATACGTAAAGGCAGAGGACGGAAAGCAGTCCGTAGCTCAGTACGTAGCACAGGTTGCTAAGGACAATGGCATGACTCTTGCTATTAAGAAGTTCGTTCGTTTCGAGACCGGTGAAGGCCTTGAGAAGAAGCAGGAAGACTTCGCAGCAGAAGTTGCAGCTCAGATGGCAGGGGTATAAGCGTTTAGCACAAGCATGATATGAAATTAGAAGAGAGTCGGAGCAAATGTATTTGCTATCGACTCTCTTTTGATTTCTATCGTGCGCCGCACGGATATGAGGAAGGAGTGAAGCGGATTTCGAATAAACGGGGGTTGTAGCATAAAGAATTTACTTTTAATCTTTAAAATATAAGTAGTGCAAGAAATGAAAGAATCTGATATAATAAAAGCAGATAGAAAGCTATCAGTGTATTTTATTGTAACGAAGGTGAACGGAGGTGGAATGTTGTGTGTACGAAAAAGGAGTTAGATTTTTCCATTTTTATGTTATATAGTTTAGCAGAACAATGGAATATGACACCGGTTGCTGTATACAAGATTTTAAATTCTACCGGTATTTTGGATAATTATATTATTCCGTGTTATGATGTGTTGCATACGCAAGGGAAAGAG
>JAFTWC010000080.1 GCA_017465475.1 Lachnospiraceae bacterium
AAAAGGTTGAGTGAAAATGTAAATTCCTCATGTAAACTTAAATTCCATACTGAAGACTAAATTCAGCATTTTGGGGGTTGACGAATCGCGTCAGCCCCTTTAAAGTGGAATTTAGACCAGACAATAAATGAGATTTGCCAAAAAAGAGCATGCTTTTAAGACAACTGGAATAGGGCCCTGCAAGACTAAATTCCACTTGTCGTGAGGTTAGCGTATGGGGCTCCGTATCCGCAGATTTTTATTTTTGTTTGGTCTTATTTTTTTAAGAGTTCTGGTGTTAAGATAACTTTATCCGGTGGAATTTCGGTCAGTCCGAAGCAGTCCAGCACCTCTTTTGGAAGTGTGAGCTTTGCCAAAGCAAAGGGGGTTAAGCCACCGAGACTTTCCCTGACGGAGCTGTTGATATGGCTCATCATCAGGTCGATGTCTTTCTGGGTGTAATCATCAAAGGAAGTGCCTTTGGGACAGATTTTCCGGATGTACTCATGGTTTTTCTCACAATGCGGTTTCTGCCAGGAACACATGGGGTCACAATAGTACACGCTGGTACGGATGATGTTGTCTTTCCCGCATTCCAGGGCATCCGGAATCTTAAACTCGCCGCCACGGTCTGTAAGAATAACGGAAAAGGCAGTGGCAAACTCATAGGTTCCTGCGGCTTCCTCAATACGGTCCAGAACCGCTTTTACACCAGCTGCTTCTTTGTTTTCCAGAAGATATGCCATCATAAAGGAACAGCCGCTGAAATGGAGGGTCAGAAGAACTTTTGTAGAGCCTTCACACCCCAGGACGGTGTCCATCTCGGTAACTCTTGTGTCAGGATATTCCTTCAGAAAGTTCTGATAATCCTTGTAGGTGCGCCCTTCAAAAACTTCACTGCCGGAGGAAGAAGAGTTATCGGCCCGGACCTTGTATTTCACTTTTTTCGGAAGGTCAAGATTTCTGACGCTGAGAGCTCCCGAATCAATGTAGTTGTACAAGGTTTTCTCGGAAAGGGTAAGTTCCGGATGGGTTTGCAGAATCATGTAAGGTGACTGTCCTTGCCTGATAAGCGGAGTCACCAATTCATCCAGATAGGACAGATTTTCCGGAGAAATGTTGATGCCGACTCTTGATTCTACCAATACGGTCTTATACTGCCTGTGTGCGGTTGTCGCGCGATAGAAAGCCTTATCCATTCTGCACGCTGTTTTCCTGTCACAGCCATTACAGACAAAAGGGGCCTTGTCCAGCTTGTCACAATGGTAACTACGTGGTGAAAAGTCGGGACAGTGGGAGTTGCAGTGATTACAGAACCGGCAGGCTCTTTTGCAAACGGGAGCAAAGAGCCCGCAAATGTTTTTCTTTTTACAACTTAAGGCATGTACACATTTGTTTTTCGGCTCGTTGTAGTGGTTGTGTTCCTGAAAGGTTCGGTGCTTTTTGATTTCCTTCGCAATCGTAGTAGGATCCTTGCCTAACTGCATGGCGATACTTCGAAGGGAAAGCTTTGTGTCCAGTCCTTTTTCAATGGCAACACGGTTATCCATGGTCATGTGTTTCTGATTACCCGGTATGGATTTACTCATAAATACCTCTTTCTACTGCGGATGGGAGGTACTTCTATCATAAAGGATAATCATATGGAGTGTAAGACTAAATTCAGCATAGATGTGGAATTTAGTTTTTCATTCAAAGAGAGAAATGAAAACGAAAAAAAGTTGTTGACAAACGCTCGCTTCTGTGTTATAGTATCAAATGGACTGTGGCTGGACTACAGTTTGACCGAAGACAGCAGGTGCCGGAGGAACCGGCGTAAGAGAAACCGCCTGCCGAGGAATCAAGCGTTTATGATTTTGTTTGACTCTTTGCGTCTTCGCAGAGAGTTTTTTTGTTCCTTTGTTGAACGAAAACATTCCGCGAGGATTGAGTATATATAAATTGCTTGTTTTTTCGTCTTTGGATTCCGGCGTAAGCCGTATTCTATAAGGAGGTAAAAAAATGGCAAAGGTTGAAATCAAGAAGCCGATCGTAGACGAGATTAAGGGCTACGTAGAGAAGGCTGGCGCAGCGGTATTAGTTGATTACCGTGGTCTTACCGTTGAGGAAGACACCGCACTTCGTAAGGCATTAAGAGAGGCCGGTGTTGTATACAAGGTATACAAGAACACATACCTCAACTTCGCATTCGAAGGCACCGAGTTCGCAGAGCTCGCTAAGCATCTCGAGGGACCGACCGCAGTAGCTTTCGGTATCGATGATGCAGTGGCTCCGGCAAGAATTCTTGCAGAGTTCGCAAAGAAGGCTCCGAAGCTCGAGTTCAAGGGCGGTGTAGTAGAAGGCGTTTACTATGATGTAGCAGGTCTTCAGAAGGTTGCTACCATCCCGTCCAGAGAAGTACTTATTTCCAAGCTTCTCGGCAGCATGAAGTCCCCGATCTCCAACATGGCAAGAGTGCTCAAGCAGATTGCAGAGAAGAACGGCGAGGCAGCATAATGCAGCATAAGGGTATTGCCCCGGTCTATGAGACAAGCGCAGTCGCATCTGCAGCGTAACGCAGACGAACGAAGCGGGTTGACCGCAATATACAAATAACTATTTTATAATTTCAATGGAGGTAATGTAAAATGACGACTCAGGAATTTATCGATGCTATTAAGAGCATGACCGTATTAGAGTTAAACGATTTAGTAAAGGCTTGCGAGGAAGAGTTTGGTGTTTCCGCAGCAGCAGGCGTAGCAGTTGTAGCAGCTGGTCCGGCTGCAGCAGCAGAGGAAGAGAAGACCGAGTTCAACGTAGAGCTTACTGAGGCTGGCGCTGAGAAGGTTAAGGTTATCAAGGTTGTTCGTGAGATCACCGGCCTTGGCTTAAAGGAAGCTAAGGATCTTGTAGAGGGCGCTCCGAAGGTAGTTAAGGAAGGCGCTTCCAAGGCAGAAGCTGAGGACATCAAGAAGAAGCTTGAAGAAGTTGGCGCAAAGGTTACCTTAAAGTAATCTAAACGAAATCAGAGGGCTGTCGCACTTGTGCGGCGGCCCTTTTTTGCGTGTAGGCAAAGTGAGTATGCGAGCAAACTGCGAGAACTTGTTCTCTGGCAGTTGCGCAGTCATACGAGCGCGCCCACGACTGAGTGGCTATGCCACGAAGTGTGGGTAGGTGCGTAGCACTGCCTACACGCAATATCGAAAGGGCAGAACTTTATCCGCCTATACAAAAGGATGTATTATTATTGTATCTGGAAGAGATGCAGAAGGAACAACAAAGTGATGCGTTGATGCAGATCATTGGGTGAATAAGGAATGCTATCCGGAGATTATTAAGATAATGCAGGAGCTAAGAGCAAGTGAAGAGAAAAATGTGGAGTTTGCGAAGTGTGTGGTAGATGAGGCTGCAGCAGAGTAAGATTGTTTGGGGGGTTAAATAACGAGAGGAACTGCCCGAAATGAATTTTGGGCGGTTCTTTTTTTGTATACGGAATTATGCTTCAGGGGTGGAGCGAGTTTGGTGGAAAAGATTTTTTTGCATTGCTAAGATGCGTAAACCATGTTATGCTATTCTGCGACAGGGGGTGATTCTAGCATCCTTTGCATGTATGGGGATTTATCTTTCAGACTGTCGTCTAGGTTTCGGTGGTTTCACACCGTAGTTTCCATTTGAGAGAAGAGGAAGCGGAATAAGTAGAACAAAGGCAGGTGTTGCGATGTGCAGTGCCTGCCTTTTGATATATGAAGAATCACTTTCACAAACTCAGAAATGCGCTTTGCTATTATAGACTCATCAAAGAAAACAAACCACACAATGTAGTGTAAAGGAGGAAATGAGATGGATTTAAAAGTAGATAAGGTGCAACGGGTACTAAGTATTTTTGCCCGGTTATTGAGCGGACAATGTATTAAAAAGTATCAGGAATCTGCCAGATTTCATGTGGATGAAAGAACCATACAACGGGATATCGATGATATCCGGGCCTTCTTGGCAGAACAGATGATGGAAGGGCAGGAAAGTGTCAATTTGGAGTATGACAGAAGAGTTCGGGGATATGTATTAAATTAAGAATGTAGTTATAACAAAAAATGAAAAGAGAGACTAGAAACGGAGGAACAAAAAGATGAGAAAAGTAAATTTAAAGAATAATGTATTTTTAGTTGCAAGAGAAGTGCAAAAGGATAAGAAAATGTTAGAGTACTTCTTACAATTACCGGATGGAACGGAAGAATATGTCTTTTCTAAAAATTATTCTTCGGCTTGCTACGGAAGATGTAAATCGGGAGTGCCGGTAAATGAGGTGCTCTACGGAAAAATGCGTAATGACGCATTTATGAATTTAGCAAAACATTTACGAATTATGATGCCGTATATGGTGGAGTATTTAGGATTATAAAAAACTCGAAGCCCGTCGCATTTTGCGACGGGCTTTTTCCTTATTGTATAAGAAGGAATTATTTGTCTGAATAAAACCTGTTTTTTGAAATAAAAAAAGTTGTCTCAATGTAGGTTTGTCAAACATTTGTTACACTGACATACGATATTCCCTTAGTACCTGACTGGGAGTTTTCCATCCCAGGGGTCTCATAGGAAAGTTGTTATAGTCCCTACGATTATACAGTTTTAACTGATTGGCGAAGTCA
>JAFTWC010000081.1 GCA_017465475.1 Lachnospiraceae bacterium
ACGAACTCTCCCTTTTCCACGGAAAAACTGCAATCCCGCAACGCTCTGACATCCACATCTCCCTGATGATATACTCTTGATAATCCTTCTGTTCTTAAAATAGACATGTTCCTTTTCCTTCCCTTCTTATGCTTTCTGTTCTAACTCTTTTAATACTTGTTTGGAGGCAAACCCTGCGGAACTCATGGCAATTGCGACCACGAGCAATGCAACGACAATCAATCCAACCACCGGAAATGCAGACACCCTGTTCTGTATGGCAACATTTGTTTGCTTTAACATAACTCTGTGCAACCCATAAGCCAATCCTGTATTCAACACCATCATTACAATGGATGCCCGGAACGCCTGAAACAGTATGCTGTTCTTTATCATTTTCTTAGACGCACCTATCACATACAGCTTCCGGTACTGTTCAACTTTCGAGAGATAAAAAAACGAATTATAGCAAATTAAAAATGCCACCGCAGCTAACAACGTTATTCCTACCGCAGTTGCCGTGGAAATAATACTTTCCTGTCTCAGTTGTTCTTCCGAATACCCCAGCAAGATATCATTTATTTTGACAGAAACTCCTGGCATATTGCTTTGCAGTTGTTCTGCTACTTCTTTCATCGTAATTCCATGCAATGTAACGGAAATATCCTGAAGGGCCGGTACACCAAAGATTTCACAGTAACTATCATATCCGATAAACACATAATAATCCGCATCCACTTCTCCGCCAAATTGGGCTACATGGGTTACTGTTCGTTCAAACCGTTCTCCCTCCGGAGAAAGAAGCGTTATTCCGTTTCCCATCTTTATTTTCTTTTTATCAGCCAGAAGTGTAGGCTGAATCACAACTCCTTCTTGTCCCAGAAGTTCCGTCCCGGACGCAACATTCAACACTTCCCCCTTCTTCTCCTCCTGCAGTTTCATCCGTTCAAAACTGCTTTCATCTAAAATCTGCACCCGCACATTGAGGGGTTCCCCTTCATACTCAGCGATTCCCGTGCCCTTCTGTTCTGCCAAAAAGCCTGCACTTTTCACCCCGTCCAGCTTTAAAAGTTTCTCCACTTCTTCCGCTGTCAGAATGCCGTTTTCTTTTTCCACCGTATAAGTCTGCTCTGCCGCCCGCTGCTTATTCCATTGAAAGGACACCTCTAAATCCAGGATAGCAGACAACGGTAGCCCCAATCCCATTACGGTAATCAGGATAAATGCAACGCTCTGCCCGCGCAGGCGTTTTCCGTCCAGTCCCGAAAACCACCAGATGGGATGCTTCACGCGGAATATTTTCGAATTCTTATAGGAAATCAGATTTTCACCCTTTTTCACCACATCCATCATCTGATTAACCGGTGTTTCCCGTAAAAGAACAAACAAGCCCGGAATCTGTGCAAACAATAAAATTATTAATCCTACCGCAGGAATCAAAACAATACTTACTATACCTGCAAATTCACCTGTAGCATCATAGGCACTTAACAAATGTTTTTCTATTTCCCTTATGGATAACGTTATCATGCTTCCCAGAATAATGCCAATCCCACCGGTAACCATAACTCTTACGGATACAGCTGCCGCGATTTGGGTCTTTTTCGCCCCCAAAGCCCGCAAGATACCTACCGTTTTCTTTTCATCCAGCAATACCATGTAAATGATACCACCCAAACAGGCTCCGCCAACGATTAAACTAAGCAGAATTCCTCCTCCTACTTCATTCCAATCGTATTCAAATGTTTGAATCCCTCTACTCTCTACCATATGGTCTCCGAATTTTTCCTTCATTTCACGAGTCAGAGGCATCATATATTCTTTCTCTGTGTCTGCCTCATAAACAAACAAGTCTTGTTTTCCGGATGTTTCCCCGGCCCTCAACAGTTCAAAGTCCTTTTCATACAAAAACACATAGTCTTCCGTAAAATACGCTTCTACCACACCGGATACTTTTACGTCAAACTGTTTCTTCTCTCCACCAACTTTTACCTCTAACCGTACCATTTCTCCCGGTGCCGGTTGATGCCCGCTTATAACCGCCCGGTCTGTCAGAAGAATTTCTCCCTCTTCCGGCAAACGACCGTACAAAAGATTCATTTTCCAGGTTTCCGGCACCGCGGAAGAAACTACCCATTTTGCCTCACTGATTCCGCCGGTCAGTTCCACCTTCCGGATGACATCCACCCGTTCCACTCTCTCACTTTCCTTCAAATATGCTTCCATAGCGTCCGATGTGTTATGAATCTTATGGCGAAATTCCCAATTTAAACTATTTAAGCTTTTTTCCCATTTATTCTCACTCGAGTCCCGTATCATAATATTCATGGAAAGAGATGCCATAAAAGCCGCAATTCCAACTATCAGAAAAAGCTGTTTCTTAAAATTCCTTGTAAATGTACGCTTTATGTATAATGTAATGTAGTTCATTGTGTTCCATTTCCCTTCTTATGCTTTCTGTTCCAATTCTCGCAGGACTTGTTTGGAGGCAAACAGGGTAGCTCCCATGGTAACGCCAAACACCATTACAACCAGCAGAATAATCTCCACCACCGGATGCTGTTTAAGACCTTCCTCCAACCATTGTCCGTCAAACCTGGATGCCCTCAAATAATATGCCGCAGAACCAACCATTCCGTTTGCTAGCGCTATAAGAAATGCGATACGTAACGACTGGAACAACATTATCTTCCGAATCATAGAAAGAGAAGTCCCCAATCTGTACATTCTTCGATACTCCTCTACATTTTCCAAGTAGTAAAAGCAATAATAACATACCATAAATACCACCGCCGGCAGGAGCAATAAAATCACATCCGAAGTCCAAGCAATCCTTGTTTCACGATTCAACTCTTCCCGTGAGTTTCCTATATATTGTTTATCTTGTACCAGCCTTGCTCCCGGCAACAGTTCTTCCACCGACTTTGCTGCAACATCATATGTATCCTGTAACGCCACAGCAACCTCACGCAACGGCTCCGATGGTTCTTCCTCCATCATTTCCACCTGCAATCCGGTCAGATTGGAAAGCTTCTCCAGTTCTTCCGTGGAAAAGCATCCATCCTCTTTTCTTACCGTATAGGTAATCTCTTTTGCCTCACTCCTGCCGTCCTGCATATAGCCATCCTGAAGTAAAAAGATTTCAGATACCAGATAAAATGCAAACACAGAGATAATTACTATCCCCACCTGACGGCCTTTCAGGCGCTTTCCTTCCAAACCGGAATACCACCAAAGCGGATGTTTCACCTTAAGCATTCTCGGATTACTCAGACGAACCAAGCCTTCTCCCTTAGTCACTGTTTCTTCCAATAATGTAACCGGCGTTTCCCTTAAGATATGATGTAACACCGGAATTTGAAGTAATACCAATGCTGCCAATACCCCTATCCAAATCCAAAAAACAGCTTGCCAACTTACACCGTCTATGGCAGCCGTATTGGTGGTGGTCAAAAGATTTTCCACCGATTCCACCAGTACCACAAACAAAAAACCAAGTGCAGTTCCGATTACTCCGGAACACAATATTCGTACCGTCACCATCGTTACAATCTGATAGTTTTTCGCACCCAACGTCCGGTAAATTCCGATTGTTTTCCTGTCGTCCCGAATAATCAAATAGATGATTGCCGTAAGACAAACCCCGCACAAAACAACAACACGCATCGCCAGCATAACAACCCATTCTACGTCATAGTCACGATTAAACATTTCGGGACTGGAATCCATGGCATGAGTCCCAAACATCTCATTCATCTGAAACAGTATGTGCCCCTGGTCAAAATCTCCGTAAACATTCTGTACAAAAACATCATAGTCTCGTTCCTTGTCACTCAAACCATCTGTTAACTTTGTAAAATCCTCTTCGTACAAAAATGCATACTCGTCCGTAAAAAACAGCACTCCTTTTATTACTCCGGATACCACCACATCCAACTTCCGCTCTTCATTTCCCACCTTTACCGTCAATCGAATGGTTTCGCCCAATTCCGGTTGCCGTTTGCCGATGGCTGCCGTCTCTGTCAGCACCACTTCCCCCGGTCCCGGCGGTCCACCGTATAAATAGTCCATTCTCCAACCATCCGGCACTCGAGAAGAAACCACGGCTTCTACACCGGAAGGCCCCGAAATCACTTCTGCTAGTTCTACCGGCTGTACCAACGTTATCTCCTCATGGTTTTCTAAAAAATCAATTCCTTCCAACGGACATTTCCAGATTTTTGCAGAAAATCCGTAATTCTCGCTTCTTGAATCATTTACCAGTCGCTGTTCATTGGCATCCGACCTCATCACATCACCGGCCAGCATCGCCACAAAGGCTGCAATACCCCATATAAGGAATACCTGTTTTTTTATATTGTGAGTAAATGTCCTCTTTATATATAAACGAATATAATTCATGGTTCTCTCCCTTATTCATGCTTATGTGCATGTTCACTGTGATTATGTTCTTCTCTACGAAGTTCTTCTATAATCGGCTCTACGTCTCCGTTAAAAAAACAGGAGTGCGTCACCCTATCCTCATCTACTTTCCACCATATTCCCAAAAAACGTTCCACCTTCTGTTTCCCCTCAATATGAACCCGTTCCGTCGGCAATGCTCCGTCTTCATAGCTTAATTCGTATAAAACAGTGTACGGAATTTCTCCTTCCGCATCACGTTTTCCAAGTTGTACATAAAAGAGTTCACACTTTCCTTTATGGTCACGTATATTTTGTCGTACCCGTACAGACGCATCCTCATACAACATAGAATAGTACCTTTCCGACACATATTTTTTTCGCTGTTCCACTACATTTTCATTATTCTCATAAGTAAACCCGTACTGAAGAGAAAGATTTCTCTTTACTACAAAATACGGAATTCGACTGCAACCATATAAAACAGCCCCAATAATTGCACCGATAACTACAAACCGAATTATCTTTCGAAGTCCTTCATTTCCGTTTCGCTCCACACGTTCCATTGCACTTCTCCTTCTTGTTCTGCGGGGAGCCAAAAGCCCCCCACAAAATATATCCTTCTATCTAAGATAGGTCACATAACTTCCCGGTCCGTTGCACCAGCTCGGGTCATCTTTACCACAACTACTATGAGTAAGTTTGTGTGGATGAGTGACACCAGGATTTCCCAAACTCAGGCCACATAAATCACATACTTCCACACATCCATACATGTTAAAGGTTACTTTACAAGTATTTCTGTCCCAAAACCAACCATATTCATGCTCATACGAATCACTAATCACGTAACTACCTGTACACTTATACACATAGTTGTGATAGCCGTTTGCTGCATTTGCCGGACACCCCTTGTTCGGTGTGGTTACAGCTAATGCCGTTGTCGGAGCAGTCACCATCACGGTTGCTGCCAGTACCATTGCTACTGTTGCGATTTTCTTACCTAATTTTGTTTTTCGCATCTTTTTCTCCTTTCGATTACAAAAAATCTTTACATCACGAAAAAGGAGTTGTATACTATATCCGGACACTCCTTTTTGGTGTGTTTACGTTTGCGACTTCCGGTCTTTCCTGCGCATGGTATGACCGGAAGTCTTTTTATATATAACAGACCATATCACCGTACAAAGCCGGTATATGGCTGAAATATATCACTTTTCGGTTTATACGGTTTCCTCCGTCAACATTCCGTTGTCGATTCTAAAGATACGGTCTGCTGTCTTCGCAATCTCCGGTTCATGGGTAATCATGACAAGGGTTCCGTTAAACTTCTTAATGGTGTTTTGCAAAAGCTGCATTACCTCTTCTGC
>JAFTWC010000006.1 GCA_017465475.1 Lachnospiraceae bacterium
ATACTCATCCTGGCCAGTAATACCGTCCGCAAGGAATACCGTGAGGTCATTTCCAGTTCTGTCATCTCGTAGGCGGTAGATCTGGCAAACTCAAGGATAAGTAACAGTGCCCCCAACGGCATCACTGCCGACAGCATCCAAATACACTCCCGTTCCGTATACTGTGCAAGAAACACAGCCGAACCGAACAGCAAAAAGGAAACTGCCCATACCCACTTTCGGATGTAAGCCACCTGGGACAAAATCAATGTGCAAAGACTTGCTTCCTGTTGCGGAACGGACCGCAGAAAGGCTCTTTTTTTCTTCGGTTCCGGTGCCGTAAACATCTGCTTTAGCATCTCTTTTTCCTGTTTTTTGATTCTCATATGTCCGCTCCTTTCTCCTGTAAAATTTCCCGTAGTTTTTTTAACACCTGTTTCATCTGTCGATTGAGAGAAAATCTGGAACAGCCCTGCAGCTCACAGATTACCTTTACCGGTACCTCATTGACATACCGAAGCAACACCAGTTCCCTCTCCTCGGTCGTTAGTTTCTCCATAGCCTGCTTCATAACCACGCGTTCAACCACTCGTTCCTCCGGACCTTCCTCCGACACTTCCTCCGGAAGTTCTTCTGGTAGTTCTTCTAACACCCGCTTGCGGGATTCGTCAATGCACAGATTTCTTGCAATGGTGTACAGATAGTTCAGTTCCTTGCCCCGTTCTTTATAAGTACTGCTTTCCAAAAAGCGTAGAAAGGTCTCCTGGGTCACATCCTCCGCTACCGTTTGGTTCTGTAATTTAAAATAGCAATAGCGGTAGATTTTATCGTATTGCGCTTCGTAATCCATGGAGTCCCTCCTTTCTTTTGCAATCGGAAATTCGTCGACGTTTTTCCTTTCATAATGATAAACGAAAATATCCCCCGCAATGTGCGGGGGAAAAGAAATTTTTTTCAATTTTCAATTAAAGTTTTCAACTACTTCATTTTTTTGCACTTAATAAGACCCCATATACCGACGGCAATCAGGAGAACTCCTATCACAATTTCAACAATCACACTGCCTGCGCCCAACGTTCCCACAAGCAGAACCGCAGTCGGACCGTCCGCACCTCCGATGATGCCTACGGAACCGGCCGATTGTGATGACAGTATCGCCCCGATAATCATAGGTGCTATCACACTTAATAAAATCAGACCGCCGACAACAATAGAAATAATGGATAATACTTTTTTCATTCTATATCCTCCTCTGATATACTTCTACAAAATACAACTTTTTCTAAAAAACAACAACCTCCGTAATCATCCTATTATCTTATCTCATTTCCTTCACTTTCCAATTCTACCAAAATCACTTCCGGTCGATTGTTAAAACGAAACGGAAAGGCACTGTTTCCGATACCTCTGCTCACAATCATCTTTGTAATTCCTTCCGTAAACAGTCCCGCATCATATTCCGGGAACCAGCCCTGATTTGGTACCAGCAATCCGCCCACAAAAGGAAGTCGGAACTGCCCGCCATGTGCATGACCGCTGAGAACTAAATCTATATTGTTGTCCGCATAACTTTCAAACAGCTCCGGTCTATGAGACAACAAAATCGTGAACTCATTTCCCCCGGCTGAAAACTCCTGTAGTTTTCCTTTCATCACAGCTTCGGCTTCGTCATATACAAAAGCATTTTGAAAAGCCGGATCATTCACACCCAATAGCACGATTGCTTCTCCGGACTTCGTCAATTCGATACGCTGATTCTCCAAAACAACAACACCCTGTTCCGTCAGGCTTTCTTTTAACTCGTCATACCCGGATATCCTGGCTTCATGATTCCCTGCCACAAAATAGCAGGGAGCAATCTCCATCGCAGCCGCCGTAAACTGCAGGGCGACCTCCATATCTGTCCTACGACAATCAATCAGGTCCCCGGTAATCGCAATTATATCCGGCGCCGCCGCCCGTAACATAGTAAGCAGCTTTTCGTTCTCCTTCCCCATCTCTGCGTTATGCAAATCGGATACATGGGCAATGCGATATCCGTCGAATCCTTCCGGCAACCTGTCACTTGCAATCGTATAACTGTTTAGCTCAAGTGCCGTGTTGCCCCAAACGGTCCATGTCACAAGAGCCAACAAGAAGGCCACCGTAACGATACACACAATCTTTCTCTTCTTCCTCATTCTTTCCCTACTCCTCAAATACCGCTTGCACATCGTTGTACACTTCAAATCCGAGCACTCTTACAATCGACCCTACCTCGTACCCGTCTTTATATTCCCCTTCCGCCACATACTGCGTAATTATGCTATGTACATTCGTCACGGAATAAAGCAAAGCACTATATTTTACGGTTCCTCCGTCTTTATAACGCAACGGTATCGGCACCAGCAAAACCAAAGCTACCAGAACCAAGCAAATAACTGTAATAATCTTTTTCTTCATAAACACACCCTCTTATCAGATTCGGTTGCATAACAACTTATAATTTAGTTTACTACGAACCCACTCATACTTCCACTGTTTTTTCCTTAATATTTCTTAAAATTTTCTTATCTCACCGGAATTTCCACATCCCCGATTCGTACTGCTTCCACCTCACTAAGATTGACCGGAATCATCCAATGATAAGCGCAGATGAGTTTTGTCCCATCCTCTGTAGGAACATCACCTCCGCCTCCATACAGTATCCTTTCCCCGTTGGTAAGAATCACCTCAAGGTTTCTTTCTATCGCTAATGTGCCCTCCTCAAAATCATACCGGAAGCCAATGCCGGTACTGGTCAGTTCAATATCTGTTATCATTGCAAGCTCCTCTTCCCCGGTCCACCGGTTCATAACCCTTACTTCCGTATCCGGTAAAGACACAGGCTCCGTCGGCTGACGTTCAATGGAAAAATCAAACTCCCAAATACCTTCCGTAATCATTTTGTGTCTGTCAAACCAAGGATCACGTATCAGATTTTCCAGTACAAGATGTATATTCCAAGGGGTCGTCCCCACCATAAAGTTTTCTCCCGTGGAAGTAGAAAACTCCATAAGCATCAAAGCGGCACCGTCCCCATCCAGTCCTTGGAACTGCAATGAGTATCCTCCCATAGTTCCGATACCCTCCGGCAAATCAGAGGATACATCCACAAAAACCTTATCAAAATTATATTGATGGCCCGGTTTAAACGTAATTCCTTCTACACGCAACAACAGATAAAAGACCGTATCCCCCACCGTCACAGAGTCTACTGTCACGGTGGTTTCGCCCACCGTTTGACTTAATCTAATGTCCTGACTCAAATGGTCAATCAGACTTTTATGCCCCTCGCTCATCTCCTGACCGGTCACTGTACTAAAGTAGTGCGCAAACCAATTCTGAATGTTGTCGCCATAAATAACGGTTATCACACCGGCTCCCATCAGTAACAATGCTAACAGAGCAGCCACCAACGCAACCGGCAAACGACGGCGAATCGGCATCGGAACAGAAACAACCTGTTCACTCCGCTCCAAAATATCATCATCCACTCCTTGAAACCCTTGATATAAGTCTTCTCTATTCACTGAAATATCCCTCCTTCTTAAGGTGTGCTTTCAGCTTCTTGCGGGTTCTGCTCAACATAACCATCACATTATTGTCAGTCATGCAATACCTCTTTGCAATCACCGCCACCGGTTCCGTAAAGAAATATCGACGTACAAACACATCGCCCTCCCGTTCCGGCAAGTCCCTGACAAAGTGCCGGATACACTGTTCCAGCTCTTTGGCAAAATATTCGTTTTCCGTATCCGACTCATGCGCAATACACTCTGCCAATTCATCCAAAACAAGAGGCAATTCTCCTCCACCCCGTTTTTCTGCATTCCGTGCCTGAAAACGGTTAAAGGAAAGATTCCGGGTGATTTTTGCAAGAAACATCCGAAGCATGGTTGGTCTGTGGGGCGGCATTGCATTCCAAGCCTTAAGCCATGTGTCACTCACGCATTCCTCGGAATCCTCTGCATTATGTAAAACATTCTCCGCAATCGCAAAACAATAGGAACCATACTTACTGTCAGTTTCCTTAATTGCTTCTTCCTTCCGATTAAAATAAAGCTCTATTATCTGATAATCCTCCATGCAATACCTCCTTTCGTTGTTCTAACAAATCCTTCACTCTATAAGACAGGAAATCACAGTGAACCTTACAAGGAAATTATAAAGACCGCCTTCCTTTTCGAAAAGCGGTCTTTTCAGTCAATTATGTCAAATGACTACCTTTTACTTTTCCTGCATCTCCGCAAGCTGACTTTCATGACGAAGGAAGAAGTCAAACCGCGGCGGTAAGAACTTGGTTTCGCCGCTCGGATTTGCAAGTACATCCTTCATATCTGCAAATGCATAGTTCCAGTCGTATACCTTCTCGGACAAACCTACATACTCACGTACCGTCTCACAACCCGTCGGTGCAATCGGGTGAAGGAGCAGAAGTGCCGTCTTAATGCCGTAGAAGCAATCGGTAAGAAGCTGGTTACGAAGTGCTTCGCCACCTTCCTCCTCTGCCTTCTTAATGTTATTTGCATAGTGCTTATTAAGCAAACGGATATAATCATCCAACACATAAGTAATGCGGTGGAAATCGTGGTTGTACATATGACGCTCGTACTCAAGGATAGCTTCCTCGGAAGCCGCCTTAATCTTTTCGTCTACTACCCCCATCGGAATAACAGAATCGTTGTACTTCTGTACCGTGTACAGGCAGGAACGCACAATACGGTTAAATACGTTGGTTAAAAGATTACCTTCCTTTAATACCGGGTCCACACCCTCACGCTCAGCCTCCGGCAGATAAATCTGCGGCTTAAAGCTGGAGCTTTTGGTGGAAAGACCGAGGCTTAAGAAATGCATTCTAAGCTGCTCCGGTGTATAGAATGCAAGCAAATCCTTTGCCATCGGCGGCTTGATTTCGGAACTGGAGCTTGCCTTCTTTTCCATAAACAGAATATGGCGGTTTGCAATAATCTGCGGAAGCTTCTTATAATCAATCTTAACCGGCTTGCCTGCCTCCGCATCTGCTGCCGCAAACATGGCCATTTCGGCAATACCGTAGAAGTAAATATTGTCCTCACCGATAAACTGGTACACCTGAGAGTCGCCGCCCATCCACCAGTCCTTCCATTCGGACGGGTTCTTGCCACGTTCCTCTAAGCATGCCTTCGTAAAGGAAATCGGTGCCCACAAGGACTCCGGCCATACCCAGAAGGTCAAATCCTTGTTGCCTTCACACTCCGGCACCGGCACACCCCATTCGATGTTACCGGACAAACGGAACGGCACCAAAGTCTTACCGGTACGGCAGTTGATGTTACGCTCGGAAAGAGCTGCTCTTGCCTTATCACGGTCATCCAAAGATGCAAACACAAAGGTTACGGACGGCTTCTTCTCCTCCGCAATGATTTCGTGTGCCGGGAAGGCTGCGGTAAGTTCTGCAAGACCTGCCTCATAAGCTGCATCAAAGGCATCCTTATCCGGTGCTCCCTCCCCCGTATAAGTCTTCGGGTTGGTGGCAATGAACTTCTTCTGCACATAAATAACCGGCTTCTTTAAAAACTCTTCAATGGTATTTAAAATATACTTACGGGTATTGGTGTTCGCACGCACCTCGTTAATATACTCCTGCATCTCATCGGTAAAGTTCTCTAAGGAGAAATACCAGTTCTTTACTTCGATAATCTCCGGGGTCTTACCGGACAGCATGCTCTTCGGCTCGATTAACTCTGACGGCATGTACTGATGACCCAAATCACACTCATCCGCATAGCCCTTTTCGGAGCAGCATCCCTCAATCGGACACTTACCTACCACCTGTCTGCCGTTTAAGAGTACCTTAAACTCCGGATCGTAGAACTGCGGCGTGGACATCATCTTAAGCTGTCCTCTCTCATACAGAGCCTCAAACAACTCCTTGGAAGACTCTACATGATGCTCGGCTCCGCGATATAATGCGGAAGCACCGTAGTAATCCGGATAAATCTCATAGGCATGTAAGGTATCTTTCTGAATCTTGTGATTCTTTTCCACATAATCATGAATGGTCATGTCCGCCGGAATCACACCACTTTCCTGCTGCTTACGGAAGCCCTCCAAAATCGGAGAACCGTAACAGTCGGTACCGGATACAAAAATAACATTTTCTGCGCCGATACGATCACGCATAAAACGCGCAAAGGTATCTGCGTGTACAAATAAGCCACCCACATGACCGAAATGCAGTTCCTTGTTGCCGTACGGCATACCGGAGGTAATCACTGCTTTTTTCGGAAATACCGGACGTCCTTCCGGCTTTCTGAACTCTTTTCCCATAGTTCCGCCTTTCTGTTGACGCGCTTCCTTTGTGGATTTTTAACTGCGTCGTGGGAATGAAAACATTCCAATAGGAAGCGCTGCTCATTACAAATTGCTCATTATATTCTCCGGCAACTGTCTGTGAATCCAAAAAGATTTCAGATAAGCCGGTTGTTATTTGACGTCTATAATCTAAACATAACTTAGATTTATTTTACTACGATGTTGTAGAGTCTACCCTTTACGTAGAGTTCTTTTACGATGTTTTTGCCTTCAAGGAGTGCTGCAATAGTTTCGTCAGCGTGTACCTGTGCCTTGACAGCCGCTTCATCTGCTTCTGCCGCTACCATGAGCTTTGCCTTTACTTTACCGTTCATCTGTACGGCAATTTCGATTTCGTCTTCCTTGATGGCTTCTTCGTCGTAGGTCGGCCAGCTTTCATAAGCAATGGTGTTGTCGTGACCGATGATACTCCAAAGCTCCTCGCCTGCGTGCGGGCAAATACAAGAGAACATCTTAATGAAGCCCTCTGCATATTCCTTCGGACACTTGCCTGCCTTATATGCCGCATTCATGAAGATCATCATCTGGCTGATAGCGGTATTAAAACCAAGTACCTCGAAATCGGAGGTTACTTTCTTTACAGTCTGGTGATATACCTTAGTTAAGGTGCCGTCGTTATCATCGGTAAGGTTGTTCGCATCGGTGAAGAAATTCCATACACGCACGATGAATCTTCTTGCACCCTCAACACCCTGCTGACTCCACGGCTTAGATACCTCAAGCGGTCCCATGAACATCTCGTACAAACGAAGGGTATCTGCACCGTAATCTCTTACGATATCACTCGGATTTACTACGAATTCCGGGAATCTCTTACCCATCTTAATACCGTTGGAACCTAAAATCATACCCTGGTGAACCAGCTTCTTGAACGGCTCCTTTACCGGAGATAAGCCCTTATCATAAAGGTAACGGTTCCAAATACGGGAGTACATTAAGTGTCCTACCGTATGCTCCGGTCCGCCGATGTATAAGTCAACAGGCATCCAATGCTTCAATAACTCATAATTTGCAAATTCCTTATCATTGTCCGGATCGATATAACGAAGGAAATACCAGCTGGAGCCTGCACTACCCGGCATGGTAGAGGTCTCACGGGTACCCTTTACGCCATTGGCATCATACTGCTTCCATTCGGTTGCATTTTCAAGCGGTGCCTTGCCGTTCTTTCCCTTGTAATCGGAAAGCTCCGGAAGGATTAACGGAAGCTCTGCATCATCCAATACATGGATATTGCCGTCTTCCAGATATACTACCGGAACCGGCTCGCCCCAGTAACGCTGTCTTGCAAAAATCCACTCACGGAAGTGGTAATTTACCTTTCTTCTTGCAACGCCCATTGCCTCCAACTTCTTTGTAATGGCTTCCTTGGCATCCTCTACCACGTAGCCTGTGAACTCCTCGGAATTCATAAGCTTACAACCCTTGCCGAGATAATCATACTTTTCAAATGCTTTCTCGGAAACGTCACCGCCATCAATAACCTGAATCATCGGGATATTGTGAACAATCGCATACTCAAAGTCACGCTGGTCATGAGACGGAACCGCCATAACCGCACCGGTACCGTAGTTAGCCAATACGAAATCACCGATAAAGAGCGGCACTTCCTTGCCATTTACCGGATTAATGGCAGAAATACCCTTTAACGGGCAGCCGGACTTGGTCTTGTTAAGCTCGGTTCTGTCCATATCATTCTTCTTTAAGGTCTCTGCGATATACGCCTCTACCTCTTCCTTATTCTCAATACGCGGCATCAAATCCTTCACAATCTGTCCGTCCGGAGCAAGTACCATAAAGGTAATACCGTAAATCGTCTCAATACAAGTGGTGTAAATAGAGAAGCTTCCGCCGCCTACAATCTGGAAATCCACTTCCACACCTTCGGAACGTCCAATCCAGTGACGCTGCATTTCCTTCGTGGACTCCGGCCAGTCAATCTCATTTAAACCTTCTAATAACTTATCTGCAAAAGCAACCTGGTCGATAACCCACTGCTTCATATTCTTACGAACCACCGGATAACCGCCGCGCTCAGACTTACCATCAATAACCTCATCGTTGGAAAGAACGGTGCCAAGTTCCTCACACCAGTTTACCGGCATGTCAATGTACTTTGCATAGCCGTCCAAATATAACTGCTTGAAAATCCACTGGGTCCACTTATAGAACTTCGGATCACTGGTAGCAAGCATTTTACTCCAGTCATAGTCAAAACCAAGTTCCTTTAACTGCTTGGAGAAGGTCTCGATATTCTGCTCGGTAAATCCGTTCGGATGATTACCGGTGCTTACTGCATACTGCTCTGCCGGAAGACCGAAAGAGTCATATCCCATCGGATGCAATACATTGTAGCCCTGCATACGCTTCATACGGGACATAATGTCCGTAGCGGTATACCCTTCCGGATGACCTGCGTGAAGGCCTACACCGGACGGATACGGGAACATGTCCAAAGCATAATACTTCGGCTTACTAAAATCCCAAACATCGGTTTTAAAGGTCTGATTTTCTTCCCAGTACGCCTGCCATTTTTTTTCAATGACACTAGGATTGTACGTTTTTTCCATGACTAATAATAGCTCCTTTCTTATTCATTGCGTGCAGTACGGTGCTTTGCACGCAAAAACCAAAGGCTTCCGTCTCCCAAAAAGAGACGAAAGCCTTATTCTTCCGCGGTACCACTCTCATTCAGAAATCTGCCATGCAGACTCTGCACTTTCCATCCGTTAACGGCGATGAACCGCTGTCCCCTACACAAAATCACATCATACTGTATCCCTTCAGCGACAAAGCTCCAAGGCCTGTTCCACACATTCCGTTACCGTCTCACACCACCCGACGGCTCTCTGAAAACAAAATTGCATGTACTATTCCTTTTCCCTGCATTTTCATATACATTTTACTATATCAAAAATCTGGAATTTGTCAAGGGTTTCCTATGAATTCTTAGTACCAGTCGTCATCGTACCAACCGTCATACCAATCATCCTCGTACCAGCCATCATCATAATAGTCCTCTTCTTCCTCCTCGAACATATCCGACAAGGAAAAACCGTTTGATATTGCGTCTTCCAACATCTCGTATAAATCTTCGCCGATTTTCCCTTCCAGGCTTTCTACGAACGCTTCTAAATCAATCTCATCTACCCACTCTTCAAGATCCGATTCATCCTCTACCATGACAACATCACTGTCTTTCGGAGACTTCACATTATCCGCTTTTCCTCTTTTGCTTTCAACGGAGATTGCAGCAATTAACTCCTTTTCTTCTAAAACAGAAACCTTAACATCTGATTTCGAAGTACTGGCATCCATATCGATTTTCAACACAATGTCCTTTACATCAATCGGTAAATCAGCTGCTGCATCCAACATCTTTGCTACTTTCTTTGACAAGCTGATGGAAATGGTTCCGCTAAAGTCACCTCTGCACAAATCAGCCAGCTTTACGTCATCCAGCTTTGCATCCAAAATATCCATACCCATGACATCCAATACAAAGTCACCGCTCACGGTTAAACCTCTTGCCTTACCGGTTCCGGTCAGGCCTCCCTTGAAGTCATCAAAGTCTACAGAACATTCATAAGCAAACTTGCTTCCCTTTTTCACCATAAGGCTGGTTACTTCGATATCCTCATCTTCCACCTCAAAGGATCTTCCCTGAATGGCTCCCTTACTGTCTACATACGTTTTCCAAACAATCTCGAATTCTTCATCTTCAATGTCATCCAAGTCGTCTTCCAAGTCATCCAGTACTTCCAAAAACGCATCATAGACATCATCTGCATCTACTTCATCCTGTATCTCCAGTACCTCATATACAATTTTCTTTACATCTTTATCCTTCTTTAATTCCTTTATCACTACCTCTAATGCATCCCGTACTGTTTTCTCATCAATGGTAGCTTCCAGTACCGTCATTTTTTTTGAATAATCACCTACGGATACTTCTTCCTTAGACTGTTCCACATCCTCAACGCTGGAAAGCATAAGAGATGCGTAACGCTCAATTATCTTTTCCACTTTGGACTTATTCGGTAATGCATCATATACCTTTTCGTACATTTCATACATCTCATTGATATCATCTAAATCCACATCCATATCACAGAATTCAAAAAACTCTTCGATATCCATGCCGATATAAGACTTATTTAACTCCGGAATCTGTAAAAAGCCCTTTTCATCTTCCAAGTTCATAAGCACCAACAAACTGATAATCTTCTTTCCGTCTAACGAAAAATCAACCTCAGCTTTCGACCCTTTCTTGGAAGAATCCGTTCCGTACCCTACCGAGAACTCTTTCAACCATTCGAAATCCATCTCGGTTTCATCTTCCAAAAGGTCAAGGATTTCTTTTCCCAATTCAATTCCGATTCTGCCTTCCGAACCGACATCATCGACAGATAAAATTTCGGATACAGCAGTATCATATGCCGTTGCCGCTTCCTTGGCAGCATCCTTTACAACCTTTCCTTCCACGTGGCGGAAATATCCTGCCGGGGAAGTAAACAGCTTTACAGCAGCATTCCCGATTTTTGCTGCATTTAATACTACAAGAAGCAGTACCACCACAGCGGAAGCGATAACAAGAAACTTCTTGTTGCGCTTTACCTTCTCTATCACATCCGCTCCGAATTTTCTCAGTTCTTCTATCGCTGCATCATCCGGATCTTCCGGTTCTGCTTCTTGTGCCGGCTCAACCGGTTCCGTAACAGCCTGTGCTGCCTCTTCTGCCGGTACTTCTGCTTCCGCCGGCTCAACCGGTTCCGTAACAGCCTGTGCTGCCTCTTCTGCCGGTACTTCTGCTTCTGCTGCCTCAACCGGTTCCGTAACAGCCTCCCGGCTTTCCGTTACTTCCGGATTTTGCTGTATTTCTTCTGCCTGGGACTCGTTTCCGTTTTCTAAAAACAAGTCTTTGTTTTCCTCACTCATGTGATATCCCCCTTAAAATTTATTACTCTAATGATACTCCTTCCGCCACTGATTTGTCAACAATCGACACAGTTATTCCTGCTTTTGCGTATACATCTTCAATCTTTCATATGCTTCCAACATTAATGCACTGTCTGTTGTACTAAATCCAAACCAGGAGCCGTCCTCCCGTTTTACCAATATATAATACTCCGCTTCTTTGTCCATTATGGCTTTCCCTTTTCCATACCCTTTAAATCGGTAATCCCCCAAAGAAAAACGTTCTGTTCCGGTTCCCATAATACGGGAGCTCTCTCTTGCCACCTGATCCGTCAACAAATAAACTTCCTCTGCCTCCTCATAATCCAACGTCTCCTTATAATATACACAGCCTTTCACTTCCAGACTGTCCTTTCCCACCGACATTGTCACCTTTCCAAAATCAAAGGGAAGCATTGCCGCTCCCACACCGATACATGCCAAAAATGTAATGATTAATACCCACTTTGTTATAGCTCCCCAATTAGTTGCCATGTTAGTAGCAATTCCCAAGCTTCTGTTTTCTACAAAAGTATTGGTATCTCCCGGATTATAATAATATCCGTTTTTCCAATACGCATCTTCGTCCTCCGCATAAGAAAGATTTGCAGCTGCAGCCAGTTCTTTCTTTGCTTGTTTCACCTTGCTTGCCGCCCCGAAAAATACAGCAATAACAAGCACTACCGAAAGTACTGCACTGGCTATAAATCCGGCCCAAAATCCTCCCATATGTTCCTTTCCGGCTGCAACCCCGGACATATAAGAATGTATAAACACCGTCGCAATAAAATGAAATCCGCAAAGCAAGGTTGCTTCCCACACAACACACCCTGTCCATGCCCGCTTGGACACCCTGTTTAACGCATAGTTCAACTCCGAATTCTTACTGTACACCTTTAATTTTCCATGAGCCATCCGGTGATACATGTAACAAAAGAAAACAAAGGCAATCACATTAAACACCAGAGAAATCAACAACACCTTATACTCCGCAGCACAATAAAACCACCATACAAAGGAACCGATACAGATCCAAACCGGTATGGCCAGCCAGATTTCCGAAACCGGCATGGACTTTTTCATACGGCTCACCACCGTATCCACCTCCGCAACAGACTTCTTTACGGCCGTTCCCCAACCTTTTTCGATTTTTAAATCATACATACGATTTGCATACTTTTTGATTACCTTATAGTCCCACCAAATGAGTGCGGTACACCACAACGTCATATAAATAGTTTGTAATGCAAGGTCTCCTGCCGGAAGTAACGGAATCAGGAAGAAAACTCCTGTGGCCGCAAACATTCCTCCCATCATCATCCAAAACGACTTTTTAAACTCCCGCACCACCTGTTTTACATCCTCATCCTCCCTTTGCTCTTCTCGTATAGTCATAAAAAGAAGGTAGTCCCTTTTCTTTCCTACAATAAAGAAAATATCAAGCAGCAGACAAAGCTGCGTAAACCACATGGTTCCGGCATAACTAAACGCAAGAATCCAATCCATACCTGTCACCTCCTATTGTCCCTCACTATACAAGCTTCGCATCCGGCATACACATTCCCGCATATACCTTCTCGCAAAGCGCCATAAACTCACTCTTTTCCACCCCTCGCACCGTGGCCTCCGAAATCAAAAGTAACAGCTCATCTTCCGCTTTTTCCCGGAACACTCCGAACTTGTCTTTCTGCGGGTTCACTCTGGCTCCGTGTCTGCGGTCAATCTCTATAAAGCCTTCATTTTTTAAAATTCCGTAGGCTTTATTTACCGTCATGGTATTGACTCCTAAATCCTCTGCCATCTGCCGTACTGTAGGAAGTCCTTCTCCAGGCACCAGCTCCCCTTTCCCGATTCCGATTACCACAGCGTTTCGCAGCTGTACGTATATCGGTACTTCACTGGCCATATCTAATTTGATAATCATACGCACTCCTTTCCCGAACGGTTGCTATTTTTCGCAAACATTCTGTACTATTACTTATATTGTCGTTGTCATATTTGTATTATTTATTATAATACAAATATTTTTTCTTGTCAACAGAATAGGGCTTTTCTCCTATGCTTTTTCCCTTGAATTCTGTCGTTTTTTATAATACACTGATTCAGTTATAATTATTTTAAGGGGGTTCTTATGAACAAGAAACTAAAGACATACGTAACAAACAAAGGATTAAAGCTTTACCGTAACCTTGCTTACGGCAATCTGCATGGCTATGCTGCCACTGTTACCGAACTTTCCGGTACTCTTCAGATTGTGTTTAACACGTCATTCTCCGATGAACAGAATGCACAAACCGTACAATCCATGGTATCGGAGCATATCAATTCCAAGGAATATAAGTTACAAAATGCTATTTTTTCCAACCAATCAATCACGTTATATTTTATCTGCAGCACCACTTCCCATATTACCAAAATCGATGCCTTCCTCACTTGGCTCTGCCCGCTTTTGGACCGCTACTCCGCCCGTCCGATTTCCATATGTCCGGAATGTAACGGAGAAATTACAGACGGTCACTGGAAATTAATTGACGATATTGCATACTATATGCATCGTGACTGCGGAACCATTCTTGAACGCGACCTGGTGTCTGCTCACCAAGCTCACTTAGAAAATGATACCGGCAACTATCTCACCGGTCTTATCGGTTCCCTTTTGGGAGCCATCTTAGGTGGTGTGGTTTGGGGCCTTGTATTGATGTTAGGCCGTGTTGCCTCCGTTGTAGGTTTGTTAATCGGATGGCTTTCCTACAAGGGCTATAATCTATTCAACGGAAAACAAAATAAAGGTAAAATTGTTATTATGGCTCTCTCCGTTATCTTCGGTGTATTATTCGGTAACTTCTTTTCCGATGCAATCACACTGTTAAAAGAAGGTCTTACACTGGCAGAACTTCCGGAAGCCTTCGCATTCCTTTTTACACTGGATGAATACAAAAGTCCGACAATCTATAACATCGTGTTGGGCCTTATCTTCGCCGCCGTAGGTTCTTACTCCATGTTAAGAACAGCCGGCAAGGAAGTATCCGGCAGCAAAATTGTCGATTTAGACTAATATTTCACAGTCCACTCTACAGTTTCCGCATCACCTTAAGAATCACTTCATGGGGTACTACTTTTGTAAGCAGACGGAACCCTTTCATGGCCAGTCCCGGGGTCACTACCGTCTGCTTCCTTTTTGCCCCACGGATAGCTTCTGCCACCACATCCTTTGCTTCCATCCGCACATACTTCTTCAACCCATAGGAAGATTTCTCCGCTCCGGACTTTTTCAAAAACTCGGTTTCCACCGGTCCCGGACAAACTGCCGTTACATAAATTCCGCGAGAACGCAACTCCTCCCCTAAGGCTCTGGAAAAATTCAACACATAAGACTTTGATGCCGCATAAGCTGCAAACCCCGGTTGCGGAAGATATGCCGCACTGCTTGCCATATGAATAATATGGGCTCCCCTTTTCATAAACGGTATACAAAGGGTTGTGATTGCCGTCATGGCCGTACAATTGATATCCAGTACATCTATCAGTTTCTCACTGGATTGTTCCGTTACAAATCCGTTAAAACCGCAGCCGGCATTATTCACCAATATCTTGATATCCGCACATTCCTCGTTTAACTGCCATTCCAAGCATTCATACAACGAACGATTTCGTACATCGTTGGCAAAAATCCGGGCCGGATGGGTCAGCTCCTGTGCCAATTCTTCCATCCGTTCTTTCCTTCTTGCCACCAACCAAAACTCATCAATCCCGGAAACTTCCTTATCCAGTTGTCTTGCAAATTCCGCCCCAAGGCCCGAAGACGCTCCCGTAATCAGCACAACTTTCATCTTTTCTCCTCCGATTCCTTTTCTCGTATCAAACTGACGCAACAGGCAAAGGGACTGTCACCGGCGCAACAGTCCCCTGTTTCTTTATACAAATAGCATTCTTAAAAATTTGTTTGCACAATGACGCCAGAAGGTCCAGTCATGATATCCGTAATCCTCGTATACTTCAATCGGAACTCCTGCGTCCAGTACCAGCTTCTCGTTTGCTCTGGTAGACTCAAGCATACCTTCCTGTGTACCGCAAGCAACAAAGAGTAACTTAAATCTCTTCTTAAACTCTTCCGGATTCAACAAAATACCGCTGTAATCATCCTCTTCGTTTTGAATCACCAAACCGCCGGAGAAAATACCTGCCCAGGCAAACAATTCCGGATGGGCAAAGGTAATCTTCTGGGTTTGCATTCCGCCCATGGAAAGTCCAGCCATAGCTCGGTTCTCTCTATCGGCAAGCGTACGATAGGTACTATCAATAAACGGCACTGCATCCTTCGGAAGTTCAGTGAGAAAACCGCTCATGGACGGATGGCAGTTCATATCTGCCGGAAATCCGTAGCCGGTGTTCATCACAATAATCATTTCCTTCATCTTACCTGTCGCAATCAGATTATCCGCAAGATTGGCAATCTTACCCTGCCAAATCCAGCCCACTTCATTTTCTCCGCCACCGTGTTGGAGATACAATACAGGATAGCGCTTTTCCGGTTCTGCCTCATAGGACGCCGGTGTATACACATAACACAGCTTCTTACGGCCGGTTACGGAAGACTCAAAGTAATTCATATGAACAGTTCCGTGGGGCACCTGACGAATACGATACTCTTCAAAGTCCTCTTCCGGCATTTCTAAATAGTTAATGGTACGGAATCCACCATAGCCCACCTGTGCATTGGTATCTACCACTTCCGCTCCGTTTACGATTAAACCGTAATAATGGAATCCCTTCTCAATACCGGACACCTCACAATTCCACCAACCTTCTCCGTCAAGTTCCATCGGGAAGCGGCCCATGCCCCAGATATCCACAACTACAGTCTTTGCTCCGGAGGTACGATACCAGAATTTGGCCGTACCGGTCTTCACATCCACAATCTCATTTCCGCTGTGTTCATCCTTATAACGGCCTGCCGGTCTGCCTTTTTCATCAAAATCAAAGATAAGTCCCTTATAAATCGGGTCGAACATGAGCTGATGCTCCGCAAACGTTTGTGCATCAAGTTGTTCCTTTGAAATATCTGTCTCCGTATAAACAAAAGCTTCTTCCTCTTCGGAAGCCTCTTCCTTAAAAAGCAACTGTACATAATCTCTTACGCTTTCTCTCCACACATGCCAGTCATGGAATCCCGGATAAGAGCGTTGGCCCCCCTTGGCCCCAAGGGCAAGAAATTTATCCGTATATTCCTTCTGGGCTGCGTGTAGCTGACCTTCTCCTGTTCCGGCTGTCATAAGCACTGTATCCATCGGGTATTTGTCATGAACCGCAAGTAAAGCATCCGCCTCCGTATCACGCATACCGGAAAAGACACCAAGATGAGCAAATAATTCCGGGAAACGGGACACAATCTGAAGTGCCTGGGCAGAGCCTAAAGAGAGACCTGCCATAGCACGATTTTTTCTGCCCTTCTTTACCGCAAACTTGCTCTCCACATACGGAATACAGTCCTTGGTTAACTCACTGCCGAAATCTCCCGGATAAAACACCTCTTCTTTTCCCTTCTGAAAAGCATAACCGCAGCAAACCACTGCGATCATCTCTTCGCACTTACCTTCCGCAATGAGATTATCTAAAATGAGGTTTAATTTTCCGTTCCAAATCCAACCGGTTTCATCTTCTCCTACACCGTGCTGAATATACATCACCGGATACCTCTTGCCCGGCACTTTCCCGTAAGAAGCAGGTGTATATATGTAACACTTCTTTACATGTCCGTTAATATGGGACGTGTAACTGTGAATCTGTACATCACCGTGAGGAACATCCTTCAAATACCAGAAGTCATCCTGCTCATTGGGAATTTCAAAAAAGTTGGTAGCACCAAAACAACCGTATGCAATCGGCGCATTCGGATGTACCACCTTTGCCCCGTCTACAAACCACTCATGATAATGGAAACACGGCGCAAGCCCCGACACCGTAGCGGAAAACAAACCCTTTTCATCTTTGGTAAGAGCGATCTTATCTCTGCTAAAGCAACCGCCAAAGCCTGCCACTTCTACCGTTCCCGCATCCGGAGCAAACATTTTAAACGTAACATCACCGTTTTCGTGGACTTGTACTCCCCATTCATCATCTTTGTAATAAATCGACGGCTTCCCGTCCTTCATTTCAAACTGTACCTTCTTGTAAATCGGATCGAAAAACAACGGATACATAGTAAGTGCCTGATTTTGATTTGTCTGCATAGTTCTTATCCCCCATTAATTTATTGTAAAAAACAGTCCGCTGAAAGGACCTTCTCGTTCCTTTCAGCGGCTGTACACGATGCCACTCGCCATGTGACCGGCATCCATCCTATCCAAAATAGTTTTATGCCAGTGCCATAAGTGCATCGGTCAATGCCTTAAGCTTCTCATCCGCATCCGCATTATCGGTACCCTTTACACCGATGTAAAACTTAATCTTCGGCTCCGTACCGGACGGACGAACGCATACCCATGCATCATCGGTTAAGTCAAAATACAGTACATTGGAATTCGGAAGACCGGTCGGTGTTACCTTACCGGTGGCCAAATCTAAGATAGTATCTTTCTTGTAATCACGGAAGGATACTACATCATATGCACCAAGCTTCTTCGGCGGATTTGCACGGAAGCCGTCCATAATTGCCTGAATCTGAGCTACTCCGTCTGCTCCCTTTAAGGTCATGGTCTGAATACCTTCCTTAAAGAAACCGTACTTTTTATAAATGTTCTGCATCTGATCCCAAAGCGTCAAGCCCTTGGTTCTGTAATAAGCAGCTGCCTCACAAAGCATCATGACTGCTACGATAGCATCCTTATCTCTTGCATGGGTACCAACAAGACAACCGTAGCTCTCTTCAAAACCGAACTCATAGTGGCCAACACCCTTTTCTTCAAACCACTTAATCTGTTCACCGATATACTTAAAGCCGGTCAGCACTTCAATCAACTTAACATTGTACTCCTCCGCAACCTTATCGGTCATATTGGTAGAAACGATGGTCTTAATGATGGCACCGTCTTCATGAATTCTTCCCAATTCTTTACGCTGACTCATCAAATACTCACAAATAAGAAGTCCGGACATGTTACCGGTAAAGGACATATACTCACCGGTGACGGAATCCTTCGCATACACACCGAGGCGGTCTGCATCAGGGTCAGTTGCCATAATTACATCCGCATCTACTTTCTTTGCAAGGGCAAGTGCCAACGCAAATGCCTTCTCATCTTCCGGATTCGGGTAACTTACGGTGGAGAAATTGCCGTCCGGCTGCTCCTGCTCCGGAACCACATATACCTTTTCAAAACCAAGTTCCGCAAGCACACGCTGTACCGGAAGATTACCGGTGCCGTGAAGCGGAGTGTAAACAATCTTAAGCTCCTTACCCTGCTCACGAATCATATCCGGATAAATAATCTGCTTCTTTAATGCAGCCACATACTTATCATCAATCTCCTTACCGATTACCTTTAACAGGCCCTTTGCTTCTGCCTCGTTACGAGCCATGGTCTTTACCGCATGATAGCCCGGAACCGCATTTACCTCCGCAATAATCTGCACATCCTTCGGAGCTGTAATCTGTGCGCCGTCCTCCCAGTACACCTTATAACCGTTGTACTCTGCCGGGTTATGACTTGCCGTAATTACAATACCGGCAATACAGCCAAGCTCACGTACCGCAAAGGAAAGCTCCGGTGTCGGTCTTAATGAATCAAACAAGTAGCTCTTGATTCCGTTTGCACAAAGGCAAAGTGCTGCAGCCTCCGCAAACTCCGGAGACATATTTCTGGAATCATACGCAATGGCCACACCTTTATTCTGACCGCCTTCATCAATAATAAAATTAGCCAATCCCTGGGTTGCCTTACTTACAGTGTAAAAATTCATACGGTTGGTACCTGCTCCGATCACACCACGCAATCCTGCAGTACCAAACTCTAATTCCCGATAGAAACGATCTTTAATCTCCGCCTCATCTCCGGCGATAGCCTTAAGCTCCGCTCTGGTTGCTTCATCGAAATAGGCATTGTTGCACCATTCTTCATACACTTTCATATAATCCATAGAAAAGACCTCCTTATATTTTTTACTGACAAAACGTCAGATTTCGAATCGTCTGTCTTACTATTTATTATATAACGAAACCACCTTAAAGGCAAGGCTTTTATATACAAAACGAGAGTGGGAACTGCACATAATGGAATGCGCAGCGGCATCGGGCGTAGCGAACTCTTGCGTAGTCCTTGTGGGTGTACAAAAGTCGGTCTCTTGTCTTTTCTTCATTTTGAATATAGTCGAAGCCTTGCTCATTCATATTTTCTCCCGAAGTAATTAGAAAGACTCTATCCGGAGTACGAGAAAAGGGGGCAACGCGCAAGGCTCCGGCTGTTTCATAAGTATAAAAAAGAGACCGACTTGTTATAATCCACCGCTAAGCAAGAGTGGGACTGCGCATTCCATCATGCGACAGTCCCACTGATTTACACTCTTATAAAGACTTTAAGATTTCACCCATCATATTCGGGGTTGCACCGATTGCATTGGACTCGTCGGTGTCAATATGCATTGCATCTGCGAAGTTCTCGCTGACACGAACTACAACATCACCAAGCACAGCCTGTCTTCCGTCGGTATCCATCTTTACCCAAACCACATCCTTGTTCTTTAAGCCAAGCTTTTCTGCGGTCTCCGGAATCATATGAATGTGACGCTTTGCCACAATAACGCCTTCAGAAATCTCAACTTCACCACACGGTCCCACAATCTTACATCCCGGGGTACCTGCGATATCACCGCTCTCTCTTACCACTACCGGAACGCCGATGGAACGTGCATCCGTTGCGGAAAGCTCTACCTGGGTAGCCGGTCTTTCCGGTCCGAGAATAGAAACATTTGCAAGGGACTTCTTCGGTCCTACGATGGTAACTCTTTCCTCACAAGCAAACTGCCCCGGCTGGGAAAGGTCCTTCTTCTTTGTCAGGGTTGCTCCTGCACCGAATAAAATCTCCAAATGTTCCTTCGTCACATGGATATGACGAGCAGATGTCTCTACTAAAATCTGAGCCATAATATTATCCTCCGTAATCTTAAATATGTATTTGCCCTCATTATACACCCGTCCTCAAAAAAAATCCAGTCCTTTTGCTTGTTCTCTTACCGACTTTTTGCCCTTTCCGTAATCTGTGTTGCAAGAAATAATACAAAAACTAATATATATCACAAAAGAGCGGTTTTGCCTATGCAAAACCGCCCATTCATCACCATTTATTTTCTTGCTTCAAACGTTACCGTATATTCCTTTGGCACATACACACCCTCTATTCTTACCTGTACGGTTAACGTGCCGGTGGTACCTCCTCGAATATAACGCAATGTATCCTCTAACTGTTCCGTTGACTTTACTTCAATTCCGTTGACTTCCGTAATAACACTAAACAACGGAATCCCTGCCTCTGCAAGCGCCGAATCATCCTCATATGCCGCCACATAAACACCCATCGGAATGCTGAGAGCCGAAGATAAGGCTTCGGTAACATCCTGTCCTTCAAATTCAAGCTTTGCAGATTGTCTGTAAGAAATCTCTTCTCTGTTTACCAAACGGTTAATTAAAGATAATGCTTTGGAAATAGGAATCGCATAGCCGATTCCTTCTACCTCATCGGCAACAAGCTTCGCATTATTAATCCCTACCAACGCTCCCGCAGCATTCAAAAGTGCACCGCCGCTGTTGCCGGGATTAATGGCAGCATCGGTCTGAATCAGATTCATGGTAACACCTTCAATCTCTATTTCTCTGTCCAATGCGCTGACATATCCTACCGACAGAGACTGTCCTCCTCCGGCAGCATTTCCGATGGCAATCACCATATCACCGCCTTGCAGGTCTTCGGAATCCCCTACGGTCGCTATACGAATTGTCTCCAAGGTCTCTTTCTTTAAATCCGAAAAATCTACCGTCAATACCGCAATATCTTCTCCGGCATCGGAACCTTTTACCTTGGCCGGGGCACTGCTTCCGTCCACAAACGTTACCTGAATGGCGGTGGCGCCGTCTACCACATGATGGTTCGTCACTAAAAACAACTCATCCGCTTGTGCAATAATAATGCCGCTGCCGCTTCCCTGACTCTCCTGTTCGTATACCCGTCCGAAAAACTGATATTCCGTTACGGTTTTGGTATCAATTTCTACCATGGAAGGAATCACATTATCCCATACAACAGAAACATCATACACCGACGAAATCTTGGTTTCCTGAATAACAGTTTCTTGTACCAAGCCCACATTCTCTGCCTGCTCCGGGGTCCGGTCATCTTGTTCACTGCTTTCATTATCCTCTTTTTGTACTTTATATTCCTTCCAATAACGATATCCGGCCGGTGCAGCGGCAAGCAAACCTCCGCACAACACACCGCACACTGCGGTTACCGCAACCTTTTTCCCAAACTTCTTTTTCTTTTCTTTCGCCATGACAAACCTCCTGTCAACCTGTTCCCATCCGAATTTATGGTTCTATTTTATCCGTAAAGTTTGTCTAATTTGTGATGATTCCATTAAGAAATCATGTTTATACGAAAGATTTATAGCAACCCAGTACTTTTAACCGGGAAGCCTCTTCCTTGATTCCCGTCAAAGCATTTTGCACCGCAGGTTCAGATAATTTTCCGTCAAAATCCACAAAGAAGCGATATTCAAACTGCTTTCCCTGTATCGGTCTGGACTCGATTTTTGTCATATTCAGATTGTTATAAATCAAGTGACTCAAAATACGATACAAGGAACCGGACTCATGAGCGATTTCAAAACAAATGCTTACCTTGTCTGCCTCTTTTACAAAAAATGCCTCTTTGGACAACACCAGAAAACGGGTTGAATTAATGTTCTCATTATTTAATCCGCGACGGAGTACGGTAAGACCGTATCGTTTTGCTGCTGCTTCCGACGCAATGGCTGCCTTGGTCACATCATTGTTGTTTGCCACTTCCAATGCACATCCGGAGGTACTGGAACATGCTCTTTGCAAAAGTTCAGGGCGTTTCGCAAAATATCCGCTGCACTGCATCAACGCTTGAGGATGGGAATATACCTCTTTGATTCCTTCCTCGGTTGCTCCTGCCGGCGCTGCCAGAACGTGTTCAATTTTGACCACCTGTTCCGCCACCGGATACACTTGATGTTCTGCCATTAAATCATACAAATCGGAAATATCTCCCGTAGTAGTATTTTCAATCGGAACCACGCCAAACTTTGCCGTTCCCGTTTCTACCGCATCTACTACAGCACCAAAGGTCGAACACGACATTCGGTTACAGGACTCTCCCAAAGCACACATGGATGCCTGCTCCGTATAGGAGCCCGGCTCTCCGAAGAAAGCCACGGTATCTTCCTCCCCGCAACGCAATCCTTCACCCTCCGTAAATCCGTTCATCCCTTTATCTGCCAGCATGGTATACTGATACTTTCTGCTTAACGACATAATCTGTGAAAACAATTCCCGGAGGCCCCTGCCGAAATACCCGTTGGATGCCATTTTTTCCACTGCCTCCAACTTTTCATCTTCTCTTTGCTTATCAAATACTTTCTTTCCCGATGTTTTTTATATGCGGCCACATCTGCCGAAATCTGCATTCTCTCTTCAAATAATGCCGTAATCTGTTTGTCGATACAATCAATTTCTTCTCTGCACTGTAAAAGATCCTTCATATTCTCTCCTTTTCTCCGCCCATACATTTTATACCAAACAAGATTATACTTCCTCCCCTTTAAATTTGCAACGTATTTCTTGACTTTCTTCCATGGAATGATACAATAAACTAAAAGGTATTTATCGAAGTTTCATTTACATAGGGGGACATTTTTAATGAACAAACATCTCAAACGGGTACTGGTTATCCTCTTTACGATTTCAATTTTGGCAATCTTTATCCTAATTCTAAAACTCGGTTCACGACTTCCTGAAAACCCATCGGATTATACAGGAAACACTGCCGGAAATCTATATAACCATGGTCTTTTTGCAGAAGATGCTTCCCATATTTATTTTGCAAACCCGGCAGACAATTTTCGGTTATATCGTATGGATCACTCTTTAGAAAATGTGGAATGCATAAATACCGACTCGGTAGAATATTTAAATCCGGATGCCACTTCCTCTTACCTATATTACTCTCGTATCAATTACCGTAAAAACACTTACGGCAATACGGTGTTTGATATTCTTGATACGGGAATTTACCGATTGAATTTAAAAAACAAAGGACTTACGCGTCTTTACCCGGATGCCTGCGGCAGCGTTTTACTTGGCGGAAACACACTGTTTTATCAATCCTACGGAGAGGACGGCAACTTTGATTTAGAATCCATTTCCGTCCTTGATAACGATGCAAAAAGCAAGTTACTTTCTACTTCGTACAACACACCGGTAAACTACAATAACGGTATGTTATATTATGCAGATTTACAAAACGACAACTATCTTTACTCCCTTAATCCGGAAAACGGTTCCACCGTTCCTGTTTCGGATATTGAATGTTATCAACCGATTGTCACTTCTCAGGGGACTTACTATTTATCCTTAAAACATAATTATGCTTTACTGTTCCTCCCAAACGGCAGTGACGAAGCCACGTTGATTACCGGTTCCCCTGTATCCGCTTACAACCTTTCTTCAAACGGTCGCTATTTGTTTTATCAGGTTGATCTCAAACACAGCAGTCGCCTATGCAAGTATGACATCGTCACAGGCACGGAAACAGAGCTGATGAGCGGAAGCTTTAAAAACCTGAACACAGTTTCCGACTATCTGTTCTTTACGGATTTTGCAGAAACCACCTGTTACTGTCACGACATCACTTCCGGCACTACCTTTAGTTTCATGCCGTTACCGGAAGATTCCCAATAGACTTTTGCACCACATAAAATACCCCTTTTGTCTGACTTGATTTTGTCGGACAAAAGGGGTTGTTTTCTTTTGCGGTAAAAAAGGGATTCCCCCTTATTCCTATACTTGTTTTATTTCCCCAACAAGATAAAGTGAACCTATTACCACAATTACTTCATCTTTCTCTTCTTTTTTTACCGTTTCGAAGGCTTCCGTTGACGATTGGCAAAGAATAAACTCCGGCTCGTTTTCTTTCTCACAATGCTTTTTGCATACTAAAAGCAGTTCTTCCGGCTTCATTGCCCGAGGCATAGCCGGTGCGGTAAGATATACTTTCTTTGCCAGCGGCAAAAACATCGGTATCATGGTATCCAGTTCTTTATCTGCCATGGCACCGAATACAAACTGCAATTTCCGATTCGGGAAATATTGCTTCAGACTCTCTACGGTTGCTTGCATTCCCAAAGGGTTGTGGGAACCGTCTGCCAAAATAAGAGGCGCCTCCCGCAGCGTTTCCAACCGCGCCTGCCATCGCACCGCCATCAGACCTTCCCTCACTGCTTTTTCCGAAATCTCCATTCCGCCTCTTCTAAGCTGTTCCACCGTTTCCAACACAAGAGCCGCATTTTTCTGCTGATACAGTCCCGGAAGTGCCAGTAACACATATTCCATACAAAGTTCGTTTTCTTGCAAATACGCTTCTCTCAGTTCCGTTCTTCGGTAGGAAAACTGCTGGCACTCTTTTATTGTGCCCACCGCTTCCGACTTAAGTCCCGCAAAATCCGGCATCACCAGAACGGAAGAAAGTTCTTTACATCGCGCCTTGATGACTTCTTCGCCTTCTTTACAGTCTCCGTAAAACACCACCGGTACACCTGATTTTATAATTCCTGCTTTCGCCTCTGCTATCTCTGTTATGCTGTTTCCCAACTGTGCCGTGTGGTCTAAGCCCAATGCCGTAATCACGCAAAGTAACGGTTGCTCGATTACATTGGTAGAGTCAAAGGTTCCTCCAAGACCGGTTTCCAAAATAACCAAATCGCACTGTTGCTCATTAAAATATAAAAAAGCAAGTACAGTCCCGAATTCAAACTCACTGGGCGGAACTTCCATCTGCTCCACAAAGCCGGCTAAATATTCCGTAAGTCTTGCAAGGGTCTCATCCGGAATCTGACATCCATCCGCCTGAATCCGCTCATTATACCGGACAATATAGGGAGAGGTGTACAATCCTGTTTTTACCCCCGCACATCTGCAGATAGAGTCAAGCATTGCCGCCGTACTTCCTTTGCCGTTGGTGCCGGCAATGTGAATACACCGCAGCTCCCTCTCCGGATGGCCGCACAAGTCCAATAATTCTTTTGTCTTCTCCAAGCCGCTTTTCTTTCCCCGCCAATAGAGACTATGTATATAATCCAATGCTTCGTTGTAGGTCATTTTTCTGCCTTTCCGCGATTCTTCTTAGTTTCCAGATAAAGGGTCCCCAATGTGGACACATCTCCGTCATTGATAAACGGACGAAACAGCGGTATTTCACGAACGGCCGTAAGACAGAAACAAACACCTACCAAATTAATTGGAAGCATAATGGCATTTTTCAAAAATCTTCCTGCAAAAATAGCAGAAAACTTTGCGGCAAAACTCTCCCATGCCGCAGCACTGTCGTTAAAAAATAAGCTAAAATCCCGTACCCCATACTGAATCGAAATCCAACTGGTAGTCATACACAGATTTACCACCACTGTTACCGTAGCCAGAGCTCCTGCCACATGCAACGGATTCAGATGCTTCTTTCGATAAAAAAAGCATCCGTAAATAAATCCTGCCACCATACTGTCTAAGGTATAGCCCGGAAAGAACGGTCCCGTCGGTTTTAAGAAAAAACCGATTAAGTCCGCTGCACCTCCCATGACCGCTCCCGGAATGGGGCCAAACATCATACAAGCGATGGTGGTCGGGAAAATGGTAAAGCCGATTTTAATGCTCTCCGTAATCTGGATGTTGGTGACATAGCCGAGGGCCAATCTGAGAGCCAGTAACATTGCCATGGCAACCAATGATTTGGTTTTGCCGAATTCTTTTGCCGATTCTTTTATACGCATAAAAAAATCCCCTTTCGATGTATTCGTCGCAATCACAGAAAAGAACACCGTCTCCGTCATCTGACACGGTCGTCCTGCAACAGCTACAACGATAGGGAATACCTATTTGTAGCAGCGGGATGCGGAATCTGCACCGCAAGATTTCTCTTTTCGTTCCATCGACAACTCCCCGTCCGACAGACACTTAACGCGCAAATTCCTACTCTGCTTCTCTTTTGATTTTTGACGTACCAATTCTAGCACATCCATACTGCTTTGTAAAGTATAAATTATGCAAATTTTCGATCATTCCTGATCGCACACTTACGCATCTTTACCACGCCACGGTATACTCTGCACCGTTTCCTGCTGTTACGGTATACCCGCTCATCTGCAAAAACTTTACAGATTCTGCGGACAATGTAAGTAATACCGCATTTTGAGATGCTTCTGCCGCAGCCTTAATCTGGCCCATTACAACCTCAAGTTCATAAACAAACGCCTGGGAATCAATACGGCCGTCCGCAAGCATTGCTGCCCGCTCCTTTGATATAAATGCCTGTCTGCTTTCCAATTCTTCCTTCACTAATGCATACTCTGCATCGGTTAAATTCACTGCCATTTCTTTGCCCTCCTTAAATTATAACATCTATATCCATTCTACTCTATTTTTTGGAAAATGCAAGAAAAAAAGAGACTGCACACAAAAAATGCGCAGCCTCTTCTTGCGTCTTTATTCTTCTACATAAAGTCCGGCGTCTACATATGCCTCCAACACCTTATAGTAAGATGTCTTCGGAGTTTTCAGGGTCTTAAATAATAACGGCTTTTCATCCGAACGCCAGGAGTTGGTATCGCAGAATCCCCACAGCGTAATGCCGGTAATATTGGCTCCTTCCTTCTTTAACGCCAAAATACGCTTCATGATGTCATAGAAGTAATTTGCCTGATACATTTCATTGGTACTTCCGATGTCAAGCTCCGTTACCTGCACCTCGTATCCTGCCTCCAAAAACTTCTTCATGGCAGTAATATACTTAATCGGGTGCGGGTCATCGTTGTCAGAAAGATGAGACTGCATACCCACACCGTCACATACTTTTCCGTCCGCGTTAACAAACTCCAACAGCTCCAAAATCTGCGTTATCACGCCGTACGTACTATAATCGTTGTAAAGAAGAGATACCTGGTCTCTGATGCCGTACTGCTTTAACACATCATCTGCAATCTGGAATGCTTTCTTCACAAATCCGGCCTTTACTCCCTCGTTACCATAAACCTCCTGCCAGCCTACACCGTCAGAATGAATAAATTCATTTACTACATCCCAGGAATATACTACGGATCCGTTTTCATTGTCATACACATGCCCCATAACAGAACGAATGAAAAACTCCATACGGGCATCCATCACTTCCGGAGATACCAGTGCTCCGTTGCGGTCATAGTTTTCTCTGAAAAACCATCCCGGTGTTTGGGAATGCCATACCAGTGTATGTCCGCGAAGTCCCAAATCATACTTTACACAAAGCTCGATAGCCCTGTCCGTAAAGTAGAAATTTAACTTCGGCACCACATCTTCTTTATAGTTTTCCGGAATCACATAGCCCAATGCCTTTGCATCTTCTACGGACATTTTTGTCGGAGAACCTCCTAAAATTGCATCCGGCTTCATCTCATTTTCCATAGTAATACTGGAATAATGTTCCTGTAACGCAGCCCAAATATCCATATCACTGAGCTGACGTGAATTAATGCAGGTTCCCATTCTTCCGAAGGTCTTGCCGTACGTATTCTTTAAGTTGATGCCCTCCGGCAAATTTGTGCCCATCGGCGTCGGAGTCGGTTTTTTCGTAGGTTCCGGCGCCTTTGTCGGCTCCGGTGTTGCCGTAGCTTCCGGTGTTACCGTTACTTTCGGAGTTACGGTCGGTGTTTCATTTGCAGGAGTGGTCTTACCGCAACCGGCAAGAAGTGCTGCTCCCAATGCGACTGCACAGAGAAAATAACGCATTTTTCTCATAATATCTAACCTCCTTTACTGGAACTGCCAATAATCTACCGTATATCCTTCACCGCAGAATACAAACACTAAATCATGTACGCCGGTTACCTGCTTTAACAAATCTACCGTGATTTCATGATAGGTTCCGTCTGCCTGTCCGCTCACATCCAGATAACCGAGAACCGGACCGTTCAAATCATCCACACGAATCTGGATTGCTCCGGTCTTTCCTGCTTCAGCCTTTACTGCTGCCGTGAACTTGGTTGCTCCGGTCTCACCGAAATCCGCATTGTACAATGCAACCCAGTCACCGGACTCAATTTCGCAAAGCTCCATATTACCGGAACCGTACTGCTTACTTACCTCATCAGCCGGTGTGGTATTGATACCGCCCATGGTTGCCATGGTTTCCGCTTCAACCTTATCATACGGATTAAAATTCTTTACCGGTACCAACGACTCTTTGTTTGCTCTGGCAAGTTTCTCGAACACACCCTCCTCTAACATCTTAATCTGGGTTACATGGGTGGAACGATAATTCAAACCGGAAAGTCCTACCTGGTTGCTTGCAATACGAGTATGGTAGGTAATGTACCATTCACCGTTAAACTTAAATATACTGTGGTGATTGTTTCCGCCGTTGCCCGGGAAATAATCGTTCTGATTCTTGAATACAACGCCTACATACTCAAACGGGCCCATCGGGTCTTTGGACGTCATGTACGCAATCTGGGCATTGGCAAAGCCGTACTTCTGCTTTCCTTCCGCATCTACATTCCAGTTGGTACAATAAGAGTAAATGTAAGTATCGCCCTCTTTGTTAATAGCAGAATCTTCAAACAAATACGGAATATCAAAAGCTACCGGATCACAAGCAAGACTAATCATGTCATCTCCCAGCTTCACTACACGTCCTGTTCCCGGATTTGCAGCCTTACCTGCCGGCACACCGCCACCAAAGTATAAATATGCACTTCCGTCATCCTCTACCAACACTGCCGGGTCAAACAACCAGTCTACATTTGCACAGTTCGGTGTAGCACGGGAAATAAGCGGCTTACCGATCGGGTCAACAAAAGGTCCCGTCGGGCTGTCGGAGGTCAATACACCGATACCGTTACCACCGTTTGCAAAGTAAACAAAGAACTTCATCTTTCCGTCGATCTCCTTATAGCCGGCAGTCGGTGCCCAGGAATTATTTCCCCAGGTGGATGCACCGTTTCTTCCTGCCGCATTGATGGAACCGTGGTCGGTCCAGTTTACAAGGTCATCGGAGGAAATCACGTTTAAGGTATTAATCTTGCCGTAAGTATTTTCCTTTGCCTTGCCGTTTGCACCATACTCCACCACATCATTTGTCATGTAAATGTACACACGTCCGTCATATACCATAGCACACGGGTCAGCGCCGTAACGCTGGGTCATAACCGGCGCATCGTAACCGATTTTCTTTAACGTCTTCGACCAGGTCAAACCATCGAACTCTGCCTTCCACTTTGCTTCCAGTTCCAGATTGGAACCATCGGTTTCAATTTTCGCAAAACTGTCCGGTATGGTTGTCGGAACCGGAACCGGAGTCGCCGTCGGCTTTGGAGTTGCAGTCGGCTTCGGTGTCGGGGTTGCGGTTGCTTCCGGTGTAGCCGTCGGTTCCGGAGTCGCGGTTGCTTCCGGTGCTTCGGTGGCTACCGGCGGCTCCGTCGGGGTTGCATCCGTCTGCTTTGTACCGCAAGCAGCAAATAACATGGTTGTCATGGCAAGAACTGCCAGACACATCATCTTCTTTTTCATTTTCAATCTCCTTTATTTCTTCATTTCCTGCCGTTTTTACTGAAACTGCCAGTAATCTACCGTATAGCCTTCACCGACAAATACAAAGATTAAATCATGTACGCCGGTTACTTTCTCAGATAACTCTGCCGTAACCTCTTTGAAAGTTTTTCCGTCGGCATTCTCTCCAAATTCGAGAGTTCCTACCACTTCACCGTCCAAATTATCCAAACGAATCTGAATAGCTCCCCTGGTATTTTTCTTTGCATTTACGGCAGCCGTAAACTTCGCTGCTCCGCTCTCGCCGAAATCTACACCATATAAAGCCAGCCAGTCACCGTTATGAATCTGATTCAGTACCATGTTACCGGAACCGAAGGATTTACTGATCATACCCTCCTGGGTGGTATTAATCCCTGCCATGGTGGCCATAGTCTCTGCCTCTACCTTTTCATACGGGTTGAACTTCTTCTGCTGTACCAAAGACTTATCATCAGCCTGCTTTACAGTTTCAAACAAACCGTCTTCGTTCAGATTAAGCTTCGTAATATGAGTGGAACGGTAATTCAAACCGCTTACGCCGTACTCATCCGCCAGGATTCTTGTATGATAGGTAATATACCAGTCTCCGTTAAACTCGAAAATAGCATGATGGTTATTGTTGTAATCACCGGCAAAATAATTGCCCGGATGCTTTAATGCGATACCCGCATAAGTAAACGGTCCCATCGGATTGTCGGAAACCATATAGGCAATATTTGCATTGGTAAAGCCGTATTCTGCGGTTCCCGCAGCATCTACATTCCAGTTGGTACAGTAGGAGTATACATACTTATCTCCCACCTTATTAATACCGGAATCCTCGAACAAATAAGGAATATCAAACGCCACCGGATCACCTTCAAGACTAATCATGTCCGCACCCAGCTTTGCCATACGACCGGTTCCCGGATTCGCTGCCTTTCCTGCCGGCACACCACCGCCGAAAAAGATATACGCGCTGCCGTCGTCATCAATCATAACTGCCGGGTCAAAGAGCCACTCTACATTAGCACAGTTCGGCGTATTACGACTGATAAGCGCCTGACCAATCGGATCCTTAAACGGTCCCACCGGACTGTCTGCAGTCAACACGCCAATACCGTTTCCGCTGTTTGCAAAGTACAGGAAAAACTTCATCTCTCCGTCGATTTCTTTGCATGCAGCAGCCGGCGCCCAAGAGTTGCCTCCCCACTTTGCCGCACCGTCTCTTCCGGCAGCATAAATGGTACCGTGGTCGGTCCAGTTTACCAGGTCATCGGAAGAAATGACATTTAACGTATTAATCTTGGAATAGCTGTTTTCCTTCGGATTTGCAGAAGAATCATACTCGATTCTGTCTCCCGTCATGTAAATGTACACTCTGCCGTCATATACTAAAGCACACGGGTCTGCACCAAACCGCTGGGTCATAAGAGGTGTATCCGTTCCCAACGGTTTCATGGTCTCTGCCAGTGTCATCTCGGACAGCCATTCCGATACCGCCTTCGGTGCCGGGGTCGGCGTAGCCGTCGGTTCCGGTGTGGCAGTCGGTTCCGGTGTTACTTCCGGAGTTTCTGTCACCACCGGTGCCTCCGTAGGATTCGCACCCGTTTCATCTGCGCCGCAAGCCGTAAACAGCATTGCGGTCATCGCCAGTGTTGCTACCAATACTTTACTTCTTCTTTTCATTTTCGTTTCCTTCTCCATTACTATTTATTTCTGTCACCCCATAGGTGTAACATTCTTTACTGAAACTTCCAATAATCCACAGTATAATTCTCGCCATAGAACACAAAAATCAAGTTGTGAACACCGGTTACCTTCTTTAACAACTCCGCCGTAACCTCTTTATAAGAACCGTCAGCGCCTTCGCCCACTTCAAGATAACCGACCACTTCTCCGTCAAGGCTATCCAAACGAATCTGCATTGCGCCCTCACAGCCTGCCGGTGCCTTTACCGCAGCAGTAAACTTCGCAGCACCTTCCGTACCGAAATCCACACCGTACAGTGCCAACCAGGAACCGGACGTAATGTCACACAATTCCATGTTACCGGAACCGCACTTTTTGCTCACTTCGTCTGCCTGGGTGGTGTTAAGACCGCCCATGGTTGCCATGGTTTCTGCCTCTACTCTTTCATACGGATTTAAGTACTTCTGCTGTACCAAAGAGTGACGATCCACGCTCGGAATTGTCGGAAGGCTTCCGTCCTCTGCCACCGTAACCTTACTGATTGCAGTACTGCGGTAACCGCCGGAAATTCCCATCAGCTTCTCTAAAATCTGGGTATGATATGCGATATACCACTCCCCGTTAAACTGAAACATACAATGATGATTATTGCCGTAACAACCGTAATAAGTACCCGGATTACGAAGTACAACACCCTTGTACTCAAACGGTCCCAACGGATTCTTGGAAGTCATGTATGCGATATCCGCATTATAGAATCCGAACTTCTTCGTACCTTCCTCATCTACGTTCCAGTTGGTACAATAGGAGTAATAATATGTGTCACCGATTTTGTTAATACCGGAATCCTCGAACAAATACGGAATGTCCATGGACACCGCCTCGCCTTCGATGCTGATCATATCTGCGCCAAGCTTTGCGCAACGACCGGTTCCCGGCTCTGCAAAGGACTTACCCGGGCCACCACCGAAATAGATGTATCCGTTTCCGTCTTCATCCACAAGTACCGCCGGGTCAAACAACCAGGATACATTTGCACAGTTCGGAGTCTGACGGGAAATAAGCGGTGCATTCAGCGGATCAACAAACGGTCCCACCGGACTGTCGGAGGTTACCACACCGATACCGTTTCCGCTGTTTGCGAAATATACAAAGAACTTCATCTTTCCGTCAATTTCCTTGTAGGCCACTGCCGGAGCCCAGGAGTTGTTACCCCATTTTGCCGCACCGGATGCAGAAGCCGCAAAAATCGTACCGTGGTCGGTCCAGTTTACAAGGTCATCAGAAGAAATCACATTCAACTTGTTAATAAGTGCATAGCTGTTTGGCTTAAGGGTACCGTTTTCATCGTACTCGTAAATATCACCGGTCATATACAGATACACTCTGCCCTCGTACACAATCGCATACGGGTCTGCACCGAGACGCTGCATCATCACCGGAGTATCCATTCCGATTTCCTTTAAGGTATCTGCCAAGGTTAATCCTGCAAACTTTTCTTCCCACTTTGCTTTCAATTCTAAATTTGTCATACTGATTTCCTCCTGTTATTGTCTTGTTATTTTTATTTCATTTTCCACTTCATTATTTTTCATCAAAATAGCGAAACTTTGAAAACTCTGCCACACCACCGGTCTGCTCCGTGGAAAACAGAAACAATCCGAAACGGCACCCCACAAAATGGTCCAATTTAAAGAACAATTTGTGTGTATCACCTAATTTCTTAAACGCTGTACCGTTCTCGGTTTCCGGCATACACCAGAAAAATTCTGCGGTATCTTTTCCGATGTTAAAATCACATTCCGCACGAAAGGTTACTTTCGCTCCTTCTATCGGAATCTTTGCAACGACTTTCCCCGGCTCGTTATTTACACTTCCCATACCGGCAAACTGTTCTGTCGGTGCTTTTTCCATCATCACAAGATAGCAGGTTCCTGCTTCCTTGGTCATGGCAATGAATCCGTAGTCTCCCTGCAATGTACAAAGTCCCGCATAATCACCGTCCGAAAGTTCACTTCCGTCTACGGTAACCTCTGCCGCACACCAAGGGCCCATGGTCCGCTGAGTCAATGTATTCACAGCCTGTACCAGATTTTTTGAAAGTTTTCCGGAACGAATCCGAAGATTTCCCGGCTTTTCCGTCACAGACCATAGTCCATTGTCCGGAGTATGATTCCACTGCCACGGGGCCTTTAAGGTTACTTTTCCGTTCTCGTCGGCAGAATACCGAAACTCATCGGAACACCAAAGCGGTTTATAAACATAATCCGCCTTAGTTGTATTCGTCGTTAATTCTTTCGGTGCAGAACCACCTCCGAACACAGGAAAATCATTTTCCCAGGATACAGGCACTAATATCGGAATACGTCCTACTGCACCGTGATCCTGAAACATAACGGAATACCAATCCCCTTCCGGCGTATCCACGATACCGCCCTGTGCCACTCCGCTGTGTCTCTCATCCAAATCACAGGATAATACATCTCCTCCCGTAAACTCGCCAAGCAACGAATCGGCACAAAAACAAGCTTCGGTACGGAATCCGCCTCTTGGCCAATGGATAAAGAACAAATAATACTTTCCGTTTATCTTGTAAAAATGTGCCCCTTCATATCCGAGAATCACATCCCCCGTATCCTTTACAGCCATTCGATGCAAACCGCCCTCTTTCGGAGCAGTCAAATCCTCGTTTAATTCCGTTATATATATTTCTCTGTTTCCGTACGCAATGTAAACCCTGCCGTCATCATCAAACAAAAGAGAATTATCATGAAAAAATCCTTCGATTATGCTCTTCTTCCACGGTCCCGCAATGTCTTTTGACGTATAAAGATATGTTTTTCCGGTATCGTTCGCCACAAAGCACACATAAAACGTGTCCTGATGATACCGGATGGATGCCGCCCACATGCCTTTTCCGTAAATCCCCTTATCATCGGCAAGACACTGTCCCGGAGTATCATCCAACGTTTCATACACATAGGATGCAATTTCCCAGTGAATCAAATCGTAGGAACGCAAAATCACACAGCCCGGCATAAAATGCATGGTGGTACTAACCATGTAATAGGTATCTCCCACGCGAATCACATCCGGATCCGGGTAATCTGTGTAAAGGATCGGATTATTTCCTTTTATCTGCCCCATGTTTCCTACCTTTCCCTTCTCAATATTTTCCGGAGTACCCTTTGGGTACTCCTTTTCTTATATCAAGTTTAGCATCTTGCCAACTTCAAAACAATGGTGTATAATTGCAATAAATTGATTTATTCTTTTACAAAGGAGAGAAAAGAATGTACATCCATTTCGTAGCCCTTAACTGCCCTCAAGAGCCCAACTTTGTCCAAGAACGTAAGCACGGAATTATCGACTTTCTTTTTTTGCGTTTCCACTCCAATACAACCTTGATTTTAGGAGATAAAACGTATACCATAACAAAACCTTGCATCTTTTTAATCGATTCCAACACCCCCTATAAATACTTTGCCAACAGTAGTACCTATACCGACGACTACTTGCATTTTGCTGCGGAAAATCGTCAGCAATTCTTAAGTGAATTGACTTTTCCTTTGAACACTCCGATTTATTATTCAAACGATAGTTCAATTTCCGAAATACTAAAGCTCATTCAAACCGAACATGCCGAAAAAAACCGCCTCGCCGCAAAAACCATCGACCTCCTCATTCGTTGCCTTTTCGTAAAGGTTTCGGAAGTATGGTTACAAAGTCAGCAGTTAAACACCTCCGTACCGCACTACTACGATTTATTACAGGTTCGGGATGCTATTTTATCCTCCCCGGAACGTGCCTGGAAGGTAGAAGAACTGGCGGAAATCGCCCACTTATCTCCTTCGTATTTTCAAGTTATCTATAAAAAAGCCTTTGGCATTACCTGTATGACGGAAGTTATCAACGCCAAGTTGGAACAAGCCAAACTTTTGCTAACCTCTACCGAACATTCCATCAGTGATATTGCAACCGAAGTAGGATACAATGAAGTCTATCATTTTATAAGACAATTCAAAAAAAGCACCGGAATGACTCCCGGTGCCTTTCGAAAAAAAGTCGTATTATAAATTTACCAAGCTCTGTAGTTCCCGGACAACGCTAACATTGCAAACAAATATAAGCAGTTGTCATAGTAACGTCTGTCTCCTGTACGAAGCGGCGTATTCCAAAATTTCATAACAAACTCTTTGGCATACGGTCCCTTTGCCGCCAAAGATGCCTGGGCATTGGTTGCTAACAATCCTATCGGATGCAGTGCCGGACGGTCAAGTACCGTACCGTCGATCTCATAGGTCATATCCGGGCAGTCTTTCACGGTTTCTGCAAAAAACTTCTGTAATCTGTCAGCCACCCCACGCAGTTCTTCATCCTTTCCGTACCACTCATAATCCAAAGCAATATTGGCAATGGTACGATAAGCATCACTATAAAACCAGTCATGTCTGTGACCGAACATCTTCCACTTTTCTTCAGGCATTCTCTTCGGAGAACCGTCATATTCCGCGTATTCCGCATTCAGTCCCGTTACCGGATGACAAGCCTTCTTTAAATACTCTCTGGAAGCCTTTGCCGCTTCCTTCCAAAACTCTCTGTCTTCTTCATTTGCATACTCCGCAAACAATTCATAGAAATGCGGCAAATGATAGGACGGGTCCGAGTATCCGCAACCCACTACAAAATCAATCAACTTATTTGCCGGATTCCACATCGGTCCGCCTTCCGTTCCGTTCTCTCCCTTATGTACACAGGTGTGAAGCAGTTCTCTTGCCTGAGCGGAGTAATTAAAAATACCCTCTCCGTCTCCCCAGCGCTTCGACGCAAAAAACAACGCCATCGCAAAAAACTCTTCTCCGTCCGGTGCCGGTCCGAAAGCATTCTTGGTCCCATCTGTAGCACAAGACCATGCAAAATAGCCGGAATTCCATCCTTCTTCCATATACATATAAGTCTTTGCCCACTTCCAGAGTCGGTCAAACTCTTCCTTCTTGTTAAGCTGCACACACATCATCATACCATAGGACATTCCTTCAGTACGAGCATCGTGATTACCGGTATCTTCCATGTAACCCATATCATCTCCTACCTCATGAAAAACTCGCTCCTCTTCACTGCCGTGAAACATGGTCTGGAAGGTTTCTTCCACTCTCTTGTCAATTTCTTCCTGCGGGATTCCGTACTCTGCAAATACGTTACGATAGTTCCCCGTACTCACTGCTCCTGCCATACTCATTCTCCTTCTCTTTCCGGTTCTTATACAGTCTGTAGACATCTTCCGCTGCACACTTTGTGCATTTGTCTTTTGACTATATCATTTTAACACAAATTAATTGTCATTTCCAGTTAAATCCATATCATAGTTCTGATTTTCTATACAAATATGAACTATCCGCTCATTACTCTAATGTTTTGAATTCCACACCATTTTCCGTAAGAATCACATAGCCATGCCCTGTATTCTCCTTCGGAATGGAAACCGAACCCGGATTAATATAACGGTAGACGTACTCACCCTTAGGGCCTTTCGCCGTGCATATCTCATCCGCAACCACATGGGTATGTCCGTGTAAAAGCACATCTCCTTCCTTCAGACAAGGCGGATTTTCCTTGTTAAACTTATGACCGTGGGTTGCAAAATACATGGTAGTTCCGATGTAAAATACCGCATACTCCGCCATCACCGGAAACTCCAAGACCATCTGATCCACTTCTGCTTCACAATTTCCCCGCACACACAAAAGTTCATCCGCCACCTCATTTAACATGGCAATCACCTTTTTAGGTGCATAGTCCTTTGGCAACTCATTACGAGGTCCGTGGTATAAAATATCGCCTAAAATAACAAGCTTTTCCGCTCCTGATACCCGGTATGCTTCTAACAATTTCTCACAATAATAAGCTGAACCGTGTATATCCGACGCTACCATCCATTTCATATAATTTCTCCTATCTTACAATCGCCTTTTTTACCCGCTGCATTACTGCAAAAAACTCTTTCGGACGTTCTTCCGTCAGTTCATACAGTTCGGATAACAATTCCTCAAATACAGCCTCCTTGTCATCCTCCTCCGGCTTGTCTCCGAATACAGCTTCGTAAAAGCCATAAATATCACTCTCCGGCATATCATCATACACGGTCTCCAGATAATCCGTTACCACGGTTGGCTCTTCCTTCATGTACTCTGTCATTTCTGTCCATTGTTCTTTTGTCATATTGATTCCTCCTCTTCAATGCCCGGTCCCCACTCGTACATCTCATTGATTTTCGCCCGGGCTTGTTCCGTTTCCTAATTCTTTATAATGGCACCCCATATCTTCTCCCCTACTTCAAATCTCCAAAGAAACAGGCATCCCCAAAGGAAAAGAACCGATACCGTTCCCTCACCGCTTCCTCATATACCTTCAGCACATTCTCCCGTCCCGCCAGCGCAGACACCAGCATTAAAAGGGTAGACTCCGGCAGATGGAAATTGGTAATGAGACAATCTAACATTTTAAACTTATAACCCGGATAAATAAAAATACTGGTATCGCCGCTGCCCGCCTGCAAAATACCGTTTTCATCCGTAGCAGACTCCACCGTACGGCAACTGGTGGTGCCGACGCATATCACTCTTCCGCCTTCTGCTTTCACCCGGTTGATTTTTTCTGCCTCCTCCGGCAGCACCTGATAGGCCTCCGTATGCATATGGTGCTCCAAAATATTCTCTTCCTTTACCGGTCGAAACGTTCCGAGTCCCACATGTAACGTCACATTGGCAATGGTGACTCCCATGGCTTCAATTTCCGAAAGTAGTTCCGGCGTAAAGTGAAGCCCTGCCGTCGGTGCCGCAGCAGATCCGTCATACTTTGCATATACGGTCTGATAGCGGTTTTTATCCTGCAGCTTATGAGTAATATACGGCGGAAGGGGCATCTGACCTAATGCATCTAAAATCTCTTCAAAAATCCCCTCATAAGTAAACTGCACCAAACGGTTTCCATCCGGTAATACATCCGTTACCGTTCCCACAAGCTTCCCGTCTCCAAAGGAAATCTTCGTTCCGGTCTTTGCTTTTTTCCCCGGCTTAACCAAAGTTTCCCATGTATCGTTTTCTTTTCGCTTTAAGAGCAATACTTCGATTTGTGCTCCCTCCGCTCCCGGAGCATACCCCGGCTTAATGTTAGTATAATCAATAATACGTTCTCCGATTAAGCGGGCCGGGATAACTCTGGTATTATTTAACACCAAACAATCTCCCGGACGCAGATACTCTTTTATATCACGAAAAATCCGGTGTTCAAACTTTCCCGTATGCTTGTCCACTGCCAAAAGTCTGGAAGAGGAACGATCCGCAAGAGGGTCCTGGGCAATCAACTCCTCCGGCAAATCAAAATAATAATCACTTTTTAATAATGCTTCCATTGCTATATCCTTTCTATCGTACCGTAATTCCGGTAAAATAATGTTCCAATATTTCCTCATGGGAAAAACCGTGGTTTCCCATTCCGTTTGCACCGGACTGGCTTAATCCCACACCGTGTCCGTGACCCATACCGACAAATAGCACTTCATCCTCATCCGGCAAGTCTGTTCCGAACCCGGTCAGGTTGTCTTCGCTTATCACCACATACTGTTTGTCCGCAACAACCTTCTCCACCTCTCCGGTATCGCTTATGACATAACATTCCGAAATCGGTGCCTCTTTTAGTGCACCGTCACCTTGTATCATAACTGTATCCGGTGTAGTTTCCCCATTGACTACTTTAAATTTCGTGCTGGGAAGTTCCAATACATTCCGTAAATCCGATGTTGCCAAGCTTACGGTTTTGTTACTTCCGATAATTCGAAGAGAGGTTACCCGCCCCGATGACGTGGTAATTTCCTGCACCACTTTTCGAACCGTTCCCACATCTTTCCCCTCGGCCTGCAGCAGTCTCTCCAATTCTGTTTTCTTTAATGTCACAGTCCAAGGCTTTTTCGACGGTTCCGATTCATAAAGATCCGGGACACCTTGCAAATAAGGGACAGAAACACCCCAAACATCCTCTATATTCTCTGTATGTCCGCCGCTGGAAGAAAAATAATACCCTGCCACCATCCGATTATCATAGCACAACGTTTTCCCTTTTGTAGCATCCACGGCCGCAGTGCTTCTGCTGTGTTCAAAGTCAAGTCCGCCGTATACCTGACTCTGTATGGTATCCTCCATGCGAAACCCTCGTGTAATATCAGTCCCGGCACGATACCCTGCCTTGGTTAATGCATAGCTTCTGGCACATACTGCCTGGGCTTTTAATGCTTCCATATTCCAGGAGGCCGGCATCTCACAAGGCACAACGCCATACAAATATTCCTCTAACCCCACTACATTCACAGCCGTCACGGTAGACCTTCCGCCGTAGCGTCCGATTTCTATCCGGCCTCTGTAACTGCGTTTTCCCATATTTATGGCAAATACACCTTCATCATTTTTTTCCGTCGCTGCGAACTGAGGATACACTCCTTGTGTTCCGTCCGCAAATAAAACCTGCTCCCCCGCATCTATCCTGATTAAATACAAACTCTTTTTCTCTTTTTCCTCTATACGGATACCGCATATGCTTCCGGCTTTATCACAAATCTCACGGGCCGCTTCTGTCGTCCCGCCGTTTTCTTCTACCGGAAAGTAAATGCCTGCTTTCCCGGAGGAAAACGATACCGCGTACGCCTTAGCTCCTGCAGTACTCAACTTCTCTGCCATTTCTTCAGCCTGATGTAACTCATATGTATCAACTGATGCAAAATAATCTCCCTGTTCTGCTGTTACCCTCACACCCGTTTCAGATAAAAGGACACGTTCCGTACAATACTCCCGTCCGTTGCAAAATCCGAATTCCAATGCGGTGTTTTGTATCGTAATACTTTTCTTATTGGCATAGTTACTTTTTAATCCCACTCGGATTTCTTCCACCGTACTGACGCTCTGAGTCTTTGCATAGGTTGCAACGCTTTGTCCGTCTGTGAAAGCAAAAAGAAACAACACAAAAAGAAACAGAAACCTCCCGGGCCTGTTCTTTATTGTTTTCCGGATTGACTTTTCGAATTCTTTCTTCATCATTCTCACATCCGTCGTTCTCATACTATACCTTTCTTTAGTGTAACATAGAAACGCATCCGCATCAATCCCGCATTTCATTTTCTTCTCCGTTTCCATCATTTTCTTCATCTTCCGTTTCCTGAACACATATAGAATCTGAATCCCGCTCCGTGTACACACCCGGGATAATTCCTTCTCCCAAGTGCGTACGCAGAACCAAAATTTCTTTTTATCTTTTATTCTTCCTCTTCTTCCTCATCCCGTTCTTTTCTGAGCGGAATCTGAAGTTTGGAACCGGCCTGAAGCATCATTCCGTTTAAATTATTGTACTTTAACAAATCTTCCAACTCAATTCCAAACCGATTTAATATATCCAATAATGTTTCGTCTGCTTTGATAATATAGGACATAAGATAAAAAGGATTACAATTCGGACACTTCGGAATACAGATTTGCTCCCCTATCTGCAAATTGTAGATATCGATATAGGGATTAGCGCGCAAAATCCTGGCTAACGGAACACGAAATCTTCCGCTGATAGAATACAGTGTATCCCCTTTTTTTATTGTGTAAATGATGCCGTTACAAGTATCAAATGTAGCCATAACATTCTCCTTGGTCTCACTCTCACCTACAAAATATGCCGTCATAACCGATTTCGTGTGGGATATTATTGTTTTTTTAGAAAATACTTTTACTTTTTTTCTTGCAACCTGCCGAATGGTGTCGTATAATAAATAAGTATGTTTAAATCTAGAGATGGATACTATAACGGTTTTCGTTTGAAATATGATTTGGTTTCAGAAAGGATTTTACTATGGCTGAGAAAAAGAACTTTTATTCTCTTGGTATCGACATCGGTTCCACAACCGTAAAGATTGCAATTTTAGACCCGTCCGGTCTTGTAGTGTTCTCGGATTATACGAGACACTTTGCAGACATTCAAGGCACCCTTGCCACTCTTTTAGAAAAAGCAAAAGAGCAACTGGGTGAGCTGACCTTGCATCCGGTCATCACAGGCTCCGGCGGACTCACCATCGCAAAACATTTAGATGTCCCGTTTGTACAGGAGGTTGTTGCTGTTGCCACCTCTTTGGGAGACTATGCACCGCAAACGGATGTTGCCATCGAGCTCGGCGGTGAAGACGCAAAGATTATTTACTTTACCGGTGGCGTAGAACAGCGTATGAACGGCATCTGTGCCGGCGGTACCGGTTCCTTTATTGACCAGATGGCCTCCTTACTTAAAACCGATGCATCCGGGCTTAATGAATACGCAAAAGACTATCAGGCACTCTACCCGATTGCGGCTCGCTGCGGTGTATTTGCAAAGTCCGACATTCAGCCATTAATCAACGAAGGTGCAACCAAGCAGGATTTGGCTGCTTCCATTTTCCAGGCTGTGGTAAACCAGACCATCAGCGGTCTTGCCTGCGGTAAACCGATTCGCGGTAATGTGGCATTTCTGGGTGGCCCGCTTCACTTCCTCACGGAATTAAAGGCTGCATTTATCCGCACCTTAAATCTTACCCCGGCTCAGGTCATTGCACCGGAACACTCTCATCTGTTTGCCGCCATCGGCTCTGCCATGAATGCAAAGGAGGACGCTTCCGTTTCTCTTTCTGCCATGACCGACCGTCTGCGCACCGGCATTAAGATGGAGTTTGAGGTAACCCGCATGGAGCCTCTCTTTGACAACGAAGAAAGCTACAATCGCTTCCTGGCCCGTCACGATGCTCATACGGTGAAAAAGGCAGACCTTGCTTCTTACCGCGGAAAGTGCTTCCTGGGTATCGATGCAGGTTCCACCACCACCAAGGCGGCTGTGGTAGGAGAAGACGGTACACTGTTATATTCCTTCTACAGCAATAACAACGGCAGTCCGCTAAAGACTACCATTAAGGCGGTAAAAGAGATTTATTCCCTTCTTCCGGAGGGAGCTCAGATTGTCCGCTCCTGCTCCACCGGTTACGGTGAGGCTCTGATTAAAGCTGCTCTTATGTTGGATGAAGGTGAAGTTGAGACCGTTGCCCACTATCACGCAGCTGCTTTCTTTGCCCCGGATGTGGACTGTATCCTTGACATCGGCGGTCAGGACATGAAATGTATCAAGATAAAAAATTCTTCCGTTGACAGCGTGCAGTTAAATGAAGCCTGCTCCTCCGGATGCGGTTCCTTCATCGAAACCTTTGCAAAATCCTTAAACTACGAAGTTGCCGATTTTGCTAAAATTGCGTTATTTGCGGAAAATCCGATAGACCTGGGTACTCGTTGTACCGTATTTATGAACTCCAAAGTAAAGCAGGCTCAGAAAGAAGGTGCTACCGTTGCGGACATTTCCGCCGGTCTTGCATACTCCGTTATCAAAAATGCCCTTTACAAGGTTATCAAAATTTCCGACCCGAAAGATTTAGGTAAAAAGGTCGTTGTACAGGGAGGTACCTTCTACAACAATGCAGTCCTTAGAAGCTTCGAGAAAATATCCGGCTGTGAAGCAGTTCGCCCGGATATTGCCGGAATTATGGGCGCATTCGGTGCTGCACTTTTAGCGAGAGAACACTATACCGGTCAGGAAACTACCCTTCTTACTCCGGATGCATTAAACGAGCTGAAGTTCGAAACCACCATGACTCGTTGTAAAGGCTGTACCAACAGCTGTCTTCTCACCATTAACCGGTTCTCCGGTGACCGTCGTTTCATTTCCGGAAACCGCTGTGAAAAGGGACTTGGTAAAGAAAAGAGCAATGCGGATATTCCGAACCTGTTTGCATATAAATTAAAGCGTTATTTTGACTATGCTCCGCTTTCCGAAACTCAGGCAAAGCGCGGCACCGTCGGCATTCCGCGCGTGTTAAACCTTTACGAGAACTACCCGTTTTGGCACACCTTCTTTACGGAACTTGGATATCGCGTGGTACTCTCCCCGTTATCCGGCCGTAAAATTTACGAAATGGGTATTGAGTCCATTCCGAGTGAATCCGAATGTTACCCGGCAAAGCTTGTCCACGGTCACATTTCCTGGTTGTTAAAAGAAGGTTGTAAGTTTATCTTCTATCCGTGTATTCCGTACGAGCGCAAGGAGTTCCCGGAAGCAGGCAACCATTATAACTGTCCGATTGTTACCTCCTACGGTGAAAACATAAAAAACAACGTAGAAGAGCTTCGTGCCGATGACATTACATTTGCCAATCCGTTCCTTTCTTTAGAAACAAAAGAAATTGCAACAAAACGTTTGGTGGAAATTATGGCGGAATACGGTATTTCGGCAAGTGAGGTTACCCTTGCTGCCGGGAAGGCTTGGGATGAGTTATCTGCGGCCCGTACCGACATGCAAAAGGCCGGCGAACAAGCTCTTGACTATATTAAGAAAAACGGAAAGCTGGGTATTGTATTGGCCGGCAGACCGTATCATATTGACCCGGAAATCAACCACGGTATTCCGGAACTGATTACTTCCTACGACGTAGCGGTACTGACGGAGGACTCCGTTTCCCACTTAGGAAATGTAGATCGTCCTACCCTTGTTGTAGACCAGTGGATGTACCATTCCAGACTGTACGCAGCAGCATCTTATGTCCGTACCCGTACCGATTTGGAACTGATTCAGCTTAACTCCTTCGGTTGCGGTCTTGACGCGGTTACTACCGATCAGGTCAGCGATATTTTGACTGCATCCGGTAAGATTTACACGGTACTTAAGATTGACGAAGTTAACAACTTAGGCGCAGCCAGAATCCGTATCCGCTCCCTGCTTTCTGCGGTAGCGGACCGTAAACGTAAGGGCATTGTTCCTCACGAAGCGGATTCCGCCCACCATCGCGTCATTTTCACGGAAAAGATGAGGGAGGAATACACCTTACTTGCTCCGCAGATGTCTCCGATTCATTTCCGTGTTTTGGAACCGGCACTCCGCGCACAGGGCTACAACGTAGTTGTTCTTGACAATGACGGAAGAACTGCAGTGGATGTGGGCCTGAAATATGTAAACAACGATGCATGTTATCCGTCTCTTATGGTTGTGGGACAGATTATGCATGCGTTGCTTTCCGGAAAATATGACTTAAACAAAGTAGCTGTTATGATTACCCAGACCGGTGGCGGTTGTCGTGCTACCAACTACATCGGTTTTATTCGCCGTGCCCTGCAAAAAGCCGGCATGGGACATATACCGGTGGTTTCCATCAGTACCTCCGGTATTGAGAAAAATCCGGGACTTACCTATACCCCGAAAATGTTGCTTGGTATTTTGCAGGCTGTTATTTACGGTGATGTGTTTATGCGTGTCCTTTACCGCATGCGTCCTTACGAATTGGAAAAAGGATCGGCGAATGCTCTGTATGAAAAATGGAATGCCATCTGTTGCGAAGCGGTGAAGAACCCGAAGATGTCCGAGTTTAAGAAAAACATCCGCGGCATCATAAGAGAGTTTGATGCCCTTCCGATTGATGAGACATTAAAGAAACCGCGTGTCGGTGTAGTAGGTGAAATTTTGGTTAAATTCCTTCCTGCTGCACATAATTACTTAGTAGAACTTTTGGAAGCGGAAGGCGCCGAAGCGGTTGTGCCTGATTTATTGGATTTCCTGCACTATACCATGTACAATGCAAACTTTAAGGCTGATTACCTTGGAAAATCCAAGAAGAGTAAAAACATCAACAACCTGATATACTCTTTCCTTGAAAAGTTCCGTGGCACCGCCAGAAAGGAACTGGAAGCAAGTAAACACTTTGATGCTCCTGCCCGCATCCAAACCTTGGCAAGCTATGCAGAAGACATCGTATCCACCGGTAACCAGACCGGTGAAGGGTGGTTTCTCACTGCCGAGATGATCGAACTTATCCATACCGGCGTACCGAACATTGTCTGCACCCAGCCGTTTGCCTGTCTTCCGAACCACGTAGTAGGTAAGGGTGTTATCAAGGAACTCCGTCGTCGTCATCCGGAAAGTAATATTGTAGCCGTAGACTATGACCCGGGTGCTTCCGAAGTAAATCAGCTCAATCGTATTAAGCTGATGTTGGCAACTGCCGCAAAACAAATGAAGTAATACAACAAAAAGAACTCTATTTCCATGCCTCCTGAATTTGCACCGAAACTCCCATCGAATTTCCCATACAATTTCGGGAGGCATTTCATCTTCAATTCGTACTATCACGCTCTATAGGAAGTATACAGTTTTACAAGGAGGAAGAACATGCAGTATATCATATCTTTTTTGGAAGGTATCATCACCTTTATCTCTCCCTGTCTTCTGCCCATGATACCGATTTACCTGACTTACTTTGCCGGCAGCGGAGAACGTACCACGAAAAAGACCGTCATCGGTGCCTTGGGGTTTGTGTCCGGTTTTACTTTGGTTTTTATTACAATGGGAGCATTGGCCGGCAGTATCGGCAGTCTTTTTACCGCACATCAAAGGATTGTAAATATCGTTTGTGGATTGATTGTTATCTTTTTCGGTCTGAACTTTATGGGTGTGTTCAAGATTCACTTGTTTAAAGGTATCCGACAATCCGTCAACACTGACAACATGAATTTTTTCTCTGCTGCACTGTTCGGCATCGTTTTCTCGTTAGGTTGGACCCCATGTGTAGGCGCATTCCTTGGTTCTGCCTTAATGATGGCCTCACAAGAAGGGAAGATGCTTCAAGGAATTCTTATGCTTCTTTGCTACTCATTCGGCTTGGGAATTCCGTTCATCTTAAGTGCAATACTGATTGACAGCTTGAAAGTAGCCTTTTCCTTTATCAAAAAACACTACAAAATCATTAACCTTGTCAGCGGATGTCTACTGGTTATCGTAGGTCTCCTCATGGCAACCGGAACTCTTGGTATGATTCTTTCTTAAGGAGGTACTATGAAAAACAAACACCTTGCCATTCTCATTTCTGTTCTATTGATTGTCCTCATCGCCAGTTCTTCTGCTCTTTACAATATGCTAAGCGACCGAATGGAACCGGACAATTTACTGATTCAACACAACACCGCTACACCGGGACTTTCCGATACCGACAGTTCTTCCGACAATACCGAAAGTTCAGATGAAGACAACACAAACAACAGCTCTGAAACTTCGGACAACAACAGCAACACGTCAGATGAAAACACACCTTTTACGGCACCGGACTTCACCGTATACGACCGAAACGGAACTGCTGTCCACCTTTCCGACTTTCTCGGAAAACCCGTTGTATTAAATTTCTGGGCCAGCTGGTGCGGTCCTTGTAAAATGGAAATGCCGGCATTTGAAGAAATGTATAAAGAATACGGAGAAAATGTTCAATTTATTATGGTAAACCTTACCGATGGGGCTCGTGAAACTGAAGAAATTGCAACCACCTTCCTGGACGCCAACGGTTACACCTTCCCGGTATACTTTGATAAAGATACCGACGCCGCTCTCACCTATCAGGTATACGGCATCCCGGTAACCTATTTTATCAATGCAAAGGGACATCTGATTGCTCAGGGAAGCAGTGCTCTGAATGCAGAAACCATAAAAAGAGGAATTGAGATGATTTTAGAATAAGCTACGATTTGCTCACTTGCTCACTTTGCCTGCACGAAAAAGAAGGGACTCTATTCAGAATCCCTTCTTTTTATTATCTTATTATGCCAAAAGTTTCGAATCGAACTTACGGAAGCATATCAACGTCGCCGAAAGTAGCTTCCCACTTTTCCTTACGCTCATCCATAATCTTCTGACCGCCAGCCTTTAAGTAATCGCTCATGTTTTCATCCCAAACCTTATCAAAATCAGCCGGGGAAGCAATTACGGACTTATCGAATGCAATATCTCTCTTCTCGCCAAGGGAGGTACCCATACCCTCTTCAGCACTGATTGCACCAACGTTTACATTCTTAACGGTGATTGCATCATTGAGAGCAACTTCGATGGAAGTCTGTACATAAGACGGATCAACACCTGCATAGTTGTATGCTGCAGACTTAGCAGTATCCTCTGCATTCATAAGGTTCAAACCGTTACAGGTAATGGTGTAGTCGATGTTCTGACCGGAGTTTTGGATTGCATTTCCGGTAGCCGGAATAATGGAAACACCGCCACCTGCTAACTTGGTGTGAGTCACACCTTCATCACCGATCTGTAAGTACTGGATGTTCTCCGGAGTACTGATCCAATCAAGGTACAATAAGGATGCAAGCGGCTCATCATTGGTTGCAGGGAAGAAAATCTTACGGTCACCAGCGGAGCTGTAAGCACGCTTAGCGTAATCACCGTTGCTGTTTTCGAAGCAGTCGATTGCTACGAATGCTGCGTCTTCGCCAACGATTCTCTTTAAGTTAGCCTGAATGCTGTCTTCACCGTTTCTGAACGGATAGTCCCAGTTATGCATGAATGCACCGACATAACCAGCCTTGATCATATCATCTTCAGTGGTGTCGCCGCTTCCGTATAATGCGAAATCATCCCACATTAAACCATCGTTATACCACTTATTTAAAAGCTTAATAGCGTCCTTGGTACCATTCTGGGTATACATTCTGTCATCAAAACCGTTAATATAGAATTCCTTATCAGTCATTGCAGGATCGATAAAGGATTCAATAATGTTTGCTGCTCTCCAGCCTACATCGTAGCTTACAGAGAACGGAATCATCTTGTCTGCATCATCGCCAAGTAATACCTTTGCGTTATCCTTGAAAGCAACAAGCATCTTCTCGAACTCAGCAGTGGTGGTCGGAGCCTTCATACCAAGCTTATCTAACCAGTCCTGACGAACAAAGGTATTGATTCTCTTAACATCAGCTCTCTTACCTTCGATAGCCCAAAGCTCATCGGTGTTCGGGTCCTGATCCCAGTAAATGTTGGTGTCACCAAGCCAGTTGTAAAGGTTCGGTAACTTATCCTTGTGTACTTCTAAGAACTGATTTAACTCAAGAACACCTTCCATACCTGCATAGGTCTGAATGGTCGGGTAGTCATAAGTTAAACAAATATCCGGTGCTGTACCGCCTGCAAGCAAGTTGTTAATCTGCTGAACTTCTTCCCAACGGGATACAGCAACAAATTCAACCTCTACATTGTAGGTGTCCTTCATACCCTTCTTGATGAAATCGGTATACATGTTGTTGGTCGGGTCGGAACCGCCGTCGTTTCCGCGGTCATACACCTCTACGGTAATCTTAACAGGTTCAACGAACTTACCGTCTTTGAACTCTGTACCGCTGGCAACTTCTTCTTTTTTGTCACCACATGCAGCTAAAGAAAAGCACATGCAGCAAGCAAGCAAAGCTGCTAAAATTTTCTTTTTCATTACTCTTCCTCCGTTATATAGTTTTTATTTGAATGAATGGATTGTCCTGCATCAACCCAATTATTCCTTTACACCGCCCAGGGTTACACCGTGAATGAAATACTTCTGTAACCAAGGGTAAATACATAAAATCGGGATGGTGGAAAACATTACGATGGCCGCCTTTAAAGATTCGGAAAGTCCCGGTGAAGAAAAGCCTTCCTGTGTTGCAACATCCACGCTGTTTACACTATTTAAAATGTTATATAAGAACAACTGTAACGGATAAAACTCCTGCTTCTTTATGGAAAGGTACATCAATGCATCGGAATAACCGTTCCAACGTCCTACCGCATAGAACAATGCCAAGGTAGCAAATACCGGCTTGGACAACGGAATATAAATCCGCCATAAAATGGAGAAATGACTTGCTCCGTCAATCTGAGCAGCTTCTCTGATACTCTCCGGAATTCCGTAGAAGAAGCTTCTCATAATAATCATGTTATATACACTTAAGCAACTCGGAATAATCAAAACAAGCGGATTATCCAAAAGATGCAGCTTCTGTAACAACAGATAATTCGGAATGGCACCTGCATTGAAGAACATGGTAATAGTAATCAGGACATTGATTACCTGACGTCCCTTTAAATTTTCAAAAATCAACGGATACGCACATAACGTGGTCATGGCAAGAGACACAAACGTACAAATTATGGTCAAAATAACAGTCCACACAAAAGACCAGATATACTTCATGTCCGTTAAAACCATTTTATAGGATTCCAAGTTCCAGCCCTTCGGCCATAAATACACTTCACGCTTGATAAGAGCCTCCGTTGAACTTAAGGAACGTGCCAGAAGGTTCAGCATAGGCAACAAACAAACCGCACTGACCAATACACAAAAGACTACAAAAATCCAGTCAGCTACTTTTAACTTTTTTGCTTTACTCTTCATCTTTTTATCCTCCTATCCTACCAAATGCCTCGTTCGCCCATTTTGCGTGAAATCCAGTTTGCAAGCAACAGGAAGAACACACAAACAATGGACTGGAAGAAACCAATAGCGGTGGTAAGGGAGAACTTAAGACCCAAAATACCGTTTTTATAAACAAAGGTAGATAATACTTCCGCCACATCCATAACTAAGTTGTTCTGTAATGCAAACGGACGGTCAAAACCGCTGCCCAAAATATTACCCAGGTTCATAATCAACAGAATAACAATGGTGGATTTGATACCAGGCAACGTAACATGCCAAATCTTACGCCATCTGCCTGCTCCGTCCACTTCCGCCGCCTCGTATAACTCCGGATTAATGCCGGCGATGGCTGCAAGATAAACAATGGAGTTCCATCCGAAGCTCTGCCAAATTCCCAAGAATATATATGTAAATATCCAGTGAACCGGTTCATTTAAAAAAGGAACCGACTCCATTCCCAATTTATTCAGGAACAAGTTTACGAGACCGTTGCTCGGTGCAAACATTTGCAGGGCCAAACCGCAGATAATAACCCAGGAAAGGAAATGCGGCATGTAGGCAATGGTTTGAACCACACGCTTAAAGCGCTTGAACACCAATTCGTTTAAAATCAGGGCAAAGATCACCGGGATGGAAAATCCGATTACCAAATCCAAAAGATTTAATAAAATGGTATTCCGCAGTGCATCCAAAAAGTCCGGATTGGAAAATGCATCAATAAAATACTCAAATCCGTGATTATCGGCAAGAGGCATCTCCCAGATACTTTTATTAATCTTATACTTTTTAAATGCAATCTGGATATACGACATCGGCGTATACTTAAAAATGGCCAGATATAACAACGGGAACAATAACATAACATAAAGCTGCCAATACTTCTTCATGTAGGTTTTAAATCCCACTTTATTCCGAGGTACAACAGCTGTGTCCTTTTGCTTTTTCATAGCTACTACCATCCTTCCTTTTCTCATCTGTATCATTATATTATGTAAGTGCTTACATTTGCATGTCTCATATTGCTAAATAACTTGTCGGATATTGCTATCAAAGAAACATTCTTGCAAGAAAAACCGGTATGTGATACAATAAAACCGTGCATTTTGCATAATTATCCCCATATGAATCATACAAAATTACCAAAAATAACCAATCACCCACCACAAGATTCGACATATGAAAGGAGCTTGACTTTGAGCCAGTCCGAAATACCGTTTTTTACGAAAGAAATCCTTGCAAACTTCCGAACCATGCAGGACAGAGAATATATCAGAAGAACCGTAACCGGAGAATACGAGCCGGTAAATTTTCCGCCTAACTCCAGTTTTCGTTTTTGGGTTAACAAAGAATTCAGAAATTATGAAAAGCACTGGCACGCCTCAACGGAAATCATTGTTCCCATTGAAAATCGGATGATGGTACACGTGAAACAGCAGGAATACATTATTAATCCGGGAGAAATCTTTGTTATTCCGGACGGCGAACTCCATGACCTGATCTGTATCGAAGAAGGAGTCCGACTGATTTTTTTATTTAACTTATCCGTACTGCAACCAATCAGCGGATTTCCGTATCTTACTTCGACCTTTTCCCAACCGGTGTTAATCAAACCCACCGATGCTGTGTATCACACGGAAATGGAACTGCTCTATAAGATGTTTAACGATTATTACTGTCAAAGCAGTTTGCGGGAATTGATGATTTTTTCAAAAATGATTAATTTTCACGTGGAATACCAGGAAAACCACCCTCTCCTGACTTCGAATTCCCCGAAACAGTACGAAAAGAACGTTATGGATCGTTTAAATATGGTATTTTTCTATATCAACCAACATTACGCAGAGGATATTCCTTTAGAAAAGGCTGCAGAGATTGCAGGTTTTTCCAAATACCATTTTGCCAGAGTCTTTAAAGAGTTTTCAGGCCAGACCTTTTTCGACTATTTATGTCTGCAACGGCTAAAATCCGCAGAGCGGCTTTTGCTGATTCCGGGAAAACCAATTACAGACATTGCTTATCAGTCCGGATTCGGCAGCTTGTGTGCTTTCAACCGGGCCTTTAAGAAAAAAAACAACTGTACTCCGTCGGAATACCGGGCAAGGACGGAGGAGTAAGTTCCGCCCCACACTTTTCTCCGGTATCATAGGATGCACAGCTTCAAAAAAGGGATTAGAAATAACATAGCAACACCATAAAAAGCAGCTCCCGAGATAATCCTAATCTCGGGAGTTCTTTGTTCCGTTCTTATTTTGTAATCCAAAACCGTTCTAACACTACGAATTCTTGATTTCTTCGATTCGGCGCATAGGATAAACACTCTCCAGTTCCATGTTGAAGCCGTGTTCTTCCAGCCAAACCAGAATTTCCTCATATTGCTTGATAGCCTTGTCCTTCTCACCCATAGATGCATACATCTCCGCCTTAGAATACAGATGAGAAATGCACGTAGAATCCTTAGGAATTTTGTCCCAATAAGAAATGGCTTCCTCATAGCGTCCCAGCTTGGCGCATAAGTCTCCAGCGGGTTCAAATACCCAATCCTCACCCAATTCTTCATCCGGAACCGCAAGTGCAATTTCTATCTCTTTCCACGCTTCCTCTAACCGTCCTGCTCCTTCCAAAGCATAGGAATAATATACATGAGCCCAACGGGCATTCGGCTCCTCTTCACACCATTTTTTACTTTCGGCGATGGCATCCTCCGTACGTCCGAGGGAAATCAAATACATCACAAGGTCACGATGCGCGGCAAGCCAGGAACCACCACGTTGTTCTTTCCCCTCTTCCAAAGCCCGTCTGTAATAGCGCATGGCAAGTTCTCTGTCTTTATACATCCGTATTCTGTGAAGTGCGGCATACTCCAGATAATCTCCTATACTCGCTTTTCCTGTCATAATCACTTCACGATACGCTTCCTCCGCACGCCTGAAGTCCTCATCCGTTCCGCTCTCATCTTCATAAATGGCATACAACTCCGCTCTTTCTGTTCCGTAGCCCGGATACTTTCTTTTCGGTACTCCCTGAAACAAACTGTCGATGGTTACCCCAAAGCACTCCGCCATTGCCGGAAGCAACGAAATATCCGGGGAGGTAAGACCCTGCTCCCATTTTGATACCGCCTGTGCCGATACACCCAACAACTCACCAAGTGCTTCCTGGGATAAACGTTTCTGCAAGCGAAGCGTTTTGATGTTTTCATTCATTGTCATAGGTATGACTCCTTTCCGCTTTTGATGAATTCAGTGTAGCATTCCTTTTCGGGAATCAGAAGCGAACAAACGGATTATGTTTTCCTCAACCGAAGGTTGTAAACGAGTTCGTTTCACTTTGCAGAGACTTTTCTACGCTTCATTCGCTTCCGCTCTTTCCAGAGCCATCCTCCACACAGGTGCAAAATAGGTCTGATAAAACACTGCCTCCTCGCAGTCCGGCTGTTTGACGATTCCGTTATTGACCAGCTTCCGGGCCATGTACTCATATAAGTCCTTAATCCGTTCCGGAGCCACCGTTTCATAGGAAATCAATTCAAACTTCCCTTCCGCCTCGTACTTCATCAGTTCTTCGTACACATCCGGGATATACCGCGTCTCCGCAACTTCAGCATCCTTTTCGCTGTACCACATATCCTCTCGGCCCTCTACCCGGGCGAACCCCACTGTATGCGGAATACAATATAAATAGCCGGAAACGCCCTGATAAAAGGCCTTTAACTGACCCGGAAACTGTTCTTCATAATATACTTTTCCGTTCTTAATAAAACTGGTCACATACTTTCCGGTCCTCTTATTATGTGCTGCATCCCAAATATAAAAAAGAGCATAGACCGGATTTGCCGTCAAATATACCACCATGGTATCTTCTGTTCCGTGCAGCTTTGATGTTGCCTGTAATGTCTCGATTCCCGAGGCATAAGAACCGTGAAATAAGTAATTTTTCATTTTATCGTCTCCCATATAATATCTAATCCCCTTTCTCGACATACGTATTATTACGTATTATAATTTGAAATATAATAAGGAGGTACACATGAATACTCTCTTTTACTTTGCATTATTTCACACCGCCGAAGAAGGCGGCCTCTGGGTATCCTTCCCGGACTTTCCTGAATGTTTCACTCAAGGCGAAACCTTAGAAGAAACCTATGCCATGGTCGTGGATGCCTTGGGCCTTTGTGTCTCTGAATACACATCCCAAAACCTGCCGGAACCATCCCTTCCCTCTGACATCACCGTTCCGGAAGGTGCCACCCTTGCTCTTGTCTCCCTTGACTTAGTAGCTTACCGCCGCAAACACAATACAAAAGCAGTTAAGAAAACCTTAAGTATCCCGGAATGGTTAAACGAAGAAGCTTTAGCCTTAGGGATCAACTTTTCTCAGGTATTACAAGAAGCTCTTCTTCAAAAAATCGAACCAAAATAAAGATTCTTCAACGCAATTATTCTCTCCTCTTGTCGGTATATGCGCGGCGGCTCGGGCATGGCGAATTCTTACAAGTGAAGACACCTTTCCCTAATCAATTGAGGCGATTATTTATTGCATTGTTTGCCTTCCCAAAGGGGCGCGCCTTTAGCGCAGTCGAAATCACCTCCTAGCGGTTCTAAGTCTCGAGGTCTCACCCGAGAGACGTTTAGAACCGGTTGGAGGAAGTTTGACGGAGCGTTGCGCTCAGCAAACAAAACAATAAATAATCGCCTCAATTGATTTTAGAAAACTAGCGCACTTGTAAGAATGGGAGCCGCGCCCCTATACATCCTCTATCTGCCAATCAATCGGCTCTATACCATTCTCTTCCAAAAACGCATTAGCCTGGGAAAAATGCTTACACCCAAAGAACCCTCTGTGGGCAGACAGCGGACTGGGATGGGGTGCAGTAAATACCTTATGTTTCGGATTATCAAGCATACTCATCTTACTTTGGGCCGGACGTCCCCACAAAAGGTATGCAATGGGCCGGTCTTCTTTATTTACCGCTTGAATAATGGCATCCGTAAACTTTTCCCAGCCCTTTCCCTGGTGGGAATTGGCCTGATGGGCACGGACCGTCAGCACTGTATTCAACAACAATACTCCCTGCTCCGCCCATTTCACCAAGTAGCCGTTATTCGGAATCCTGCAGCCCAAATCACTCTGCAACTCCTTATAGATATTCACCAAAGACGGCGGTATATCCACCTCCGGACGTACGGAAAAACAAAGTCCGTGGGCCTGTCCCACATTGTGATACGGGTCCTGGCCGATAATAACCACCTTTACCTTGGAAAGCGGCGTCAAATGTAGCGCCGAGAAAATCTCATCTGCCGGCGGAAATACCGCCACCTTGGAATACTCTTCCTTTACAAATTTATATAGCTCCGCATAATAGGGCTTCTTAAACTCGGCATTCATTGCCGGCAACCAATCGTTATCAATCGCAGCCATAAAACTCCTCCCGATTGTTCTTTTTGTCATGGATACAAACTCTTCTTATGAAAAAGCGTCCTTACCGATACTTCTTTATCATCTGCACAAATTCCGCATTATTTTTGGTACTTTGGAACGTACGCATAATATTCTCAATGGACTCTTCTGCCTTGGCACCGTTAAACAGGCGACGCATCAAAGAGGTAGCCTCCTGCTCCTCGGCCGTCAAAAGCAAATCATCACGTCTTGTACTGGAGCGCGGCAAATCAATGGCCGGAAATACCCTGCGTTCGGAAAGATTACGGTCAAGCTGAAGCTCCATATTACCGGTTCCCTTAAATTCCTCGAATACCACATCATCCATACGGCTTCCGGTATCCACGAGAGCCGTGGCAAGACTGGTAAGGCTGCCGCCTTCCCGCATATTTCTTGCCGCACCGAAAAACTTCTTCGGCATATGAAGGGCCGCCGGGTCAAGACCACCGGAAAGCGTACGTCCACTCGGTGCCACCGTAAGGTTATAGGCACGAGCCAAACGGGTAATGCTGTCAAGTAAAATCACCACATCCTGTTTCTGCTCCACCAAACGCTTTGCACGCTCGATTACCATCTCGGACACGCGCTTATGATTTTCCGGAAGTTCATCAAAAGTAGAATAAATTACCTCTACCTTATCTCCTTCAATGGATTCCTTAATGTCCGTTACTTCTTCCGGACGCTCATCAATCAGGAGAATAATCATATTCATGTCCGGATGATTTTTCGTAATTGCCTTTGCAATCTGCTTTAACAGCGTTGTCTTACCGGTCTTTGGCTGAGACACAATCATACCGCGCTGGCCTTTGCCGATTGGAGAAATCAAATCCACCATACGCATGGAAAGACTACACCCCGGAGTCTCTAAATGAATCCGCTCGTTCGGGAAAATCGGAGTCAAATCTTCAAAACGTTTCCGCTTCATAATTACTTCAAGCGGCAAACCGTTTACATTCTTAATATATAACAGTGCACTGAACTTCTCGTTCTGCATACGAATCTTCGTATTACCGCAAATAATATCACCGGTTTTTAAACCGTACTTTCGAATCTGTGCCGGAGAGACATACACATCATTTTCCCCCGGCAAATAATTATCACAACGAATAAAACCGAAATTGTCTGTCATGACTTCCAAAATACCGGTTCTGGTTTCTCCGCTATCCATCCGCTTAATATCTTCCGGACTTGCTTTTTCCGGATCAAAACGGTGCATCTGTGGCGATGCAGTCTCCTGCATATTCTCACTCAGAGCCGCTTTCATCCCATCTGTCGGATGTTCCTGTGACGACTGTGTATGTGTCACCGGACGTTCTCCCGTCCCTTGCGGTCTGGTTTGCATCGGACGTTCTCCTGTCCCCTGGGGACGTGGCTGCACCGGACGTTCTCCCATTCCCTGCGGGCGCGACTGCATCGGACGCTCTCCCATCCCCTGCGGACGCGACTGCATCGGACGTTCTCCCATCCCCTGGGGGCGCGACTGCATCGGACGTTCTCCCGTTCCTTGCGGGCGCGACTGCATCGGACGTTCTCCTGTTCCTTGCGGGCGCGACTGCAGCTGGCGCTCTCCTGCCCCTTGCGGACGCGGCTGTGCCGGACGTTCTGAACCGTCACGTACCTTCTCTGCTGCTACCGGTGCTTTCTCTGTCTTTCCAACTGATGCTTCCGCCTTCTTCTGTGCCAGCATCTTATCCGTGTTCGCTAAAAGTTCCGCCAGTTCCTGCTTTTTCATCGCAGAAATCCCCTTAAGTCCACGATTCTTTGCTTCGTCCTTTAACTGGGTAATCGTCATCTCTAAATAATCTTTCATATAACCTCCTTATGACAACAAGAAATAATTGCCTTCGCAATCTCACTCAATTAATCTCATCTATTTTCTTATTTCATTCTAACATGGGATTTTTTACAGAATCGTATTGAAAACAAAAACGCACCTGCGTTTAATTTCTTACCTAAGTTTAGCATATCATCAAAAAAAAAGCAAGTAAAACCACGAACAGAGGTTTACTTTTTCTCTTAATGCAATTACGTTAATACAAACAAAAACAGACAGGAACGCTTACTTCCCTGTCTGTCATAATATATCAGTCTATATACGTTTTATTCTGCTACGGCAATTGCTTTCTTATTCGTATCCAATCTTTTATTTCTAAAGTACACCATTAAATTTAATGATACCACGATAAGATTTATAAAGTATACCACCAATACGTAATTCGTTTGGTTGGTCAAAATCTTGGCACTGATTCCTGCCAAATATCCGGTAATAATCATCAATATGAACGGTAAACTCATACTTTTCGCCGAACGTGACCGATACGCTTTCATCGTATTAATCGGCCAGGACAACCCAAAACAAATTAACATCGTTGCTTCTAAAACAGAACTCATAAAATTACCCTCCTAAACTTTTTTGTATCCATATGTTATTCTCTGATAGTGCATTATAATCTTGACAAATACAAAAGTCCAATATATCATAATACTATATTCAATAGTTTTTACAATATAGATAGTATGTCATATAATACAATTCATAGTTATTCAATCACTTTTTATAGGTTTACCACTATTATTATAGATACATTGATTAATTCTAACTAAAAAAGGAGGAGTTCTTTATGGAAATTACACAATTAAAATATTTTTATACCTTAGCCCAAAACCAACACGTCACCCGCACAGCAGAACAATTACATATTGCGCAGCCCTCTTTAACGCAAAGTATTCGCCGTTTGGAAAAAGAATTAGACGTTAAATTATTCAAAAACAGCGGACGAAATATCATCCTGACCGACTGCGGTAAATATTTGCAAAGAAAACTGGAACCGATTTTAAAATCTTTAGATGAAATTCCGGAAGAAATTCGCATATTCACAGCTGACCGACGTAAAACAATTAAAATCAATGTGTTAGCTGCATCAACACTGATTACCGAAACGATAATTAATTTTCAAAAAAAGCATCCGGAAATACGATTTCAGATTGTTCAAAATACTGAAACCGAGGATGCCGATATTACTGTATTTACCCGGGAGTTCTTTCAACGTCCACTGACCACCCGAGACAACTATTACATTTTTTCGGAAGAAATCTTTTTAGCCGTACCAACAACATCCCATTATGCCACACAAAAAAGTATCTCTCTAAGAGACCTTTCAAAAAAGAATTTTATTTCACTGGCCGGAACAAAGGGATTACGTTCCATCTGTGACCGTTTTTGCATTCAAGCAGGCTTTAAACCTAACATTATCTTTGAAAGTGATAACGTATCCGCTGTAAAGAATCTGATTGGTGCCGGCATCGGCGTTGGTTTTTGGCCTCAACACACCTGGGAAACCCATGACGGCAATGAACTCTGCCTTCTTCCGATTTCCGACCCGAAATGTCAACGTGACATCATTATTCAACTTCACCACGAATCAGAAAGCTTCGAAGAAGCATATCATTACTTTGAGTATTTGGTGCATTTCTTTGAACAGCTAAAAAAAGCGAAATGAAAAAACAACAAAAAGAGGACTCTTTAGAGTCCTCTAATGTCTGAATTTATTCATATAAGTGAATTACTCAGCTGCGATGATTTCCTTCTTGTTGTAAGAACCGCAAGCCTTACATACTCTGTGCGGCATCATAAGCGCGCCACACTTGCTGCACTTAACAAGATTCGGAGCAGTCATCTTCCAGTTTGCTCTACGACTGTCTCTTCTTGCCTTGGAATGCTTATTCTTCGGACAAATTGCTCCCATGATTACACCTCCTTAAAGTTGTTAAAGATATCTCGGATAACAGACATTCTCGGATCCAGTTCCGTGCGGTCACAACCACACTCGCCCTCGTTCAGATTTGCTCCGCAAACCTTGCAGATTCCTTTGCAGTCTTCCTGACACAGAACCTTCATGGGGAACCCAAGCAAGATTTCCTCGCAGACAAATGCGTCCACGTCTAAATCATATCCGTCTATAAAATTGGTTTCGTCCAAATCGGCAGCTCTCTCTTCATCCGTCTGAGAGAAATCAACCTCCCGTTCCGTTTGAAACGAAATGGTTTCTGCCACTTCCCTGAGGCACCGGTCACACGGCAAACTCAAGGTCACTTCGCCTTCCAGTTCAATCTTTACCTTACGTCCGCCAAGATTCGTAACGGTCAGCTTCACCGGTTCTTTTTTAAGAAACGGATAACGTCCTCCCGCATAACAAAACTCTTCCGGCTCGTACGGAAACTCTTTTGTGAATACTCCGCCCGCAACCTGCATGGCTTCTGATAAAGATACTGTCATACAAAGCTCCTGTCCTGCCAAACGGCATACCTAGGGTATGGTCCCAAAACTCACACTAGACTATTATAGTATCCGACTTTCTATTTGTCAACACTTTTTTTAAATTAGATTAAATCTTTGGTTTCTCTTGCGATTGCAAGCTCTTCGTTGGTCGGGATAGCGAATACCTGTACCTTGGAATCTGCACCGGAAATCTTCACTTCTTCCCCACGAAGGCTGTTTGCTTCATCATTTACAGTCACACCGAGATAACCGAGATAAGAACAAATCTCCTTACGAATGGTAGAATCGTTCTCACCTACACCAGCGGTGAACGCAATGGCATCTACGCCGTTCATAGCAGCCACATAGGAACCGATGTACTTAGCTACACGATATACAAAAGCCTGAATTGCGATATCTGCTCTCTTATTGCCTTCTCTCTGCGCCTTCTGTACATCACGGAAGTCGCTGGACACACCGGAAATACCGAGAACACCGGACTTCTTATTAAGAATGTTAATTACCTCATTTACATCCTTACCTTCCTTATTAGCAATGTACTGAACCACAGCTGCATCAAGGTCACCGCTTCTGGTACCCATGATTAAGCCTTCTAACGGAGTAAGACCCATGCTGGTATCTACGCACTTACCGTTTACAACTGCAGAAATGCTGCCGCCGTTACCAAGGTGACAAACGATTACCTTAGAGTTATTTACATCAAGACCGGCAACCTCAATAAGTCTCTTGGATACAAAACGATGGCTGGTACCGTGGAAACCGTATCTTCTGATGTCGTACTTCTCATAGTACTCGTACGGAATTGCATACATATATGCCTTCTCCGGCATGGTCTGATGGAACGCGGTATCAAATACAGCCACATTCGGGATTCCCGGCATAGCAGCTTCACAAGCTTCAATACCGATTAAGTTTGCCGGGTTATGTAACGGTCCGAGATCGAAGCAGTCACGAACCACTTTCTTAACGTCTTCATTTACGATAATAGACTCGCTGTAGTGCATACCTGCATGAAGAACACGATGACCGATTGCACTAATCTCGTTTACATTGGAAATAACACCGTAAGTAGCATCCTGTAATGCATCCAATACAAGCTTAACAGCCACCTGATGATCCGGCATCGGCTCAACTTTTTCCAAAACATCCTTGCCCGCCGGCTTATGAGTCAACTTAGACCCCTCAATACCGATGCGCTCACAAAGACCCTTTGCCAAAACGTTCTCGTTCTCCATGTCAATCAACTGGTACTTCAAAGAAGAACTACCGCAGTTAATTACTAAAATCTTCATATCTCTTTCCTCCTGTGAGTTTTTCTTAAATTGTGCTTTCTCAGTAAAGCACGGTGCCGAGTGCAATCACTCGCGACCTTATTCATCTGCACGAGTGCTCACATAAGAACAGAAAAGAACCACCGCGCATACACGCAGCAGTCCCATCCGTTCCTGACGGCATTTTCCTATATTATACCCCTATTTGTACTAGGAAACAAGCCTTATTTTTTAATTTTATGGAAAATGTAAACGCTTCCTTACATATCATTTCTTACGATATCTTCCAAGGTCTCCCGCTTTACCGCCACCTTTACTTCTCCCTTGCTGATCATAAGCACCGGCGGCTTCGGTACACGGTTGTAATTGGAAGACATGGAATAGTTATACGCTCCTGTTGCAAGAACCGCCAACGTATCACCTACTTCCGCAGTCTGCAGCTTCACGCCTTCGCCTAACAAATCTCCGCTCTCGCAGCATCTGCCGGCTACGGTTACTACAGAATCCTTTGCCTTATCTGCCTTATTGGCAACTACAAAATCATACTCGGACTTGTAAAGTGCATAACGCGGATTGTCACCTAAACCTCCGTCTACGGATACATAGGTACGGATATTCGGAATTTCCTTAATGCCTCCTACAGTATACAGGGTAATGCCCGCAGGTGCCACAATGGAACGGCCCGGCTCGATTAAGATAAACGGAAGTTTTAATCCCTTTTCCTTACACAAAGCTTTTACCGTCTCGGACACCTTATCCATGTAATTTGCATACGGTACCGGAGTATCCGCCTCGGTATACTTAATACCGAACCCTCCGCCTAAGTTTAACTCTGTAATCTCATGACCGAGTTCTGTCTTTACCTGTTCAATGAGGCCCATCATCACATTTGCAGCTTCCACAAACGGATCGATATCAAAAATCTGACTGCCGATGTGACAATGAATTCCAACAAATTCAATGTGAGGCATGGACAAAGCCTTCTTTATTGCCTCAAACGCTTCCCCTGTTTCTAAAGCAAAGCCGAACTTACTGTCAATTTGACCGGTCTTTACAAAGTCATGGGTATGAGCATCCACTCCCGGCTTAATACGGTACATAATACGTGCTTTTCTGCCGCTGGACGCCGCAAGTTCATTTACTTGATACAATTCATAAATGTTGTCAACGATAATTCTTCCTACCTTATGTTCGATGGCCATACGAAGTTCGAATTCCGTCTTATTGTTACCATGATAGCAAACCTTGTCCATTGGGAAGTCTACACAAGCCGCCGTATACAGTTCTCCTGCGGATACCACATCAATGCCGATACCCTCCTCTTTTGCAATACGATACATTGCCTTACAGCTGAAGGCCTTGCTGGCATAGCAAACCAGGCCTGCGCCGTCATAATACTTCTCCATGGACTCACGAAAGCTTCTGCAATGCTCTCTGATTAAATCCTCATCCATTACATAAAGCGGTGTGCCGTACTCTCTTGCCAACTCCACCGTATCTAGTCCGGCAATGGTCAAATGGCCCTGTTCGTTTACCGCAAGATTCTTTGATACAAATTCACTCATGGTGTTATCCTCTTATCCATCTTATTTTATCTGTCATTTTTTTCCAGATTTCATAACCGATTCACTTTGTATACCGGTATACACATAATACAACCTAAAGAGTAACATTATTATAAGGAAATGTCAAGATTTCACAGGGAAAATCTTTCCTGTATCATCCGTGCCACTTCCGCCGGTTCCAAATTCGTGTTATCGATTTTAATATAGTTCTCATACGGAACTTCCCCGTCATAGCTTTCCAAACGATACTTCTCATCATGAGTAAGAATGTTATTTCTGGAAAACTCCAAATTCCGCTTGGAAGCCTTGTTCTTCAACCGATTCTCCGTCTCATTCCGCTTTAAACGTACCTCCTGAGGCGCCACCAGCTCCACGTAATACACCTCTGCGCCCCGCTCTTTAAATATAGAAGTTACATGCTCCACATAGTCCCAATCTTCCTGTTCATCAAAAGCCCACATAAAGGTGAAAATCATACCGTAGTTGTCACTTTTGGCGAACTCTTCAAAAATAGCCTCCCGCATCTTTGTCACAACAGGACCGTTGTAATAACCGAACACCTCGATGACAGGTTCAATAGTCATATGATTGTGAAACAACCGAAGTCCGGTGAGCTTCATCAGTTCCTGACCAACAGTCATCTTGCCTACCGCTCCGTTGCCGATTAAAAATACCAGTTTCATAGAAATCCCCCTCACTTCTCATCACGTTATTTCTGTCATGTAATCAATGATTTTCTATTTTTTTATCATACACTTTTGGATTTGTCAATCTTTTTTCTTGCAATTCTGCCTAAGAATATAATTCTACATTTTTATAAACAATACCACCTCATAAAAACACATCCACATCTATTTTTGTGTTGCATTCGTAAATACATTGTGTTATATTTGTATTAGAAGGAGGTGTCGTCATGGCAAAAACAGCAATTCTAAACGTACGAATTGACCCTGAAACAAAGAATAATGCCGAAAATCTCTATTCTTCTTTCGGCATCACAATTTCCGATGCCATCAATATGTTTTTACACCAGTCTCTTCTTGTAGGCGGCTTGCCTTTCGATTTGAAAAATCCACACTATAACGCAAAAACCGAGGCTGCCATGCAGGAAACCCGCGACATCATCAGCGGAAAAGTACAAACGAAACGTTATTCTACCGCACACGCATTAATAGAGGATTTGGAGGACGAATGCTAACACTCACCACAACAACTCAATTTCGAAAAGACTATAAACTAGCCAAAAAGCGTGGTTACGACATGTCTCTTCTTGAAACTGTTTTGCAGCAGCTTTTAGATTGCAAACCGCTGGAAGAAAAACACCGTGACCACGCATTGACAGGCAACTATTTAGGGTTCCGTGAATGTCATATTCAACCAGACTGGCTACTCATCTATGCCATAGACAACGGTACTCTGATTCTTACCGCATCTCGTACAGGAACCCATTCTGATTTGTTTCGATAGAACGCTTCCCACACTTTCCAACAAAAAATACACTCTCTCCTCGTTTTTCACTGGACAATCCCTTTATTTTATGTTACGATAACGCACAGAAGCGGTTTGAAAGGAGAATACCACTATGAAACTTTGGGGCGGTCGTTTCACAAAAGAAACCAACCAGTTAGTACATAATTTTAATGCATCCATCGGTTTTGACCAGAAATTCTATCATCAGGATATCCGCGGCAGCATTGCTCACGTGACCATGCTTGCGAAGCAGGGCATTTTAACCGATGCAGAAAAAGACACTATTATTGCCGGTCTGTCCGGTATTGAAAAGGATATTGAAAACGGTACCTTAGTCATTGACGGTACCCAGGAAGACATTCACAGCTTCGTGGAAGCAAACCTCATTGCCCGTGTCGGCGAAGTAGGTAAGAAGCTTCACACCGGCCGCAGCCGTAACGATCAGGTAGCTCTTGATATGAAGCTTTACATCCGGGACGAGATTGCCGCAGTGGACGAGCTGTTGCTTTCCTTATTGGAAGAATTACATACTTTAATGAAAAATAATGTCACCACCTATATGCCGGGCTTTACCCATTTGCAGAAGGCGCAGCCGGTGACTCTTGCTCATCACATCGGTGCTTACTTTGAAATGTTCAAGCGTGACCGTTCCCGTCTGGCAGATACGAAGGCACGTCTGAACTACTGTCCGTTGGGTGCAGGTGCTCTTGCCGGTACCACTTACCCGTTAGACCGTGAGTACACCGCATCTTTATTAGACTTTACCGGTGCCACCTTAAACAGCATGGATTCCGTATCTGACAGAGACTATCTTATTGAGCTTCTTTCTGCATTCTCTACCATTATGATGCACTTAAGCCGATTCTGTGAAGAAATCATTATTTGGAACTCCAACGAGTACCGCTTCATCACCTTGGATGATGCCTACTCCACCGGCAGCAGCATTATGCCGCAGAAGAAGAACCCGGATATTGCAGAGCTCGTCCGCGGAAAGACCGGTCGTGTCTACGGTGCTCTCGTGTCCATTTTAACCACAATGAAGGCGCTTCCGCTTGCCTACAACAAGGACATGCAGGAAGACAAGGAGCTTACCTTTGATGCCATCGACACCGTAAAGGGCTGTCTTGCATTGTTCACCGGTATGATTTCCACCATGACCGTGAACAACGACAACATGGAATCCAGTGCAAAGAACGGTTTCACCAATGCAACCGATGCAGCAGACTACCTTGTAAACCACGGTGTACCGTTCCGTGACGCTCACGGCATCGTAGGCCAGCTGGTGCTGTTCTGTGAGCAGAAAGGAATCGCCCTTGACGATATGACCTTAGAAGAATACAAGGCCATCAGCCCGGTATTTGAAGAAGACATCTTCGAAGCCATCAAGATGGAAACCTGTGTAACCAAGAGAAATACTTTAGGCGCACCGGGACCGGCTGTAATGGAAGAAGTCATTCAAAGAAACGAAGAATATTTGAAGAACAAATAATACCATCTCATCTGACGAACCGGTTCGTCAGATGAGAAAACAGCAGTTAAATCTTACACAAATACGAAACAGGAACCTACAATCAACAGACTGTAAGTTCCTGTTTTTTTGCTTCATATACTCTATCGTTCGTATACTGATAGATAAAAAAGGAATAAGATTTTCTATCTTGGATAACCTACCATTAACAATATAAGCTCGGTCACGCAAGGCTTATTCTTACGGTAGGATATGAAAAAACATCCAACCCGGTATCTTCGATATGACATTTTGCCTTTCCCGAAGGGGCGCGTTCTTAACGCAGTCAAAATCAGCTCTTAGAAAAGACTGGGCGCGAGGTCGCTCCCGAGCGGCCTAGTCGTTCTTAGAGGAAGTTTGACGAAGTGTTGCGCTCAGCAAAATAGAATATCGAAGATACCAGGTTGGTTGGCAATGCCTTCAGTCTCCGTAAGAATAAGCCTGCGCGACCGTCCACACATCCAACGGAGGTATTTTTATGTTCAAACACGAAAAGCAACTCTTCCATCCGGTAGAAATCGAAAAGCCGAATCCGCAGTATGCAGCTCTCTTACAGGAACAGCTGGGCGGCGGAAACGGTGAATTAAAAGCTGCTATGCAGTACATGTCTCAGAGCTTTCGCATCAAAGATAAGGAAATCAAGGACTTATTTATGGATATTGCAGCCGAAGAATTAAGCCACATGGAAATGGTGGCTCAGACCATCAACTTGTTAAACGGTCATGAGTTGGATGCAGCAAGCGTACCGGCCGGCGAAATCCAGACCCATGTACTTCTTGGCTTAAATCCGGGACTTATTAACGCCTCCGGCTACTCCTGGACCGGTGACTATGTTACCGTTACCGGCGACCTTTGTGCGGATTTGTTATCCAACATCGCTTCCGAACAGCGTGCCAAGGTAGTTTACGAATACCTTTATCGCCAGATTCACGACAAGAAAGTCCGTGACACCATCGACTTTTTGTTAAACCGCGAAGAAGCTCACAACGCCATGTTCCGTGAGGCCTTTAACAAAGTCCAGAACACCGGCTCCAACCGAGACTTCGGCACCACAAAGGCAGCGAAGATGTACTTCAGCATGTCCGAGCCGTCCCCGGCTGACAGCCGGTTCCCGGAGGCAAAGGTAAATCCGGTGTCCTTCGGCAACAATAAATAATTTCGCAATAAAACAAGGAGTAAATCCAAAGATTTACTCCTTAACTTAATTCAACTAAGTTTCTTTACTCCTCTGTCACCGACTCTATCTTCGCTTCCAGATTCTCATCCACGGTAATCACGTACACAATCTTTCTAAGTGGTGCCTTGCTCTCCCATAACCGAGCATATTCAAAGGTCACTTTCGTGGTACCGATGTCTCTTACCTCAAAGGTATAACGCTGGGTAATTGGTGCACCCGGAAGCGGTCTGTCACCTTCTGCGGTAATGTCCTCCACGCGGGATAAGGATACCGCACCGCCTTCCGTTGTGGTAGTCCAAGTATAGCCCGTACTCGGGTTCGCTTCCAACTCAATGACAATCGGTTCCGGATTTTTCTCATGTATTTTATCCAACAATGCCTGACGTTCTTCCACTTCCTTTACCATGCCCACTCTGCCGGTCTGCTCCCAGTTCTCCATATCATAGGACTTAATCTCATAGGCCGGATTAATCATATAGAAGGTATCCCCGATATAGGCTCCGCGACAATCCGCAGAAAACAATTCGTACTTAAACTCATGTAACTCCGCATCATAGCCCATAGCATAGCCTTCGGAAAACTTCGGATAAAATCCGTCTTTTTCATCATAGCCGTACACCACATAAACGTTGTATTCTCCGCTATCCTGATAGCCTCTTACCGGGAAACCGATGATGTCTTTTTCCACATCTATAAGTGCCGCCTTATGGTCCACTTCTGCTCCCGTATAGGTAAAATCAACCAAACTGTGTTTATGCACTTCTTTCACATTGGTCGGATCCGACACATCAAACATGGAAAGCTTCACGCACCTAGTCCAGCCGGTGGTTTCGTCCGCATCATACCCGATTCCCAGAAGCAGGCCCTCTCCATACGGATGAAGATAGGTAGAAAATCCCGGAATCTTTAATTCTCCCAATACCTTCGGATTTGCCGGGTCACTTAAATCCACAGAAAACAGCGGGTCTGTTTGCCGGAAGGTTACAAAGTAGCCTATCGTACCCATTAGTCTTGCGGACTTGATATGCTCATCCGGTGCCAAATTTTCGATGCAACCGGTTAACTGCAACTTGGTATCGTAAATGTATAAAGAATTATACCGCTTATTCTCCGTAATCACAACATTATCATACGGTTCGATGGCATCGGTATCATCAATCACACCGTCACCGTTATTATCTTTGAGTTTCACGTCTTTTTTCTTGTAAACATACTCATTGACCGTAGTTACCACCCGCAGATGTCCGTCATACTCATCCATAGAGAATTGGTCATCTAAGGTACCTTTTACCGTCACCTGTCCCGCCGGCGTAATTACACCGTCCTTGTATGCAAAACGATACACCTCGGTCCGGTCGTACGGAACTTCACTGTTTTGCCAACGGCTGCCTGCTACATAAATATAGTTGTTGCTGACATAGCATTCGTCTCCGTCCGCAAGTAGGGACTTTACATCCAAATACTTGTCCGGCTGTTCCAGAGACATGGCAGTTACCACTAAAAACTCCTCGGACACCGGTTCTTCACTGATATAAATGCAATCCGGCGCCACCGGCTCTCCTGCTACCGTAGGAATATAGGTCATATACAAGTCGTCTGCTTTGGCATTCTTTTCTTTTGCACCATCCGACGGTTTAAACCAATTGTAATAATTTCCGTAAGAGGACACGACATACAGTATTCCGTCTGACATACGGGACGTAATCAAACGTCCGTCCTGCTCCAGACAAGAAATCAGTTTCGGAGCGGACTTATCGGAAATATCATAGGTCACCAAAAATGTCACTGCAGTTTCCCGGATATACGGAATGTATTCTCCTGCATTCTTGGAATACTCTTCTCTGTCTTCCACCTTAAAACCATTAACCAAAAGAACCAGGCGATTTCCGGACAGATACAGTTCTTTGCCCATCTCTCTGCCCCACTCATTATCGCCCAAATCATCCGACACCGAAATCTCGGACAAAAGCTGCATTTCACTGCCCTTTGCACTGACAATGTAAATCGCATTCCGGTTCATATCAAACACGTAGAAGTACTGTCCGTCGGTCTTAATGATATCCGCCTCGTCGATTCCTTCCACCTGTACATTGGTTTCCGAAAAGGACAGTTCTCCGTCAGAATCTCCTCCCATACCGTTTTCGACAGAATTCGGTATCGGCGCAAGCTCATCCGATACAGCCACATCCATTTCTTCCTCAACCCAAACCATGTCGCCCTTATAAACGACATCTCCCCGGTAACCTGACGACTGCTGTACCTGCTGTAAGGCTTCATACACCGACTCGTAAGACCCGGCCGGCTTCAGCATTGCCGTAGTCCCTTCAGCAGATATCACCGGTGTAACCGTACCGTCTGTAGGAGTCTTTGTAACCTCCGTAGTTTCATTGTTCTGTTCTGCCCTGGGTGTGGGTGTCGGAAATGTCCGATTACTTTCTTCCCCGCACCCTGCAAATAGTCCGGTGCACATTGCCACTGTCATTGCAACGGCACCCCACCGTCTCACTTTACTGAATACTCTCATATCAACCGCCCCTTTCAAGCTTTTGTAAGGTCTTCTGTTAATTAGACGACACCTCTTTCTGCCGGGTTCCGCATTTTTCCTTTTTTTCCAGCATATCATATACTAAATCTCAAGTAAAGGACTTACCTATGCCTTTCTATCGTTCTTTTCAGGTCAATGAGCCGGCAAAGCCGGAACCCCAAAAGAAACCAAGTTCCGTACAAACGATAAGTGCTTCCAAAAATGACCCGGCAACTCCGGCTCAAACAGTAAGTACTTCCTCGGACGAACCGGCAGTACCGGTTCAAAACATAGTGCCGACGGAGCCATCCCGTTTTCCTGCGGATATGTCCACCGCTTCCTTTGGCGGACTTCGGATTTCCGTAGGGAGTATTGCGGACAATTTCCCGATTAACAATGCCACCATACAGATTTCAGAGACTACAGGAAATACCACCACACTCATTGACGAAATCAGTACCGGTGCTGCCGGACAGACTTCTGTTATCGAGCTTCCGGCTCCGCCGCCGGAATACAGTCAAGAACCGGGCAGTCCCAGGCCCTACACCGAATACAACCTCACCATCCGGGCAGAAGGCTTCGAACCGGTGCAAATCGTCGGAACGGAAGTGTTGCCGGATGTGGTTGCATTGCAGCAAGTGCAGATGTTGCCAAAAGTGCCGACAGACGCGGGGAGTGCCGAAACTTTCATAATTCCGGACCACACCTTATACGGGATTTACCCGCCGAAAATCATAGAAGAAGAAGTGAAAGAGATTACCGGCAGCGGTGAAATCGTCCTGTCCCGGGTAGTCATTCCGGAATTTGTCGTGGTACATGACGGTTCTCCGAACGATGCATCCGCACAGAACTACTATGTCCGTTACCGGGACTACATTAAAAATGTCGCTTCCAGTGAAATCTATGCCACCTGGCCGGAAGCTACCATTTATGCCAACATCCTTGCCATCCAGTCCTTTACCTTAAACCGGGTGTATACGGAGTGGTACCGAAACCGCGGCTACAACTTTACCATCACCTCCTCCACCGCCTACGACCACAAATGGATTCCGGAACGTAATATTTTCGATACCATCAACACTGCCGTGGATAACATCTTTAACAACTTCCTGTCCCGTCCCAACGTGCGTCAGCCGATTTTAACCCAGTACTGTGACGGCAGACGGGTCACCTGTCCGGGGCTTATGTCTCAGTGGGGAAGCAAATATTTAGGCGACCAGGGCTACAGTGCCATTGAAATTCTGCGCAATTACTACGGCGATACGATTTTTATCAATACCACAGAAGAAATTTCAGGTGTTCCCAGCTCTTTTCCGGGGGAAACGTTGCAAGAAGGCTCCCGCGGTGAGGCAGTGCGCCAAATGCAGGAGCAGTTAAATGCCATTGCCAACGTATACTATGTGGTCCCGAACATCGCTGCCGACGGTATATACGGCCCTCGTACTGCTGACGCTGTCCGGGCTTTTCAGCAGCAGTTCGACCTAACACCGAACGGTATCGTAGACTTTACCACCTGGTATAAAATTTCCGAACTCTATGTAGCCGTAACAAGAATCGCGGAGTATACGAGATAACGCGTTGAAACGACCGGACTGCTCCGGAGTTTATCCCTCGTTTACTTCAAAAAGGAAGTCTATGTGTTTTTACACACCGACTTCCTTTTCGACTTATCATAGGATTTATTACCGGGTATCGTTTTTACTCCTCTTCATATACATTCCGTATTTCAAACATTTGGTTTACCACCAACCAGTTCTGCGGAAAATACCGCATCACATTCCAGTAACTGATTCCCTGTAACGGATAGCTTTCATTCAGCAACAATTTTGACCGGATACTTCTGGCATCTTCAAACCAGACCACATGGGCCCTGCCATCCTCCGCCGTGTAGTAGAAAAACGGTGTCTGAGCCTGTTCGTCAAACTGGATGGAAGCCCGGTACCGCTCTGCGATTTCCACTGCCTCCACATTGCCGATGGACCTGGCCATAGACTCTCCCCGCACATAAGGCAGCGTCCAATCGTAACCGTAATTCGGCATTCCTTGCAATATCTTCTCCCTCGGAATCACAGACACGCCGTAATCCAGCACATCCTTTACCTTATTAAGCGGCGAAACGGCCATAGGCGGCCCGTAGGTATAACCCCACTCGTAGGTCATAATGAGCACCGAATCAGCCACTGCGCCGATGGCCGGATAATCGTGAGACTCGTACAAGAGTCCCCGTTGCATCCCGGAAGTCTTCGGAGCCAGTGCCACAATAAGCGGATACCCTTCCGGCTCCAGTCTGGCTTTCAGTTCCGTTAAAAACTGTACATAGTTATCCCGATCCTCCGGCAAAATAAACTCAAAGTCTACATCCAGCCCATAATAGCCCTTTACCCGCAGATTCTCTAAAATTTGGTCAAACAATCGATTCCGCGCCTCCACATCCGTAAAAATCCGGCTGGCCAGTTGATTACTGAATGTTCCGTCAGTGGTCAACGTGGATAACAACATCAGCGGTGCCACCTGGTACTGCTTGGCAATCTGAATCACTTCTTCATCATCAATCCCGATTAAATCCCCGTTTTCTGTAAATCCATAGGTAAATAACGTAAGGTACGTCAGATAGGGCAAGGTTTTTCGCAATATCTCTCTGTCGATATACGGATACGCATAGCCGTTTACCGATAACGCCCTTCGCTCCGTATTCGTAGCATAATCAATCACTATCGTTTCTCCCGGATACAACACTTCCCGCCCGTTTAATGCCGGATTGTTTGCAAGAAGCTGCTTCGGAGCAATTCCGTAACGTTCTGCTATCCCAAGGAATGTATCCCCGCCCTGTACCGTATAAGTCACATTGGGCTGTAACACCACAATCGCCTGTCCCGGAACCAGTACGCTTTCTTCCGTCAATGCATTATCCTGTAAAATACGCTCCACACTGCTTCCCGTGGCAGAGGCAATTCCCTGTATCGTATCTCCGGGCTTTACTACATAAATAATCATACAAGCACTTCCCAAAACGCTCTTTTCTTATTCTATGCCTCAACCCATGCCGGTGTTATCCGAAACAAAGATCCTCGCAGAGCATTTTTCTCTTTAGATAATGCGCAATTTCCTCGTAAGAAACAAAAAAAGAAAGCCGCCTCTTCGGACGACTTTCTTCCTATTACTTTGATTCCGTATCAATTCCTATATAACTACTTTGCCCATGCGCTCCGGCCAAGTTCCGGCTTCCCCTCCAAATGGGACGCATCGTTTAACCGTTCCAGAGAAAAACACTCCGCATCCTTAGAATAGCTCAATTCCGTTACGGACGTATGTTCCAAACCATCCGCAATGCGAAGCATCTGCCCCGCGCCCAAACCTAACAATCCGGCCACTAATGCCCGGATAACACCGCCATGAGTCACAAATACCACGGTTTCTGCATCGGATGCAATGGCTTCCTTCACAACCTTTACCGCCCGGTCAAATACTTCCGTCGGGCATTCTCCTCCCGGCAGACGTAAATTGGCCACCTTTTTCTTTTTTGCAGCAAAGTACTCCGGAAACAACACCTCATTGTGAGAATCCGCACCTCCGGTCATATCCCCGAAAGAAATCTCGTTTAATGCTTCTCTTTCTATGAAAGAAGTTTCTTTTCCGAATAAAATCTCTGCGGTCTGCTTTGCTCTTATGAGAGCACTGGTATAAATCAGGTCCGGCTTGAGTCCGGAAAGTTTCTCAGCCAGAAGTTCCGCCTGTTTTCTTCCCACCTCTGACAAGTCTACATTTACATTACAAAGAGGGCTGCTCTGTCTTCCGTGACGTATTAAAATCAATCGCATTGTACTCCCCCTACTCTTCCATACAAATGTCTTCCCCAAATACCCGTTTTGCGTATTCGGCAAAATTTTTCAGTTCTTCTTTCGTGATTTCCCCGAAATAATCAATCTCACAAATCAATTTCGAAAACGGTAACGGCACACGATATTTGTCCCATCGCCACGGGAACGTAATCATCCCCTTTTTCTTAAACCGCACATATACCAGCGCCTTTTCCGCCTCACGGGCCAACATAAACAACAGACGCTTCGGCCTGCGATAAGGACCGCTCGGACCGTCCATGGCGGCAGCCAACGTCAATCCCGCCTGCTTACTGTCTTCCTTTAACTCTGTCAGGAAGGAACGCATTTTTAACCCATCCGGCAACCGCATCGGTGCACCGCCGTAATGAGATACCATTTCCGCAATATAATCTCCCCGTCGCTCCGAGGTTACAATTACATGCACTTTCTTCTCATACTTTTGTAACTCTCTTAGCAACAGCTGCATGCAATAACTGTCTTCATGCCAAAAGCCTAGCATCCGGTTTGCATCAATATTTTCAATTCCGCGAAACTCCACTTTCGAAGTCCGGGCCACAACTCCGATATACATACGCCATAACCAAACAACCACATGTTGGGTTCCTCGACGCATAAACATCGGAAAATGCTTCGATATTCCTTGCAATTTCATACTCTGTTCTCTCTTTCGTCTTCCTCTTGTTTATCCCACTGCAAGATGTCCCTTTTCCCATTTACTCACCCCGTATTATACAACTTTTTTAACATTATGTCAAAAAAATATAAAGGCTTTTCAAACAAAAAATTCTATGCTATACTTAGTGTTAATATTAATCAGAAAGTATTCGAAATATGAGAAAAAAACTGATTTCTGTTTTTGCATTATTCGCTTTAACTACATCCTTATTTGCTGCATGCGGCTCCGATAACACCGACGCTGCGCCGACTCCGGAAGCTACCGCTACCGTTGCTCCGACTGCTACTCCGGAACCGACTGCTACTCCGGAACCGACTGTCGCTCCGAAGCCGACCGTTACGCCGCTTCCTTTTGATAAGAATGTAACTCTTATGAATACATATGGTACTGTTTTTGAAAACTCCGGTGTATGTATTGCCCAGGCTAAAAATTTGGAAAATGTGTATACCGTTAAGTTAGTCAAGAAACATTACAACAGTATCTCTTTAGAAAACGAGATGAAACCGGATGCCATTATGGGCGGTTCTCCTACCCTTATTACCATTGACGAGGCTAAGGCTCTCGGTTATGTCATTCCGGAAAATTACAAAGATACCATGGTTCCGAAGCTTAACTTTACCGCAACGGATTTAGCCATGAAGCTTTGTTCGGAAAATGATTTGAAGCTTCGTTTCCACACTTTAGTATGGCATAGCCAGACTCCGGACTGGTTCTTCCGTACAGATTACTCCGCAAACAATGATTTGACCACCACGGATGTTATGGATGCCCGTATGGAATTTTATATTCGTTCCATTATGAAACATGTATACGACAGCGAGTACGGTGACTGTGTTTACACTTGGGACGTTGTAAATGAGTATTGGAATGCAACTCCGAACAACTGGATTGCCATTTACGGACAGCAGAATCATACACCTTCCTTTGTAAAGTTAGCATTTCAGATTGCAGACGACGTATTACGTGAATACAACATTCGTGAAAAAGTCACTTTAGTATTTAACGATTTTAACACCTACATGAACAGCCAGCATTTAGTAGCTATTATGGAGTTCATCAATTCCGACGGCAAAATTTGCGATGCCTTCGGTATGCAGGCTCACTTGGATACCGGATATCCGTCCACGGATTTATTCAAAAATACCGTAAAGAAGTTTTTGGATACCGGTTGTGAAGTTCAGATTACCGAGCTTGACGTTACCTGTAACAATGATACCACTCAGGCCAATTATTACTATAACTTGATGAAAGGTATTTTAGAACTCAAGAAAGAAGGCGGCAATATTTCCGCTATCACCTACTGGGGTATGGGCGATGACCATTCCTGGCGCGGTGACCGTACTCCGCTTCTCTTCTCCATGCCTGGTATTGCAAAGCCTGCTTACTACAAAGTATTACAGGCCTATGTAGATGCAGGATATACCATTCAGGAATAAAACATAATCAATGAAAGGGGTTGTCCTTGGACACCCCTCTCTTATTCTGTTTAAGGAGACAATTATGACATTCAATAATTACCGGGTAACTCCCGTAAAAGCAGCAACTCCGTTTACGGTTACCGTACCGGGTTCCAAAAGCATTACCAACCGCGCATTACTTTTGGCTGCCCTTTCCGACGGAGAGTGTTTACTGAAAAACGCTTTATTTTCTGCAGACTCCCGTGCCCTGATTACAGCACTGCAGACACTGGGTATCAATTGTTCCGCGGATGAAACTACAAAAGAAATTAAACTGACCGGTTGCAACGGTTCCTTACCGAAAAAAGAAGCCACGGTAAATGCCGTCAGTGCAGGTACCGCAGCCCGTTTTTTAACCGCGCTTTTTGCCTTTTCCGACGGCACCTATGTTTTGGATGCTTCGGAACAAATGAAAAAAAGACCTATGGCACCTTTAATTGACGCATTACGCGCTCTCGGTATTTCCGTTACGACATTAGAACAGGAAGGTCATCTTCCTCTCCGCATCGAGGGCGGGAAAAATACGCTGCTTACTGCACCGGAACTTTCTGTGTCTATTGACCAAAGCAGCCAGTTTTTAAGTGCCCTTATGATGACCGGGGCCTTACTTCCTGACGGACTTACGGTGACCCCGGTGGGTTCCCGTACTGCCATGTCCTATGTACATATTACGGAACATATGATGAAGGAGTTCGGTATTGCACCGATTCATTCCTCTACGGATGCCTCCGGCACTTCTTATCGGATTCCGGGAGGATGCTCCTATCAAAGTCAAATTTATGAAATCGAACCGGATTTGTCCGGTGCCTGCTATTTTTATGCAGCCGCTGTATTGTTAGGAACCACCGTTACTGTCACCGGAGTACATAAAAACTCCATGCAGGGAGATTTACGTTTTATTTTGGCATTGGAACAACTGGGCTGTACCGTTACAGATACACCGAAAGGAATTCAGGTTACCGGTCCAAAAGACGGTCACTATCCGGGACTTGATATCACCATGAGCGATTTTTCCGACCAGACCATGACCATGGCTGTATTGGCTTTATTTGCGGATTCTCCTACCCACATTCGCGGTGTAGGCCACATCCGTGCCCAGGAATGCGATCGCTTGACTGCCACAGTTACGGAAATCAACCGTCTGGGAGGAAATGCCTGTATCGATGAAGAAGGCACCGGCATTCTCATTACACCGGTACCGCTTCATGGTGCCTGCATTGAAACCTACGATGATCACCGGATGGCCATGTCTTTTGCCCTCACCGGCCTTCGGGTGGCAGGAGTAGAAATTTCCAATCCTTCCTGTTGTAAAAAAACCTTTGAAAACTACTTTGACCTTTTTACGCATTGTTTCTCACAACTGCGTTAACGGTATAAAAACAAAATGACGAAAGGATGACACTATGAAAAAAACACGTAGATATCTTGCACTTTGTACACTCTTTGTAATGCTTTTTGCCGCATGCGGTACAACACCGACGGATGCTACTCCGACGGATACTCCTGTTGCAACAGAGACTCCGGCTGCTACTGCTACAATCGCACCGACAGAAGCTCCGGCTGCCACCGCTACTCCGGTTCCGACAGAAGCTCCGGCTGCCACCGCTACTCCGGTTCCGACGGAAGCTCCGGCTGCCACCGCTACTCCGATTCCGACGGAAGCCCCGGCTGCTACTGCTACTCCGGTTCCGACGGAAGCTCCGGCTGCTACCGCTACTCCGGTTCCGACGGAAGCTCCGGCTGCTACCGCTACTCCGGTTCCGACGGAAGCTCCGGTTGCTACTGCTACTCCGGTTCCGACCGCTACTCCGGCACCGACTGCTACTCCGAAGCCAACCGCAACACCTGCACCGACCAAAGCTCCGGCTGCTGACTTAAATAAGACCTACAACTTTGATGATCTTACCTATCGCGGTTCCTACGGTACCAAATATGAAGTTCAGCTTGACGGTTCCATCAACTTACAGTTTGAAGGTCAGTATCAGGAAATTATGCTGAATCTTCCGGACGAGCTTGACATGTCCTATTGCCACAAGGTAACCGTAAAGGCCATAAGTTCCTTTGCTCCCCTTTCTGTAAAGATTTATGATGCAAACGGTACCCAGATTTTTGTAGAATATAATTGTAAGAGTGACACCGTAACCGATTTCGTGCTTTCTCCTGATATTACCGAAAAAGCAGCCGGTATCGGTTTGATGGCCTTGGATAAAGTAGCAGATACCGATTACATTAAATACAAGGCAACGGTTTACAGTATTACCTTCCACATGGACAGCAACTATGTCCCGGGAGCTACTCCTGCTCCGTTGCCGGTTGTTCCGGAAACAGAGGACGGTGCGACCCTACTTAACACCTACGGAAGCCTGTTCGGAAACATGGGAACCTGTATCAATCTGAACCAGTTACAGAATAAGCGTACCTTAGAAATCTTAAAAGCACAGTACAACAGTGTTACTTCTGAAAACGAAATGAAGCCGGACGCCATGCTTGGCGGTAATCCGACCCTTATTTCCGTTGATGAGGCAAAAGCTCTCGGTTATGTAATTCCGAGCAATTATAAGGAATCCACTGTGCCGAAGATTAATTTTAATTCCGTTGATGCCACATTAAAGATTTGCTCCAAAAACGGTCTCGGCTATCGTGCCCATACCCTGGTATGGCACAGTCAGACTCCGGAATGGTTTTTCCACACCGGATACTCCGCTTCCGCTTCCTATGTAAGCAAGGAAGTCATGGATGCCCGTCTGGAGTTCTACATCCGTACCGTCATGACCCATGTCTATGACAGCCCGTACGGTGATTGTGTTTACGCTTGGGATGTGGTAAATGAGTATCTTCATTCCAAAGCCATTCCGAACTACACTAAGATTTACGGTGACCCGAACACCACTTCCTCCTATGTAAAACTGGCTTATGAGGTGGCGGATGACGTACTTCGCAGCTACGGTATTCGCGATAAGGTATCTTTGATATTAAACGATTTCAACACCTACGGTGACGGTCCGGGCAGCCAAATCACCCAGAATCTTGTTTCTCTTGTGAAGTTTATGAACTCCGAGAAAAAGATTTGTGACGGCATCGGTATGCAGTCCCATTTAGGAACCGGCTACCCGACCATTGACATGGTTAAGAAAACCGCAAAGACCTTCCTTGATGCCGGTTTAGAAGTACAGATTACAGAGCTGGACGTAGCAGGCTCCAATGCTGCAGTACAGGCTGACTACTATTACAACCTGATGAGAGCATTATTAGACCTTGCAAAAGACGGCAAAAAGATTTCCGGTCTTACCTACTGGGGCATGTCCGATTCCACCTCCTGGATTAAGCAGAACAACCCTCTCCTGTTTACCACTCCTACAGAGCCGAAGGATGCTTACTTCAGAGTTCTTCAAGCTTACAGAGATGCCGGTTATAAGGTAAGCAAATAAAATTTTCAGAAGTTACAACTTCTCACAGAACAAAACAAAGAACCGTCGCATACAGGATTTCCTGATGCGACGGTTCCTTTTCTGTTCCAAATCTATTTTCTTTCAAAAGAATACTCGACTTTATGCTTCCGGGCTTACAAAAACAATTCCACAAGGAAAACTGCAACACAGCCTCCCATAGCCACCTTAAAGAGGTTCCCGTCAAAGTAGGCAATTAAAAGGGCTGTTACAAATCCGACAGCTGCGGAAACCACACTGGCCGTAGCTGATAAAATCGCCGGAAACGTCATTACCGCAAGGGTTACATACGGTACGTAATACAAAAAAGACCGAATGTATTTATTCTGAATGTTTTTACGAATCAAAGTCATTGGCAGGGCTCGAATCAAGTAGGTCACACCGGCCGCCACCAAAAGGTAAATATAGAAATTATCCTTCATTTGTGTTTTCCCCACTTTCCTCAATCGGATGTACAAAGGCTGCAATGCCTGCAATCACGATTGTCAAAATCAGAATCCGCATACCGGAGGATAACGGTACCACATCTGCCAACAATGTAAATGCACCGCTTGCCAACATGGAAACCAACACAATCACTGCAATTACCTTGTTTTTTCTTGCCGGCGGAATGATGATAGCAATAAACATTCCGTATAATGCCACATTCATTGCACTGGCCACATTATCCGGTAAGATATTTCCTACCAAAGCACCCAGGAATGTACCGAGAACCCAGCCCGGAGATGCCACAGAGGCTGCTCCGTAATTATAAAACGGATTCAGCTTTCCCTCCACCGTAGAAGAAATTCCGAAAATCTCATCCGTAATATAGTAGGAGATAAAAAATCGGTGAGGATACCACATCTTCTCCGATACCTTTTGGGATAAGGCACAAGACATAAGCAAGTATCGCAAGTTGATTACCAACTGGGTGATCGCCATCTCCACATAACCGGAACCTGCAGCGATAACAGTCATAGCCGCAAACTCACCGGCGGACGCATGCATAGTAAAGGACATAAACGCAGACTGTAGCGGTGTCATTCCAATATTTTTAGCGGTAATACCAAGAGTAAATGCCACAGCAAAGTAGCCCAAACCAATGGGTACCCCATGCCGCATACCTTTTAAAAACCACTTTTTATTTTCTTGTCGTTTCCCGTAACTCATATGTATATTCGACCCTTCCGTAAACTCTTTCCTATTTTAACAACCAGGATGCGGCAAATGCTACCACAATCTGAATGATAGCAAACTTAAATACCGTCTGGGTATTGGACCAACCCAGATTTTTACGTACATGGTCATGTAACGGTGTTCTTGTATTTTTTAAGATACGGATTTTAAGGAACCGCAACAATGCTACCTTTATAAGTCCCAAACCACCGTCCAGAATCAGGGTGATTGCGAACGGGATATATAACAGCACATGCCCGCTTTTTAACGCAACAATCGCAATAAACAAGCCCATGGCACGAGAGCCCGCATCCCCCATCATCATCCGGCTCGGTGTAGCATTGTACCAAAGATATCCAAGCAGACATGCCACCAAAAGAAGCGTCATATACCGATAGTCCTCAGCAAATCCGGTAGCTTCCGCCGTAACATAAAAGCTCATTAATGTAATACTGGTTAACGTACCCGACAGCCCATCCACACCGTCGGCACAGTTTGTTACGTTAATGGACACCCATACAAGAAGGGTCGCCAAAACACCGAATACAATCTTCGGAAGTTCCATTTCCACGTCTAAAAATCCGATTGCAAGTGTGGTTCCGTTAAAATTAATATATGTAATCGCAACCATGACGGAAATAATCAAATCCAGGATTCCTTTTTTGTATTCTCCCCACGGCGCTTTGGAACAATCATCCAAAAAGCCGGTAAGCATGGCTGCCACTGTTAAAATCACATAAATGGAACGCTCTCTGTCCAAGGGCAAAAACAAAAATGCCGTCACCGCAAAAACAAGAATAAATACAAATCCGGCGCCTCGCGGTTTTCCCTGAGACAACTTTCCGTCTACCGCATAATCTCTTCCCCCGTCCCTCGGTAAAAGGTTTCCGCAGCAATGTAACAATACGCAGGTCAATCCGTATGCTGCCAGAATTCCGATAAACGCACAAATTCCCTGGTTCATTTCTTTAAATAAAAACTGTAACATATCCGTATCCTTCCTTCTGAAGAAATTGTTTCTCTCACTCATCTTCTAACGTCCCAAAACTTCCCCGCGTACATTATACTTTTTTTAAACAAAGAAAGCAACCGTTTCTTTTCACAAAGTTTCGGTTGCTTTCTCAAAAATACTTGTATAAATGACAAAAATTTCTTTTATTTTACCGGAATCACAAGAACACTGCCTGTCTGAATCACATTTTTATTCTTAATGTTATTCTTCTGAACCAACACTTCCACAGTCACACCGTATTTTTTCGCAATTGCAGACAAGGTATCCCCCTTCTTCACGGTATACTTTTGTTCCGTTTGCTCATACACAGCAACACTTTCAATATACTCCTTCGCCGCATTTGCTATGGCATCTGCCAATTTCTCACGATTGGATGACTTTAGCAAATACTCATAGTCATCCGGATTTGTTAAAAATGCAGATTCCAACAACACTGCCGGACAAGCGGTTAACCGGGTCAGAGAAAGATTCGCCTTACGAACGCTTCGATTGGTATACCCCATCTGCTCGTTTACCGCTTGATTAATGATGCTTGCCGCATCTTGTACTGTATTATAAGAATAATAGGTCAAAAATCCGGAAGACTTAGAATAATCCGAAGTGATTCCCATGGCATTTCCGTGAATGGAAATGGATAAATCCGGTTTTGTGTTTCGAATCAACTCTACCCGTTCATCCAAGGAATAGAACACATCCGCGCTTCGTACCATCACAACGTTTGCACCCATTTTTTCCAAAGCTTCCTTGGTTCGCAAAGTTAAATCCAGATTTACCATTTTCTCAGTAGGTCCTTTTCCGCCCATGGCGCCTACCGTTCCGTTATCGGAACCGCCGTGTCCCGCATCCAGTAAAATCACAGCCCCGTCTAAGGAACCTTTCTTTTTTAACACCGGTGCATACTTTAATGTAAAGGTCAACTTCCCATTTTTCGTAGTTACATCAAACCCGCACAACTTATCTGCGTCCTTCAGCTTGTATGTATAGATTGCTTTTCCGTCCTCATCCGTTTTACGGGAAACCGACTTCACCAACGGATTATCCGGAACAGTCACCTTTCCCCCCGCCGTTGTGTCATATAGTACAAATTTTACCGTATCTCCCGCTATCTGCACATCATATAATGCATCCATCTTCATGGAAAACACCGACTCTACCGTGTGGGTTTTCTTATCATAGGATACCTTCGCACTGCTTACTTTGTTTGCAGGCATAGCGTAGGGATATACCTTTACCATAGACTTAGGCACATAGGTCCCGTCCGGTAACTTATAATAATTCCCCCACTCTCCCACAATTCGAAATGTGGTATTCTGTGTCAACGGCCAGTAACCGATTTCTGTGGTTCCCGGAGAGGAGTACGGCATAGTATACGGATACGTCAGTTCTCCTATTTTGTTTTTTACAGCTTTGTATTTGGCAGTCGTTCCCCCTCCGGAAGAACTGCCGGAAGATTTTTTCCGTTTTATCACCAACCGGTAGGTATGCTCTCCGTTTTCAAACTCAAATACATTTTCCCCCACCGAAAGGGATACATAGGCCGTAAAAAAACCGTGCTCTGTTATGGTTATCTCTTCCCCGTTCATGGTAAGAGGATACCGGTAATCACAAGCTCCCAAGATACTGATTTTTGATGCCGTGGTGGAATAGTTATTCTGATTGGGCATGGCGATCACAATATCTTTCGGATTTTTGTATCCCAACATATCTTCCGCTGCATAGACCGTTTCCACTGCTGTTTTTGTAAGCGGAATCATCCTTATTCCCTCTAACGGCATACCAAAACCTATTAAAGCCGTTACTGTCAAAGTGCTGACACCCTTATATAGTTTTTTCATTATGTTCTTTTGTTTTCTCATCCCTTCATCCTTTCCGTAACCTATCATACCGGCACGGTCTCCTCTTTTTCATCGACCGTACACTCCCATATCACCAACACCAAGGAACTCCTTGTCTTTGATTTCCTACAAATTCAGTTTATCATAAAATTACATCCACTACAAGTACGAGAAAAATTTACCACTTTTTGCGTTTTTCAATATTAAATATAAACTTAATTTTTCCAAACAAGTGAATTACATCACACAATCATCTGTTTTCCAATCTCCTTTTTCCCTAGATATGTCTCTTAAATCATTGACATGTCTCTCCACCTTTCGTATAATTATTTTGTGAGTTTTTCCATAAAAAACTTACGTGTACAAAAGAAAGGAGAACATAAAATGAAGAAAAAAATCACTTCGGTGCTGGCACTTATTCTGGTAATTGCCTCCATTCTTATGGCAATCATCGTAACTGCTACCGGTACCGCAACCGTTGCGACCTTTTGGGCCCTTGTACCACCCATCATCGCAATTGCGTTAGCACTTCTCACTAAGGAAGTTTACTCCTCCCTGTTTCTCGGTATTGTGGTAGGAAGTATCCTTGCCTGTAACAGCTCTGTCACCACTGCAGTGGATCATGTAGTCAGCGATGGATTAATTGCTGCCATTTCCGATACCGCAGGCATTTTCCTTTTCCTTGTGATTTTAGGTATACTTGTGGCTCTCATCAACAAATCCGGCGGCAGTGCAGCATTCGGTCGCTGGGCACAGACTCACATTAAAACCCGTATCGGGGCCCAGTTTGCCACTTTCGTTTTAGGTGTCCTTATTTTTATCGATGACTATTTTAATTGTCTTACCGTGGGTTCTGTTATGCTGCCGGTTACAGACAGTCATAAAATATCCAGGGCAAAACTTAGCTACTTAATTGATGCCACCGCAGCCCCGATTTGCATGATTGCACCGATTAGTTCCTGGGCGGCTGCTGTTGCAGAATATGCGGACGGCACAGGTTTTAACGGCATCCAGTTGTTTGTAAAAGCCATTCCGTATAATTTCTACTCCCTTTTAACCTTTGTTTTTATCATCTTCCTTGTGTTATCCAAAAAGGATTTTGGACCGATGGCAAAACATGAGCAAAATGCCATCGAAAAAGGAGATCTGTTTTCTACAGAAGAACGTGTGGATGGTATAACTACCGAACATAATCCGAAAGGGCAGGTTGCGGATTTATTACTTCCGATTCTTGTTCTGATCGGTCTTTCCGTATTTGCATTAATTTATAATGGTGGTTTTTTTGATGCAGCATCCTCCTATTACGGTGATTTTATCGGTGCCTTCTCTGCAACCACTGCAAGTACAGCTCTTCCGTGGGGTGCACTGGTTGCGATGATTCTTGTGGTAATTTACTTAGTTGCAAGAAAGCTTATCACCTTCAAAGATGCTATGGACTGTATTCCGAAAGGCTTTATCGCCATGGTTCCGGCCATTATCATTCTTACCTTTGCTACTTCCTTAAAGAACATCACATCCGGATTATTGCAGTCTGATGAATTTATTAAAGTAGTAATGGACAGCGGTCTCAAAAACTTTACCAGCCTGCTGCCGGCAATCATTTTTGTCGTAGCCTGCCTGCTGGCATTTGCCACCGGTACTTCCTGGGGCACCTTCGGTATTTTGATTCCGATTGTTTACAATATGTTTGACCCTTCAAACCCGATTTTCTACATCGGAATGTCTGCCTGCCTTGCAGGAGCGGTATGCGGTGACCATTGTTCCCCAATCAGTGATACCACCATTATGTCCTCTGCGGGCGCACAATGTGTTCATGTAAACCATGTTTCCACCCAGCTTCCGTATGCCATTACCGTTGCTGTAATAAGCTTTATCTGCTTCTTAGTAGCAGGCTTTGTCACAAATCCGATTATCTGTCTGCTACTCGGTACGGTTTTGATTGCAGGATTTTTCTTCCTTTTAACGATTCTGTCAAAAAGAAAAGAATCCATCCGACGCTAAGCTCCGTTTTACTACAAACTGTAATCTCTTGGAACCGCGTGAAAAAGCACGCGGTCCTTTCATTTTACCGTTCCTTTTTTCATATAAATGTGGTACACTGAATAAAAGAAAAAAGAAAGAAGGTTTTACTATGCACACATTTCAACCGTATCCGGCAGATATGCTGGAAGTAAACCCGTTCACTAAAATCGGAAAAGAATGGATGCTTATTACCGCAGGAACCAAAGAAAAGGCCAACACCATGACTGCCTCCTGGGGCGGACTCGGTATCATGTGGGGAAAAAACGTCGCTTACATTTTTGTCCGTGACAGCCGCTATACGAAAGAGTTCATCGATGCAAACGATACCTTCTCCCTTACATTTTTTGAAGGGCAACGTGCCGCGCTCTCATACCTTGGTGCTGTTTCCGGTAGGGACGAGGACAAAATCGCGGGAGCACGTTTCAATGTAAATTACAGCGATGACACTCCGTTTATCGACGAAGGAAACCTTGTCTTCATCTGCAGAAAACTGTCTGCCACCCGCATGACTGCAGACCAATTTATCGACCCGGCCATTGCCGACTCCTTCTACAAAGACGGCGATATGCATACCATGTATGTCGGTGAAATCACACAGATTCTGGCAAGATAAATCAACCTGCAAATCAATTATTTGTCAGCAAATAAAAAGACAGCTGTTCTATGTACAACAGCTGTCTTTTCTGTTAGCTATACATTGGCTCTCTCTGTAAGATTATGGACAATTTCCTTCATCAAAAGCGGAAGCACCGGTTTTGTAATATAGTCATCATAAGCAAGCGTTGAATACTCCAACGGTATATCCAGATTCTTGTCTCCCGTCATAAATACCACCGGCGTCTTGTATTTCTCCCGAATTCGCTGTAAGGTCTCCATTCCATCCATTTCCGGCATTTTTACATCCAACAAAATCAAATCAAAATGCTTCTGTTCCAACAGCTCCAATGCCTCCAATCCGCCACCGGCAGATACAATTTCATACATCGGTTCATCTTTCATCATATGAGAAATCAACATATGATTCATGGGTTCATCATCCACCACAAGCACACTTCGTTGCATGGAATCGTTTTGTTGCATGCGATACTCTTTATCCTCATCTATCAGTTGCAACATAATCTCCGCAACAGCCGGATCAAACTGAGTTCCTCTTCCTTTCTCAATTTCCGCTCTTACAACCTCCTGCGGCAATGCTTTTCGATAACTTCTGTTACTGGTCATGGCATCATAGGAATCCGCTACTCCCAAAATGCGTGCAACCTCCGGAATCTTTTCCCCTTTTAATCCGTTCGGATAGCCCTTTCCGTCATATCTCTCGTGATGATACTTTGCCGCAACCGCTATAAAACTGTTGTTGGAAATGACTCGTAAAATCTGAAATCCCGTAATGGTATGAATTTTAATAATTGCGTACTCTTCATCCGTAAGTTTTCCTGTCTTATTAATAATTCCTTCCGGAATACGAATTTTACCCACATCATGTAGCAAGCCGGCTTGATAGATTTCATCCTGCTCTGCCCTACTTTTCCCCATACGAACAGCAATCATCCGGGCATATTCCGCTACACGCTTGGAATGACCGCTGGTATAACGGTCTTTTGCTTCCACCGCCTCACTAAGGGCAGTGACTGTCTGCAAAAAAAGCTCCTTCACATTCTTTTGCTGTTCTCTTATTTCCTCCGTTTTTCTTTCAACTTCCTGTTCCATCTGCGTATTATACGCTTCCATCGCATTATAAAACTTCTTTTCCATGGTCCGGTTCATGAATTCCAATAAATAGCCCACTTCCCGTTTTCTGCCATACGACAGACGACGTATTTCGAACTGGTAATACTCTCCCCCCACCTGCACATATCGATTGTCGTTCTCCTCTCCCGACCATCCGTACAAACACTGTAACACTTCCTTGTACAGACTACTGTCTGATGCCGGAACCTGTTTGTCAATCACCCAATGTTCAATTTCCGGAAACAGCTTTTTCATAATGCCGTTTGCGTTGACAAAACAATACTCATTATCAAAGACAAGATAACCATAATCTTTCACACGTTGCAATACGCCGGACACATTACTTGTCATATCATACATCTTAACTCGCTCAAAATACTTATTCATAAACATAAGAGCAACTAAATAGCCAATTGCCAGATAACTGATATTCGTTTTGACAATTCTCTCCAAGATATAGGTTAACATAATTGCTGCGCCAATCAGCGATATAGTCATAACCAAACGAACCGAAATGTTTCCTCTGTTTTTCACTGCAACGAATACAAACACCGCCAATAACACAGCATACAGTCCCATCATAACCGGATACAGAATATGCAGCGGTCCGTAAACTTTACTTAAATATGTAAACCCATCTCCGCGTGCCAATTCCGAAGATACATAATACAACCCTGTTTTCTCTGTAGTAACTACTAACACCAGCACTACAGTGGAATAAATGCCCAATCCTGCCTGCAACCATTTGGGGAACTTAAAATTACACAATCTGGCCAATACCATAACCGTTAAAAGAGGCGCATAACACCCACCTACGTACATGAACCGATTTGACCATATTGCCATGTCAAGGGACTCGGACACTGCTAACAAATACCTCCCCAGACAATTCACTGTTACAAAAATGTAAAATAGGATGTACAACGCATCCACATTCCTGCTCTTTACCAAAAAACTTCCGGTCATAATCAATGACAGAGCAAAAACAATAAAATAAAACCAGGTTACCATAAGGGCACGCTCCTCTCATGTAGTTAAAAACCGTTATCAGATTGCCTTATACTTCTCACAAATTCTATCATACTGGTCAAACAAACGCTTTTGTAACTCGTCTATTTCCTCAGGCATAGATTCTCTTGTCATCTGTTCCATCTCATATGCCAAATCCCCCAACGCATTGGCTCCTATCGGATATGCATTGTTCTTGAACCCATGGATACGAATACAATAGTTTTTGTAGTCGTTCTCAGCCCTGAACCGGGACAACTCTTCCTTAATCGGAAGATTAATAAAAAGCTCAAACAACTCCATTAGAAACGATTCTTCTCCTCCGCAAAGCATTAATGCTTTCCCATAATCAAGCTCCGGTAACACTTTGGTCAAATCAGAAAACAGTTTCTGTTTCGTAGTTATCTTCGCATCCTGTACCTTTTCTTCTTTTACGGTTTCATTTTCCTCTTCTTTAACCGATTCTTCCTTTTTGTCATCGACATCATCACAATTATCCTCTGTCAACCGGATCAATTGTTTCGGTAAATGTTTCAAAAGCATTTTATCCAGCTTTTCCGGCAAAATCGGTTTCGAAAGGAAGTCATCAAAGCCAACTTCCAAATACCTTTCCCTGTCACCTTTAATCGCATTTGCCGTCAACATAATAACCGGATTATTTTCACACAAGCGTTCCTCTTTTATTCTTTCCAAAGTTTCAATCCCATCCATTCCCGGCATCATATGATCCAAAAATACGATATGGAAAGATTCGCTCCTAAGCAAGTTCAAACACTCTTCCCCGCTTTGAGCCTCAAAAACTTTAACCTTCGTCTGCTTCATCAGTTGTTTGGCAACCTTCAAATTCATTACGTAGTCATCCACCACCAAAACCTTTGCTTCCGGTGCAACAAATACAGAGCGATATCCCTTTTCCGCCTGCTGTAACTGCTTTCTGAAATCTCCCATCGGTTTTTCATTTATCACCTGCTGTAACAGTTCAAAAGAAAACTCGCTTCCCTTCTCATACTCACTCTTTATCTTCAGTTCACTTCCCATCATTCCCAAAAACTGCTGGACAATATTAATTCCTAACCCGGTTCCTTCCACTTTATGATTTCTCTCTTCATCTACCCGACGATATACTTCCTTAACAGCCTCCATATCCTCCGGCTTAATTCCAATGCCGGTATCAATCACCGCACAATGTAATCTGCAGTCTTTCCCTTCTGTTTTCCCCGATATTCTTAACGTAACCGTTCCTCGCTCCGTATACTTTACTGCATTCGAAAGAAGATTCAGTAAAATCTGCCGTATGCGCTTATCATCCCCAAAATACTCTGCAGGAATGTTCGGATCAATCTCAAACTCCAGACTCAGCCCCTTTTCTTTTGCCTTCAACTGCGTCATATTATAAATGTCATTCAAAAGACTTCCTATCTCATATCGTACCGGCACCAGTTCCATCATTCCGGACTCAATTTTAGAAGAATCCAGAATATCATTGACGATATTAAGAAGTAACATAGCCGAATCCTTTACATCACCGGCATACTGCTTTGTCTCATCCTCTGCGCTCTCTCTTAAAATCATTTCGTTCATACCGATTAACGAATTAATCGGTGTCCTTATTTCATGAGATACTCTTGCCAAAAACTGGGACTTAGCACGATTAGCCTGCTCTGCCTCTTCCTTTGCCTTTTCCAGTTCTGCCGTCAGTTTTACTTTTTCCAGACTGCCGCTCACAATCTTATAAATACTACCGCATACTGCCATAAACGCAACATAAGTAAGACAACGCGGAATCACAAAAAACAACATCAGACTCAGTGTCGGATTTTCGTTCACCTTTGTCAGCACAAAACTTCCTTCCGACAAATAGTCCTGTAACTTTCCCGTGGTTAAAAGCGCCATATTGGCATCACACAAACCGTATCGATACCCACCGTACACGGTAATCACGGTGCTGATAACCACCATACCGTAAACAGACCGCGTCAACCGCTTGGAGGAGTAAAGCATTGCGTACAAAAACGGTAAAATCGTTGCCAATGCAACATGATAGGTAATATACACTCCCATTACGGTAAGAACGGTAACTACACTTAACAAAATAAAAAACTTTATCTTACGGTTTGACAGTGGCACAAACCTTGTCACAACAAACATAATAAAGTAAATAACAACAGAAGGGAAATATGCCTTCTGCATCAGACTCTGGTCCACTACAAATACGCCGATAAGGTTTAACAGAAACGCTACTGTAAACACCAGCATCATGATTCCAAAGCACTTCATCACATATTTATTTGCAACTGCCTCCGTATCTTCAATATAATTCGTTATTTCGTCTTTCTTTTTTTCTCCCCTAAACAACATACTCCTGTTCCTTTCTGTCAAACAGTACCTCTGTTCCCTGCAACAGAGATATCCTTTCCTAAAACTTCAAAAGCAGGCTGTCTTACGACAACCTGCTTGTCCTATTACTTCACTTCAATCTTTTCTTTTCCGCCCATATACGGCTGCAATGCCTTCGGAATGTTAATGCTTCCGTCCTCGTTTAAATTGTTCTCTAAGAACGCAATCAACATACGCGGCGGTGCCACCACCGTATTGTTCAAGGTATGCGCAAAATACTTGCCTTCCGCACCGTTCACACGAATCTTCAAGCGACGTGCCTGTGCATCACCGAGATTGGAACAACTACCAACCTCGAAGTACTTCTTCTGACGCGGAGACCATGCTTCTACATCAATGGACTTCACCTTAAGGTCTGCCAAATCACCGGAACAACACTCTAAGGTTCTTACCGGAATATCCATGGTACGGAACAAATCTACCGTGTTCTGCCACAACTTATCGAACCAAACCGGAGACTCTTCCGGCTTACAAACCACGATCATCTCCTGCTTTTCAAACTGATGAATGCGGTATACACCACGTTCCTCAATGCCGTGAGCACCCTTTTCCTTACGGAAACACGGAGAATAACTGGTCAATGTATGCGGCAAAGATTCTTCCTGTAAAATCGTATCAATATACTTACCAATCATGGAATGCTCACTGGTACCGATGAGATACAAATCTTCACCCTCAATCTTGTACATCATGGCATCCATTTCCGCAAAACTCATAACACCGGTTACTACGTTACTACGAATCATAAACGGCGGAATACAGTAGGTAAATCCCCTGTCAATCATAAAATCTCTTGCATAAGAAATAATTGCGGAATGAAGTCTGGCAATATCTCCCATCAAATAGTAGAAACCGTTACCGGCCACCTTTCTGGCTGCATCCAAATCAATACCGTTTAACTTTTCCATAATATCGGTATGATACGGAATCTCAAACTCCGGCACCACCGGCTCACCGTAACGCTGTACTTCCACATTTTCACTGTCATCCTTACCGATCGGTACGCTCGGATCAATGATGTTCGGAATAGTCATCATAATCTTTAATACCTTCTCGGAAAGTTCTGCTTCCTTCGCTTCCAGCTCCGTAAGGCGGGTAGCAAACTCTTCTACCTGCTTCTTCTTTGCTTCTGCTTCTTCCTTTAACCCCTTTGCCATAAGGCCGCCGATTTCTTTTGAAATACGCTTTCTTTCCGCACGAAGGTTGTCTGCCTCCTGCTGGGTTGCACGAGCTTCCTTATCAAGCTCGATTACCTCATCTACTAACGGAAGCTTATTATCCTGAAACTTATTACGGATGTTCTGCTTTACGATTTCCGGGTTTTCTCTCACAAACTTTAAATCTAACATGGTATGTCCTCCTATAATATAAATAAAACCGTCCCATAGCCTAAGCCATGGGACGGAGTATCATCCGCGTTGCCACCCACGTTGCCGGTTTCCCGACCTCTCGTGTACGCTGTACGGGGCGTTCCCCGGGCTTTCGCCCCGGCTCCGAAGGTGGAAGGAATCTTCTGCCTGTCTGCTCACACCAACCGCAAACTCTCTGAAACGACATCCGCATTCTTAGTCTTCATCATTGCCATTTTATATATTATAGCTCAAAAACGTCTAAAATGCAACACTTTGTAAAAACAAATTTAATCTTCCTTTGGTTCTTCCTTCGGCACAAGTCCCGGCATAACATAACGTTCAAAGAACACCGTGGACTTTTCTACCTGGTCTAACAACTCCTTCGGGAAGTACACCGGCACCGGTCCAAACGGATTAATTACAAGACCTGCATGTCCTCTTCTGACTTCAACCAAAAGATGCGGAAGCTGCATGGTCGCAAAACGCTTCGGCTGTCCTTCCTGAAAAGCATCCTTCCAAGACGCAGTTGCCAACTCATCCGTAAATGCCGGGAACACCACTTCGTTGTCATCCCCCGGCTTCTTTAAGGAACGGAAGCCTACAAAAGCATCCTTACTAAATTCTGCACTTCCGTCGGCCTGCGGAATCGGCGGGCGATCCATGTAAAGCGGAACCACGAACTTTGCGTGACATAACTCATATAAAAGTTCATCCATATATGCGGTGTTCTGATACAAACGCTTATATTCCATCATTAAACCGAACAATCTCGGATTCTCAATGATAAGGTTTGCCAGCTCCCCTTCTGCCGGCTTTACACTGCTGAGTACCGCAAATCTGGAAACTTCGTTGACATCTTCAATATCCAGACCGAGACCTACCTGCTGATTTTTTGCAGTATCTACAATTTCTCTCGGTCCCAACTCAATACCGACTACCTTTACTTCTCTTACCGGCTTTCCCGGCTGATATAAGTACATGGTATCATCTTCTCTGATTCTTCCGTGCAGATTTCCGATTACCATAACACCCTGCATACGGGCAGACTCAACCACCTCTTCTACCAAAAGAGTATAACGACGTCTCTTACCGGATTTCTTCTCTGTCTGCTTTTCAACCTCTTTCTTCACTTGTTCCTGCACATTTTCCGGCATCTGCTTTCTTCCAAAGAAAAAATTATTCTTAGCCATTTTGCTTCTCCTCTCGCAACAAATCTTTTATTACTTCCCCCGCAATCATTAATCCTGCCACCGGCGGCACAAAGGAAATACTGCCCGGTACCGCACCGGCTTCATGTTTTATGGGTTCTTCTTTCGAATATAATACTTTTAGGTGGGTAATTCCTCGTTTACGAAGCTCCCTCCGCATCACTTTCGCTAATGGACAAACGCTGGTTTTGCTGATATCCGTAATCTCAAACTGTCCCGGATCTAATTTATTCCCTGTCCCCATGCAGGAAATAATCGGTACACCCGCCTCCCGGGCCCGTTTTACCAGTTCTAACTTCGCCGTTACGGTATCCACTGCATCCACCACATAATCATACTCTGTAAAATCAAACTCATCCGCCGTATCCGGCAAATAAAAGCAATCCCTGCCAAACACCGTAATCTCCGGATTCACGGATTGCAAACGTTTTGCCATTGCATCCGTTTTCTTTTGGCCAACTGTATCATAGGTTGCGATAATCTGACGGTTTATATTACTCACACTGACCGTATCCTTGTCCACCAATGTCAAGGTTCCGATACCGGCTCTTCCCAACGCTTCCGCCACATAACCACCGACACCGCCCACACCGAATAGGGCCACGTGTTTTTGGGCAAGCAGCTCCACACCGTCCGTACCGATTAAATACGCAGTCCGTTCCATGGCTTCTTTCATCATACCTCTCCCGTTTCTCACTGATAAAAGGGACTGACGCGTCCGCGAATACTGCGCCAGCCCCTTCCGTTATTTTACACGTTTTTCTGCTCTTTTGCAAGCCATGTCTGCTAATTCCGCTTTACTTCCTATCGCAAACTCTGTACATAGCCCTTTATATCAGATGCATTTACATACTTTTTCACTTCACCGTTATTTACTACCACAAGAGTCGGTGCCTGCATAATACCATAAGTATCCACCATTACCAAATCCTCTTCTGCGTCTACGGTCTCATATGCCACATCTTTTAAGAACTCTTTTGCGATCTTACAGTTCGGACAGGTCTTTGTGGTGAACAGATAAATGCCGTCACCTTTTTTCTCCGGTGCAGAAATCTCTTCCAACTGGGTATGTACTTCGCTTTGTAACGTAATGCGATTCGTGGTCTGATTTAACGGATCCTCCATCGTTCTGGACTGGGCCAAATCATACAACTTACGGTTCTTATACTCCTGTGTTTTACCTTCGTTCCAGTTCTGAACCGGTCGATAGTATCCGGTAATTCTGGAGTAAACTTCTGCCTTTTCTCCACAATGCGGACAAGTCCACTGCTCACCTGCAAGATATCCATGGGTCTTACAAATAGAGTAAGTAGGAGATAAGGAATAGTACGGCAATTTGTAATTCTTTGCAATGGTGCGAACAAGCTTTGCCGCAGCTTCCCAATCCGGAAGCTTTTCACCCAGGAATGCATGGAATACGGTACCGGAAGTGTACAATGTCTGTAACTCATCCTGGATATCCAATGCATCAAATAAATCTGCGGTATAATCCACCGGCAAATGAGAACTGTTGGTATAGTACGGAGTATCACCCTCATGTCCTGCGGTAATAATCTCCGGATACTTCTTCTTATCATGCTTTGCCAGACGATAGCTGGTGGACTCTGCCGGGGTTGCCTCTAAGTTGTACAAATCACCGTATTCAACCTGGTAATCACTGAGGCGCTCACGCATATGATTCAGCACACGCTTGGTAAACTCCTGGCACTCTTCATTCGTCATGTCCTTACCAATCCACTTTGCGTTAAGACCTGCTTCGTTCATACCGAGAAGACCGATGGTAGAGAAATGATTCTCAAAAGTACCGAGGTAACGCTTGGTATACGGATAAAGGCCCTCATTCAACAGCTTTGTAATAACGCTTCTCTTTACCTTTAAGGAACGTGCCGAAATATCCATCATACGATCAAGACGTGCATAAAACTCTTCTTCATTGTTAGATAAATATGCAATACGCGGCATATTGATGGTAACTACGCCGATGGAACCGGTACTCTCACCGGAACCGAAGAAACCGCCGGTCTTCTTACGAAGTTCACGAAGGTCAAGCCGTAAACGACAGCACATGGAACGAACATCACTCGGCTCCATATCACTGTTAATATAATTGGAGAAATACGGTGTACCGTACTTCGAAGTCATCTCAAACAATAAACGGTTGTTTTCCGTATCGGACCAATCGAAATCACTGGTAATGGAATAGGTCGGAATCGGATACTGGAAACCACGGCCGTTGGCATCACCTTCTACCATAATTTCGATGAAGGCCTTATTCACCATATCCATTTCCTTCTTACAATCGCCGTAGGTGAAATCCTGCTCCTCACCGCCTACAATACACGGAAGATTTGCCAGGTCAGCCGGAACCGTCCAGTCCAACGTAATGTTAGAGAACGGAGCCTGGGTACCCCAACGACTAGGAGTATTTACACCATAGATGAAGGAAGAAATACACTGCTTTACTTCTTTATAAGAAAGATTGTCAATCTTTACAAACGGAGCAAGATAAGTATCAAACGAAGAAAATGCCTGTGCGCCTGCCCACTCATTCTGCATAATACCAAGGAAGTTTACCATCTGGTTACACAAGGTAGAAAGGTGCTTTGCCGGAGAAGACGTAATCTTTCCCGGAATACCGCCAAGACCTTCCTGAATCAACTGCTTTAAAGACCAGCCCGCACAATAACCGGTAAGCATGGAAAGGTCATGGATATGGATATCTGCATTACGATGAGCATTTGCCACTTCTTCGTCATAAATCTCAGATAACCAATAATTTGCAGTAATTGCACCGGAATTGTGTAAAATCAAACCACCTACGGAATAGGTCACGGTGGAATTTTCCTTTACACGCCAGTCCTCTTCCTTTACATAACTGTTTACAATATCTTTATAGTCCAAAATAGTGGACTTCATGTTACGAATCTTTTCGCGATTTTTACGATACAAGATGTAGGCCTTTGCCACATCAGTATACCCGGTATGCTCCAGTACATGCTCAACACTGTCCTGAATATCTTCCACGGTCACCGTGTTATCCTTCACCTTCTCCTGGAAACTGGAAGTAACACGCAACGCAAGTAAACTGATAATCTCATCCGTATAGGACTTGTTGGTTGCATGGAATGCTTTTGTTATTGCATCACTGATTTTGGAAAGATTAAATTCTGCGATCTCCCCATCACGCTTCACTACATTAATCATGCTTATATCTCCCTTCGTAACAATTGATTCTCATTTGTACTTTCTTACAAGCTTCTCCGTACATTCATAATATTACCATTATCTCTTGTGGGAGTCAAGAGAAAAACCACCATATCTTGAAATTTTTTTAAAATCTTTTTCAAGATATAGTGGTTCGCTTTTGAAAGATAGGACTAAAGTCCTATTTACTTTTTCAGGTAAAATGTCGCCGTATTTGGTGATTTTCTCTAAACCGAAGGACGCCACTTCATCGTTCATTTTCCTTCCCGCCAAACAGCTGTCCGTACAAATCCATAGGAACATACGCCTTCACGGCAGTCCCTTCCGCCACATATTCCTCCGACAACAGTTCTCCGTATTTTCGAATCAAGGCCAGTTTATTTCCCTCCGCATAAGACAGGATACATTCAACATAAACCTTATTCTCCCGCAACAGATCAGCTATTACAGAAAGCAGTTCCGGAAGTCCCTGACCGTGTTTTGCACTGATTTTTACCACACGATCCGCCCTGAAATCCCGGTTACTTTCCGGTACTTCCACTAAGTCCTGCTTATTAAATGCGGTAATAATCGGCTTATCCTTTACGCCCAGCTTCGTAAGTGTTTCATATACAATGTGCATCTGAGCATCCATATCCGGATTGGAGGCATCCACAACATGTAGTATCATGTCGGCATACTTTGCCTCCTCCAACGTGGAGCGAAATGCATCCACCAAATGATGCGGCAGTTTTCGGATAAACCCTACGGTATCCGTAAGAAGCACCTGCTCCTTGCTTTCCAACTTTAAAATACGAGTCGTGGTGTCCAATGTAGCAAACAACTTGTTTTCCTCCAACACACCGGCATCCGTCAATGTATTTAAAAGGGTGGATTTTCCTGCATTGGTATATCCTACAACGGCAACCACCGGTGTGCGGTTACGTTCCCGCATGGCCCTGGCCACTTCTCTGTTTTTCTTTACCTGCTCCAATTCCCTGTTTAACTGGGAAATCCTGGCTTTAATAAGTCTTCTGTCCACTTCCAGCTTTTTCTCACCCGGACCTCTGGTTCCGATACCGCCGGATGCACCGGCTGCACCTCCGCCGATACGGGACATGGCACTGTAACTTCCGATAAGTCTTGTGGCACGATACTTAAGCTGTGCCAATTCCACCTGAAGCTTACCTTCTCCCGTTCTGGCATGCTGGGCAAAAATGTCCAAAATCACCATGGTACGGTCCATAACCTTACACTGCAGGGCATCCTCCAGATTTTTCATCTGAGCCGGAGACAATTCGTCGTCACATACAATGCCGTCCGCATCGTATGCTGCCAGCGACATGGCAATTTCTTCGATTTTCCCTTTTCCCACATAAGTGCCCGGATGTACCGCTTCCCGGTTCTGGATGATAACTTCCACAGTCTCTGCTCCGGCCGTTTTCACAAGCTCTTTTAACTCCTCTAAGGATGCCTCCGTATCGTCCCCATCAGAGACACAAACACCTACCAATATCACACGTTCTTTTTCTTCTCTGTTCTCAATCATACTAACCTCATGACCCTTCCCGTACCCTGGTGGCCAAAAACTCCAGTTCCTCCCGGATGGCCGTATCTTCCGGGTACGCATTCCGATATTCTACCGCCTTTTCATAAGCCGCGGCATACTCTCCCATTTTCTCAAGAATTACCACTTCGTTAAACATCAGCTGACGACCATGCAACGGATCCGAAAGCTTTTGGCCTGCATATACCGCTTCCAGTGCATCAGCATAGCGTTCCTGCTTCAACAAACAAATCGCCATCTGATTATAGGCGGCCGCATCCTTCGCTCCTGCTCCGTCAATGTACTCCTTGTAGTGGTAGATTGCCTCACCGTAATCGGAACGTTTATGATAAATCTCCCCCATGTAGTAGTGGGCATCTTCATAGCCGTCTTCCGCTGCCTTTGAAAGCCCTACCATGGCTTCTTCAAAAGAACCGCTGAAATACTGCGCTTTTGCAATAAAATATCCATCTTCCGCCGAAGGGTTCTCTATTCCGGTAATTACCTGCAACAGTTCCTTCTGTTCCTGCTCTCTCCCCAGCTTCTCCAGTACGTTATATTTCCCAAAATACAAATCAAAATTCTCCGGACTGAGGGAAATGGCTTTTTCATAATCCGCAAGGCTTTCTTCGTAATATCCCAAAATATACTTCATGTAACCTCTTGCCTGATATCCTGCTTCATACTCGTCACATTCCGTAAGCAACGTATCATATTCCTTAATGGCTGCATCATACTCCCCTTCGCATTCCAACGCATCTGCCAGGTACATTCTGATATCCATATTCAATTCCGGCAAAAAGCTTTCTTCCAAAGCCTTATTAAAATAGGACTTGGCCTGCTCGTACTGCCCTTCTTCGTATACGTAATTCCTATGGCACGCCATGCTCTTTTGTTATTTTTCCGGGTCAGTTCCAAATCACGTTCCACAACAGCGGAAGAAAGAGATTTTCTGGCTTCTTCGTAACGCCCCAATGCCGCCAGGCTGTACCCTTGCTCCAAATAGTACTCCGCTTTGTTCGGATTTTCTTCTACTGCCTGAGAAAAATAAAGTAATGCATTCTCATAATCACCGGTCTTTACAGACTCTTGTCCTTTTTCATAAAACTCGCCGGCTTTTCCGCAACCTGCACACATCAGCAGCAGGCCTACCGTTCCTATCGTTGTCAAAACGCGTTTGCGCATATCAAACAACCTCCCGTTTACGGCCAAACCTCTTTTCTCGGCTGATTCACTGTAATAATCTTATTGGATTGCAGATTTGTGGTTAACACAAAACGCATCTCATCTCTGTACTCCGGCTTAGCAAAGTAGTATGCATACGTATCAATTAACAGGAACAGATTTGCTGTTCTGCCCTCTAACTTAAACTGATTGAATCCCATCGGTACATATTTCTCCCAAATAGCCTCCGGAGAAATGTGAGTGCTGTAATTTTTCGACACATATAAGGATGTATTTTCGCCGTACTCACAATACCAACTCGGAATTGCCTTCTGCTTATTAGCCGGCAGTTCACGATTCTTTAACGCAGTCGCTTCCTGCTTTGCCAGGAACTTATAATGCTCTCCTCTCCGCGGGCAATTCGGCACACAACAAGCATTGACTAACAGCTCACACTTATCCTTCCGCTTAATCTGCTCAAGCACATCAAACTGATTATTTAAGTTATAATCCAATACCACCAGATTATAATCCTTTTCCAACTCTGCATTTACTCCGTCAATATCTCTGATTTCCTTACAGGTAGAACTGGTAATCTTAAAATTCGGGTAACACTCTCTGATGTACTCCTCCAACATAGGAGATACCACGATTACCTCATTCATGCCGTTATTTGCCTCAAGCAGACAGAAATTACAATACGGATCCGCCAAATCTTCTTCCGTAATCAACGGATTCGTATAAGTAAAACGAACCGGAATTCCTTCTGCATTCACAGCCTTTATTACCTGACGGATATACTCGGCATTACACTGGTCTCCGCCGCTAAATCTGCCACCGTTCCATTTGGATGTCGGAAACTCACCGAAAAACGAACCGATTTCGATTCCCTCTCTGAAATACTCCGGATACGTCTGCATCATTTTAACCAATAACATATTTATCGGGAAGTTCGCACGTAATCCCGGAAGATGAAATTTAACGCTCATACCATTCTCTCCTTTGTTCAAAAATCTCTAAGAAATATCATATCATATGAATCAAAAAAGTGCAAGAAAAGTCCCACATGTCATTGCAATGAAATGACCCATAAAACCTTCCTGCACTTTTATCCTTATGATTTCTATTCCTTATCCGCAGTTTTCTATCTTAATGTCTGCAGCCACTCATAAATTTCCGTGGCCATGGCCTTTGCATAGGCTTCGCCGTATGTGTCCAACGCTGCGTTATCTTCCTCATTGGAGATAAAACCAAGTTCAACAATCATACTGGTCATCAACGCCCGCCGGTTGATGGCATAATTTTCATTTACATCAGACATGGAACCATACTTCACACCACGATTCTTCATGCCCCCCACTTCCATCATGGCGCCCAACATCTCTCCGGCCAGTTGCATGGCATCCGCCGGTCTGCTGTTGTGTACCCAGATTTCGACTCCGCTGACTCTGTCGTTCATCTTACCGTTTAAATAATACGCATTTCGGTGAAGAGAAATCAACGCATCCGCATCCAGGGAATTGGCAATAAAGGTACGGTCATATAATTCGAGGAACGTATCGTCTTCTCTTGTCATAATTACCTTAACCCCATATGCTTCCAATTCTTTCTTAAGCAACTCTGCCATCCGAAGATTATCATCCTTCTCCCGACGTTCTGTTTCCTCATCGGTCCATAAGGTAGCACCTGTATCATATCCTCCATGGCCCGCATCTACGCAAACGGTATACACTTCCGGTTCCGGAGTCGGTCTCGGAGTTGCTGTAGGCTTTGCTTTTACATCACCGCTCTCAGCCACAGCCTCATCAGAAGCATTTTTCGCTACTGCTTCATAATCTGCTTCGACCTCTTCCAACAGTTTCTCCACCTGCTCCACTTTTTGCTTTGCAAGCTCGATCTCACTTTGTAAACTTCCGGACATGGTCTGTACTGTCTTTAAATCCTTTGATGTATCATATAAACAAACAGCCAGTACAAACACGGTAGCTGCCAAAATAATTCCCATTAATACCAGCAAAAACATGCCGAACTGATGCGCTTTCTTTTTCTCAGTTGCTCCGTCCTCCTGCACAACGTCCTTTTCCTGCTCTCTTTCCTTCCATTCCACAACTTCCTGCTTCTTTTCAGGCTTTTTCTGCTTGTCGACGGACTCTTCTTTCTTATTTGCCGACTCGGTTTTCTCTTCCGCCGGTTTCGTTACATCCTTTCCGACTTCTTCCTTATTCGTCGCCTCAGGTTTCGTTTCTGCCGGTTTGGTTACTTCCTTTCCGGCTTCTTCCTTATTCGTCACCTCAGGTTTCGTTTCTGCCGGTTTGGTTACTTCCTTTCCGGCTTCTTCCTGCTTCTTTACATCTGTTTGTCCCTGCGGGGTATTGTTCGTTTTTGCTTTCGTTTTCGCTTTTGTTTTTTTCTTCGAACTCATATGCTTCTCCGTTCTTTTATTGTTCTAACTGTAAAACATTCAGAATACGTTCCTCCGCTTCCCGAAGTTCTTCACTCTGACTTTCCTTTTCCAGCGGATAAGAAACCGGTACAATCACATGAGATTTCCCGTTTAGGGAATCCAGTACATGACATGCGGTGTACTCTGTATTCTCAATAACAACCTTCCCCTCAACACGTCGTAATGTAAACTTTATCAAAACCGTATCATCATTGATCTCCCGAAGCATACTGGAAACCAAATTTCCGAGAGAATAATAACAAGGAACTTCCCTGCCGTCCTCCGTTAAAATCAGTTCCCGGCCTTGTAAACAATGAGGATGGGTTCCGATAACCAAATCAGCTCCCGCCTCCGCAAATACTTTCGCATGAGACTTCTGATACTCCCTTACCTCATGGGTATTTTCGCTGCCCCAGTGATTATACGCTATCACAAAATCTGCCCCCGCGGTCTTTGCTGCATCAATCAACTCAATGGCATAAGACTTACTGTAGCAATTAATCACTTCCTCCAATTCTTCTTTCGGAAGAGACTCTCTCAGATTGATTAACTCCGTAAAAGCCACCAGGCCGATTTTGATTCCGTTCTTTTCAATGATTATGAACCGTTCTTTGTTTTCCCCCTCCGGTTCCTCCTGCTGTCCGCTTTCCGGCTCCGGGTTCTCTAAGTTCTCTTCCGCAACCGATATTTCCCTTTTATAGGTACCGGTATGCAAAAAACCATAAGTATCCAAATAATCAATCGTCTCATTGATTCCCGTGATTCCTGCATCCAATGAGTGATTATTGCAGGTGAACAACACATCAAATCCCGCATCCTTTACCGCTTCCAAAAACTCCGTCGGGCCATTGCAGTTCGGACAATTTTCTTCCACATACTTCATCTTCGCAGTATAAGGAAAACTGGGACAAATCAGTGTCTCTAAATTCCCGATTACAAAATCGCTGTCCGCCAATTGCTCTTTTATGTAGGCGAAGCTGGGAGTAAAATCATATCCTCCGCCTTTTAAAGCGGCTGCGTTTTGCTGTCCGCCCAAACACATCAAATCTCCGGTCATGTAAAAGGAAACCACAGAAGGTGTGGGTGTCGGTAACGGTGTCGATGTGGGCAATGGTGTGGATGTAGGTAACGGTGTCGGTGTTACTTCCGGTGTCGGTGTGACAGCCTGTGTCGGCATTTCTGTGGGTACAGGATATGCCGTGGGTGTACTGCCGCCTTCCGTTTCTGATTTTCCTATTACTGTTTTCCCCATATCTGTCCCCTCATGACATGCCGTCAGTCCCAATAGAACAAACAATAAAAAACACGCCAAAATAGACTTTTTCATACATACCTCTTCTATAGGTAACAACACCTAATTCCTTCTATTTGTATATAATTATAACTCATTTTTTATCAAATAGCAACAATATTCCGCATCAAGGAGATTCTTTCCATCCTATCATACAAATAGAAAAGAGCTGTCACACAAATAGCGACAACTCATTCTTCCTGCTAACTCTTTTCTATTCCGTCGACTTTCCCCGGTTCTCCATCCTTTTATATTTCACCGATACCTCGAGGTTCTTTCGGTTCTTTCACATACTCCGCAATCGGCAGCTCGTACCAGGCTACACCATGCCATTCTCCAAGCTTGTATCCTACATTTTTAAATTCCCCTAAACACTGAAACCCATAGGCCCCATGAAAAGCTTCACTCTTCGGATTCGGGGTGGACACGCCTGCATACACGGTATAGTAACCCAGCTTCCGTAAAAGTGCAATCACCTCGTCATACAACTCGGATGCAATATGATTTCTATGAAACTTTTCATGAATATACACCGAAAGGTCCGCAGACCACCGGTACGCCGCCCGTTCTCCGTGCTTCGATGCGTACGCATAGCCGGCAATCTCACCGTCTATTTCACAAACAAGCCACGGGAACTGACTCATAATCCGTTCCATCCGTTCTTCAAACGCAGAAAGCGTCGGTACCTCAATTTCAAAGGTCACCGCCGTATTCCTAATATACTCTCCGTAAATCTCCAAAATCGCAGCCGCATCCTTTACGGTTGCAAATCTGATTTTCTTTTGACCTGCCATACTGTATCCTTTCCGTCCGAATATGTTTTCTTTATTCTCCGAACATACACTCCAAAATCTATACAATGCAAAACTAAACCAGCATTTTTTTTGCAATCTTTGCTGCGGACTCAACCATTTTAGGGCAAAACTCCGTAAACAATTTCTTTTCAATTGCTTCTGCGATACCTTCTTCCGTAGATAAATCGCATCCCAACAACTCTTTACACATATAGGAACCGTTTTCCTTTTTAAATTCCTCCATAAACCGATCCGACACTTCATTCGTTTTCATACGACTTTCAATATCGTTTTCATCCGCTTGTCCGTACTTTAATCCAAGAGCCATAAGTGCCCCTGAACATGCGCCACATACTTCTCCCTTTCTAATTCCGCTTCCAAAACACGCACCGATTTTTAATGCTTGTTCTTCTGTTATCCCAAGCTCCTCTGAAAAAGCGGCAAAAACAGCCTGTGAACAGTGAAACTTCTTTCCAAATAATTCCTTTGCTTTCTCTATATGGTAGTTAACCGGTTTCTCTGCTTTACGTTCTAACCTTAATTCAAATAACGTAGTGTTTTGCCAATTCCCAAATCGGTCTTTCGCGACTTTCTCTCTATATCCTATCTCTCGGAACCCACATTTCTTATGTAACGCTATACTTGCTGTATTTATTGAAATAACTGTAGAGTAAACACTCCAATATCCCCTAATCTGAGCTTCCTGCAACAGATGCGCAACAAGTTTCGTCCCTATTCCTCTGCCCTGATAATTACTGTCAACGTAAACACTCATTTCAACGCAACCCTTATATACACAGCGACTGGATGTAGGGCTTATTGCTATCCAACCAACTACATACTCGTCATCTACATAAACAAACCTGCAACTATCGATATGACCATTATCCCATTCTTCGTAGGAAGGACATTTTGTATTAAATGTAGCCGTACCTTTTTCTATTCCCTGTAAATATATTTCTTCTACCCTTTTCCAATCTTCTTCGTTCATTTCTCTAATCACTATTATGTTCCTCCACAGCCAAACAAGCCTCACTATATAATCTTAACGATTCTACAACCTGTTCTCTTTTATTCTCCGGTATCTGTTCTAACACCTGTCTAAATTTTTGATACATATCTTGTTCTATTTTTTCAAATCGTTGCTGTCCTTTGGGTAATAACTGTAAAGTGACATAACGCCTATCTTCCAGAGAAGCTTTTCTTTCCACATATTCTTTCTGCACTAAATCTTCAACAAATCGACTTACACCACTTTTATCAATCCGCAAAAGCTCTGCTAATTCTTTAACTGATATACCCGGTTTTCTTCCGATCTCAACGATCAAAAAACATTGTGTTCTATTCACACTGCAACAGCAACAATCCGTATTATTTATATTGTCAAAGTGACACTCCAACTGTCGTGTATACTCACGAAATTGTTTTACCAAATCCATAGTACATCTCCTTCTCAAATATTTTACTAATCATATCACGGATAGTTGCATATGTCAACTATTTATTTTTCAACCATTAGTTTCATTTGCAAATACGCATAACTTTTCATTGGCAAGTGGCTGAACCTTATCAACGAGGTCTTTCGGTAAGCGTAATGATTTGTTCTCGTACTCTACATAATTTTTTAATTTTAAACATAATATCAATTCTCCTTTATATTGCTTATTGTAATATAATTCAGAGTACGCTAAAATATTAGATATATATTATAAAATGTAATGTAATATATAATACACAAACTTAAAAGGAGAAATAAATTATGCGAAAGAAAACGTTATCCCTTGCCATCATGACAACGATTGCGCTTGCATTTATGGCTTGTGGACAGCCGACAAACGGCGAAACCTACGGAGACGACTACGGTGTAAAAACAGAGATGAACGGACAATTTGAGACAATCGTAGATGATGACAAGGACATAACACCGACCGCAACTATCGCTCCGACAACGAAACCGGAAGCAACGGTTGCACCGACAGAAGAACCTACAGAAGAACCGGAGCCGACTCTTGTTCCGGAAGTTATAGAGCCGACTGCAACACCGGAGCCGACAACTACACCGATTCCGACAGCAACACCGGAGCCGACCGAAGCACCGGTAGCAGAGGCAAAGAACTTCGAGACTGTGTTAAGAGAGCTTCACAGTCTTAAAACCTACGAAGAACGGGAAACTTACATCGAAAAACTGGATAAGTCAAAGTATAAAGCAGAAGAAATAAATAACAATGATTTCTTTAGTAAAGGAAATTCCTATGAAGGATACGACCCTGATATGGGCGAAACACGCACTTTTAAACCGGATGATTTAAATAGGGCATTTGATGCGTTTAGCTTTGTGTTTTATGATGAACTCTACGAAGAGTATGACGATTTTGAAGCACGCTATGGTTATAGCTCTTGGCTTCAATACGCATATGAGTACTCCCTTATGACCATTACTGATGTTACCACGGGAGAAACCGATCCTTGGGGCGCAAAAGCACGCTATTCGGAAGAACGTTTAGTGTGGGATGAGAATATGGAAGAAATCATTGATACCGAAATCATTGAAATCGTGCATCCGACAATTATTGAGCCTGTTATCGATGCGTATAATTCTATCTTCGCATGGGACAATTTTTATTATTATACCATGATAAAAACATGGGATACCTTAAAGTATTATGACGATATCTATACTCCGCAGACAGAATTTGAGACGGAGCATCACTAGTCAACAATAGATAAACGAAAGAGATGCGCAAGACATTGCTCAACCGTCAAAAATCACGACTAAGTTAGTCAGCGCAAGACGTCCCACAACGTCCGGTGGACGTTGGCCCTGGGACCGACCGAGCCGGCAGGCGAGAAACCCACGAGGTCCGGTGGACCTCGGTAATGCGCCGACCGGAGCGAAGCGGAGACTTCGAACCTCGGGGACGTGAGCGCTTGCGCTCACGAAAAGAACAGGACAGTATCAATGATACTGTCCTGTTCTTTTCTTAGAGCGCAAGACGGGATTCGAACCCGCGACCCTCGCCTTGGCAAGGCGATACTCCACCACTGAGCCACTTGCGCATTTCTTATGAGGTACCGTGCTCTCTGCTTGGTACTCTCATACTATACACCCTTTCCTTGGATTTGTCAACAAAAAATTAAAAGTTTAAATATTTCGAACAATTCTTGATTTTTCTGTCAAATCTTACCCTGCAAAGATTCCGGAAATCCATCCGTACACCAACACCATCAACGGGATACAAAGGATACTTGCAATGGTGGTTACCGTAAACACATTGGAAGCGGTTTTTGCATCTCCCCCGAACCGGTTTGCAAACAACATGCCGTTTGCACCGCTTGGACAAGCCGACAAAATAAGAATCGTAGTCTTTAGTTTTTCATCAAAAGGAAGCACCAAAAGCACAAATATCATAAAAAACGGAACGGCCAAACATTTCATGGCACTGACCACATACACTCTTCCTCTTCGAAGGGCACCAAGCAAGTCTCCCTGTGCAATGTAAATGCCGGACACAATCATGGCTAACGGTGTGTTCATGGAAGAGATATAGCCAATGGCCGACTTTAACTGGGACGGCACGGGAACCTGCAAAAAATACACTAACAAACCGATTACAATGCAAAACATGGTCGGAGTCAAAAAGGGCTTCATCTTTTCTTTAAAACTTCTTTGTTCCGTACTCTTCCCCCGCATCAAAGCCAATCCGTAGGTCCATACAAATAAATTAAACATAGTAATATAGGTGGTACAATAAATCACACCGATATCCCCAAATACCGCATCTGCCAAAGGAATGCCCATAAATCCGCAATTGGTAAAAATCACGGTAAAACGTTCCGTATTAAAACTCTCTTTCTTACTTCCGAGTTTTAATACATAAGACACCAAAATGCCGATGCATATACTGATTGCGGAAAGTAAAAAACCAAGAAACATATTCTTTGTAATGGTGGCATCGTATTCCATACTGTACGTATCCAAAATTAAAAGCGGAGCAACCACATATAGCACCACACCAGCCATTTGCCGGTTGCCTTCATCGGTTATCATACCGATTTTATATAACAGCATTCCGGTGGCCAGCAACAAAAACATTACCACTACCTGATTTGTCAAAATCCCTGCAAGTTCCATTTCTGTATACTTCCTTTCTCCTGCACTCAGACCTGTCCGTCCTGTTTTCTTCGTCCGCTCTTTACATTTTCTCTCACCTATGCTACAATTTAGCCGCGTCGATTCTCACACGCACAAAATTGCTTACATCATTATTATAGTTACATAGGAAAGGAGCTTCCCATGCAATTACCGAAAGACCCTGTTATTTTACTTAGTTATATCAATACCCAGTTACGTGACAACTATGCAAGTCTTGCAGAGTTTTGTACCGCCAACGATTGTAATGACGAAGACATTATAAAAGCCCTGGAACGCATCGACTACCGATACAATCCGGATACGAACCAATTCTGCTAATTGTTTGAATGACACTCATTCCCGTCGTATTCTTCAAAAAACACCTGCCCCTAAGGACAGGCGTTTTCTTTTTTCGAACGCTTACGATTCTTAGTAAAAGTCGCCCATTTGCCGATTTCCTACAGACGTACGCTGACTCCTCTTCCGCGTAAATACTCTTTTACTTCATTGATTTCCAACTCTTTATAGTGGAACAAGGATGCTGCCAATGCCGCATCTGCGCCACCTTCCGTAAGGGCGTCATAAAAATGCGCTTTCGTTCCCGCACCGCCGGATGCAATGACCGGAACAGACACCACTTCCGCAATCTGTCTGGTCAGTTCTAAATCATACCCGTCTTTCGTGCCGTCTTTATCCATACTGGTCACCAAAAACTCACCTGCGCCCAGCTTGTGAGCCTCCATTGCCCACTCGATGGCATCAATGCCCATATCCACGCGGCCACCGTTCTTATAAATATTCCAACCGGAACCGTCCTCTCTGCGCTTTGCATCAATGGCAACCACCACACACTGACTGCCGAACTTATCTGCCGCATCCGCAATGAGACGCGGATTTAAAATTGCTGCAGTATTTACCGCAATCTTATCTGCGCCTTCCCGTAAAATTTCTTTAAAATCATCTACGGTACGAATACCGCCGCCTACGGTAAAAGGAATAAATACTCGTTCCGCCACACGACGAACCATATCAAGCTTAATGGCACGGGCATCGGAAGATGCGGTAATATCCAAAAATACCAGCTCGTCTGCACCTGCCGCATCATACGCAGCACCAACTTCCACCGGGTCACCGGCATCTCTTAAATTTACAAAATTAATTCCTTTTACCACTCTGCCGTTATGTACATCCAAACACGGAATAATACGCTTTGTAAACATGTTTCTCTCCTTACAGTTCAACAAAATTTTTCAAAATAGCAAGCCCTGTCTCTCCGCTCTTTTCCGGATGGAACTGACAAGCAAAAATATTATCCTTCTCTACAGACGCATGCACCGTCACACCATATTCGGTGGTTGCCGCCACAATGTCCGGATCCTCTGCCTGCAAATAGTAAGAATGGACAAAGTAAACATACGGATCTTCCGGAAGATTCTGAAACAACTTGGCGCCTTCCTTTACCTTTAAAGAGTTCCAGCCCATATGAGGTACCTTTAATCCCGGGGTATCCGGAATACGCTTAATTCCGCCCTTTAACAAAGAAAGCCCTTTACATCCTTCCTTCTCTTCACTGTACTCAAACAAAAGCTGTAAACCGAGACAAATCCCCAAAAACGGCTTTCCTTGTTCTACTGCCTTGTAAATAGGCTCGATTAAGTCAAAGCTCTTTAACTTTTCCATTGCTTCACCAAAGGCACCCACCCCCGGCAAAATCACCTTATCCGCTTTTGCGATTACCTCTGCATCTCTTGTTACTACCGTTTCTGCGCCCAAACGTAACAATGCCTTTTCCACACTTTTTAAATTACCGGCATCATAATCAATAATTGCTATCATAGTTCCTCCTAAAACCAAATGCTGTTCTCTCATACAAAAAAGTACTGTCGGGGCAATGCCCCGACAACAGCACATTTCTTTTCCAATTACTCTTCTAAACCTTCCATACGTTCCACTGCATCGTACACTTTCTGGCTGTACTCTACCTGAGAATCCGACTGAATGATTTCCATCGCCTGCTGCTCGCTGATCATAAACACCGAACTGATTTCCTGTAAAATATCTTTACGAACCGAATCCAAATCGCTGTCCACATCCAACTCTACCGCCAGTTCAATGTACTTCTCATATCGTTGCAAGCCCTTTAATAAGGAATCCAGAGCCTTCGGATTGTCACCCATTCCGTAATAATTGTAATAAGAATTCAACTGCTTCTGTACATACATAACCGTCATAATACGGTCGTATAATACAATGTCTTCATCCTTGATTTCCAAACCAAAAATCTCGTTATATGCCAAGGTATATTCATCCCGGTTAAACTCATACTCCGCATTCTTAATACTCAAAGAATAAGAGAAGATACTGGTTCCCATTACCACCAACACCGCAACCATGGCAAAGAAAATAAACACAATGGACGCTCCGGCACGATTGATTCTGGTACGCTCCATCTCTTCCAGCAACAGTTTGGCTTCTTCCATCTTTTTGGCCTTTTTCTCAGCCTTCGCTTCTTTGATAGCCCGTTGCTTTTCTAACTTAACCTGCTTTTCCTGTTCTTTCTTTTCCGCAAGAAGAGCTTCCTTTTCCTCTTTGGAACGCTCTTTTGCTTCCTGCTTCTCTTTCTTCTTCGCCTCGATTTCTTCCTTCGTCGGCGGTTTCTTTATCTTGGAAGGGTCCACCGCCACATCGTCAAACAACTTATGATACAGTTCAACAAAACGGTTCGGTCCTTTCTTTTCCTTTTTCTGTTTTTTACTCTTTTTCACGGTGTCTCCGGAGGAAGATTCCTCTTTGACTGCTTCCGGTGCTTTGGATGCTACAACCGTTTCTTCTTCCGGTTCCAATTCTTCCGGCTCAGCTCCGAACTCAAACATGCCGTCTCCGCCGTCCAGTCCCGAAAACAAATCCGCAAAATCATCCATGGAATGCTCCTGAGCTGCTGCAGCAGCTCCCGAAGGTGCGAACAACTCCGACATATCTTTTTCCTCAGAGGCACCGGCCGTATCCCCGGTCTCTCCTCCGAACAAGTCTGCAAAATCTCCGAACTCAGAGGACGGTACTGCTTCCGCCACCGGTTCTTCTCCTTCGCCTCCGAACAAGTCCGCAAAGTCTCCGAACTCAGAGGCCGGCACTGCTTCCGCCACCGGTTCTTCTCCTTCGCCTCCGAACAAGTCCGCAAAGTCTCCGAACTCAGAGGCCGGTACTGCTTCCGCCACCGGTTCTTCTCCTTCGCCTCCGAACAAGTCCGCAAAATCTCCGAATTCAGAAGACGGCACCTCTTCTTCCGGTGCTTCTACTATTCCGCTGAAAGTGTCCGGTGCCGATTCAAAGGCTTCGGCAGAAATCACTTCCGCTGTGGCCATCTCTATCTCTTCCGGAGCATCTTCTCCTCGTTCATCTTCCAATAAACCGAATACATCTTCAATATCGCCTACTTCCGATACCGGAACTTCTTCCTCTGCTTCCTCCGTTACCGACGAGTCCTCTTCCCAGAAAGAAGCTTCTCCCAAATCATCGGCCAGCATACGGTCCACATCCCGCTCGTCCACATCATCAAAAATGCTGTAAGACTTCAAATCAGGAAGATCCTCCGTCCCGTTAAAGAACATCCCGAAAGTATCTTCCATAGGAGGTTCTTCCTCCGGTTCGTTTTCCGGTTCTGCAAGTACCTGCGAAGATACTGCTTCTGCTTCCTCTCCGAAAAAGTCGTTCATCCAGTCGTCCGTAACCGACTCTTCCGCCACTTCTTCTTTCAACACCTCTTCCTGTGCTCCGAAAAAGTCATTCATCCAATCATCCGTCACAGACTCTTCCAACTGTTCTTCCAACGCAGCAGACATATCCGGAAGGAAATTATCATCCGGCTCCTCCTGCACAGCCTCAAACAGCGAAACCGCTTCCTCCGGTTCCTCAAACATCGGAACTTCCTCTATAACAGGCTCTTCCTGCTTTTCAGGCACGGAAACAAGAGAGCTTGTTTCCCTTTTCGGAAAAACAATCTCCCTTGGTTTCGGTTCTTCAGTCATAACGGCATTTAATAAACTATCCAAATATGATTCCGAATCTTTCGCAGTATTCAATTTGCTTTTACACTCCTCACAGTACTCCGCACCATCCGGAATCTCTGTGCCACAACTTCTGCATTTTGCCATATACTGCACCTTTCAGATAGGACTCTACTTCCACAAAATCTCATCGATGGCTTCTACAAGATGCCCGATTTCCGGCTTGGAAAGCTGTGCATCTGCGCCAAGAGCCTCGCCCTTTCTTCTCATCTCATCGTTTACTAAGGAGGAGAAAATCACCACCGGAATGTGTGCGAATGCCGAAGAATCCTTTACTAACTTCGTCAAACGATGACCATCCATCTGCGGCATCTCGATATCGGTAATAATCAAGCGTACCTTTTTATCTAAGTTGCCTTCCTCCTTGTATGCATTTAACTTATCCCAAGCTTCCTGACCGTTCATGGTCATGGTAAGATTGGTGTATCCTGCTCTGCTCAAACTTTCGCTGATTAACTTACCCAACAATGCAGAATCCTCTGCAATCAAAATCGGAGCCGTATTTCTCTGTCTCGGTCCGAGCTGATCAATCTCAGACACCTTTAACCCGGTCTCCGGACTGATATCGGAAATAATCTTCTCAAAGTCAAGAATAACAATCAGCTTGCCTTCCATTTTAATAATACCGGTAGCAATGCCGGTTCCGTTGCCGTTTAATGTGGCATCCGGCTTAGAAATCTCAGCCCACGACACACGGGAAATACCCACAACACTATGTACATGGAAGCCGATATTCAGCTTGTTAAAATTCGTAACAATAAACATATCTTTACCGGTTTCGGATGCAGACATGTTCAAATGTTTTGCCAGGTCAATGATGGTAATAATCTCTTCACGCGGCATAAAAATGCCTTCGATGCAAGGATGAGCATTCGGAATCGGTGTCGGCTGCTTATACGGAAGAATCTCCCGTACCTTCGCAACATTGATACCGTAATAGTTCGATCCCACACGGAACTCTAATATCTCCAGCTCATTTGTTCCACTTTCCAATAAAATTCCCGTGTCCATAGATGCTACCTCCGTTCATGGTTGCTGCTTTCTAATGCATTTTATGCTTATATTATACTTCAAATCAGCAAAAAAAGCAAACGTTTTCTGAATTTTACTAAAATATTCTTGCACTTATTTTATTTTAACCAATACGGAGTCTTCTTTTCCCTCCGATTCCTTTAAAACCGTCAATACCATGTTATCCAACGCCAGCTCTTTAGAGCATTCAAATACCAGTACACACTTTTTCGTCTCCCCGGCTTTATAGCTTACTTCATAGGAAGTACAGAAATCCTCTTCCAACAAGGTAAGGCTCGGACGAATGCTCTTATTTCCCACACGCAGCGTATAGGTTAAGGCTTTGTCTTTTCCTTTATTCAACACCAGCTTTGCTTCTTTGCCGGCTGTATTTTTCACATCAAACTGCAACACTACCAACTGCTTTCCGTCTTCTGCAGCGGTAAACAATCCTCCGGCTCCCTGGTAGAATACCGTGGATTCGAATCCGGTGTAGTCAAACTCAAACTTCCCGTTTCCCATAAGCTTTGATAAATCCTGCATGGTCTGCTTTGTATTATCCGGAACCGCCGTCGGAGTAGGCTTTGCCTCCGGGGTCGTCACCGTCTGGGTCGGTCCGTCTTCTTTCTTATCCGTGTCATCCTTTGTTTCTTCCTCTTTTATCTGAGGAATCGGCGGACGAGGCGTCGGTGTTGCCAAAGCGGCCCATGCATCTTCCTGTTCCTTCCGGTCCAGCAAAGTCTCTGTTGTCTTTGTGCCATGTTCCACCAAAACAGAAGCGGCATATTCTGCCACCATATCCATCTCACTGTCTGTCAAGTCTAACGGCTCATAACAGCCCGCAAACACGGTCAGCGCACATGCGCCCAACAGACCACCGATATACTTTTTCATCTTCATGGCACACACCATCCTTTCAAAAGTATATTATACCTTTTTTTCCGACAAATGTAAAGTAACGGAAACGCTCCGAACGCTCTCCCTGTCTTATCTGCCTTTCTTTACAATCGGCTCGCAAGTCAAATCCACGCCTAACTTCTTAAAGATGCCCAAATCCACCTCGGAAAGCATAACAGAGGTATGCACCTGACAGCCGGAAAGTTCCGGAAGCTTCTCCATGGCTAACTTGGCATTGTTATCATTTACCGCGGAAATCGCCAATGCAATCAGTACCTCATCCGTGTGCAGACGAGGGTTCTTACTGCCGAGATATCCTACCTTTAAATCCTGAATCGGTTCAATGGCACTTGGAGAAATCAAATGAGTATCATGATTCACTCCTGCCAGATACTTCAATGCATTTAACAACAGTGCAGCAGATGCGCCCAACAACGACGTAGTTTTGGAAGTAATAATGGTCCCGTCCGCAAGCTCGATGGCTGCCGTCGGTACACCCAATAGTTCCGCACGTTTTTTTGCTGCCACCGTTACCGCACGATCATCCGTGGTAACCTTGGACTGCTTCATCAAAAGCTCAATTTTATAAACCTCATTTTCTGTATCGTCACCTTTTGCCAATTTATTAATAGCACGATAGTACCGCCGGATGACTTCCATCTTGGACGCCTGACAACACACTTCGTCATCAACGATACAGTTGCCTACCATATTAACGCCCATATCCGTCGGAGATTTATACGGATTCTCTCCGTAAATTTCTTCAAACACCGCATTTAATACCGGGAAAATCTCAATATCACGATTGTAATTTACCGTGGTTTCCCCATAGGCTTCCAAATGGAACGGATCAATCATATTCACATCATTTAAATCTGCCGTTGCCGCTTCATATGCCAAATTCACCGGATGCTTTAACGGCAAATTCCAAATCGGGAAGGTCTCAAACTTTGCATATCCCGCTTTTACGCCTCTCTTATTATCATGGTAAAGCTGAGACAGGCAAGTTGCCATTTTACCGCTTCCCGGTCCCGGTGCTGTCACCACCACAAGAGGACGGCTGGTTTCGATATAATCGTTTTTACCGAATCCTTCATCGCTGACAATTTGGGAAACATTGGTCGGATATCCTTCAATAACATAATGGCGATATACCTTAATTCCCTTCTTCTCCAGTTTTTCCTTAAATACATCAGCAGTAGCTTGACCCGCATATTTGGTCACTACCACACTGCCCACATACAATCCGCAGGCACGATACCCTTCCACCAGACGAACCACATCTTCGTCGTAAGTAATCCCCAAATCTTCTCTCTTTTTATTCTGTTCAATGGAATCTGCACCGATGACAATAACAACCTCCGCCTTGTCCGCAAGTTTCAGAAGCATTTTCAATTTACTGTCCGGTTCAAAGCCCGGCAGAACTCTCGCCGCATGATAATCATCCAACAGCTTTCCGCCGAATTCCAAATACAACTTATCACCGAACTTCTCGATGCGCTTCATAATGTATTCCGACTGCATCTGTAAATACTTGTTATTGTCAAATCCGATTTTCATCCCGCTTGTCCTCTCTTTTCCTCACACTTTTATTTTTCCCTTCCCATAATAAACGCACAAACAATCCGACGTTACAAAACGCCCAAATGCTCCAGCAAAATCTTAATACCCAATAAAATCAGAACCACTCCGCCGAACAATTCCGCTTTGGATTTATACTTCACACCGAAATGATTGCCGATTTTTACGCCGATGGCGGACAAAGTAAAAGTAATTACTCCGATAAAAGCAACGGCCCAACCGATTTTCACCCGCATAAAGGCAAAGGAAACACCTACTGCAAGGGCATCAATGCTGGTGGCTATCGCCATAGGAAGCATGGCTTTTACTCCAAAGGAAGAATTCAGTTCCTCACTTTTTTCCCGTGACTCCCGAATCATATTAACACCGATGATTCCCAGAAGCACAAATGCAATCCAATGATCAAAAGCTTCTATGTACTTAGCAAAACCGCTTCCCAAAAGATACCCGAAAAGGGGCATCCCCGCCTGAAAGCCGCCGAAATACAAGCCCACAATCAAGCCGTGTTTTAAGGCCACTTTCTTTACGGAAAGGCCCTTACAAATCGCCACTGCAAAGGCATCCATAGACAGCCCAACAGCAATTAAAAACAGGTCGAAAAGTCCCATAAAAAATCCTCCGTTACATAAAATCTAGTCTACACGATTTTTAAAACAGTGTCAATATTCCGCGGGGTTATTTTTCTGTAAAAAAAAAGCGTGCAATCCGCCTCTGTTTCTGTTATACTCACCATAAAGAAAATTTTTTCGACATGTCTTATTTTAATATGGAGGGATTTATGACTGCGTTTCTCGGACTTAGCATCGGACTGCCCCTGCTTCTTTTGGGCGTCGGATTGCTACTCATATTCGGCACGGTTTGGTATTTTTACCGCAAAGCAAAACACACCATGAAGGATCTGTTCGGCACGGACGATTTGGGCGAACTCATAGAAACAAGAGAAGCGGAAGTGGCTAACACTCCCAAATCCGTTTCCGGTATGACTTCTGTCTACGTCCCGATGATTCAAAAAGACTTCCCGGAGCTGAACCGGGTTGAATTGATGGGCATTGCAGAAAATCACCTGAAAGAATATTTGAATTCACAGCACTTTTTAAGTGTTCACATCCACCAAACGGAGATTTCGTCCTACATAAAACAATCCGGCACCTGTGTCATCGTTTTCCAGTCTGCGGTTCAATATCTGACCGGTACAAAAAAAGTGCAAAACCGCTACAATACGCACATGATGTATGTACAGGATGCCAACGAATACGGCTATGCCAAAGGATTCAGTACCACCTGTCCCCACTGCGGCGGTGCCGTCACGGACCTTGGGCGCAAAACCTGTGACTACTGCGGTTCCGAAATCATTCCAATTAACATCCATGTTTGGGAGTTACATAAAATCGAAGAAGCATAAAAAAGCAACAAAAACCGGGAACCCCCATACACTTTGGATTCCCGGTTTTTTACCGCCTAATAAGGCAGAAACCTATTCTTTTGTTCTCGATTACTTCGTATAACCGAATGCATAAATGGTGAAGGTCTTGTTCTCATTCCCTTCTGCCATACGGATTTCTACGGTATGCTCTGCAGCTTCCTTCTCATCCACAAGAATCACCACGTTGGAATTTCCCCAACCACCGGCACCGTTTACGGTCATTACCTTTTCACCGTCTACATAAACCTCTGCATTACCGCACTCGTTGCCGCCCTGCTTACAGTTCAGCAACAGAGTCTTACAAGTTAAGGTCATCTTAAACGGCTCATTTCCTGCGTTCATATCCTTCTTCCAGTTGTCCGGGAAGGAATGGCCGCCCTTTACCTGGAAGCCCTGACCGGTGGTATCCGTCTGGGTAAATGCACCAAGCTCAATGGTAACATCGGTGGACTTTGCGGTAATCATCTCCATACCGGAGAACTCTCTTCCTTTTTTCGCAGTCTCCGGAATGGCATTCATCTCTTCTGCCTCTTCCGCATCCACGGTGGCAAGAAGCTGCAAAATACAATCCTTCATTACCGTGTGACCGTAGTTGTTCGGATGATATCTGTCGGTAAAATACTTGTTTGTGGTCATGTGCTTTGCTCTCACAGCCCAAAATACAGACTCCTTCATTCCCACAATCGGAATATCATAATGCGTTGCAATCGGCATATGCTCATTCTGCACATTCCAATCATCATTGGTTACGGAAAATACCATAATCACAGCTGCGTCATTGTCCTGGGAAAGTACATCATATACAATACTTTCATACGCACGTCCCTTGGTAACTTCACCGTAGTCATTTACTTCAAACTCGATTAAAAGCAAATCCGGCTCTGCCCCCAAAGCCTCCACAATGTCACGCTTAAAACGAATGACACCGAGGGAAGACGGCGTACCGCTAAGACCTGCATTTACATAATTGATGTTTTCACCGCCGTTTACACCGTAGGTTTCTCCGAATGCCTTTGCAAACAAGTAAGCATATCCCTCACTCATAGGCTTTGCATTCCCACCTTCGGTAATGGAACCGCCCAAGGTAGCAATATTTACGGTTTCACCGCTTCTGGCTTTCTCAAGCACCTTCTTTAAACGGGCATTGTTACCGGTAGACTTTACGGATTTTTCCAACATCATCTGATACCAGTCCACTTCCGGAGTCGGAGTTGCAGTCGGTTCCGGAGTTGCGGTCGGTTCCGGGGTAGCGGTCGGCTCCGGAGTTGCGGTCGGTGCCACGGTTACCGTCGGAGTTGTCTCCGGGTCTACAGTTGTTTCTTTGCCGCATGCCGCCAATGCAAACGCAGCGATACATGCAGCCAGTACCAATACTTTCTTTTTCATGTTACTAAGTCCTTTCTACTTTCCTTCTCTATAAGCAGTTACTCTTCCGGGGCTGCGTAACCAAAGCCCAGAATCGTAAACTTCTTATCCTTTGTCTCCGGATTTTTCCGGATTTCCACCGTATGTACGGTATTTTCTTTACCGCGATACGCAATCTGCGCCGTACTGTGGGTCCAGCCCACCGCATGAGGGTCTGCGGTCAGCACATACTCGCCGTCCACGTAAATATCTGCCTTACCAAACTCCTGACTACCGGTATCCTTGGTAATCACCAAAAGGTACGGACTCTTAATCTTAATGACAAACGGCTCGTCCCCGGTCTCGCCGGTGGCGGTCCAATTGTTCGGGAACATCGGCGTTTGGAAATTGTCCAGATTCATCTCCACATAATGTAAATCCTTATCCGACTCCGTGAAGGCACCACAGGAAATCTCCGCTCCCTCATAACCGTCCAAACGATCCAACAAACGTACATTGACAAACTCCGGGTTGAATACTCTTTCCAAAGCCTCGTAATCCGGCTCCACTCCTGCCGAAGTCTCATCTGCCTTTGCAAACAGATAATCCAAACTGTCCGCCATAATTCGGTGTCCGTCACTGGTCGGATGATAAATATCGTAGAAGAAACGGTTTTTGGAAATGATACGGCCGCCATCTGCCGGAAGGTAGAACTGCTCTACCACCGCATCTCTTACGCTTACCATCGGCAAATCGTACCGTACGCCTACCGGAGATAAACGTTCCTGCAAATTCCAGTCATTCTCAAACACGGAGAACAATAAAATCACTGCCGGGGCATTGTCATACGCCAAAATCTTACGAACCAAAGTCTCGTAGCAATCCCCCTTTGTCTCATCACCCTCGTCGTTTACGGCAAACTCCACCACAACCACATCCGGCATGGCACCTCTGCCGAGAACATCTCTTTCATAACGAATCATACCCAGTTCGGAAGAGGTACCGCCCACACCTGCCTTGGTGTAGTGTACATTTTCCCCTTTGCCGAACCGTGCACAGAACCGGTCGTATGCCACCTTGGAATAACAAGTCTTCTGACTCGGTGTGGCACCTGCTCCTTCCGTAATGGAACCGCCGATAAAGGCAACGGTTACATCCTCCCCTGCCTTTGCTTTTTCAATGGCACGCTTTAATCGAACGTTGTTTCCCAAAGAAACAAAGGATTTGGCAATCATATCGTTGTAAGCCGGACTCTCAAAATCCACCGGTGCATCCGGAATAAACTCCGGTGCGGTGTAGCCGTCATTTAAATACAGACATACGGTCATGGAAGCCACTTCCCAGTCTGTCGGGAACGCAAATACAAACTGTCCGACGCAAACATCATCCTCAGACCAATCAATATCGGAAAGCAGCACTTCCGTTTCGGAACCGTTGGTTGGCACCTTGGTCACGTGCCTGGTACCTGTCCGGTACATATCGGTCTTTCCGTACATATGTAAGATAAATTCCGCTTCCTGCTCTCTGTTTTCACAAGTCACGGACACTCCCAACGAGTGCACCAGCTTACGAAAGCCCTCTGCGGAATTTAACAATTCCAATAATCCTTCATCCTCTACTCTTCCGATGGACTTTGCGAAGCTTGCCAATCTGCCGTTATCCAAAAACAACGGGCATCCCGAACCGCCTTCCGGGCGCTTATACGCCTCCATGGTTTTATCATACAGCACATAAATACTCGGGCGCTTCTTCGTCGGGTCCTTCGGTGCTTTCGGTCCTCCAATACTCATACTTTTCTCCTTTCCGGACACCTGCCGAGACCTTTGTCAGCGGTATCCGAACCACGTTTATCTGTAAACGCATTCACAGCATCTACTATACACGATTTGGTAAAAAATTTCAACGACTAGTCACAGCTTTCCGTAAAAGATTCTACTTCATAACGAAACTGGATTAACACCTGGGTCACCCCAAAAGATTCGCAACACATCCTTACCTCCGAAAACAAAACCATTACGTCCTCCGCCGGAATTTCTTCGTACAGTACCAAACCCACCTCTCCCCATCGATCCTCTCCGTCCATGGAATAAAACCGAAGCGTTTCCACCTTACCGAACCGGTTCAGGCCATCCATGCGGTTCCGTATCACATGATACTCGTTTTCCTCAAAAGGGGAGCGCACCGTAATAATATCAACAATTCGCTTCAGATTTTTCGCCACACCGATAAAAATCACCATGGTCATACCGATGGACAATAAAGAATCCAGTACAGGCAACGGATAAAAACAAAGAATGATTCCCACCATCAATACCGCCACCCAGGTCAGCACATCCTCCAACATATGCATACTGATGGCTTTCTCGTTCACGTTTTTCCCCTTTGATGTCAGAAGCATTGCTGCCCCGTTCATTATGATTCCCACCACCGCAAACAAAAGCATTCCCTTTCCGTCAATGGACCGGGGATTAAAAAAACGTTGCAGAGATGTGACAATCAGCACCACGCCTCCCATCAGGAGAATGAAATTATTCACCAGACCTGCCACAACAGAAAACCGCCGGTACCCGAAATGGTACACGTCATTGGGCGGGCGTTTGGAAACTTTTTCCAGCCTCCATGCCATTCCCAGCGCAAAACAATCACCAAAATCATGAATGGCATCGGACAGAATCGTGATGCTTCCCGTCAACATACTCCCCCATAGTTCTACAAAGGTAAAGATTAAATTTAAAAGAAAGGCAATGAGAATGCGATTTTCGGAGTTCTTTACAATTTTCCTGCCTCTCTGTTCTTTTTTACTCATAAACAGGGACCGCCCCTTTCCTACACTTACCTTACAGTGTATTCTAAGAGACGGTCCCTGTTCTTTTCTTTTACTATTCTTTTAGTAAATAAACAACTGGGTGAAATAATTCACACCTTTCTCATTCTGCCGGTAGCCGACACCCAGCTCAGTAAAATTCTTATTCAGAATATTGGCCCGATGTCCGGCAGAATTCATCCATGCAGTCACCACTTCCTCCGGAGACTTCTGTCCCCAGGCAATATTTTCACCGGAGTATCGATAAGTAATCCCGTGTTCCGCAAACACTGTGGAGAAATATCGTCCGTCCGGACGGGTATGAGAAAATGATTTCTCAATTTCCACTGCTCGTACCTGTGCTGCCGCACTGAGCTTTGCCGAATATTTCACCGGCTTTAAGCCCGCTGCCGCACGATGCTCATTCACCAGCTCCGTGATACGCAATCCGTATGCATAAGCTTGGTCCTGCACCTCCGGCTTTACCTCCGGTGTTTCCTCCGGAAGTTCCGGCACCACAGGCAGATTCGGAATATTCACCTCCGGCATACCCGGTTTGTTTCCCTCCGGCAGTTCAACACCCGGCAAATTGCCGCAGTTTAATTTCGAAAGCAATTCCCAAATGTTGTCACATCCGTTCATCTGCTGTAGCTTATCTTTTAATTCTTCCACTGTATTGCAACTTACTTTGTTTCCGTTTACCGAAATCACTGCTGCCTGCGCTTCCGATATACCTCCCATTGCAATTAACAACGCTGCCGCAATTGCACATACGCCTACTTTTCTCATCTGTTTCTCCTTTCTGCTCCATCCATCCTGTTACACGTTTCCCCGGTATGGCACGGGTACCCCGCCACGGACTTATCCTACCACAAAACCCACCGAAGGTACATAGGAGATGCATGGAAAAAGGCGCAGGATTTTCCTGCGCCTGATGCTAACCTTCCCATGCATATCTGCGTTTCTATTTTCCGGCAGAGTCGTTTTTCCCTTCCTCATACAGTACTTTCCGGTACACCGTCTTACAAAACCATACCTCTTCATCGTTGAATTCGTTTTGAGAAAATGCCGCTGCCTTTGCCAGATACATGTAACGTCTTACCTCTTCCAGTGACAGCACTTTCGTGTACGATTTCAGTACTTCTTCATACTCTTCGTCCGAAACTGCTCTCTTTCGAAACTTTCCTTTTGCCCGAAGCTTCCGGTACAGCAAACGATTCCATTGCTTAATCTGTCTGCGGTTTCCGGCATGCTTTCTTTTATTCAATCTGCGTTCTTGTGCGGAACAGGAAGTACTAAGATATACTCTGTACAAAACAAACGCCGCAATCAAAAGAATCGGAATCCCGAACAATATATAGTTTCGTACTGCAAAAAACTCTTTCTTATCATCGTTCCCCTCTTCTGTCTTCTGCACCTGCTGATTTTCTTCTCCCGGCCCGGTGGCTCCGCCCGTGTGAGACTCACTGCTTTCTCCCTGTTCCTTTGATTCTGCCGATTGGTTTCCGGACGGTACCGATGTGGAATTCGGTACCGGAGTCGGTGTCGGCCCCGGTGTCGGTGTCGGCTTCGGTGTGGCAAACGGCATGATATCCACCCAGCCTTCCTCCTTACTGTCCGGCCATTTCTCCTGACTTATACTAACCCCTCCATCTTCCCTACTTTCAAAAACCTGAGTTCTTTCAGCAAGCACACTATACCCGTTCGTCACCTCCACCGGCACCCAGCCAAAGCCCTCCAGATAAATCTCCACCCACGCATGAGCGGCACTGTCAAGCACAACCGCTTCATATTTGAGAGTATCTTGGTTACGTTCGAATCTTCCCGCCACATATCCCGACACATACCGCGCCGGTACCCCCAACTCTCGCAAAATCATGACAGATGCGCTGGCATAATGCATACAATACCCGGTTCTGCTTGTTCCCAGGAAATATTCAATCGGGTCACTTCCTTCCGGCAGCTCCGGAAGTTCCAAGCTGTAAACCGTATTGTTTCGCATCCAGTCTGCCACCTGATATGCCCTGTTTAAGCGGTCAATATTTACCGCAAAATCTCCCTCCAGCCGAAAGAACTCTGCTTCCCAATTCCGAACCTCCTCGGCCACCTTTTTTACCTGCGTAAAATTCCCCGGTACTTTCAGGTAGTGTTCCGCCACATAGTCCTCATACCACAGTTCCCAGGGTTCCTTCCACACGTCGGTTTTCATCTTTTCCACCAGGTGCACCATGGTCACCAATTCATCCACCTTATAATTCCAAAAAGAAAAAGGAACCTTGGTCACCTCTTTTTCTTTCACATACCGGCTATCCCCTTCTGCCCGTACTCCCTCCGCCGTTGTCTTAGCAAAATACGGAAGATAGGTTTTTATCAACTTGGCTTTCGCATACTGTACCACTCCTGTGTTTTTGCCCTCCCCGGATTCCAGAGAAAGCTCATCCCCGTAGCGCTCTGCCATTCGGTCAACCCCCAAGGAAAACAACTTTTCCGTCACCGTCTCCGGCTCAAATCCTGCCTTTTTACAAGCCCGTTCAAAGGCTTCCACATCCGTATCCCATACTCCGTCTTCATAGTTGCCGGCGTAAAATCCGATCAGATACGCTCCATATCGTTGCCACCCGTCCACTATCACCTTTAACACCGCCTCATCCCGGTACTCCGGCTTACGGTTATCCAAACGGGCAAAATTGGCTTCCGGTCTGTTCTTCGTCTTAATGTCCTTTTTGTGTAAAAACTCTTCGATGGCCTTTTCCACGGACTTGGCCACACTCACTTCCTGCCATCCGGTCCAGTCCGCTATCTTTTGCAGCGTTTCTTCCTTCTGTTGCTCCAGCTTGTTTCTTCCATTCTCCACAGTTTCGTTAGCAGACGTTGTCCCTGCCACACTCACCGCAATGCACAGGAGTATTACAAACACGGCGGAAGGAAGCCATACAAACTGCCTTCTAAGACCATTCCTGTCTTCTCCCAATCGATCCGCTATGGATAAAAACTCCGCGTTCCGAACCCCTGCCCCGTTGGCCGCACAGACTCCTATCACAAGTGCCCACAGACTGATGCCTTCCGGAGAAGAACCGATTAACAGCTCCGCCGCCAAAATCAGGCACGGAACTAAGCCCGGCAACCATACCTTTTTCCATACGCTTGCCAGCCACACAAACAAAAAGCAAAGCAGGGTAACTCCAAACTCCAATGCCGGAACGATTTCATCCACATCTCCCACCCGAAAACGTCCGGACATCCGATAATACGTATTCCAATCATTCAAAAAGCGATTGGCTACTGCGCAAAGCCCGTCCCATACCGCCGTTCCTTTTTCACTGTTTCGTAAATAAAGAAAAAAAAAAAACAGTCCCATGACTCCGATTCCAAGCTTTGCCAAACCGCCTAAGCGAGGCTTTAATTTCCCGGTCAGCTCCACCAAGACACTGACTAAAAGGGTGACTAGTAACACCCGTATCACAATGCCCGCAGAAAAGATATCCCACTCATACACCGACTCTAACATTCCGCAGGCGGACCCGAAAAACAAAAGAGTACACAGCACAAATAAGGAAAGTTCGCCAAGGGATGAACTTTCCTTCCCGAACAGGGAGGTATTCTCTTGTTTTGCTCCGGCGGATTTGCTCCACCGTATGTTCCGAGATTTTTTTATCTTCATTATGTTCCACCCTTTTCTATAATACAAGCTCAATTTGTTCCAGAGACTTGGCAATATCCTTCGGTAACAGCTCCGCTAACACCTCGTCGTTTCTTTTTAACACCAGCTTCTCATCTAAGGATAAGGCCCAGACAAAAGGCTCCATCCGGTACTTCTCCTTATAGCGAAGTAACAATTCTTCCTTCGGCACCTTCCACCGGATGTCCATAAGCAGCCCTAAAAACAGAAACAAACTCTCTTCATCGTCTACGCGCATCCGGACAATATCCTGTTCCCCTTCGTCGTACCATGCCACATAGTGAGGACAGCCTGCATCCGTAAGGGAAAAGGAAAGGCTGGCCGCCGCTTCCAGATAGGGAACCATCTTCTCCCGGCGTTTGGTCCGTTTTTTCGGAGTAAAGGCAAGAAACAATACCACCGGACAGGCCTTCGGAAGAGAATGCTCTTTTACCATCAGCTCGTCCTGCTTCGCCGTCAGCTTCCAATGAATATTTTGTAAACGGTCTCCCTTTTGATACTCCCGCACCGCAAACAATTCACTGTGATCAAATCCCGGTACGTGTTCGTCGTACACATCCGACTCGCCGTAAAAATTCCGTACCGAGAGGCTTAGCCGCACCGGAATATCATGAAGCTTCGGTAACACCCGGATCTGGGCCTCAGACTTTCCTTTTACGGTGCCGTAAAACAGTCCTGTGCCGTCATACAGCCGGAGCTTCTTTATCCGCAACCGGTAGGTACCGGTTCCGGAAAAGGACACCATCCGCACAAAGCTTGTCTCTCCCTTTGGCATCACGGAAAGCCGCACCCATTCCTTGGTCCTTGTTCCGGTACACAAATCCTCCACAAAAAGCAGGGCTTTGGCCCGTGCAACCGCTCGAAAGCCTTTGTTTTTCGTACAAAGCTTCACCAAGGTCTCTTTCCCCGGTTCCGCAATATCCACCGGCACAACCACCTTTATGGAAACCGTAAACTTCCGGTACCATACCATAAAAAAGGACAGCACAAAAAGTGCCGCCTCTAAATATACCAGCAACATAAACTCCGTACTTTCATAGATCATGGCCAAATACCAGGTGGCGATGATGCTTCCCCCAAATACAATAAAACTACCCACGATACTCATCCCTCATCATATAAGATGCCGGCTGCTTTGTCTGGGCAAGAATCTCTTCCAAAACGCCCTCTTCCGTCACATGTGCCACTCTTGCCTTCGTATTTAACACGATACGATGTCTTGCCACATCAAAGAACACACTGACCACATCCTCCGGCAACACATAATTCCGTCCTTGCAAATAGGCCCAGGCCTTTGCCATACGAACCAACGCAATGGCACCGCGCGGGCTTACGCCTAAGTCAATATAGGCATGCTCTCTTGTATTTTTGGAAAGAGACGCCACATAAGAATACACCGCATCACTTACCTGTACCCCGTCTGCCTGCTTCATTACCAACAACAGCTCTTCCCTGTTTACCACCGGGTTCACTTCCTGCTGTTTTGCACTACTCTTTCCCTTTAAAATCTCCACTTCATCGGAAAGCTCCGGATATCCCATACTCATGCGAATCATAAAACGGTCCAACTGAGACTCCGGCAGAAGCTGGGTTCCGGCACTGCCCTTAGGATTCTGGGTGGCCATCACCACAAACGGCTCCGGTACCCTTCTGCTCTCTCCGTCCACCGTCACTTTCCCCTCTTCCATTACTTCAAGAAGGGCAGACTGGGTCTTCGGCGAGGTCCGGTTAATTTCATCCGCCAGAAATAAATTACACATAATGGCCCCCGGATAGTACACAAACTGTCCGGTTTCCTTCTGATACATATTAAAACCTAAAATGTCCGCAGGCATAACATCCGGCGTAAACTGCATCCGGTGATTTTCTAAAGACAGCGCCTTGGAAAAGGCCATCACCAGCGTAGTTTTCCCCACACCCGGCACATCCTCTATCAAAATGTGACCTCCGGCCAAAATGGCTGCCAAAGCCTTCTTGATACAGTCATCTTTTCCTGTCACCACTTTTCTCACTTCACAAAGCACACGTTGCACGATTTCATTCCGTTCCACTGTTGCTCCGCATTTTCCGCAGAACAGTTCCTCCTGTCCCACGTGACTTCCGCACTTTTTACATATCATACGTTGCACCCTTCTCCCTTTTGTTCTTTTTTCCTCTCCTATTTTCCCACACTACGCTTTCTCTGTCAACTGTTTTAACAGTGCTTCACACCCTTTGGTCACATCCCGGTAAGTAGCGGCAAAATCCCCGGTATACCACGGGTCCGCCACATCAAAACTCTCCCCGGCAAAGGAAAGAAGCTTATAAATCTTCCCCTCCGGATCCCCGTCGGCAATGCGGTTCATATTGCGGATATTGGCCGTATCCATGCCAATCAAATAATCGTAATACTCGTAATCTGCTTTCGTCATCTGCACCGCCCTGTGAGGCACCACCGGCACCCCCCGGTACCGAAGCTCATTCACCGTACCGTAGTGCGGGGAATTGCCAATCTCCTCACGGCTTGTGGCCGCAGAATTAATTTCAAACATGTGCTCTAAATGAGCTTTCTTCACTAAATGGGTCATGACACTCTCAGCCATGGTGCTACGACAGATATTGCCGTGGCAGATGAATAATATTTTAAACATAACTTTATATCTCCTTTACTTGGTACATTATAGCATAACAGGGACTTTCACTCAAAACACCTCTTTCACTGATACAGTGAAACCTATTATTTCAGTGAAACTTTTAATATTTCCTCTACTCATACAAATCATCTATCATCCGTTGAATTAGCAGCTGTCTAAGTTCCTCTTTTGATAACCGCATAACATACTCTCTGATTTCTTCCTCTCGTTCCTGCATTTCCTGTTCATATTCTATCTCGTACATATGATTTTGCTCTTCTATGTAATCCATCATCTGCTGTTCTTTTTTCGGAAAAATCCCCAAATCAAGAGCAACCATGTGCTTACATACAACTCTGCGTCCTTCTGCGAACGGACAATTGCATACAGATTTTCTCGGATGTTCCGTATCAATCATCACATAATATACAGCACCACCGCTTCCTTTTACTTTACCTTGATAACAGTTTTCTTCAAGTTCATTCCAACTGATTATACGTTTTTCATGGTGATAATCAATTCCTCTCCAAAAAGAATTGTTGCTTGCTAAATTCAGTAATTTCATATTCCTTATCTCTCCGTTCTAAAAGAGCATTTCTACAAATACGGCCTCAACCTTTCCACCAGCTCGTACGCCTTTGTTCCCGGTGCCGCCTTTGATGGTGCTTTTCCATAATTCATCGCATCCAGCCTTTTTGCATTAGCAATTGCCGTATCCATATATGGACGTAAGATATGATACATATCCGTACGATTCTTTGTATATTCTCCAGCATCCATCGTCTTTAAACATTCCGTCAATTTCGGCCAATACTCACTTCTATGAATATCCGACTGCAGGAAACTAAAGTGTAATAAGAACCAAAGCTCTATACATTGATTTGACCAAACCGCATGATATTCTATTTCGTCCGTACTATGTGTTATACATAGCTGTACCACACGGTCTATATGCTCTGTCGGAAAATCATCCGTATCGTAAACAATCCACACATGGCGATATCCGTTAGGATTATCTTTTGCCAATCGCTTTGCCTTTTCAAATAAACTTACCGTATTATCGCCCATACCAAGTACTTTTAATTGTATTTTCTCAGGATATTCTTTATTGATAATCTCTTGGATTGCACCAAAATATGCCGGCTCCGTGTCAGTTCCTTCCGTCACAATCAAATGATATTCCGGATGAATTTTAATTGCTCGATCCGGTTTCTTCATCCACGGCTTATTTAAATCGCTTCTCTTCGGAGGTTTTAAACTCAAAGCCAATCACCTCCACTCAGCATGTTCTGAAGATACGGATCTGCTCCGTATCTGCCTTCCAAATACTGCTTATCAAACGCTGCTGTGCTCTTAACCCTTTCATTATCTTCATGACGAATTTCGTACAGCGAATAAATCTCACTGCTTCGCATCTCATTTAATGCTGCAAACCATATTTCATCTCTTCGAAATACAGTATTCTTCATTGTCGACATATCATGAGATGTAAAAAGCAGCTGCGCTCCATTCTTATTGACCTTAGGATTCTTAAATAACGAAATCACATATCTTAAAAGCTTCGGATGGAGCTTTGCATCCAATTCATCAATGATAACCAAACGGCCTTCCTGAAGCGCAATAAGTATTGCCGGCAATGCTGCAATTAACTTTCTGGTACCGTCTGATTCTTCGTTAAGACTCAACTCATATGACTTTCCGGCAATTGTTCTCTTTAGGAATAACTGATTTTCATCGTTATCAAATCTGTAATCTTCAATATCGATTCCCATATCATTAAGAAGTGTCACTATCTGCTTCTTAACATTCGCATCTTCCGAAAACATAACTTCCATTTCGACGATGGGGTTACCGTAGCTACGAATGATACAGGATTCAAACCACTCCTGTACCTCTGCAATAACCGGAATATTATAGTTAATCGCCAAGAAAGACAAGTATGGCATCTTCTCATTAACCTTGGTATTTACTCCTTCCTTGCTTAAGGTCGGACCTAGCGTAATTGATTCTCCCTCCCGATAGAAAATCTGTGCCGGTTTCTTCCCTCCGAGCGTTCTCCTGTCCAAGGTTTCCGCAAAGATTTCATCCTTTCGCGTTGCCAGGTAATACCGATATTCATAATCGCCCTTTCGAAAGAAAATACGATATTCTATCGGCTCCTCCACGGAATCCTTGTCATATAAAAATGGCTTGGCAGAAAATCCCTGCTGAATAATAATATCCTCTCTTGTATTTCCCAAATCGTGAATCGGCTTTACAACCGTCGTAATCAAACAAGCCAACGCCTGCAAGAGATTACTCTTTCCTCCTCCGTTCGGACCATATATCACACTAACAGGAAGAAGATTACTGCACTTTTCCCTTTTAATTAAACTCTCTTCAAATTCCGAAATAGCTGTCGCCTGTAAATCAAAGGTCGTCTCATCCTTATAAGACTTAAAATTCTGAAATGAAAACTGACAAAGCATCTTTATCGCCTCCTTCTTTCCAATCCTACTATAACACTAATATATTCATTTTTCAAGTTTTATATTCGATTTAAGAAGATTTTTTTCTTATTTTTGTTATAAAAATCTTTTTTAGGTCTCTTATCTGCGCCAATCACATCACACTCCAAATTGAAGGACGTAAAAACAGAGAGTAAAAAACTCAAACAAATACAATAACACGTCTTAAGATAGGAACTATAAACATTGCTATAGCAATCGATTAATATACAATACAATCCACTCTCTACAGCGAAAAGTTCAATAAGTAGCTATAATTTCACTAAAAAGCACCAAACAGAAGAAATCGCCTTCCGTTTGGTGCTTTCATTGTTTTCTTATCATCTCAATCCATCATAGTACGTCCACATACGAATTATCTTTACCGTTCCTTCATATTCCACGCCATCAATGACAACCGGCTCCGCATACACCTGATATACCAAGCGGTGCTGGATATTGATTCTTCTTGAAAGTATCCCCTCCAAATTTCCTACTAACTTTTCAAAACTCGGAGGGTTTTGATATGGGTTCTCTTTGATTACATCTACCAACATTTTTGCCTTATTGGAGATTCCGCTTTTTTTAAGGTTCTCTAAATCTTTTAATGCCTGTTTCGTAAATACGACTCTGTACATTACCAACTCACCATATCTTCTGAAATGCAATCCTCTAAAGACTCATTTGCTCCTTCCACAATAGATTTTGTCATTCCCGGAATAGAATTTAAATACAAAGTCTCTTGAATCGCACTCCACTCACTCTCTGATATAAGCACTGCATTTGCTCGTTTACCAACAATTAACGTAGGTTCATGAAACATATTAACAGCCTCTACCAAATTATAAAGATCCTTTCTTGCATTTGTAATATTAATGGTTGACATAATTAAATCTCCTATATTCTTATATAATTCGAGCCAAACAAAACTTGCTCATCCACCTTCCTACCTTAGATTAGAAATCCAAAGTTGCTGCCAAGACCCTACTCAGTAAAGCCTGTGGCTATTTTTTACATAATCTGTTTCCACCTTTACATGCGCATGAAAATAACATTCTCAATCATTCTGTAAAATTCATCAAAATTGTTTAAATAAATACTTTGCAAAATACATGCATCAAATTCACCTTAATTGAATGATGAGATTTCTTATGTCACTTATATTATAGCGTACGCTTTTGCGTACGTCAAGTCTTTTTTATAAATTTTACTTTCCATATTTTGCATCCCTATAAGATGCTAACTCTGTATAATCATCCATTACCGTTCCTTTTTTTGCGTAACAGCTCCAACTGTGCAAACGCTTCCTCCCTCTCCGGTTTATTATCCGTGTACAAGCCGTTTACGCCTTGCATAATCTGCAAAACAAATGCGACCTTATCCTCCTGCATTCTTTCCAGTTCTTAAAATGCGATCTGTCTGGTTACCGTCATACCGCACACCTCCGATTTAGGTAAACCATAGGTAGATACTGATAACCTTACAAGGAAACATTCAAACATATAATTTGGGAGAACTACCTTGGCTGCTATGTTATTACTCTTCGCATAATTATTTATCGCACTTATTACAGTTTCTTCATCTATACGATTTCTGGAACGCAACAAATCACACATGGTACGCTCAGCATCATTGTATACTAATGCCACAACTTATGCAGTTGTAATCATGTTATTATTCTTTTGTATTTCTTTCATAATCACCTGATTAATTTCCATTACAATGATATATACCCTCTTTACTGGACATCCAGTAAGGAGGGTATTTTTATGCGTTATTCGTTTGAATTTAAGGTGGCGTGTATCGATAAGTATCGACAAGGCTTATGGCCAGTTACTCCGGAAGGAAT
>JAFTWC010000007.1 GCA_017465475.1 Lachnospiraceae bacterium
CGTACTGGTATAACAGCATTACAAATGGATATTAAAATTAAAGGTGTTACTCGTGAAATATTAAAAGAAGCTTTAGAACAAGCAAGAAAAGCTAGATTTGAAATTCTAGACGTAATGGAAAATATTATTAGTGAGACAAGAAGCGAATTAAGTCCATATGCACCAAAGATTGAAACGTTTAATATAGATCCAGATAAGATTAAAGATGTTATTGGTCGTGGTGGAGAAATGATTACAAAAATCATTTTAGAAGCTAGTAATGTTAAAACTGTTAATGATAAAGATGCTGTCAAAGTTGATTTAGAAGATGAGGACGTGGAGGAAGAAGAAAACGAAATGGTATGTCTTGGTGTGAAGTCATGTACCGTTTATTCCGGAGGCCGGAAATTGCCAAGTAATCCGACTACAAAAATAAATGTGAACGGGCCGTTTGAAAGGGTACATATCGATTTTGATCATAACTATTAGATCGATAGCTTGAGGAATGGTATGCCGGAGAGGCGTTCGCCGGATGTGCTGAAAAATTACAAAGAAATCGCCATAAACGCATCAGAATCTGTAAAGAATCTGATGCGTTTTTATGTACCAATATGGATAGATATGTGATATAATAGAAAGTAAAAGAGGGGTAATGTAGCAATCAAGAATCATTTATGCGCAAACGAAAAGGGAACAGGATATACTATTGGAGGTTCATGCGGATGAAACAGGTAATTATGTTTACCCAGTGGATAAACTTTTTTTTGATCGTAAGTGAGATGTGGATGGTTTTTCGGAACATGAAAAAAAGAGCCCATTATTATCTGTTTGCGAATTGTTTTGCTCTGGTTCTGTATAGTATAGGATCTTTGTTTATGCTCTATGTTGAGACGGAAGAGGCATATTTCGTGGCGATGCTGCTGTCTTGGGCCGGAAAAATAGGGGTTGTTGTTTCTTTGCTGTTTTTCTGTATCGCATTTTGTGAAAGCAAACTTCCGAAAGTGATTCCGGCAATTGAGAGTGTCTTTGCGGTAATTACCTACATTGTGATAGTCACAACAAAGAAAACAGACCTGTTTTATAAGGAACTTCGATTGGTAAAAGACAAAGGCATGACCATTATCGATTATGTGGATGGTCCTTGGCATACCTTATGGAATTTAACCATTGTTGCCGTTATTGTAACCTGTTTTGTAATGATACTGAAAAAGTTGGTTGTAGAAAAAAATCTGCAGAAGCGAAAGCAATGCAGAGTGGTATTGCTTGCCTTGTTGATTGAACTTGTAATAGGTTTTCTGACCTCGTTACCGATTGGGAAATATTATGATTTCAATCAGTTAGGTTTTACGTTGGTTGTAATCCTCGTATTGATTGCTATATTTCGGAATGATTTTTTGGATACGGAATCTTTGGCAAAGGAGTATGTTATTGACGAACTTTCGGCCGGGGTTGTGGCTTTGGGGAAAAACGGAACGGTGGCTTATTATAACAAGACAACACAGCAGATTTTTCCGGAAATTGCAGAGAATGAACAGGCAGTCATTGCTAAGATTGAACAGTCCATAGAAACGGGAGAGCCGATTACCGTTCAAGATAAGATTTACAATTTCGAAGAACGTAGACTGGTTCATAAGAAATTTGATGAAAGTAAGATGTATGTCATCATCGACTCCACAAAGCAGTATCAACATTTGAAAGAAGTGGAACGGGAACGGCAGATTGCGGATGCGGCAAACAGGGCAAAGACCGAATTCCTTGCCGGTATGTCTCATGAAATAAGAACACCGATTAATACTGTCCTGGGAATGGATGAAATGATTCTCAGAGAGAGTACGGAAAGTGCAATCAGAGAATACGCTATGGATATTCAGATGGCGGGCCATACATTGCTTTCCATCATTAATGACATCCTTGATCTGAATAAGATAGAATCGGGGAAGATGGAGATTGTGCCGGCAGAGTATGATGTGTCAGGTCTGGTATATGATATTTCAAACATGATAAAGCTTAGGGCGGAGGCTAAACATCTGTCATTTAGCGTAAGTGTATCTCCGGATATTCCGACGAAATTGTGCGGTGATGATGTAAGAATAAGACAGATTTTGATGAATTTGCTTACCAATGCCATAAAGTATACCCCAAAGGGAGAGGTATGGTTTCGGGTAAACGTAAAACAGAAAGCAGATGGGGGAAACGGAACGGATGCAATTCTTCACTTTGAAGTAGAGGATACCGGCGTCGGCATCAAGCCGGAAGATATGGATAAGCTGTTCGCAAAGTTTGAGAGAATTGAAGTGGAGCGGAACAGAAATATCGAAGGAACCGGTCTGGGAATGCCCATTACCATGCGGCTGCTCTCTATGATGGGCTCGGAACTTAAGGTGGAAAGCCGGTACGGGAAAGGGTCTGTATTTTCCTTTGATTTAAGACAAAAGATAGTGGACGGAGCTCCTGTCGGTGAGTATGAAAACAGAATAAAAGAGTTTCGGTCAAAACAATATACGTATAACGAGTCCTTTACTGCGCCGGATGTGCATGTGCTTTTAGTGGATGATAACGAAATTAACCGTAAGGTGTTTACGTTGCTGTTAAAAAAGACAGAGATCAAAATCACGGCGGCAGAGAGCGGATATAAAGCCATAGAATTGGCGGCTTCACAGAAGTTTGATATGATTTTCATGGATCAGATGATGCCGGGGATGGACGGCACCACCGCAATGCGGAAAATAAAGGAAGGAAAAGATGGACCGTGTGCCGATACGCCGGTTATTGTACTTACGGCGGATGCGGTAGAAGGGTCGAAAGAAAAGTATATGGAAGAAGGTTTTGACGGATATTTATCAAAACCAATTGCGTTTGAACAGCTTCTTGCTGTCATAAAGGATAATTTGCCTAAAGAGAAATAATAGTAAGAGAACAAGTTGCTTGCAAAAGCAATACGGGTTTTAAATAGATTGCACAGAAAGTAGAGGGTATAGACATGCAAATGAATTTCCACAGAAAGCTTCCCATTCCCCAGGAGGTAAAGAAAGAGTATCCGTTAACGGAACGTATGATACAAGTAAAGGAAGCGCGAGACGAAAGTATCCGGGCTGTATTTGATGGAAGATCGGATAAGTTTATTCTGGTCATTGGTCCCTGTTCGGCGGACCAGAGCGAGCCGGTGTTAGAGTATATAGGAAGACTTCGCAGACTGGAAGAACAGGTGTCGGATAAGATGATACTTATCCCAAGAATTTATACTAACAAACCGCGCACCAACGGGCAGGGGTATAAGGGAATGTTGCACCAGCCTAATCCGGAGGAAAAGCCGGACATGTATAAAGGGATTATTGCGATTCGTGAGCTTCATTTGGCGGCCCTGAGAGATTATGATTATACTTGTGCGGATGAGATGCTGTATCCGGAAAATTACCGGTATCTTTCCGATATTCTTTCTTACAATGCGGTAGGAGCCCGTTCGGTGGAGAATCAGCAGCACCGGCTTACGGCCAGCGGCTTGGAAACCCCGGTGGGAATGAAGAATCCTACCGGAGGAGATTTGGTTGTTATGATGAACTCCATCGCGGCGGCCCAGGCAAGCCACACCTTCCTTTATCGCGGTTGGGAGGTGACCAGCGAAGGAAACCCGTATGCCCACGCGATTTTGAGAGGGTATGTGGATTATGCCGGAAGAAGTATATCCAATTATCATTACGAAGACCTGCTTCGTGTGGATGAACTTTACGAAACTATGAAGTTAAAAAATCCTTCGGTTATTGTAGATACCAATCACAACAATTCCGGCAAAAAGTATTTAGAGCAAATCCGTATTGCCAAGGATGTGGTCCACAGCCGGAATCAGAATCCGGATATTAAGCGGTTGGTAAAGGGGCTTATGATTGAAAGCTATTTAGAGGACGGTGCCCAGGCAGTAGGGGAGCATGTATTCGGAAAGTCCATTACCGATCCTTGCCTTGGTTGGGAGAAAACCAGGCAGTTGATTTTGGATATAGCTGAGAAGCTGTAATGGGAAAATAGCATTATTGTAATCGGACGGAGCAGGAAAACGGAAGTATTGCCGACAGGATTTATAGAAAAAGTAAAATGAACCGGATAGGAGAGAACACATATGGCAATTAAGTATAATGAGAATAGTAAGAGTTTTCAGTTAGATACAAAGGGAGCGTCTTATGTTATCGGAATTGCGGACGCAGAAGGTTTTGCGGGACATGCGTATTTCGGTAAGAAGCTGGGAGACGATGATGTGACTTATTTGATGAGAGCGGGAGAGCATCCGTTTACACCGGAAACAAATGCCAGGGACAGACTTTCTTTCTTAGACTGTTTTCCGATGGAATATCCCACAGGCGGTGTGGGAGATTTCCGTGAAAGTGCCGTTGTGGTGAGGAGCAGCACCGGTCACAGAGCGTTACAGCTCACGTTTGAAAACTACAGCATTTATAAGGGGAAGAAGCCGTTAGAAGGGCTTCCGGCCACCTGGGGAAGCGAAGAAGATACCGAGACGTTAGAGCTTTCGTTGACCGACAAGGTGTTAAAGGTAAAAGCTGTACTTTCCTACAGCATTTTTGAGGGCATCGATGCGGTGGTCAGAAGTGTGAAGTTAGTGAATGAAAGCAATGAACCGGTATTTATTGAGCGCATTATGTCCGCGTCCATGGATATGGATAACAAGGAATACGACAAGATTTTACTTACCGGTTCCTGGGCAAGAGAACGTCATATCAACAGAACCCCGGTCAACTACGGTGTGCAGAGTATGTCTTCCGTAAGAGGGGAAGAGGGACATCAGACTCATCCTTTTATGGCGCTTTTGGATAAGACGGCCACCGAGGATACGGGGGATGTGTACGGTATGAACCTGATTTATTCCGGTAATTTCTTAACTCTGGCAGACAGAGGACAGTTTGATACGGTACGTTTTATGACGGGCATTAATCCGGAAGGGTTTTGTTGGAAATTAAATCCGGGAGATAGTTTTCAGACTCCGGAGGCAGTGTTGGTGTACTCTGCGGAAGGCTTAAACGGTATGAGCCATGCCTTCCATGATTTGTACAGAACCCATTTGATTCGGGGAGAATACAGAGATAAGAAGCGACCGATTTTAATTAACAACTGGGAAGCAACCTATTTTGATTTTAATACGGAAAAGCTTCTTGCGATTGCAAGAGAGGCCTCAAAGCTCGGCATTGAAATGTTGGTAATGGATGACGGTTGGTTCGGAAACCGCTTCGATGACAACCGTGCTTTAGGCGATTGGTTTGTAAATGAAGAAAAGCTCCAAGGCGGCTTAAAGTACTTGGTAGATGAAGTGAATAAGTTAGGTATGAAGTTCGGTATCTGGCTGGAACCGGAAATGATCAGCCCGGATTCCGATTTGTACCGGACACATCCGGATTGGGCCATTCAGGTGCCGGGCAGAACTGCCGGTCTTGCCAGAAACCAGTATGTGCTGGATATGTCCAGAACCGAGATTCAGGATTATATTTTTGATTTGGTGGCAGGCATCCTAAGAAGTGCCAATATTGAATACGTAAAGTGGGATATGAACCGGCCGCTTGCGGATATTGGAAGCTACGCGCTTACTGCAGAGTGTCAGGGAGAATTGTTTCACCGGTATGTATTAGGTGTGTACCGTCTGCAGGAACGACTGGTGACGGAGTTCCCGCATTTGCTGTTGGAAAACTGCTCCGGCGGCGGTGCCAGATTTGATGCAGGAATGTTGTACTACAGTCCGCAGATTTGGTGTTCCGATGATACGGATGCTATTGAGCGTTTGACCATTCAGGAAGGTACGGCACTGATTTACCCGTTATCTGCCATGGGAGCTCACGTCAGTGATTGCCCGAACCATACGGTGGGCCGTGTGACTCCGTTTGAAACCAGAGGGTATGTAGCTCTGGCCGGTACCTTCGGGTATGAGCTGGATGTGACAAAGATTCCGGAGGAAGACAGAAAGATGATTCCGGAGCAGGTGGCCATGTATCATAAGTACAATGACTTGGTACGGACCGGTGATTATTACCGCATTGCCTCTTATCGGGAGAACCACATGTATGACTGTTATATGGTGGTGGCAAAGGATAAGTCGGAAGCATTGGTGACCTTTATTCAGGTCATGGGAAGACCGAACTCCCGCTCCAGACGGATTTTGTTAACAGGCTTGTGCCCGGAGAAAACCTACCGTATCGAAGGGGAAGACCGTACCTATTTGGGAAGTACTCTTATGCAGGCAGGCATATTGGTAGGAAATATGTGGGGAGATTATAAGGGCAGGTTGATTCATCTGGTGGAAGCTTAAGCGGCTTTTGAGGATATATTATGATAGGAGGAACAATACGGGTATGGGATTGGAACAGAAGAAAACCGGCCTGGTGTTAGAAGGCGGAGCTATGCGGGGGATGTACACCGCAGGTGTTTTGGATGTATTTATGGAGCAGGGAATTACCTTTGACGGGGTGATTGGTGTTTCCATGGGAGCAATTACCGGATGCTCTTATGTATCCGGACAGATGGGAAGAACCGTTCGGTATAACAAGAAGTATTGTAAAGATAAACGCTATATGAGCTTTTACAGTCTTTTGACCACCGGGGACTTGGTGGGGAACCGGTTTTGTTATCATGAAATACCGGAAAAGCTGGATTTGTATGATAACGAAGCTTTTAAGAAGTCTCCCATGGACTTTTATGTGACCTGTACCAATGTGGAAACCGGAGAAGCCGAATACATTAAGATAAAGGATATGGTAGAAGAAATGGACTATTTGCGCGGGTCTGCCTCCATGCCTTATGTGTCACGCATTGTAGAAATGGGCGGAAAGAAACTCCTTGACGGTGGTTGTAGTGACAGTATTCCCGTTCGTGCATTTCAAAAGATGGGCTATGAGAAAAATGTAGTGGTTCTCACAAGACCGGCGGAGTACCGAAAAAAGCCGGAGAATAAACGACTGGTACGGATGTTTTATAAGAAGTATCCGAGGTTTGCGGCCACGTTAGAACGCCGGGCAAAGGTGTATAATGAGACGGTAGAGGAGATTCAAAGATTAGAGGCGGACGGCAGTATTTTTGTGATTCGGCCGGAAACACCGTTAGACATCGGAAGAATGAGTCATGACGTGAAAAAAATAGAGGAGGCCTACGAAAGAGGTCGTGCAGACGGACGGACGTGTCTGTCGGCACTGATAAAGTGGCTGAATTCTGACAAAAAGTAGTCCGGAAAGCAGTAAGCAAAGCTTTTAGCTCGACTTGAAAACGTGAGAGCCGGAAAGGAGATTTTTTATGAATCGAAGACAACCCACAACAGTGTTACAGTGGTTAAGAATATATCGTCTGTATCAGTCGGCTTTCCCAAACAACGAAAAGAAGCCTTTTTCCATGATTCGTTCCATGTACAAAAAAAGGAAAAGCGATGTTTGGTATTTTGAAGAAGACGGAATATTTGCGGGACTGGTAATTACCATCAACGGTCCGGACAAGGTGCTGCTTGACTATCTGGCGGTGTCAAAGAACCACCGGGGGAAAGGGTTCGGCTCCGGGATACTACGGCAGATGCGGGAACAGTATGACGGAAAAGGGGTCTTTCTGGAAATTGAAACGGTTAGGGAAGACGCAGACAATTACGAGGAACGGAAACGCAGAAAACAGTTTTATCTTTCCAACGGAATGGCAGAGTTAAAGGTGTATGTGGAATTGTTTGGGGTGGAGATGGAACTGCTGGGCTATGATTGTATCCTTACCTTTGAAGAGTATCACGACTTTTATCGGGATAATTATAATGCCTGGGCAGCGGAGCATGTGAAACGTGCAAATAACAGAGACACCGAAAATGTATAAAGATAACTTTTTCTTGATAATTGAAATCTGATACAGGTCTCACTCTTTGGATGAAACTCCGAAGAGTGAGATTTTTTTGCTCTCCGAAACATGGAAAAATGTTGCATAATGAAAAAGAGGTGCGTAAAAAAACCACATTTGTCTATTGTGTTGTTTCTGTCTCTTTTGGTATTATTTTATGGGAAACCGGAACCGTTTGGGGCGGTTTCGAAAGAGAAAGAAGGAGGAAGGTATGACGAATAAGGCAAAGAAAAAAGTGATACTTTTGTTGTTTTGCTTATTTCTTGGCGGCACACTGACGGCGTGTTCCGGGAAGGAAGCAGGAAACAATAATGTAAAGTCAACACCGGAAGTAACGGAGGTACCGGAAGAGACCGGGGCCCCAATGGCAACGGTCACACCGGAAGCAACGGTGACACCGGAAGCGACAGCAACGCCAAAGCCGACGGCAACACCGAAACCAACCAAGGCTCCGGTGGTAGTATCGGAAGCGGAGGGAATGAAGGTGACTTCACCGGACGGAAAGACTGTCGTGCAGTTTTGGTCCGATACGGAGGGAGTATGGTACTATTCCGTAGATGACAGCCAACAGCCGGTAATCGGAAAATCCAGAATCGGTATGGAACTGAAAGAAGGAACGTTGTTTAAAGGACTTTCTCTTAAGGAAGGAAGCCTTGCAACCAGAGAAATGAACGAATCCTATGAACTTTTCACCGGATATAATGCAGTAATGGAAAATCACTGTAATGAAATGACGTTTGTGCTTCAAAACCAGGTGGGAAGCTTCCGGTTTGAAGTGAGAGTGCATGATGATGGCATTGGATATCGCTATACCGACGTGACGGTAGGAGACACCGAGACGATTACGGTATTGGATGAAAAGTCAGAGATTGCGCTGCAACAGGATTGTACTTCCTGGGCGTTCGGATTAAACGGAACCTATGAAGGCACCTTTGTAAAAAGAGACTATAGCCAGTTACGCGGCCTTTCTCAGAAGCTTTGTACTCCGGTACTTGTAAAGACGGGAGATTTTTGGATGCTTCTTACGGAGGCTGCGGCGCTGAATAATAACGGTGAGTTTTGTACCAGCGCATTGGAAACTAGGACAGGAAATGTGACCCTTAACTGGTGTTTCGGATTACGCAGAGACCCGGCCAAGGAAGCAAAAGGTGAAGTGGATTCTCCGGGTCATTTGGAGATTAAGACAGTAGAAACCGTGAATGGATTTCAGACTCCGTGGAGAGCAGTGGTGATATCCGAGGATATGAATGAATTTATCAATACCTCCCTGCTTGCGGATTTGAATCCGCCGGCGGATGAAGAGTTGTTTGCGGATGTCAGCTACATTAAGCCGGGAAAGGTGGCATGGAACTGGTGGTCAGAAGGTTCTGCCACGAAAGATTACAATAAACAAATCGAGTACATTGAGTTTGCAGCCGAAAACGGTTGGGAGCATATCTGTATGGATGCGGACTGGAGAATGTTTGAAAGCCGTTTGGCGGAAATTTGCCGGTATGCAAAGGACAGAGGTGTAGGTATTTTTGTTTGGGTGAATTATCGGGATTTAAAGGATAAAGCGTCCATGGAAAGCCTCATTGCAAAGTGGGCAGAGGCCGGTGTGGCGGGCCTTAAGACCGACTATTTTGAAAGTGATGAGCCGTCTGTTCTTCAGGTGATGCAAAACGTAGCAGAGTGTTGTGCAAAGAATCAGTTGATGGTACTGTATCACGGTTGTATCAGACCGGGAGGAGAGTGCCGGACCTATCCGAATATTTTATCTACCGAAGCGGTGCTTGGGGAAGAGTTCCATAAATGGTCCACGGACCCTACTGTAAAGAATTGTCTCATGTATCCGTTTACAAGAAACCTTTGCGGTTCCATGGACTATACACCGACCGGTGTAAAGGTGGATAATGAGGCAACCTACGGGTTCTGCCTGGCACAAACCATTGTATATGAATCTGCCCTGCAGCATTTTGCTTATGCGGCATCTGCTTATAAAAATTATAACGGACTGGCACTGTTAAATGAGATTCCTACCACCTGGGACGAAACCCGGTTCATTGAGGGCTTCCCGGGAGAAAATATTACCCTTGCCAGAAGAAACGGCGACAACTGGTTTGTGGGCTCCATGACGGCAGAGCCGCGGATTGTGGAAATGAAGCTTGACTTCCTTGGCGAGGGAACCTATAACGCGTATATATATGAGAACAGAGAAGACGGAGCGGGACTTGTAAGAAGAGAATGCAAGGTAACAAAGGGGGACACTGTCGTACTAGAGTTAACGGCAGGCGGCGGTGCAGCCATGATGTTTACCAAGGGCACCATTGATACTACCGTGGGAGAAAATGCGGCAATGAATCCGGAAGGATATACCTATTACGAAGCAGAAAGTCCGGAAAATGTGATAACCGGCGAAGCAAAGGCTGCCAGCTCCGCGTTTTGTTCCGGCGGTCAGAAGGTGGGCTATGTAGGCCGTGCCGGCAATACCATAACCTTCCCGAAGGTTACGGTGGAGAAGGACGGTACTTATTGTTTGTTGCTGTCTTATTGCAGTGGTGAAAATCGAACCTTCACGATATCTGTAAACGGAGAAACCACATATACGCTGGATAAGTTAAACAGCGGAGACTATGTGCATCCGGCGGTGGCAGCGGTACTTGTGGACTTAAAGGCAGGAAACAATGTGATTGAGTTTGGAAATAAAACAGCCTATGCACCGGACATTGACCGGATTGCTGTCAGCGAGAAGCTTGCGGATGAGTTGGATTTGTCGGAGTATGCTGAGGTGTTCTACGAGGATGCCAAGGTAGTAAAGTAGAAGAAAATGAGGAAGGAAACGCAGGTTGATTTCCTAAAAGGAAATGCTTGCGTTCCTCTCTAAATCTGTTATACTGAAAGTAACGAATTTTGCGGAGGTATGTTATGGAAAAGAAGTTTTGTAAGAATCCGATTGTTACATCTATGTATACGGCAGATCCGGCACCGATGGTGTACGGAGATACGCTGTATGTTTATACAACCCACGACGAAGATCAGTTGGTAAATGATTTCTACACCATGGTGGACTGGTATTGCTTTTCAACCAAGGATATGGTGAATTGGGAACAGCACGGCCCGATTTTTTCTCTCGATGATATCCAGTGGGCAGACGACAGAGCCTGGGCACCGCAGGCTGTTGAGAGAAACGGCAAGTTCTATTTGTATTGTCCGGTACATAAAAAGGACGGCGGCATGGCCATTGCGGTAGGAGTATCCGACAGCCCGACGGGACCGTTTACGGATTTGGGACATCCCCTTGTAGATGAGGGTGACTGGAATGATATTGACCCGACGGTATTTATTGATGATGACGGCCAGGCTTATTTGTACTTCGGAAATCCGGAGCTTCGCTATGTTCTTTTAAACGAAGACATGGTTTCCTATAACGAAGAAGTAGGCGTGGTAAAGATTCCGATGACGGAAGCGTCCTTCGGAAAGGGTAGCCATATGACCGGAACTACGTACGGAGAAGGCCCGTGGTTCTATAAGAGAAACAATATTTACTATATGGTATATGCCGCATTCGGTGAAGGCAAGCGTGACGAACATCTGGCATATTCCACTTCTGCATCCCCGACGGGACCGTGGGTATACGGCGGCGTTTTAATGACGGAAGAAGGAGGAGTGTTCACGAACCATCCGGGTGTATGTGATTTTAAGGGACATTCTTACCTGTTTTATCATACCGGAGAACTTCCGGGAGGCAGCCTGTTCCATCGTTCCGTTTGTGTGGCGGAGTTTAAGTATAATGAGGACGGTACCATTGATACCATTGCAAAGTGTGACGGAGTAAGTGCAATCGAATAAAGAATCTTGACAGCGCACCTTCAAGTACAATACAATGTATTTGGAGGTGCGTTATTTATGATAAAAGCAAATACACCGATTCAAATCGGAGGGTTTACGTTAAAAAACAGAATTACCTTTGCTCCCACGGTAAAGTTTGATTTTACCGACGATTCGGGTAAAGCCAACGAAAAGTTAATTGCTCACTATACAGAACGTGCCAAGGGTGGCTGCGGCTTGATTTGTGTGGAAGCAACTGCGGTAACACCGGGAGGCAGGTTTTGTAAAACCCATATGGGACTTTGGAGTGATGAGCAGATTGCGGGACATAAGGAGATTACCGCAGGATGCCATGAACATGGTGCGGTAGTGATTATTCAGTTAAATCATACCGGCTATACCGCAAATCCGGAGTGTGGTCCCGCCATCGGTCCTTCCGCAGTTACAAGACAGGGGTTTCGTGGGGAATACACTACGGTAGAAATGAGCGTAGAGGAAATTCATGCCATGCAACAGTCCTTTGTGGATGCCGCAGTGAGGGCGAAAAAAGCCGGTTATGACGGGGTACAGTTTCACGGTTGTCACGGATATCTGATTAATCAGTTTATGGCACCGTCTGCCAACTTCAGAACGGATGAATACGGCGGTTCTGCGGAAAACAGAGCCAGATTTTGCAGTGAGATGATTCGGAAAGTAAGAGAGCTTTGCGGACCTGACTTTTTAATTTCCGTCCGGATTTCCGGTTGCGAAAGCAATTTGGAAGAGGCCATTGCGGTGGCAGAAGAGTACGTAAAGGCCGGGTGTGAGTATTTACAGGTGTCCTCCGGTATGTCGTCATTGGACGCGGTTGCGCCGTTTCGGGATGAAAAGGTAACGGATATTCAGAGCCTTGGGGCATATTTCAAGGATCATTTCGCAGGAAGAGTACCGGTATCCTGCGTAGGCGGTTTGAGGACGCCGGAGCAGATTCACTATTTAATCGAGAACGAATATGTGGATACGGTAGATGTGGCCAAAGCGATTTTAGCCGATCCGGAGTTTGCTAACGCGGTAATAAACGGAACACCGTTTACAAAATGTTTTGAGTGCCAGGCTTGTCAGTTCGGACCGTTTACGGCACATAAATGTCCGGCAGAGATGAAGCGGTTAAAAGAATCGTAGAGGAGCTATGGTATGCGTATTATTTTTGTAAGACACGGACATCCGAATTATGAGTTGGATTGCTTGACGGAATTGGGACATAAACACGGCGAAGCGGTGGCAAAACGGTTAAAGAAGGAGCCGATTGAGAAAATTTATTCTTCTTCCTGCGGACGTGCTATGGAAACAGCGGAGCATATTGACGTGAACTTCGGTCTTGGTGTGGAGAAACTGGAGTTTATGCGTGAAATAAAGTGGGGCTCTGCGGACGGAGCACCTGTGTATGCAGACGGACATCCTTGGATGAGTTCCGATTATATGGTGGCGGAAGGTATGGATTTGTTGAGCCCATCCTGGCGGGAAACGGAACCTTATCGGAATAATAAAGTGGTAGCGGCAGCGGATACCTTAGGGGAAAAATTTGATGAGTGGTTGGTTGCTTTGGGGTACAAAAGAGAGGGACAGTACTATCGGGTAGAGAATGAGAATCACCGCACCATTGTACTGGTAAGTCACGGCGGCGCATCTTCTGCGGCGTTGGCACATTTGTTTAACCTCCCGTTTTCGTTTGTTTGTTCAGCTATTTGTCCGGATTATACGGCGGTGACTGTCGTATCATTGTCCGGAAAAGAAGGAGAAAAGATTGCTCCTCGGTTTGAACTCATGAATGATGCAAGACATATTCGCGAAATTGAAAAAGAAACCGAGGGTTTTGTATTTGCATAGCAAATATAGTATGAAAGCAGAGGGAAAAAGAAACCGGCGTATTTGTGAATTTTTCACATTAAATATGTCGGTTTTTTTAATTATTTGTTAAAATGTGCAAAAAAACAAACAAAAGCTTGAAAATAGGAAAATTGCGTGATACAATAAACGTGTTTATGATAAACGAGTTTATTTAAGGGCGTTTGTTAGGCGTTCACATACGGCAAAGACAATCATTTACGGAAAGGAGAGAGGACGTTGCCAAGTTCACCGAGAGTGCAAAAGGAAGTTATTTTGCAAACGGCATTTGAAATGATTAAGCGTGACGGATATGCGTCCATCAATATCAAAACCGTTGCGAAGGAGTTGGGGTGCTCTACGCAACCGATTTCCAGACAGTTTGGAACTATGGATGGATTTCGGAGAGAATTGTTGGGATACTGTGTCGAACAATTAAAAACGTTTTTTTCTACGGAAGGAGAATTTGCATCAGATATTGTTTCGGGAATTGCAAAAGGGTATATCAGTTTGGCGTTTGATTGTCCGAATTTGTACCGGTATTTGTATATGAGTGCTCATGACGGAGAACAGATGGGGGAATTGGTCAGAACCCTGCGTTCCGAAAAGTATCATATGGTGGTTGAACGGTTAATGAAAGAACATAATATGCCGGAGACGTATGTAAAAGAGTACATGGAAACTATGAATTACTACGTGCACGGGATTGCATCCTATGTGGCGGGGGGCTACATAAAGGAGTCTAAGCAGGAAATTATGGACCGGGTACAGACGGTAAGCGATATTCTTTTGAAAAACCGGAAAGCAATGTAAGTAGACAGCAGCGTGGAACATGCAAAAGAAAAATACCGTGGGATGAAAGGAGTGTTGTTATGAAGTTTGTCAGAAATATGAGTATTAAGTGGAAAGTAATGTTGCCGATTGCATTGATTGCTTTTTTACTGTTGGCAACATGTTTACAGGCCAATATTGCTACCAATATGATGGTAGCGAAGTCGGTAAAAATCTCAGAGCATTTATCAGAGATTACACCGGAGGTGAAAGCTTTGTTGGATGAACAAAGTAGTTTGCTTGCCGGAATGAAATCTTCCAATAATGTTAAGATGATAATTGCCGTAGTAGCTTCCCTTTTAGTGATTGCGGTGGCAATTATGGGGGTATTACGACCGTTGCTTGCCATGAATCGTAAGTTAAAGGGAATGATAGTTGACATTGAAGAGGGAAAAGGGGATTTGACACAACGGGTTGCAGAAAAAGGAAAGGATGAAATCGGTCAGTTGGCAGTAGGAATTAACGCATTTATTGCCACATTACAGCGAACGATGAATCAAGTTACGGAAAGCTCCGATAAATTACATGTGGTTGTAGATAATGTGGCAGGAAAGGTATCCACGGTGAATGCAAATGCCATGGATATTTCCGCAAATATGGAGGAGCTGGCAGCTACCATGGAAGAGATTTCCGCATCCGTTGCTACCATTCGGGAAAGTACCCGGACCGCAAACGAGAAGGTGGATGCGTTGACAGAAGCAACGAAGGACTTGGTTGTTTATGCGGATGAGATGCAGCAGAGAGCGGAAGAACTGGAACAGAAGGCAGTGGACAATAAGCAGAGTACCGATTCGGTTGTAAGGGAAAATATTGCGAAGCTTCGGAAGGCTATTGAAGACAGTAAAAAGGTGGAACGAATCAACGAATTAACCAATGAGATTCTTCAGATTTCCGGACAGACGAATTTGCTGGCGCTGAATGCTTCCATTGAGGCTGCAAGAGCGGGAGAAGCAGGAAAGGGATTTGCAGTGGTAGCTGATGAAATCAGAGGGGTGGCGGATTCCAGCAGAACCACGGCGGATAATATTCAGGAAATCAATAAGCTGGTGGTGGCAGCGGTGACAGAGTTAACCGATTGCTCCAATGTAATTGTAACCTATATTAACGAGAATATTTTACCGGATTACGACGGTTTCGTGGATTCCGGTAAGCAGTATAATACCGATGCGGTACATGTGAATGAAATTGTAACCGAGTTTCATCGTATGTCTGAAGTATTGAAGCACATGGTGGATGAAATCAATGAGACGGTAAGCGGAATTGCCACGGCCATTGATGAGAGTGCGGAAAGTGTAAATGATGTAACAGGTCACACCAATGCATTAGTAGGGGATATCAATACCGTAACAGACGATATGGTTGAAAACAAAGCAGTTGCCGAGATGCTTCATGCAGAAACGGAACGTTTTGTAAAATAAAAGAGGGGATAGATACATAGAAACAAAGACACCGGAATGTCATTGAGTTTCCGGTGTCTTTGCTCTTTTTTTGATTACTCTTCGCCGAATAGTTCATCCAGCGTCTTTCCGAGAACCTTACAAATGGCCCGGCATAAGTTGATGGTAGGATTGTAGTCTCCTTTTTCGATGGAGCTTATGGTTTGCCTGGATACCCCCACCTTGTCTGCCAAATCTTGTTGAGATAGGTCTAAAGCAGCCCGGGCAGATTTTAATTTCAAATTTTTCATGCATCTTCATCCTTTCTGTCTTTCAGTGCTTTCAGACCGATGGTGACAAGGAAAGAAAGACACATAATACCGGCAGCCGGTACACCGCATTGGGTGGTCAATAAACCGTCTTCTACAAGTTTTCCGTCAATAATGTCGTTGATGCCGCCCACGAGGGAAATAACAGTGTAAACTCCCAACAGTGCTGTGATGGCTTTTGAGTTTCCGTTTACGGCAAAATAAGCACCGTGCCAAATCCGGTAAACGCCGTAAACAAGGAATCCGAGAAGTACTGCAAGGACCAGTAATGCATTCGGTTGTGCAAACTGAGGAAGTTCAAAGGCTTCCAAAATCCACATGGCAAAGGCAAAGAAAGCGATGGCGGTCAGTCCGTATTCCGCACCTTTTCCGTTAACCAGAATCTGGCGTTCGTCAAGTGACGCTTTTTTCTCGGGATAAGCAGCTTTAGACAGCGAAATTAAAAAGATGACAAAAATGACACCAAGCAGGATGACTGCCAAAACAAAGCTGGCTATGGTGAGAATCAGTGTCAAAGAATTCTCTTCGGTTTTAAAGGTATCTCCGTAAGTTATTGCCAAAAAGATTCCGGTAGCAAATAAAAGAACAGAGATGATAAATAGTGTGAGTGCAACTAAAGTTTTTTTCTTCATAAGTAAAGTCCCTTTCTGATTATACTGTATTTGTGATGGCCGGTCACAAGTACAGTATAATCTGTGATATGAAATATGTCAAGTATATTTTACAAAAAGAATAAAAAACTTTTCTAACTGTAAAGAAAATATGATGATTTACATCTGATTGAATTATTGGTATACTGGTAAAAAGACAAATGGCAAGGAGGTTGACCTATGAAAAAGATAGATGTAACCGCATTGGGAGAATTGTTAATTGACTTTACGGAAAACGGCGTCAGTTCTCAGGGAAATCCTATCATGGAGGCAAATCCGGGAGGAGCACCGTGTAACGTGTTAGCCATGTTAAGTAAACTGGGACATTCCGCTACGTTTATCGGAAAAGTGGGAGCGGATATGTTTGGAAAAAGGCTGCGCCAAGTGGTGACGGATGCCGGAATCGATACCGGAGGCCTGGTGGAAGACAAAAACGTGAATACCACATTGGCTTTTGTGCATACAAAAGAAGACGGCGACCGGGAGTTCTCCTTTTACCGCAATCCGGGAGCGGATATGATGTTGACCTCTGCAGAGGTGAAAAAGGAGTTGCTAACCGATTGTAAGATATTTCATTTCGGAACCTTGTCTATGACGGCTGACGGCTGCCGGAAAGCAACGGAGGATTCTATCGCGCATGCAAAACAAGCCGGGGCATTGATTTCCTTCGATCCGAATCTTCGGGAACCGCTGTGGGATAGCCTTGACACTGCCAGGGAACGTACCGTTTACGGGCTGAAGCATTGTGATATTTTAAAAATATCGGATAACGAGATGGAATGGCTGACAGGAGAAACGGATTATAAAAAAGCGGCGCAGCAGTTAAAAGCAGAGTATGGAATTCCGCTTGTACTGGGGACTCTCGGTAAGCACGGAAGCATGGCCTTTTCGGATACAGCCTTTGCACAAATGCCGGGATATCAAGTAAATACCATAGAAACCACCGGTGCGGGAGATACCTTCTGCGCTTGTGTGTTACATTACATTTTGGAAAAAGGATTTAGAGATTATAAAAAAGAGGAATTGGAAGAGATGTTGGCTTTTGCCAATGCAGCAGCGGCGATTGTAACGACCAGAAAGGGAGCATTGGCAGTGATGCCGTCAAAGGATGAGGTTCTTGAATTGATGAATCGTTAGCCGCAAGTGATTTGACAGGGAAGAACCCCATACGTAGGAAGCTTTCATACGTTAAAATTTGACAAAATAGGACTTTTGTGCTATAGTATAGTTAGAGAATGTCCATTTTATCATTTGGAAAGGAGGAGTTCCCATGAGCGTATCAGCAATTCAATCCCAGCGATTGTTTACCTCTCTTGTGAGCGGAAAACGCATTAACAGTGCATCGGATGATGCAGCAGGCCTTGCAATTAGTGAGAAGCTTTTGACACAGACAAATGGCTACGGTGTCGGCACGAATAATGCAGCAGACGGCATCAACTTAATGAATGTGGCAGACGGAGCTCTTTCCGGTATGCAGGATTCTTTGCAGAGAATACGAGAACTGGCTGTGCAGGCAGGAAACGGTATTTATTCCGCATCTGACAGAGAAATGATTCAAATGGAGATAGATGGTTTGAAGCAGTCCATTCAGGATATTGCAAAGGGGACCGAGTTCAATACCATGAAGCTTTTAGACGGCAGTATGGCAAGTCTTTCTTTGGCGACAAATCCGTCCGGTGGCGGTCTTGAGATACAGATGGAGAATTCGACGTTGGAGTCGTTGGGGATTGCGGATTTTAGTGTGACAGGGAAGTTTTCTCTGGATACGATCGACAGCGCCATTCAGGCAGTAAGTAAAGCGCGAAGCAGATTGGGCGCAAAGACCAATGCCTTAGGTCATACCATAAACTATAATGAAACGGCCGGATTAAATTTAATGGCGGCCAACAGCCGGATACGTGACACGGATTACGGAAAAGCCGTAACAGAACGGAACAGAGACAATATTTTATCCCAGTACCGTATTTTTGCTATGAAGGCACAGATGAACAACAATGCCGGTGTGTTGAAATTACTTGGGTAATAGGAGCTGTTATCCTCCTTTCAGGGGTGCCTGAAAGGAGGTTTCTTTGTTATGATACATGAGCTGAATTGTATATCGTATTGTGGCTTGAATCGTTCTTTTGTGAAAAAAAAGACAATTATATGAAAAAAAATAGGTCAAATGACGGATTTGACACGTCATTGTGCTCGGAGTATAATTTTTGAGGGGAAAGAGTTGAGTATGCGATAGTGTAAAACAGTGAAGGAGAAACTTCGATGGATTGGATAAACGATGAAAGAGTGATAATGAGCAAAGTTCGCGATGCATATAGAAAGAGAGAAATAAAGGCTTTTTTTCAGCCGATTCATGATGCGGTAAGCGGAAAGATGATTTGCGCGGAAGCATTATCTCGTTGGATACTGGATGACGGAACCATTATTATGCCGGGAGAGTATATTCCGGTATTGGAGTCGACCGATGCAATCTGCGAGCACGACTGGTACATGTTGGAAGAAGTATGTGCAGTGTTGGGGGAACAGAAAAAATTGGGAATTCCTTGTGTGAAAGTTTCTGTTAATTTTTCCAGAAAGCATATTTATGACGAGGCATTTGTGGGGCATTTATGTGAGATTGTGGACAAGCACGGGGTGGCTCATGAAATGATACAGGTAGAAATTACGGAGTCGGCGCTGTGCGACAGCAGCCCGGAAGAAGTAGACCGGTTTGTGGGAGCTATACGTAAACAGGGATTTTCGGTTGCGATGGACGATTTCGGCAGCGGCATGTCTTCTCTCAGTATGGTGAAAGATGTGACCATGGATACGCTGAAGGTAGATCGTTCCCTGTTAAGTAAAAATTGTGAGGATGAAAAAGAACGTATTGTACTGGAAAGTATTTTGGAATTTGCTCGTCGTCTGAAACTGGTTACGGTTGTGGAAGGCGTTGAGACGAAGGAACAGTTAGGTTTTTTACGTACCTGCGGTTGCAAGATGATTCAGGGCCATTTGTTTGCAAAGGCAATGCCGAAAGAAGAGTTTTGGAAGTCTTGTGTTGCGGAACGGCAGGATGCACAGGATAGAGACGCGTTAAGTATACAGGATGAAAGCAGTGCTACCCAGTTTCTGTTAGAGGCTATTTATACACGGTATCCGTTGATTATTTATGTGAATCTGACACGGAACAGTTATTATATGATGAAATATGATAACTTTACCACCACATGCTGTGCCTCGGCCGGTGCGTTTGATGAGTGTATTGAGTTTGCTTCCAATACCATGCATCCGGATGACAAAGAGCTGTTCAGAACCACATTTTGTATCGAGAATCAGATGGCAGCATATAATTGCGGAAAAACGAGTGTATCTGCAATCGTTCGTCAGTTAGGGGATGACGGGGTGTATCGTCGTGTGGAAGTAACCAATTACTTTGTAAAGAGTTCGTCTTCACAGGATGTGATGGCAATCAGTTTGAATAATCCGATGGAAGAATAGTGGATAAGGATCGGTGTGCTGCACCGGTCCTTTGACTTTTTGAATACAAAAATAGTATTTTCATAAAATAGCTAGTATATTCTGAAAAAGTATGATATAATAGGTCTATAGAACTAGTGAGCGTGATTGGTGTGTGACGTGGTCGGACACAGAAGATAGGAACAAGAAGGTAAAGTACATCCCACAAAGAAGCGGAGGGTGACATGAAGCGGAAGAATATAGCGGTTATCATGACGGCGATTGATTCTGACGGACAAGTGGAGATTTTGAAAGGAATCGAGACTTGCGGAAAAGCAAACGGATGTAATGTAGCGGCTTTTGTATGGTTTACGGGCGTTTTTGAAAAAGAGAGACATAACCTCGGAGAGGTCAACATGGTGGTGCTGCCGGACTTGAACTTGTTTGACGGGGTTATTTTGCTTGCAGATATTTTCCATATGGAGGAAAACAAGAAGCGAATAGAAAGTATACTGGAGCATGTGACCTGCCCGATTGTAACGATAGGTTGCAGATATAAGAGTGCACCGGCGGTATGGGCAGATAACTACGAAGGTATGCACTGTTTGATGGAGTATTTGGTAAAGGAGCGTGGCTTGCGTCGCCTTCATTTTGTAAGGGGAATCGAAGGCAATGTGGATGCGGAAGCGCGTTATAAGGCATATTTGGATGTGCTTGCCGAGAATGATATCCCGATTGAGAAAGAGCGTGTCAGTCAGGGGGATTTTTACGTGGTAGGCGGAGAAAAAGCAGCAAGAGAGATTTTAAGTTCGTCTCTTCCGTTTCCGGAAGCCATTGTATGTGCCAATGATACCATGGCCATTACGATTTATGATATCTTGACAAAGAAAGGGTACCGGGTGCCGGAGGATGTGGTGATTACCGGATACGATTACAGTACAGAGTGCAGATTCCATTATCCGGATATCATTTCCGTGAAGATTCAAGGCAGGAAGTTAGGAGAACAGGCTTGTACAGCATTGCTTACACAGATTGTCGGGAAAAAGGCAGAACCGGATTACCGAATTCCGGATGAAGTGATGCTTTCGCAAGTATTACATAAAAGTGCGTACGGAGAGAAGAAAGAAACATTTGTTGTACAAAACAGCATGATATCCGATACGATACGAAGAGGAATGATTCACCATATTATTACCTTGGAAAAGAATCTTATGGAAACTACCGGGTTTGAAAGCTGGCGTAGTGCAGTAAAGGCATTTGTGGAACAAATCGAGCTGGAAGAGTTTTACTGTTGTGTGAACAAAGGGTTTGTAGAAAATATATTTGAAAATGCAACCGTAGAGCAGGAGATGATGAGTGTAGAGGAATGTCTGGCATATTCGGAGGAAGTGGATGTACCCATTGCTTATAAAGGCGGCAGGTTTGTTGAGAAAGCTTCCTTTGCTTCAAAATATGCATTTGATGAGTTGTTTGCTGACAGTGAAGCCGGAAAATTATATATATTCTCCCCGCTTCATTATTTACATCGTAATTTCGGATATTTTGTATTTGTGGACAGTACGTTCCCGACGGCCAATCCTCTTTATATTACATGGCTGAATTATATGGGAAATGCCATAGAGAATATCAGAAAACAGTGTGTGCTTATGAAAGCCATGACGCAGTTGGACGAGATGTATGTAAGAGATTCTTTGACCGGTGTTTATAACCGGTTCGGTATGGATCGGTATTTTGCCATTGTAAAAGAGAAGTGCATTGATACGCAGATGTATATGTTACTTTCTTTTGCGGATTTGGATGGATTGAAGAAAATTAACGATGTTTACGGCCATGAGGAAGGTGACCGTATTATCAGTGCCATAGGCCGGATTTTACAGGAAGAGGCCGGAGATGCGTATGTCATTCGCTACGGCGGAGATGAGTTTGTGGTAATGGGCTGTGCGTATTCGGAAAAAGAAGCGGATGCCTACTGGGCGAGAGTACAAAGACGGATCGACAGCTACAACGCAGAGTATCCGGGAAAGGCGGTACTTTCCATCAGTCACGGTTCCGATATTATCCGAATGGATGAAAATACTTTCCTGGAAGACTGCATCCAGGGGGCGGATCAGAGGATGTATGCGGAGAAGAACAGGAAAAAGGAAGGGAGAAAATAGTATGCCGTTTATTGATTCTAAGATTACCGTGCCGGTGGCACAGGATAAGAAAAATGTGTTAAAGGAAGAGTTTGGGAAACTCATGGCCTTAATCGGAAAGCCGGAAAGCTTTTTGATGGTTGGTTTTGAGGATAAGTATGACTTGTATATGGGTGGAAAGAAGCTTGAAAAGGGTGCTTATGTGTCGGTCAGTCTTTTTGGTGCGGCTTCCCGCAGTGCCTATGAAAGTTTGACGGAGAAGATTTGTGCATTGTATGAAAAGGAACTGGGAATTCCGGGAAATGCGGTATATGTTACCTATCACGGTGTCAATGACTGGGGTTGGAACGGACGGAATTTCTAACTTTCTCTTGCATATTTTCAAGCGATGTTGTAGGATAGAAATGCAGGTGTGCATAAGTTCTGATTTACATGAGAAGGAATTGCTATGAAAGTACAGGAAGCTAAGAGTTCGGCAAATTTTAATGCTTTGGAGGGAAAGGCCAATCGCTATTCTGCAAAAGGCCAGGTTACTTCGTTTTTAATATTGACGGCAGTGTGGCTGCTAAATGTGTTAAATATTTTTATTATTGATTCAAGGCTGATGAATACCAGCTACGTCATTAGCTTTTTTATTACGGTGATTTGTGTTTTGGTATGTAAATTTGGAGGCGAAGAAAAACCTTGGGTGAAGTATGTTCTGCTTTTCCTGATGGTGTTGTTTACTACGATAATCGGTGCCTTTTTGACATACCAGGCGGTTTTGGTGTTAGCAATTCCTATTTGCTATTCCATGCAGTATTATCAGAGAAAAGTAGTGTATTACACGTATATCTTATCGGTTATCGGCATGTTTATCAGTACTATGTTCGGCTATTTTTACGGCTTGTGTGATGCAAATATGTTGGTATTAACCACCGGACCCATGGCACAGTATGTGACGGAAGGTTCTTCCGTGGCATTGTTTGATGCAGTAAATGCCAATCCGTGGGGAACGTTACCGTTATACTATGTGCTTCCGCGGTGTATGATTTTATTCGCCATTACTATGGTGGGAAGTTATGCAGTCAGAGCATCCGCAAAAAAGGCAATTCACGAAGCAAAATTGAAACGACTCAGTGAGACCGATGGGATGACCGGTCTGTATAATAAGAATAAGTATATGTCTATGTTAGAAAAACACTATCCGAAGTTGGAGCGGGTGGGTGTTATTTTCTGGGACGCAGACGGATTGAAAAAGTTGAACGATACCTATGGACATGAAGTAGGCGATACGTTGATTACCTCGGTGGGGTTATCGATTCTGGAGATGTGTTCCGACACAAAACACGGCTATCGTATCGGCGGAGACGAGTTTGTGCTTATTTTAGAGCATGCGGATGAAACGGAAGTTAGGCATGCGGTGGAGGAATGGAAACAGAGGTTTGAAAAGATGAATCAGCAGGGTGAGGCGGTGTTTCATGCATCTGTAGGATTTGCAACCGGAACCGGTGCAGAGATAGAGGATGTTATCCGCCGGGCTGATGAACGAATGTATGCGGAAAAGAGAAAACATGCTGCCGCAGAAGAATAGTTGTCTTACTTATGGTAATATGAACAATGTTCACAAATAAGTCACAGAATAGTCAATGGCTATTCCTTGACTTATTTTTTTGGGTGAGTTATAATTCTAATTAATGAAAAATAAGGTAAAGGAGGAAGAAGGATGAAGAGATTGTTTCGGTTTTTAAAACCTTACTGGCTGTTTGCGGTCATCTCCCCATTAATGATGATGGGCGAAGTGTTTGCGGATCTGATGCAACCGAAGCTGATGTCGGGCATTGTGGACAGAGGTTTGGAAAACGGTGACATGGGATATGTCATCCGGACCGGTATTTTGATGCTGGTCATTGTGTTGGTGGGCGGATTTTTTGGTGTTTGCTGTGCGTATACGGCGGCAAGAGCAGCTCAAAGTTTCGGAAAGGATTTGCGTGTACACGCGTATCGCAAGGTCATGGCGCTTTCCATTGAGCAGACGGATAAGTTTACTACCGGTTCTTTGGTAACCCGTATGACCAATGACATTGCCATGGTAGTAGAGTTTGTGGAAATGTTACTGCGTATGTGTGTCCGTGCTCCTATGTTTTTCATCGGCGGCGCACTGATGATGCTGACGTTAGACTTAAGTTTCGGTGTGGTACTGGCATGTGCCCTTCCGATAATGATAGTGATGGTTACCTTTATCCTGATGAAGGCAACACCGTTGTTCTCTGTTGTTCAGAAAAAGCTTGATAAGGTAAATTCTGTGGTGCAGGAGAATGTATCCGGTGCCCGTGTGGTAAAGGCGTACGGTCAGGAAGAGTACGAAATCAAACGTTTTGAAGGCGTAAATGATGAACTTCGCGGAACGAACTTCAAAGTATTGAAGATTATGGCTTTGTTCGGACCGGTGATTACCCTGGTTATGAACTTTGCGGTAATTGCCATTATCTATATCGGTGGTTTCCAGATACATATCGAAAATGCGGGTATGTCCACAGGTTCCATTATGGCAGCTATTTCTTATGTAACTCAGATTTTAATGTCTGTTATGATGGTTTCTATGATGTTCCAGTCCGTATCCCGTTCCATGGCTTCTGCAGGTCGTATTAACGAAGTTATCGATGCGGAACCGGTGATTGAGGGTGGTAAGGTAAAGGAAGGAAAAACGACAGCCACCATTGAGTTGCAGAATGTATCTTTCCGTTATCCGGGAACCCAGGGTGCTCCGGTGTTAAAGGACATTAATTTAAAAATCAATAAGGGGGAGACCCTTGCTATTATCGGTGCTACCGGTTGCGGTAAGACTTCGTTGGTGAATTTGATACCGCGTTTTTATGATGCTACGGAAGGAACCGTGCTGGTGGACGGCGTAGACGTCAAGGAATATGATCTTACGGCACTTCGTGAGAAAATCGGTTATGTCATGCAAAAGAGTGAGCTGTTTTCCGATACGGTTGCCAACAATATCCGTTGGGGCAAGCCGGATGCTTCTATGGAAGAAGTGATAGAAGCAGCACAAACAGCCCAGGCTGCGGATTTTATCGAAGGTTTTAATGAGAAGTACGAAACGTTTATTGCAGAAAAAGGTGCGTCCCTGTCCGGCGGACAGAAGCAGCGAGTTTCCATTGCGAGAGCCATGCTTCGTAAGCCTGAGATTCTGATTTTGGATGATTCCACATCTGCCCTTGACTTGGTGACGGAAGGCAAGTTACAGCGTGCGTTAAAAGAAAAGTTAGATGATACTACGGTGATTATGATTGCACAGCGTATTGCCAGTGTGAAACAGGCTGACAGAATCGCCGTATTGGAAGAAGGAACGATTTTACATTGCGGTACTCATGAAGAGTTGTTACAATGCAGTGAGACCTATCGTGACATTTATGATTCCCAGATGAAGTCCGGTGCGTATATGGAAGGAGGTGCGGCAAATGAGTAATCAGAATAAAGCTCCTCAAGGTATGCCGCCCCAGGGACAGCCTCCGAAAGGAATGCCGGCCCAGGGAATGCCGCAGGGCAGACCGGCAGGAGGACCGGGATTCGGACCGGGAGGCAGAAGAGGAGGTCCGGGAGGGCCGATGGGAGCGAGACTCAACAAAGAGAAGCCGAAGAATACCGGTAAGACGTTGCTTCGTCTTGTGAAGGTCATCGGCAGAAGCAAGTACTTTTTACTGGCACTGTTACTCACCATGAGTGCGGTAACCGTACTGGATTTGTTCGGACCCACCTTACAGGGGCAGGCGATTGACACCATTAAGTTAGACTTGTCCACCAATCGGTTTACGGTTGATTTTGAGAGCCTGAAGCAGATTTTATTTAAGATGATTGTGTTGTTTGCTTTCAGTGCCGGATTTACTTATTTGCAGAGTATTTTATCCGCAAAGATTTCTCAGGACACGGTATTTGCAATGCGTAATGATTTGTTTGCAAAAATCAGTCGTCTCTCCATTGCAGAGACCGACAACCGTCGTCACGGTGATTTAATGTCCCGTATGACCAATGACGTAGAAAACGTGTCCAATGCGGTTTCTCAGTCCATTGCATCGCTGTTTTCCAGTTTATTGACCTTTGTCGGAGCTTTGTACTTTATGCTGAGTTGTAATGTGATTGTTACATTAGTGGCATTTATTACCGTACCGCTTACGCTCTTGGTGTCCGCAAAGCTTGCGAAGTTTATGCGTCGCTATTTTGTGGAGCAGCAGATGTTACTTGGTAAGTTAAACGGCGAAGTAGAGGAAATGGTTATCGGCTATAAGACGGTAGTTGCTTACGGTAAGGAAGCGGAAACCATCGGCCGCTTTGATGAAATCAGTGAAGGCCTTCGGAAAACCAGTATTAAATCCAGAGTGTTCGGCTCCATTATGGGACCGTGTATGAACTTCCTCGGTAACTTACAGTATGTATTGGTGGCTGCCTTCGGTATTTTCTTTATGATTAACGGCAGCGGTATGACACCGGGTGACATTCAGGCAATGCTGCAGTATTCCAAGAAGTTTAATCGCCCGATTAACGAAATTGCAAACCAGTATGCCTCCATTATGACCGCACTTGCCGGTGCAGAGCGTATTTTTGAAATTATGGATACGCCGGACGAAGTGGATGAAGGCACCAGAAATATTTCTGCGAGTGAAATTCGCGGTAACATTGAATTCAAGGATATCCGGTTCGGCTATGTGCCGGAGGAACCGGTATTAAAGGGATTGGATCTTTCCGTTAAGAAGGGCCAGAGAATCGCGATTGTAGGTGCTACCGGTTCCGGTAAGACCACCATCGTAAATCTTTTAACCCGTTTCTATGAGTTGGACGGCGGTAAGATTTATGTGGATGACATGGATATTACGGAACTTCCGAAGAAGACTTTGCGTGATTCCATTGCTATTGTTTTGCAGGATACGGTATTGTTTGCGGATACCATTCGTGCCAATATCCGTTACGGCAATCCGAATGCTACGGAAGAGGAAATTAAGTTCGCAGCAAAAACCGCAAAGGCGGATAAGTTTATTGATCGTTTGCCGGACGGCTATGATACGGTGCTGACGGAGGGCGGCAGTAATCTTTCACAGGGACAGCGACAGCTCCTTGCCATTGCCCGGGCGGTCATTGCAAATCCGCAGATTTTGATTTTGGATGAGGCGACATCTAACGTAGATACCCGTACCGAAATGCATATCCAGCAAGCAATGTTGGCGCTCATGAAGAACCGTACCAGCCTGATTATCGCCCATCGTTTGTCTACCATCCGTGATGCGGATAAGATTGTGGTATTAAAGGGTGGTGTCATCGTGGAAGAAGGAAATCACGATGAATTGTTGGCAAGAGACGGTGAATATGCAAAACTTTATAAGAATCAGTTTGCAGGAATTGCCACCTAAGAATAGTTCGAAAAATGTAATTTTTTTAATAAAAAGGATATTCTAATACAGAAAAAAAGTCTTTCTATGCTTGCCATAGAAAGACTTTTTGTTTTATAATGAAGTTATAAACAGTCGTTGTTCTGATTCTGTAAGGAGGCCAAGCCTATGAAAAAAGGAATTTGGTGGACACAGGCGGGACTTGCAGTGGTGTTGACTCTGTTTTTAATCGGAGTATCAGTGGTGGGGACACTTGCGTTCCGTCCGTTGTACTATGGGGATATAGAGGAGTTACAGATTGAAGAAGAATCCGGATATTCTGAGGAGGAAATCAGGCAAAACTACGATGCACTGATTGATTATAATATGGCTTGGGAGGATGAAACGCTGGTTCTTCCTACCATTCCTATGTCCGAAAACGGAAGGACTCATTTTGCCGAAGTAAAAGACATTTTTGACGTATTCAAATATCTGGCAGTGATTTGCGGAATTCTCGGTAGTTTGGGGATTTGGTATATGCAGAGGAAAAAGGAGTACCTATATTTAAAGATGACGGCAGTGGTGGCCTGCGGGTTGCCGTTAGTACTCGGGTTCTTTGCGGCAGTTTGTTGGCAACAGCTGTTTACTTGGTTTCATAAACTGGTGTTTGACAATGAATACTGGGTTTTTGATTACCGGAAAGATCCGGTAATATTGATTCTGCCGGATACTTTTTTTCTGCATTGTGCTCTTTTAATTTTCGGAGGAGTACTTTTGGGAGCGGCACTGTGTCAGATTGCATATTTGCTGTTGCAATGGAGATCAAAAAGAAGAATTGCTTAAACGGACAAGCTGTTGGGAGATGATGGTGACATCATCTCCTTTTTGTGTGTTTTTAATAGTCCAGGGTGCTGTTTGACAGGAATTCGCTGTCGCAGTTCTCCAGAACGTCTTTATCTGCGGTTACCACATAAAAGAATAGAGACACCTGTTTGTCTTCCAGGTATTTACCGTAGAGTCTTCCGTACATGGGTACCGGTGCAAGGGGGGTGGAAACCGGATAGTTCGGTGTTCCGTACTGGAGGTAAGATTGGGTAAACCCGTTGTAGTGATGAGATGCACCGTTGACGGTAAGTGTGGCATCCATACGATAGAAGCCCTCTTCTCCGGCATAGGAAACAGGACCGGACAGATTTGTTATGTTCCAGTCAAAGACAGCGGTCTCGTTTGTAAGACCGAATTCGGAAAGGACCAGCTGAAAGAAATCGTATTTCGGAACTTCGGCAACCGCGGCGGCATCCGGAGTAAGAGAACCGTCCGAAGTTTTGGTAAAACCATAAGTGTCTCCGTCCTTATCTTTTACAAGGTAGGCTCCGTAGAAGCTGTTGTAATAGGGAGACGAGGTATCGTATAGCCTGCTGCAGCCCTTTAGGGGAGAAAATGCAGGGAAGTTGTATAAGATGGTCAGAGCAAGAGAGGAATCACCGGTAAAGCGCCGGAACCCGTCCTCTGCGTCAAAGGTCATAACAAAGGGATACCAGTCGGAAGAAAGCGTCGTAAGACCGCCCGGAATAAAAAGACGGATGTCTTCGGTAGTTAAAAGACCGGTGTTTTCATTTAGTTTACTGTATACACTCATAACTGCCATGCTGTAAAATACATGGGAGAGAGGAGAAAGGCAGAACAAGAAGAGCAGGGCGAGGATACGGCCTGTGAAATGGCGCTTGCATTTCGAAAGAAATATGTTTTTTTGCTGTTTTGTTTTCATAATTCGTAATCCACCTTTCCATATATAGTATAGCAAACAAAAATAAGGAAATACACCCCCTTTTTTAGGATAATTACAGAGTGAGATGCACATACTTTCTCTGATAAGGAGGTTCTGTGATGTTTGGATTTTTAATTGCGATTATATCCGGTGCGTTAATGAGTATTCAGGGAGTTTGGAATGCGGGAGTAACCAAGCAGACCAGTATTTGGACCGCAGCCGGATTTGTACAGTTTTCGGCCTTTTTGGTTTGTGTGGCTGCATGGTTTATTTCCGGAAAGGAAAAGGGAATCGGTTCTTTGTTACAGGTAAGCCCGAAATATTTTTTGTTAGGCGGTGTATTGGGTGCGTTTATTACGTTTACGGTAATACAAAGTATTGCAATGTTAGGACCGGCAAAGTCCGCAATGTTCATTGTAACGGCACAGTTAATAGCATCCTATCTGATTGAGGTATTCGGCTTGTTCGGAACCGAGAAAGTACCTTTTTCCTGGCAGAAATTGTGCGCGGCAGCGGTTACGGTAGGCGGCGTCATTTGGTTTAAGTCTGCCGGAACGAAATAATCTGCTGATTGGGGGAAAATGGTGAAATTTGCTGTGAATTCCTGGCGGAACCCTCTTGTTTTTTTAGAAAAGTTCCGTTACAATAGAGTCTGAGAGAGCAGGTCCGTTTGCATTCCCGAAAGGGGAAAGGATATGGACAAAAAGAAAATAATTAAGACGGTTTCGGCAGTTTGTTTTGTAGTAGTTTGCGGCGCAGTATGTGTGTGGATGCACTACGGAAAGCAGAAAACCGAGCATATTGTGTGGGAACAGAAGGTTGCTGCCGGGGATTCCCGAAACGAGGAGATGAGTTCTGCGGCAGCGGATAATGACTCGGTTGGTGACCCGGAAGAAGGGACGCAATCGGACCGTGTTTCGGAAAGCACCGTGGACGATACAGTGCAACCGGAAGACAGGGAGCAACCGGAGGAACCGCAGGCAATGGAGCCACAGTTGGTTATTTGTGTGCATCTATGCGGTGCGGTGACCGCAGAAGGTGTATATAGGTTGCCTGAAGGCAGCAGGCTGATTGACGGTGTGACGGCGGCAGGGGGATTCTTAACCACAGCGGATACCTCATATCACAATTTGGCTGCGCGTTTGAGTGACGGACAAAAAGTATATATTCCCACGAAGGAAGAAACAAAGGATGTTTCCGTAGAAGAACGGACGGTGTTATCGGAAGGTACAGATCCGGAGAAGACAGGGCTAAAGCCCGGAAATGCTGCACCCGCCAAGGTAAATATTAATACAGCGGGGGTAGAAGAGTTGACGACGTTAAGCGGGATCGGAGAATCCAAAGCCAAGAGTATTATACAGTACAGAGAAAAGGTCGGGGCTTTTCAAAGGATAGAGGAACTGAAAAATGTATCCGGGATAGGTGATGCCATGTTTGAACGGGTAAAAGAGGAAATAACGGTAGAATGAAGAGGTGGTTACGTGGATAAGAGAGTTTTGGTTGTGGATGATGAAAAGTTGATTGTAAAAGGAATTAAGTTTAGTCTGGAGCAGGAAGGCCTGTTGGTGGATTGCGCCTATGACGGCGAGGAAGCCGTAGCGGCAGTAAAAGCCGGGTCTTATGATGTTATTTTGCTGGACTTGATGCTGCCGAAGCTTTCCGGTTTTGAAGTGTGCCAGCAAATCAGAGAGTTTTCCGATGTACCGATTGTAATGCTCACTGCAAAAAGTGAGGATATTGATAAGATTATGGGATTGGAGTACGGTGCGGATGATTATATTACAAAACCCTTTAATATATTGGAAGTAAAAGCCCGTATTAAGGCAATTTTACGTCGAAGCAGAAAGAGAGAAGATGATGCGGCTCAAACAAACAATCTTACGGTGGGAGACATTCGTCTGGAACGGGACGGACGTCGTGTGTTCCTAAAAGGTAACGAAGTGAATCTTACCGCAAAAGAGTTTGATTTATTGGAGCTTTTGATGACGAATCCCAACAAGGTATACAGTAGAGAAAGCTTGTTAAATACCGTTTGGGGCTATGAGTATCCGGGAGATGTAAGAACCGTGGATGTTCATGTGAGAAGACTTCGTGAGAAGATAGAACAGAATCCGAGCGAACCGGATTACATATATACAAAATGGGGGGTTGGCTATTTTTTCAAAGTTTAAAGCAGTGTTAAAAAAAGGAAAAAGCATGCGGGTTCATTTAGTATGTATTCTCCTTATTATCGGTCTGGTGCCGCTTTATGTGGGAATGCAGGTAATGAAGAACCGGCATTGGAAGATGGCCTATGAAAACCGGCTGAATGAGATGGAAGAGCAGGGAGCCGGTTTGGCGGATAAAGTGGCTCAAAGCGGGTACCTTCAACAGCAGTTTCAGCAGGAGGTGGCAGCAGGGCTGCAGGCCTATGCGGAGCTTATTTCGGGACGAATTGTTTTGTTGAACCAGGGACTTGTGGTAGTAAAGGACACCTCGGGGCGCCAAGAAGGCAAGACAATGATTTCCCGGGAACCGATTTATGCCATGAAAGGCGAAAAACAAATCTATTATAATGACGAAACAGGAATGGCAGAAGTAGTGATGCCGATTGTGGTAGGGGCACATGCAGAGAGCGACGGACAGATAATCGGAGTGATTATTCTGGAAGGCTCTCTTTCTGACGTTATCGAATCTCAAAAGGCATTTCAGGGAAGTATTGCCATTGTGTGTTCCTGTATGGCCATGATTCTTTTGGTGATAGCTCTGGTGGTGGCCGGAGGGATGACCAAGTCTTTGCGTACCCTTTCGGGACGTATCGAGGAAGTGACGGAGTCTTATGACGGTACCCAGGTGATTGATTCGGGAAGTTATTATGAAGTGGAACAGATTACGGATGCGTTTAAACGTCTGATGGAGCGGGTGGAGGCTACGGAAAAATCCAGACAGGAGTTTGTTTCCAATGTATCCCACGAGTTAAAAACACCGTTAACGGCGATTAAAGTGCTTTCGGATTCCTTGATTTTGGAACCGGACGTTCCCATCGAGATGTATCGGGAGTTTATAACGGATATTAACGGGGAAATTGACCGGGAAGCCAAAATTGTGAATGATCTATTGTCTCTTGTAAAGTTAGATAAGACGTCGGGAGAACTGCATATTGAAGAAATCAATATTAACAATCTTCTTGAGACCATTATGAAACGTTTAAAGCCTCTTGCGCTAAAGCGAGGAATCGAGATGGTTTTTGAAAGTTATCGTTCGGTGTTGGCGGAAGTGGATGAAGTAAAGCTGTCCCTGGTATTTTCCAATTTAATTGAAAATGCCATAAAGTACAATCGGGATGGCGGAAAAGTGATGGTATCTTTAAATGCAGACCATAGATTTTTTTATGTGAAGATAGAAGATACCGGTATCGGTATTCCGGAAGAAGAGCAAGCCCTTGTGTTTGATCGGTTTTACCGGGTGGATAAGGCGCGTTCCAGAGAAACAGGAGGTACCGGTTTGGGACTTTCCATTACGAAAAGTGCGGTGCAAATGCACAGAGGTTCCATCAAGGTGCAGAGTATACCGGGGGTAGGGTCCATTTTTACGGTGCGTATTCCTCTCAGTTTTGTTATGACGGTACAGGAAGGAGGAAGACGATGAAAAGATACCTATGGATGATGGCGGGCGTAATAGGGCTTTTGTTGTTGGCGGGCTGTAAGGAAGAGCCGGAACCAACATTATGGGAAGGTGATATTGTGATATATCATCTGGATAAGGAAGAGACAACTTTGGTAGAACGGTTTTGCAGCACAGAGAAGGAAGAAGGGGATGAACTTATCAGAGAGTTACTGGAACGATTGCGTACCCCGGAAGATGGGACTGTGGTTCCGGCGATACCGGAGTCGGTAGCGCTGCCGGATATATTTATTGAGGCAAAGGGATTGGTGTCTTTATTATTTGATGAAAGCTACAATACCGTATCGGGAATCAGGGAAGTACTGATGCGTGCGGCAATTGTTAAAACTTTGTGTCAGACAGAAAAGGTGGATTCCGTAGAATTTTATGTGGCGGGACAGCCTCTTTTAAGTGCTCAAAATATGCCGATAGGTATTATGCGTGAAACGGATTTTATTGACAGCACCGGTCCGGAAGCTAATTATTACCAGTATTTGTATGCTACCATATACTATGCCAACGAGGAAGGGACGGCACTGATGGCATCTAATTTAAAAATTCCGTATACCGGTACCGAAACGGAAGAGGCGATTGTATTGCGCCAACTGATTGCGGGACCGGTGGCAGCGAAAATGGCTCCGGTGGTTTCGGAGGATGTAGAAGTACGAAGTGTGGTGACCAAAGACAATATTTGTACGGTGGATTTCAGCAAGGAGTTTTTGGACAAGCTTCCGGAGGTTTCCGAAGAGGTTGTGATTTATTCTGTTGTAAATACATTGGCAGAGTTGCCGGGGATCTATCAGGTACGTTTTTTGGTAGAAGGGAAGCAGGAAAAGCTGTATCGGAAGATGGATTTGACTCAAATGTATGAGCGGAATCTGAATGTGATTGAAAAGGAGTAGGAAAGGAGTTTCATGATAGGGAAGCGGGTTATTAGGTTAAAAGGACCGGCGGTACTCTGTGCCGCCGCTTTTGTTATCGGCATTGTTTCAGCGGAGGTTTCTGCCGCGCTAGCGGTAGGGAGTGCAGTAGGTGTATTCGGACTTTGTGTTTTGTTTTTAAGGAGTCTGCAAAAGGGGAAACGGCGTAGTTCGGCAATGGACAAGGTGTTGTTTTTGATTCCCTTCTGTTTGTTATCCGGGTTCTTTATAATGAGTAGGGAAAAAGCCGTCTATGAGCAAAACAGGCAGATATTCTCGTCCTGTATGACGGAAGGAAAGGAAGTGCTGGCGGAAGGGACGATATCCTATATAGGACGGACGGCATCGGGGGTACGGTTGGAACTAAAAGGTGCTGCGGTGGCTTCTTACCGGGCAAGTGAAACGGTGTACCGGCCGGTCGGAAAGTTGATTGTTTATACGGAAGATACTTTGGCAGAGAATGGGGAGCTAAAGTACGGACAACGGATTTTTGTGTACGGAAAAGGGAGTGAGTTTGAGGCTGCATCAAATCCCGGAGGTTTTGATGCAAGAGCGTATTATTTTTCTTTGGGAATTACGGGAGCAATACAGGGGAAGACTCTACGAATCGAAGATTTTTCTTATCATCGCCTGAATCAGGCACTATTTCAAGCAAAGTATAAGTTATTGGAAAGTTATGTGACCTACTTGGGAGAAGACAATGCAGGGATTGTTTCCTCCATGTTGTTGGGAGAGCGTTCTCTTTTATCGGATGAAACACAGGAGTTGTACCGGCAGGGCGGTATTTCACATGTCCTGGCAATATCCGGTTTGCATGTTTCTTTAATCGGTATGGCGTTGTATGAGTTTCTGAGAAAAACCATATTGGGGAGAAACGGTGCGATTCCGGTGGCCTGCGTGGCAGTGCTGTTATACGGTACTTTTGTAAATGCCGGAACTTCCACAAAACGAGCTGTAATTATGTTTCTGCTTCTTTTGCTGGCAACGGCATTAGGAAGAACCTATGACACATTATCCGCCATGTCTGTCAGCGGAGTTGTTATTTTATGCCAAAGTCCCGGAGCACTTTATACGGCTTCCTTTCAACTATCATTTGCAGCTGCATACGGAGCATCGGTGCTGGCAGCAGTGTTAAAGGAACGGAGGTTGGAAGAAACAGGAAATGCGAAAAAAGTGTTTAGGGGGAAGCGCAGAAGAAAAGAAAACGATAAATGGAAGAAGTGGAAAATGTACATGCTTGATAAATGTAAGAGTATGCTCTTGTTTGGTCTTGCCATTCAGGTAGTTACATTTCCTTTCACCGTGTTTCATTTCTTTGAATATTCTACTTACGGTTTTATGTTGAATCCGATCATTGTACCGTTAATGACGATTTTGCTGTTGTGCGGTTTTTTGTCCGGTGTTTGTGGCTTGTTTGTTCCGTGGCTTGGACATTTTTTTGCAGGAGGAACGGGAGGAATTCTTTGGATTTATGACGGGCTGTGCAGGTTGGTGCAGAAACTTCCGGGTTCGCTGTTGTTATTCGGAAAACCGGAACTATGGCAGATGATTGTTTATTTTGTTATTCTGGCGGTTTGTGTCTGTGTTTGGAAGAACAATGGATGCAAGGAGGTGCAGTTTTCCGGAAAGTATAGAGGACGATTACAGAACCTGTTTGGAAATGCAAAGGTGATTTTGGGAATTCTGTTGATACTGCCGTTTTGCTTATTACCTACCCCGTGTGGGCCCTTTGAAGCTGTATTTCTTGATGTGGGACAAGGAGACGGAATTCTTCTTAGAGAGCGTGGAGGAGCAGTGTTTTTGGTGGACGGAGGAAGCTCCGATGTGCAGAAGGTGGGAGAAAAGAGAATGATTCCCTATTTGAAATCCCAAGGGATTCGTACGATTGACTGTGCCTTTGTCAGTCATACGGACAGCGACCATATCAGCGGTCTTAGGGAAATTTTGACGGCGATGCCGGAACACTCGGGGAAGCAGATAAGTGCGGAGCCTGTGCCTGATGAAACAAAAGATTCGGGATGTCGAATGAACATATGGGGATACAAAGGAACACCGATGATAAAGAAGATTGTATTGCCACGGTTGTACGGTACAGAGTATTGGCCGGGGAGTGATAGCGTGGAGAAAATGGAGAAATCGGAAGATTGGGGAAAGAAGGATGCGGTGTATGAGGAGTTGGAGGAATTAGCTAAGAGAAAGGGGGTAGAAGTGTATTATATGGGGGCCGGAGATTATATGAAGGTTGGTGAGAAACTGATTGTTTCCTGTTTGGCACCGGAGGACGGTGTTACATATTTGGATAAAAATGCGGCATCCATGGTATTACAGGTATCCTATGAAGCGTTTGATTTGTTGTTGACCGGGGATATGGACAAGGACGGAGAGAATCGGTTGTTGGAACGGTGGGTGAAGGAGAAGGAAAAGGTTGATATGGGGGAGCTTGGTGAGAAGAGGGCTGAGAAAGAGATGGTTGATAAGGGGATGGTTGGTACGGAGGTGCATCATTTGAGGAGGGAGATAGAGGTGCTGAAGGTTTCGCATCACGGGTCCAATACGGCCTCTTCGGAAGCTTTTCTTGAGTCGGTAAACCCTCAGATTGCAGTGATTTCCTGCGGAAAGAGGAATCGATATGGGCATCCGCATAAGGAAACATTGGAAAGGCTTTATGGTGTGAAGTGTGAGGTGCATCGGACGGATAAAAATGGTTGTGTGACAATCAAAGTGAAAAAAGGAGGGAAATATGAGGTGAACGGCTGGCTGGAGACGGAGTAAAAGAAGGAAAGAAAGAAGTGGTTGGGTGGAGAAGCTAGAAAGAACCCTAACAGATTTGGAAAAGGAGGAAATATGAGAACAATAGAAGCGATGTTAAGAGAAGAACTTTGTCAACTTAAAAGAATTAAGGAAGATGTTACGAGGGCATTGAGTAAAGCACCGGGGGGAACGTTGAGGATTAGAAGTAATAATGGGAAAGAGGAATATTATTACAGAAATGCAACAAATTCTAACCCGTCAGAACACACTCCCAACGGTCGCTACATGAAAAAAAGTGAGTTTCAACTGGTAAAAAGAATTGCACAAAGAGACTACGACGAAGCAGTGCTTAGATTTACGGAAGAACGGATAAAAGCAATCGAACGGTTTCTGAAAGTATATGATAGGACAAGTCTAAAACGGTTGTATCAGGATACAAATCCATATCGGAAAGGGTTGATATCGGCACCGGTTGTTTCGGATGAAGAATTTGTTAAACAGTGGCAGGCAGCGGAGTATAAAGGAAAAGGATTTGAGGATGATGAAAATCTGATTTTTACGGAAAAAGGTGAGCGGGTCCGGTCAAAGTCTGAAAAGATTATTGCTGATAAGCTCTATGCGTTGGGGATACCGTACCGATATGAGTATCCGCTTATATTGGACGGGAATGTGAAAGTGTATCCGGATTTTACAATTCTAAAAATGCCGGAACGAGAAGACGTGTACTTGGAACACTTTGGGATGATGGATCATCCGGAGTATGTAGAAAAGGTTTTGTACAAACTGAATACATATGAACGGAATGGAATCTATCCGGGGGTGAATCTGTTTATTACTTATGAAACCGGAGCGAAGCCATTGAATACAAGAAGTTTGGATGGGGTGATAAAGAAGTTGTTTTGTTGACTTTTAACAGAAACGCGGGATACGATAGGAACAAAACTACAGATACGATAGGAATAAAGCTTAAATTCTTATTGACAAAATCAGTAATAAGTGCTTTAATAATAACATATTATATGATGAAACCGTTGAGGCGGAGATAACGGTAATTATGCTTCCACAGAGAGCCCGCGTTGCTGAGAGTCGGGTGAAACACAGGTTATCAAATGGACCGCGGAGGGCGTAGTCAAATGTGCCACCGGCACAGAGTATTCTGCGACGTAGGGACATACGTTAGTTGTCCGGGATATGTTGGTATCCTAAAGGAGCACGGATTCTTCCGTGAATCAAGGTGGCACCGCGGATAAGCAAGTTTATTCGTCCTTGACAGAACTACAATTCTGTCAGGGACTTTTTTCGTGTAGGCAAAGTGAGCATGCGAACAACCTGCGCGAGCCTGCACGGGCAACAAGATTAGGAGGTGCGTGTATGTTATTGACAAAACGATGGCGACGCCAAAGCGTGTCCGAGTGTGTGAAAAAACAGTAGAGCAGAAGATTCTTAGAAGAATGCTTCTGGGAAAACGAAGCAAAGATTAGGAGGATATGACTATGAAGATGAATAACGTTGATTTTGAAACCTATTTTAAGAATTACCCGGATGAGAACGGCTATTTTGGTAAGTACGGCGGTTCTTATATTGAACCGGATTTAAAGAAGGCAATGGATGAGATTTCCGAAGCATACCATACCATTTGTAAGTCCAGAAAATTTATTGCGGAGCTTCGTCGTATTCGTAAGGAGTTTCAGGGAAGACCGACTCCGGTGTCTTACCTGGAGAGATTGTCCGGTTCTCTCGGTAATGTACAGCTTTATGTAAAGCGTGAGGACCTTAACCATACCGGTGCCCATAAGCTGAATCATTGTATGGGCGAAGTACTCCTTGCAAAATATATGGGCAAGAAAAAGGTAATCGCTGAGACCGGTGCAGGACAGCACGGTGTGGCAATGGCAACGGCAGCAGCGTATTTTGGCCTTGAGTGTGATATTTATATGGGTGCTGTGGATATTAAGAAGCAGGCTCCGAATGTGGCTCGTATGAAGATTCTTGGCGCAAATGTAGTAGAGGTTACTCACGGACTTCAGACATTAAAGGAAGCAGTAGATGCAGCATTTGCCGCATATGCAAAGGATTACAAGAACTCCATGTATTGCATCGGTTCCGTAGTGGGACCGCATCCGTTCCCGTTAATGGTGCGTGATTTCCAGAGTATTGTAGGTATCGAAGCAAGAGAGCAGTTCTTAGAGATGACCGGTGAGCTTCCGGATGCCGTTGTGGCATGTGTAGGCGGCGGTTCCAATGCAGCAGGTATGTTTGCAGGATTTTTGAATGATCCGGTTGATATTTACGGTATCGAGCCGCTTGGTCGCGGTACTGCATTAGGTGATCACGCAGCCAGCCTTCAGTACGGTACAGAAGGTGTTATGCACGGTTTTAACAGCTTGATGTTAAAGGATGAGAACGGTGAGCCGGCTCCGGTATACTCCGTAGCAAGCGGACTTGACTATCCGTCCTCAGGTCCGGAGCATGCATTCTTACACGATATCGGAAGAGTAAAGTACGACGTGGTAAACGATGAGGAAACCATCGACGCATTCTTTACCTTATCCCGCTTGGAAGGTATTATTCCGGCAATCGAAAGTGCGCATGCAGTGGCATACGGTATGAAGCTTGCAAAGAAGATGGGCAAGGGTTCCGTGCTTATCAATCTTTCCGGTCGTGGTGACAAGGATATGGACTATGTCATCGAGAGATATGGTATTCGCTAATAAAACAAAATAGTCGAAAACACAACAAAGGAGACCTTTTTAAAAGGTCTCCTTTTTGTAGGAGGATATGTAGTTGAGTGCAAAAACGCTACTCAAGGATTAAGTCGTTTTTTATTCATCTTTTAATTGGAACTGTGCAACCAGCTCGTGCATGGCGGTAGCTTGTGCGGATAATTCTTCGCTGGTGGCGAAGGATTCTTCCGCAGCGGCGGAATTGGACTGCACGATTTCGGAAATGCGGGAGATACCGATATTTGCCTGTTCAACAGATTCTGCCTGCACCTGAGAATTCTCGGACAGGGCCTTGGAAGTTTCCGCAATCTTCTGGATAGCATCTACCACGCCGGTTAATACATCCGCAGTCTTGTAAGCAATCTTGCTGCCTTCGCCGATTTCGTATAAGGTGTTGTTGACCAGTTCTCTGGTGCCTACTGCCGACTGGGCACTTTGCTCAGCCAACTGACGAATCTCATCTGCAACTACGGCAAAACCTCTGCCGGCTTCTCCGGCTCTTGCTGCTTCGATGGAAGCGTTCAAGGAGAGGAGATTGGTCTGGCTGGCGATGCTCTCAATTTCTGCGATAATATTTTCAATCTTTTTGGAAGTTACATTGATGCGGTTCATGGATTCCACCATGTTGTGCATCTCATCATAACTGAGCTTTGCATCATTTGCGCAACGGAGTGCCTGCTGATACGCTTCTTCCACACTGGTAACGGTGTGTTTCAAACCATCGGAAACCGTATCCATGGTAGCCAGCATTTCCTGGACGGAGGCAGCCTGATCGGTAGCACCTTCGGCAAGACTTTGTGCAGCTTCTGCCAGGTTGCTTGCACCGGTGTTGACCTGATCGGAAACGGATTCGACTTCCCGTAATGCATGGCTTACATTGCTGCTCATTTCATTGATGGAAACAAACAAAGCTTCCAAATCACCGCAGTAAGCATCCGCACAATCGGAAGTGGCGCTAAAGTTACCGTTACTCATCTCTCCGGCAAGTCGTTCAATGTCAAGAATAATCATTTGCAGACGTTCTGCCATGTCATGAGAGGAATTCATAAGTCCTGCGATTTCATCCTCGGCGGTGGAGGTAGGGAACGGAGTCTTAATATCACCCTTTGCAAAGGAATCAAACCGATCCTCAAGCTGGGCAAGCGGTTTTGAGATACCTTTGGAGATAATATGTGCAATTCGCTTGGAAATGACTGCAGTGACGATAACAAGTACCACCATCAGGACGATGGCTGCGGTTTCCAGTACCTCACAAACCACTTCCATGTCATGTTCCTTATCGATGTTAATCTGCATCAGTTCTAAGGTGGCTGTATCCAATGCATCATAAAGCGGAGTCAATTCGTCGATTGCCATATACTGCGCCTGACGGCAACGCTCCTGGTCGGTGGTAGCACCAAGGGCAATGACTTCTGCTTCTTTTTTTAAGTACGCTTTTAAGGCCTCTTCTATTTTTGCATAGGCGGCTTCACCTTCTTTAGTTACAATGGTGGACTTGATGTCTTCCAATCGGGCATATGTATTGGCTACACGGGTATCGTGCTTAGTTACCAGAAGATCAATCTGTGCCTGGTCTTCGTAGCCGATGATACCTCGCATGTTGGAACGACATTCTGCATATTCATTCATAAACAATGCAATATCACCTTGCGGTAATGCATAATTTTTCATGGCCCGCTCAAAGTTTGAAACCACAACAATGAGACAGAGAATGCCGATAACCAGGCCTGCGGAAGCAATGGAAATGATGATGTTGAAGGCTTTTCTAAGTCTTTCCTCGATGCGCAGTCCCTTGAAGTTCAACAGTTTCGTTTTCTTTTTTTTCTTTTCTTTATCCATAAAATACTCCTTCCTTTCCTTAATTATCCATATTCTGAATAAAAATGCAGAATATATGAAATTGCATTAAGAAAATGATTTTATGACTTTATTATAACACAAAATTGAGAAAACAACAAATGAATTATCAGATAATATGGTGGGTAATTAGTCCTATTTTGGACTGCTAGAAGTTGGGGGGAACATATCCCACGTATAAAAGTTAAACGAGGAGGATGCAACTAAAAATAGTTGCATAATAAAGTGGGTTATGATATACTATATATAAAGGGGGAGTATTATAGATGAGTCAGAAGGATAAATTAGTAGCGAGACTGTTAAAGAAACCGAAAGATTTTACATTTGATGAAATGGTTTCATTGTTGGCATATTTCGGATATAATTTGAAACAGGGCGGAACCGGTTCCGGTGTGAAATTTACGAGGAATAACAGCAATGAGGTGATTAATTTTCATAAGCCACACCCTAATGGAATAATGAAAAAATATGTGTTAGACCAGGTGGTAGAAAAGTTGCGAAAGGATGGTTTGTTATGAGTAATGTATTATCATACAAAAACTATAACGGAACAGTAGAGTATTCGAAAGAGGACCACTGTTTATTCGGCAAAGTAATCGGATTAAAATCTCTGCTTTCTTATGAGGGAAATTCCGTGCAGGAGTTGGAAGAAGATTTTCAAAATGTAATTGATGAGTATTTACAAGATTGTAAGGAGAGGAATGTTGCACCGGAGCAGCCGTATAAAGGCTCCTTCAATGTACGAATCAGTCCGGAGTTGCATAGAACCGTTGCGATTTATGCAATAGAAAACGGAAAGAGTTTAAATGCCACGGTGGAAGAAGCATTAAAATGTTATGTGGGTTAGATGTTGATTTTTTATGCGAAAGAAAAACGGGTTGAGGACGGAAAGAGAAAGTTAGAGATAGTGTTCGGAAAGCGAAGCTATCTCTATTTTTTGTACTTGACTTGCCCTTGGGGAAAGGTTGTATGCTGTTGTTATAGAGTAAAGAGAAAAGGAGTGGAAAAATGGTACAGGCACAGTTTTATTACAGGGACAAGAATGCACCGAAACCGGACGGAAACCGTATCGGGACTTGTATTTTGATAGAATGCGACGGGAAACTGTTGTTGGAACATCGGAGAGACAGCGATACATGGGCGATAATCGGAGGTGGACTGAAGATAGGGGAAAGATTAGCAGAAGGGGTCATACGTGAGGCATATGAAGAAACGGGGATCGAGTTAGAGGAAGAGCAGTTGGAAGTGTATCGCATCTATGATGATCCTTCAAGAATTGCAAGTTACCCGGACGGAAATATATGGCGAATACTTACGGTGGTGTATCGGATGGAATTGCCGGAACTGCCGGAAATGGTATGTAGCAAAGAGTCGCGGAAATTACAATTTTTTACTAAGGCAGAATTGCGGGAAGTGAAGATTGCGGCGACGCATATCCCGATTGTGAAGGATTATTTGAGAGAATAGGAGATTATTGCCGATATTGGAAACAAGCTATATGAAAACAATCGAACAAAAGTTCTTGCGAATTAGGAAAAGAAGTTGTATACTGAAAGAAGGAGGTGGACATGATGGTTTTATATGTAGTACGTCATGGAGAAACACAGTTCAATGTAAAAAAGCGATATGCCGGGCAGACGGATGTACCGTTAAACGAAAGGGGAATCGAGCAAGCAAAGGAGCTTGCAATGAAGTTGGCGGAAGAGCCGTTTGATATCATTGTGACATCCTCGTTATTACGGGCAAGAATGACGGCAGAGCAGATAGCGGAATATCATAGGGAGATTCCGTTTGTGGTGATGGAAGCATTTCGTGAGGTTTGTGTAGGGGTATATGAAGGACTGACAAGGGAAGAAGTACAGGAACGTTACCCGGAGCTTTGGGCACGAAAATGCACCAGACAGTTGGATGATGCACCGACCGGAGGGGAAACTACGAGGCAATGTGATGCCAGAGTCGCCGGAGGACTTGCTACGCTAAAGGAGAACTATCCGGAGAAGAATGTTTTATTGGTTTGTCACGGCTTTGTATCAAGAGTAATCAATCGACAGCTCAAAGGACTTTCTTTTGAGGAAATGCATGAGTTTTCACTTGGAAATTGTGAAGTGGTGAAGTATGAGGTGTAAATAAAGCCTACAGAAAGGAGGCATAGCATGGAAAACCGAACTTACATCGCCATTGATTTAAAATCCTTCTATGCCTCTGTGGAGTGTATGGAACGGGGATTGGACCCGCTTACCACAAACCTTGTGGTGGCGGACGCAGAACGTACGGAAAAGACTATTTGCCTGGCAGTGTCGCCGTCGTTAAAGCGATACGGCATTCCGGGACGGGCAAGGTTGTTTGAAGTGGTGCAACGGGTAAAGGAAGTCAATGCAGAGCGGAGAATGAAGGCGCCGAACAGGAAGTTTTCCGGAAAGTCTCATTTTTCAGCGGAGTTAGATCGTGGTCCGGAGCTTGAGATTACCTACATTACGGCACCGCCCCGCATGGCTTTGTATTTGGATTACAGTACCCGGATTTACAATGTGTACTTGCAGTATGTGGCACCGGAGGACATCCATGTGTACTCCATTGACGAAGTATTTATGGATGTGACCCAATACCTTCATACCTATGGGTTGACACCGAAGGAACTGGCGGCAAAGATGATTAAAAATGTGCTTCAGGAGACCGGCATTACCGCTACGGCGGGCATCGGGACCAATTTGTACCTTTGTAAGGTAGCCATGGACATTATGGCAAAAAAAGTGACGCCGGATGCAGACGGAGTGCGGATTGCGGAATTGGATGAAATGAGCTACCGGAGGCTTTTGTGGACCCATCGCCCTCTCACTTCCTTTTGGCGGGTGGGGCGGGGCTATCAGAAGAAGTTGGAGGAAGTGGGACTTTACACTATGGGAGACATTGCGCGGTGTTCCCTGGGGGCATCGGGAGAGTTTTACAATGAGGATTTACTATATAAGCTGTTCGGCGTGAATGCAGAGCTTTTAATCGACCACGCCTGGGGCTACGAGCCCACCACAATCGAGATGATTAAGGCTTACAAGCCGGAGGTGAACAGCGTCAGTTCCGGACAGGTGTTGCAGGAGCCTTACGAGTTTGAGAAGGGAAAGCTTATTGTACGGGAAATGACGGACCTTCTGGTGCTCGACTTAGTGGAAAAGAAACTGGTGACGGACCAAATTGTACTGACGGTGGGGTACGATATCGAAAATATGACTCGTCCCGACATTCATTACACCGGTGAGGTGACGGTGGACGGGTACGGACGACGGGTGCCGAAGCATGCTCACGGTACGGCAAATCTGGGACGACAGACGTCCTCCACAAAACTCATTATGGATAAGGTGATGAAGTTGTACGATGAAATCGTAAATCCGAAGCTTTTAGTGCGCCGGATTACGGTGGTGGCTAACCATCTGGTGGAGGAAAGTGCAGTAGAAGAAACGAATACTTTTGAACAGTTGGATTTGTTCACGGACTATGCCACCATGCAGAAGGAACAGGAAGAAGAAAAGGAAGAGCGGGAGAAGGAGCGTAGGTTACAAGAAGCTATGCTTTCCGTAAAGAAACGTTTCGGCAAAAATGCCATGATAAAAGGTATGAACCTACAGGAAGGTGCCATGACCGTGGAGCGGAATAACCAGATCGGAGGGCATAAGGCGTAGCGGTTGTTTGGCGCAGAGTGAGCGCGGCCGGATTGAGAGCAGGGGCGAAGAGCGCATAGAGAGAAGAAATGCGGAGCGAAAGGAGGACATCAGGATGAAAGAAAATGACGAGCATCGATATGACGATATTATTGACTTACCGCACCATGTATCGCGGAAGCATCCCAGGATGCCACTTCTAGACCGTGCGGCTCAGTTTGCACCCTTTGCTGCCTTGACAGGGCATGAAGCGGCCATCAAAGAAACAGCCAGACTGACAGAGGAAGAAATTGAGCTTGATGAGAATCGTAAGGAACTGCTGGACCTTCGTTTGCAGTACTTGCAGGAACATTTGTCGGAACACCCGGAAGTGACCGTAACTTATTTTAAACCGGATGAAAAGAAGGCCGGCGGAGCCTATGTGACGGAGAACGGCATGGTGAAAAAGGTGGACGGATATGCGGGAGAGCTGGTGTTTACGGATGGGAGAAGGATTGGGCTGGGGGCGATTATAGAACTGATGTAAGGGTTATAACTTCTTTTCTAAAATCGCCGTTTTCAGCGTAGAAAGAAGTTTTAACTGCTTCTTTTTCACAAAAGGACTGCGAAGAGAGTGCAGGGAGATTTCTTCCTGTAGGGTATTTGTTAAAGAATAAAGCTGTGGGGTGAAGGTTGGTCCGTCACTTGCAGCGCATGGATGAGATTCCAACCAGCCTTGGAGATGAGCGGTGTTGTCTCGAAAGGATACGGCAAAATATTTTTCCTTTTTAATCCAAATTGTGATATCACGCAGTTCCAGTCTCGTATATCTAAGAGGTTCCAATACTTCTGCAATCGTAGAAATGATTGCTTCATAATTGTTCGCTTTCAACGGAACTTTAACGATGGTTCTCATAGGCGGTTCTCCCTTTTTGAATGGTATTTTATGCGTTGGTTTTATTGTATCATATAGTGAGCGAGGTGTAAATAGAGGGAAAGTACTTGAATCTCTGATGCAGATAGGACGGATGTGAGGGTACAACAGTGTATGGATGAGATGCTGGAGGAGTATGTATGGTAAAGGATTGTAAGACCATAAAAATGACGCGACTGAACGAAAAAAATACTTGCCATTTTCCCCTCTTTCATGTACAATAGATGGGTACGTTAAGTGTACCGTTTCGTTTATGGTGTACCACGGTAAAGGAGTGCCTATGAAGGGAATTAAGGAGCATATCAAAACCGGGCAGTACAAGACCGTATACTTGCTTTACGGGTCGGAAACGTATCTGCGCCGCCTCTATACTTCCAAATTAAAGGTAGGAGCCCTGGCAGGGGGAGATACGATGAACCTGTCTGTGTTCTCCGGCAAAGATACCGACTGGAACGAAGTTCGGAATCTGGCGGAAACCATGCCTTTCTTTGCAGACCACCGCGTGATTGTTCTGGAGAATACCGGAGCCTTTAAGAATGCCTGTGATTTTGCGGATGAGATAGAGAACCTTCCGGACACTGCGGTACTCATATTTAACGAGTCCGAGGTGGACAAACGAAGCCGGATGTTTAAGGCTGTGAAGGACCACGGTTATGTGTGTGAAATGAATGGCCTTAGCGAAGATGACTTAAGCGTATGGGTTGCCCAGCTTTTAAACAAAGACGGGAAGAAAATCAGCCGTGATGATTTGCGGATGTTTTTGGAGCGTGTCGGCTCCGACATGGAGAATGTGGAAACCGAAGTGGAAAAGCTGGTTTGCTATATCGGCGACCGGGAGGTGGTCACGAAGGAAGACATTCTGACCGTAACGACGGAGCAGATTTCCGGTAAGATTTTTGCCATGACCGATGCTCTCGGTGCAAAGAACAGAAAGCTTGCTTTGGAACTGTACCACGACTTACTTTCCGTGCGGGAAAAGCCGATGACGGTACTGTACCTTATGGTGCGCCAGTGCAATATGATATTGCAGGCAGCGGAGATGAACCGGCAGGGTCTTGACCGTTCCGCTATCGCATCCAAAGCCGGAATGCCACCCTTTGCGGTAGGCAAATGCCTGTCCCAGGCAAAGAACTTTACAAAAGAACAGCTTCTGCATCTGATTACCTACGGAACAGAGCTTGAGGAGCAAATCAAAACCGGACGCATCGACGAGCGCATCGCAGTAGAACTTTTCCTGCTCACCGCCGTCGGCGCATAACAATGGATGGGTACTACAGCATACGCTGTTACCATAAATATTCGGAGACGTATCGAAGAGGCCGTAACGAGACTGACTCGAAATCAGTTTGCCTGCAAGGGCACGAGGGTTCGAATCCCTCCGTCTCCGCTTTGACGAGGAAGGACTAGCCAAGTGGCTGGTCCTTTTTGTATTGGCGAGGAAGGACTGGGGAGAAGGGATTGGGTAAGTAGAGGCAAGTGTGGGAGGGGATGGGAAAGCGGGAATAAGTGCAATGGTTGAAGGTGAGGAAAGGGGGAGGTGACGACACTTGAGGATGTGATTACTTTAAGTTGATTAGAATGATTCTGTATGATATAATTACATTAGAATGATGCATGGAGGATATTATAGCTATGATAGATGAAAAAAAGTTTATAGATTTATGTAAATCAAAAGGATTGGCGACTTTTAAAGTAACAACAGAATTAGATGATGAAACAGATATAGTACTTGATACAGAAAACCTGGAGATGTTTTTTGAGTTGTGTAAATACTTTGATACTAAGTGTGTTTTCTATTCCTACACAGTTCAAAATAAGGATTCTTATGAATTAGATAAGGAAGAGCTAATTGAGCATATAAAAGAATTTATTGATAACGATGAATTAAAGTATAAATACAATCCATTTGGATTTCATGATGATGTAATTAATTCGACTGCGCTATTAGAAAAATATGATTCTAAAATTGAAGAAATAATTGAGAAGCAGAAGAGGTTGTTAGAAAAATGTAGTTGGGATAAACCACTAATCTTAGAGGTATTCATATCTAATAATGGTGATAGGATTGGAATTATTATATTCGATGAAGATGTGACAACAGAAACAGAACTTAAATGGAATGCTAAGCTAATAGATGAATTAGATAAAGAGTTAGAAAAAGATATTGAATCTATGTATGCAGAGCATAGTAAAGCAAAAGCAGAAATGTATGAAAAAGAGCGTGAAGATCGAGATAAAAGATATAATGATGCAATTGCAGAAATAAAGAATATCTTGCAAACAAGCGAAAAAATCTTGGAATGTACAAATGGAAAACTTCGTCATGCATATGCGAGAGATTTGGCTGACGAATATTCTGAAAGATTTGACTGCTATATAACTATAGGTACAATTGATGTGTTTGTAGAAGAGGAATATAGGAAACGTAAGAACTCAAAAAAGATTTAACTTGTAGATTATAATGTTGAAGTGAATTATAATGAGGAGGAATTTGCGATGACACTAAATGCAGATAACAATCAATATACTAAATGTTATGTGGCATTTCTAGATCTTTTGGGTTTTAGAAATACTTTAATTAATGCTTCTTGTGAGGAAATTTTGAATGTTTTTAAGGAAATTAACAAAAATCCCTTAGTAAAAGTGTATCGAGTAGAAGAAGGCAAGACAGTGGCTATACCTGGTCCGGAATCGCTCAATTGTAAAATTATGTCTGATAGTATTTGCTTTTATATTGAAGCAGATATTCAGAATGCACTTTTTTGTTTATTGTCTTGTTGTGCGATATTTCAGGCTAAACTGTTGAAACTGGATACACCGGTTCTTGTACGAGGCGCCATTGTTTTAAATGACCTTTATGCAAAAGATGATGTTATGTTTGGTAAAGGTTTATCACAAGCGTATGAATTAGAAGAAAAAAGTGCGAAATATCCAAGAATTATTTTTACAAAGGAAACTTATGATTTGGGTGAAAAGGGAACTCAGGAACAAATTCAATCTAAAATGAGTGACTATATTTTTTGTGATGAAGACGAATATTATTGTGTAGATTATTTACCATATTTGAATGTTATAGAGAAAAGCGAGAATGCGGAGTACTGCAAGAAGTTTTACAATCATATTATTCATGTCTTGTCAACTACAACAGATAGTTCTATTCGTGATAAATACGTTTATTTGAAAAAATATTTTTACAGGACATTTGGATTATAAAACTGAGGTTTGAGTGTTATGAACAGAAAGGAATTATAATATGCAAACAAATGATAGACAAATAACAGAGTTAATGAAGAATATTGATGAGGGAAAAGCACAGTTACCGGATTTTCAGAGAGGCTGGGTTTGGGATGACAATAGGATAAAAGCATTAATTGCAAGTATAACAAATAATTATCCTGTGGGTGCTGCAATGTTCTTAGAATATGGAAATGACAATATACGATTCAAATATAGAACTATTGAAGGGGTGGATGTACAGAATGTTAGTCCTTCTGAGTTGATTTTAGATGGACAGCAGAGATTGACTTCTATTTACTCTTCGCTATATAGCAGTAAACCGGTACATACTAGAACAGATAAGGGAAAAGATATATTACGGTATTACTATATTGATATAGAGAAAGCATTAGATACATCTGTAGACAGAGTGGAAGCGATTATTTCAGTTCCAGAGACGAGGATTATTACATCAAATTTCGGTAGAGATATTGAGCTTGATGTTTCAACACAGGATAAAGAGTTTGAACAGAAATTATTTCCATTAAACATTATTCTTGATTATATTAAAATACAGGATTGGCAAAATAAGTATTATGCTTATTCTAACTATGATGTAAATGTAATTCAAGAGTTTACAAAATTCAATAATTTACTCGTAATGCCGACGATGCAATATAAGATGCCGGTTATTCTTCTTGGAAAAGATACTCCGAAGGAAGCAGTATGTCAGGTGTTTGAAAATGTTAATACTGGCGGTGTGTCCCTGACTGTATTTGAACTTGTTACAGCAATATTCGCAATGGATGATTTTGAATTACGAAAAGACTGGGAAGAAAAGCAAAGCACATATTTTACCGGAGATCTGTTATCTATTATTAATGCTACGGATTTTCTGACTGCATGTACTCTGCTATCAACATATAAGAAGGGTGGAACAGTAAGTTGTAAAAAGAAAGATGTGTTGAATCTGTCTTTGGGCGAATACAAAAAATATGAGAAGGCTTTAACGGAAGGTTTTGTAGAGGCGGAAAAAGTCTTACAAGAAGAAAGAATTTTTGTCAGTAAAGACTTGCCGTATTCTACACAGCTCATTCCGATGGCTGTATTATGTACTTTGCTTGCAGAGGGGAATCGAATAAAAATTACAAATATAAAAAATAAGATTAAGCAGTGGTATTGGTGTGGCGTATTTGGAGAGTTATATGGAAGTGCAAATGAAACTCGTTATGTAAATGATGTTGTAGGAGTTATGGATTGGATAACGGATGAGAAGTGTCAGCCGAAGACTGTTCAAGAAGCATATTTTAATCCTACACGTTTATTAACGCTTCAATCAAGACAAAGTGCAGCATATAAGGGAATCATGGCATTAGTACTGAAAAATCACTGTATTGATTTTATCTCGGGAAGAGAAATGGACTTTACGGTTTATAAGGCAGAATATATTGATATTCATCATGTATTCCCTATAGATTATTGTGAAAAGCAAGGGTATTCAAAGATAAAATGGAATTCAATTGTGAACAAGACACCGATTACATATTCTACGAACAGGGAAATTGGTGGCGTTGCTCCAAGTAAGTATTTAGCCAAAATAGAAACGAAAG
>JAFTWC010000043.1 GCA_017465475.1 Lachnospiraceae bacterium
TGGACGAATATATAAACTATTACAACAACGAAAGAATTCAGGCAAAAACAAAATGGATGCCTCCTGTAAAATACAGGGAAGCATCCATGTGCTGTGCCTAATTCATAAATCAATGTGTCCAGGATTCTGGGTACATATCAAAGCTTACGGGAGCATTTATTTTTCACTTGTTGTAGCGGATGCTCGTTACCTGAGCAGTTCCCTCTTAGCCGAAGTATCTCTTTAACAATCCCTCGAATGCCTTACCATGTCTCGCCTCGTCGCGAGCCATCTCGTGGACGGTATCATGGATTGCATCTAAGTTCTGTGCCTTTGCTCTCTTTGCAAGGTCGGTCTTGCCTGCGGTTGCGCCGTTCTCAGCGTCTACGCGAAGCTGTAAGTTTTTCTTGGTGCTGTCGGTTACTACTTCGCCAAGGAGCTCTGCGAACTTAGCTGCATGCTCTGCCTCTTCGTAAGCAGCCTTTTCATAGTACATACCGATTTCCGGATAGCCCTCTCTGTGTGCCACGCGAGCCATTGCAAGGTACATACCAACCTCACAGCACTCACCCTCGAAGTTTGCACGAAGGTCCATCAAAATATCCTCGCTTACGCCCTTTGCCACACCTACTACATGCTCGGAAGCCCAAACCTTCTCACCTGCCTGTTCGGTGAACTTCTCAGCCGGTGCCTTACATACCGGACAAACCTCCGGAGCTGCATCTCCCTCATGAACATAACCACATACCTGACATACATATTTCGCCATACTCTCTTCGCTGTGTCGCGCTTACGTCTTACACACAGCATCCTCCTTTTTATAAAATTTGTTTCGGCCTTGCCGTTTGTTTTTAATTAGTAATTGTTACTGATATCAATATAACATGTTCCAAACAGTTTGTCAACACTTTTTTAAAAGAAAATAATAATTATTCCTATTTTCTTATGCGTACTATTCATACCCAACACTTTTCCGGACTTTTTCTCAGTTCGCCTGCTTTTTCCCGCACTCCGGACAACATCCGTAGAAGTAAGCGAAATGACCCTCTATAGTTCCCCCGAAATTCGCTCCGGCAATCACATTGATATGCTCCAGTCCCGCCATCTCAAGGTCCGATACATTCCCGCATTCCTTGCACAAAAAGTGATAATGCTGCTCCGGATTTCCGTCGTACCTGTCACTGGTTCCGCCACAGGACAAACGAAGCACCTCTCCCGCATCCGCCAATAGATTCAGATTCCGGTATACCGTTCCCAGACTAATATTCGGAATACTCTCCCGTACATTCTCATACACGGTTTCTGCCGTAGGATGTGCCTTTGTACTATGTAAATAGTTCAAAATCGCATCTCGCTGTTTGCTGTGTTTTATCATAATGACCTCATTTCAAATAAACAATAATAGTTACTAATATTAGTATACTGTTCTTTAGAGTCTTTGTCAAGAAATTTTAAAATATCTTCTCTTAGTCTATTCCCAAACAGACCGCATCAGCACCTTTCCTAATAAACATTTTCGAATACATATCTTCAACCGATTACGTCTCCCTCATGAACCGAAAGATTTTTCGCACGAAAACAGGACCGCCCATCCAAGCGGTCCCGTCATTACTAATCTTCTCTGTTGATTCCTTAGATCTACATTTCCACAACCTGGAATCTCTGCATCATGTTTTCCAACATTTCTGCCTGGCCGGTCATTTCCTCGCTGGCAGCAGCACATTCCTGAGATGTTGCGGAATTCATCTGTACCACATCATTAATATGTGTCACACCCTTTGCAATCTGCTTAAAGGACTCTGCCTGCGCCTTCAATGCCGTCGCTGCCTGATTGATATCACCCATAATCTCATTGGAATCATCAACCACTTCCTTTAATTGCTGTGCGGTTTCATTTGCGATGACAATACCCTTTTCTACTGCAGCAAGAGAACTGTCAATAAGTGCCTTAGACTCCTTAGCCGCCTCCGCACTTTGCGCTGCAAGGTTGGATACCTGATCTGCCACAACCGCAAAGCCCTTACCGGCTTCCCCTGCTCTTGCCGCCTCAATGGACGCATTCAATGCAAGAAGATTGGTTTGGGATGCAATATCATTAATCGCTCCGATAATGGTCTCAATCTGCTTTGTTGCTTCACTGATTTCATTCATGGACTGTACCATTTCACGTACTTTTTCGTTACTCTTATCAATAGCAATTCCGGATTCTTCCACTTTCTTACTTACCATATTCGCAGCTTCTGCACTCATGGATACTTCTGATGTAGCGGTTTCAATGGATGCCGTAAGTTCCTCGGTCACCCCGGCCTGCTCCGTAGCCCCCTGTGCAAGCTCCGTAGAACTGTCTGCCACCTGGTTCGCACCGTTGGTTACCTGCGCTGCCACATTACGAATGCCAACTACCATATCCGAAACGCTCTTTTCAAATTCAAACATCGCATTGGAGATTGCTTCGAAATCACCTTTCATTTCTACAGACGGCTGTGCGGCAAAATTTCCGCCTGCAAACTCATTCATGCCTCTGGCAATATCATCTACATAGGATGCCAGCGCCTTACAGGACTGACGTAAACTCTCCGCCATCTGTCCGACCTCATCCTCAGAAGTATACGCAATCTCTATATGTACATTTCCGTTTTCCAGCTCTTTGGTCGCTTTTTCCATCTCTTCCAACGGCTCGGTTACCATCTGAACAACTCTTTTCCCGATAGTTTTCATAATTACAAAAGAACCGAACAGGAAGAACAACGGGAAGAAGATACCCAACAACACCATAATCTGAGTATTGCCCAACTGCTTCGCCACTTCCGGATCCAAACCGCCCAGCATCGTAGCAAGAAAAATCAATACAAATTCCGTAAATATACAAGACACAAGCATCTGTTTAAAAATCATCCGAAGGCCATACTGAATCTTGTCACCAATGCTCTTGTTTACAAGCTTATTTAATATTTTCTCTAACATAGTACCTCTTCTCCTTTTCACTTTCTTTTATGTACATAAAAAACTCGTGCACTAATTCTTTTATATTATACTCCCTTTTCTTTGTTTTGTCAAAATATTTCGTCACTTTTAAAATTATTTTAACAATATTCATTATCTATACATATTCTTGCAAAACAAAAACCCGGTCAAACAATATTCTGCTCAACCGGGCCTCTTCCTCTTTCTGCTATATTTTTACAAACTTACTTTTTCTTTCTTACCGGCTTACCGGTCAGACTCACATCTACCACACCAAGTTTTCCCCCGGCACGCTTTTTGCCGGTACTCTTACTCTTCGTTTTCCCAGCTCCTGTTTCTTCGTTTTCTGCATTCCTGCTTTTGCGTCCTTCCGCGCCTGCTTCCGTCTTTGCTCTGCCACGACCGGTTCTTCCCTCACCGGAATTGGAACCGCGCCCGGAGCTTCTGCCCTCACCGGTACCGGCACGGCGACCTGCACTTCTTCCCTCGGAACGTCCACCCGACTTGCCGTTTCCGTTCGCACGCTCAATCTGAATATTTCTGCCGCGAATCTTTACATTCTGCATAGCTTCCAATACTGCATCCGCATAATCCACCGGCACTTCCACAAAGGTATAATTGTCATACATCTGAATGGAACCTACCAGCTGTCCCGGCATGCCGCTCTCACCTGCAATGGCTCCTACGATATCACCCGGACGGATTCTGTCACGCTTTCCTACATTCACAAATAATCTGGCTCTGGCAGCCTTGCCTTCGCCTTCGCTCATATCAAGCCCCGCATCAAAGGAAGCCTCGGTTGCAAACTCACCCATAGACATCTTTAACAGAGCCGCTGCCATCTCAAGGGCGGTACAATCCGTCTCCTCGATATGCTTTTCAATCAGTTCTGTCATAGCACGAAGCTCACCGCCTGCAATCAGCTCATCCACCTGCTTCATCAGCTTTTCGGAACGGATGGCATTGATATCGTTGGCCGACGGAATCGGACGAAGATGAATCTTCGTCTTACAATACCGCATAATGTCCTTTAACTTATAAATCTCCTTACCCACTACTAACGTATGGGAGGTGCCTACGCGGCCTGCACGACCGGTTCTGCCGATACGATGTACATAATACTCATCATCCTGCGGCACATCGTAGTTAAATACCGCTTCCACATCATCTACATCAATACCTCTTGCCGCCACGTCCGTTGCCACCAAAAGGTCAATCTTTCCGCTACGGAACGCTTCCATGACACGATCACGCTGCTGCTGCTTTAAATCCCCGTGAAGACCATCCGCAAAATACCCCCGAAGCTGTAAATCAGCCACCAGCTCATCCACCAGCTTCTTCGTATTACAAAACACCAACGCACGCTTCGGATCGTACATATCCAAAAGTCTTGCCAATACTTCCGGCTTATTTTTCTGACGCACTTCATAATAAAACTGCTCAATCTTCGGCACTGTCAGCTCTTTCTTTACCACTCGGACAATCTCCGCATCCTTCTGGTAGGTTTCTGCCAAGTCCATAATCGGTTGCGGCATAGTTGCGGAAAATAAAAGCGTCTGGCGTTCTTCCGGAAGCTCCTTTAAGATGGTCTCAATATCCTCGCGGAAGCCCATGTTCAACATCTCATCCGCCTCATCCAGGGCAATCATCTTCACCGTTCCCATCTTTAACGTGTGACGACGCATATGGTCCATCACACGGCCCGGCGTACCGATAATCACCTGTACACCGCCTTTTAAAGAACGAATCTGCTTATTGATATCCTGGCCGCCGTAAATCGGAAGTACCTTCACGCCATGCATAAACTTGGCAAGCTTACGTACTTCATCCGCCACCTGGATTGCCAGCTCTCTGGTCGGACAAAGTACCAACGCCTGCATACTCTTATCCTTCGGGTCCACTCTCTGTAAAAGCGGGATGCCGAAGGCCGCCGTCTTACCGGTACCGGTCTGTGCCTGCCCAATGATATCTTTTCCTTCTAATACTACCGGGATTGCCGCCGCCTGAATCGGAGACATTTCTTCAAATCCCATCTCTGCCACCGCACGTAAAATCGGTGCCTGTAAATTACTTTCATCAAATCTCATACTATCAATTCCTATTCTATAATTTCGAGTCTTTCCGCACTCGAACATTCCATGTAACAAGAACACACCAACATCTTATCACAATAAAAAGGCAGACCTTTCGTCTGCCTTTACACCTATCCCGACTTCTGTTTCCGGCGCAAAGACTTTGTCAGTATAGCACAACGCCCCGGAAAATGCAACTTGAAAATTTATAAATATACTTCTGACACCGTTTCCATTCGAACATTTTTTACAATTTCCTACTTTGCAAAGGTGTTATAAAGTCCCATGATAAACAGCACCACAACCACTACCGGAAGCACATAACTCATATACCCCCGCATCCAGTTGGCCACTTTCATACCCTTTCCTTCATTGGCCTCTGCGATAAACTTCTTCCATCCCCAACCGTACCGGCAGGTACAGAACAGGATAAACAACAAAGAACCGATCGGAAGTAACAGATTGCTGACAATAAAGTCCTCCAGGTCCATAATACTGCTTCCTTCGCCTAACGGCTTAACACCCTTTAATACATTGAATCCCAAAATGCACGGAAGAGACAATACAAAGAGAAGAATGCCGTTTACAAGACAGGCCTTCTTTCTTCCCCATCCGAACAAATCCATAGTACAGGATACCAGATTTTCAAACACCGCAAGTACCGTTGACAGTGCCGCAAAGGATAAAAATACAAAGAACAAACCGCCCCAGATTCTTCCTCCCGCTAAATTGTTGAAAATATTCGGAAGCGTAATGAAAATGAGACTTTTTCCGCTGTCCACCTGCACTCCGTATGCCATGCATGCCGGGAAAATAATAAGACCGGAGGCAACTGCAACAAAGGTATCCAAAACCGCCACTCTGGTAGCCTCACCCATCAGGGCACGTTCTTTCCCAATATAACTTCCGAACACCGCCATACTGCCGATACCGATGCTGAGAGTGAAGAACGCCTGATTCATTGCACCCACGATAACATTCCCGATACCGACTTCTTTCATTCGGTCAAGATTCGGTACTAAATAAAAACGAAGTCCCTCGTCGCTGCCCGGTAAGGTAATACTGTTCACTGCCAGTACCACCATAATGGCAAACAACGCTAACATCATCCATTTCGTAATACGTTCCAAGCCGTTCTGCAAGCCGATGGAACACACCACCACTGCAATTACTACCGTAATCGCCACGGAAACAATCATCATTCCCGGCTCCGCCAGCATCCCCTCGTACGCAGCCTTAATACCTGCCGTATCCAATCCTTCGAAGGAACCGCTCACGGTCTTTACAAAATACTGCAACAGCCATCCTGCCACACTGGTATAAAACATTAAAAGCAGATAATTGCCTGCCAACGCTGCATAACCGTGCAGATGCCATTTACTTCCCTTCGGCTCCAGCTCCTGATAAAACTTCACCGGACTCTTCTGCGCCGCACGTCCGATGGCAAACTCCATGGTCATAATCGGCACCCCAAGGGCAATCAAAAAGAATATATAAATCAGTACAAAGGCACCACCGCCGTTTTGACCTACCATATAGGGAAACTTCCAAACATTTCCCAGACCGATGGCACATCCCGCACTTAACAAAAGGAAACCAAGACGGCTTCCCAACCGTTCTCTTTGCATAGTATTCTCTCGCTTTCTTATATTGCTTCAATCATTCCAAAAAACTAATTTTTCCTATCTTACGTCAACGAAAAACCTACTCTCCTATTTTACTATGTTACCGACGGTTGCGCAACAAATATTTACACAGATACGCAGGTTATTCCTATTCTTCCGCACGCAAAAAGAGCATATGCCCTGCCTGTACCGTTACATGAGTAACTGCAAAACATATACTCTTTCGTCTTGTTTTCCACTATATGGATTATGTCAGTGTATTTTTACTTGGCTGCTTCTTCGCGGCTTTTAATATCCTTTGCAAAAATCAGACGGAATATCAGACGTACCAACGGCTGAATAAAGAATAATTGAGATAATACCGCAAACGGGAAATTGAAACATACCAACTTTAAGAAATTAGCCAGTAAGGTAAAAATGTCAAATCCCGCATAGTACGGATAATATAAAAATGCTGCAAGAAAACTCATGGCCGGGCACATAAGACCCGCTGTCGCACAGATAATTGCGGTCTCAAACAATACCGGATGAACCGTTCCCGGTTGAAACACCTTACAGGCAAGTTTGAAAGAACACGGACTTCCCATGACATTTTCCAAAGTATACGCCAGTACAAACTCCAACAACACCACTGCCCAAATCGGCACGTTGCGTCCGCACATATAAACACCGCCCATGGCATTCACAGCCTTTAATACACTGCTTTGGCCGGTTACCTCCATAAGAGTGGCACCATTCACCACATACAAACTGTAAAACACATAGGCATGTACCGTAATTACTACCGTAATAAAGGCAAACACCATTCTCTGAAACTGATTTCTCGGCATCTTAAATATCCTCCTTTGTTCTGTTGCACAGACTTATTTTCCTCTAACCAGCAAAATCCAGGTAAAAAGCGCAAAAAAATACACGCACGCTTTGTACATCACCCGCCACAAAAACATAGTTCCGTGATCAGATTTATGTGCAAAAGCACTACGTGTGTCGTCCATGCATGTTCTTAAATTATCCTGTCACAGTGTAACATAAAACAGAATCGGTGTCAATACCACACCGGAGCGTTTTTACGAGGGAATTACGCAATTTTCTCGAAAAAACGGGCCCGCAGTTTCTCTGCGAGCCCTTTGCACTATTTATGCGTTTAACATAACTTTTTCGTTATTGAACACCTTAGAAATAGCAAATACAATTACCAACATAAGTACCACATTCACACCTGCGCTGAGTCCGAACTGTACAAGAGTAAGCTCATTGTTAACCAATGCCTGAATTGCAAGGGAGCTTCCGTAAATCGGAATTGCATAAGAGGTGGTGGCCGGTGCTGCACCGCCGGTATTAAACATAGTCAACATACCAAGTACAATAACAGCCATATAAAGCGGCATTACATACGCATTTGCTTCTTTTGCATTCTTTGCAAATACGGAAATCAGGCAAAGCGCACTTACATTAAAGAGTACCAGGCTTACAATAATACCGAGAAGTTCTACAATCTGCAACGGAGAGAAGGATACCGCTCCTCCCATTTCTCCCATACCGTCCATCATCATCGGCATAGCAAGAATCATGGATACCGCATATACCAAGGAGGACATAACGGATAATACAGATAAACCAAATAACTTACCGAATACGATGGAACTTCTCTTAATCGGGCTAAGAAGCATATTTGCCATGGTTCCCCTCTCCTTTTCCCCGGCAATGGCATCTACTACAAGACCCATGGAACCTGCGAAGAGAAGCATTACGATTAAGTACGGTAACATCATGGCAAGGAACTCGCCGTTTGCCTTATCTTCATTTACAATCACTTCGGTTTCGGTATTAAACACCGTAAGCAAATCCAAATTGCCGAAACGGCTCTGCAAAAGGCCGGTTTCCAAAGCGCCTAACATCATTCCGTTAAAGGTACTTCTTGCCGCATTGGAATAATTCAAGGAAGAATTGTACGCCATGGTAACACTCGGAATCGGATCGCCGGCATTCTGATATGCTGCTGCTTTTTCCATGAACTGTGCATCAAAGGTTACAAGCAAATCCACACCGCCGTTTAAAATGCCGTCCTTCAGCTCTGCAATCTTCTCTGCAGAGGCATCTGCCTCTAAATAGGTAACATTTGCAAGCTTATCATAACCGGACTGTGCTGCCAGCTCCTCAAATCCTTCCGGAGCATTCTGTACATATACAGAACCCACATGTTCCTCAATATCGGAAACCATGTTATCCATCAACATTCCCATTAAACCGTAAATACCGAACATAAGCACTGCCGGCAATACAAACAGGGAGAAAATCATTTTCTTATCGCTGAATACACGCGCTAATTCTTTTTTAAATATATTTTTCATTTACTTTTCCTCCTTGTGATGTACTCTGTAAAGGTTAAAGAATGCATCTTCTAAGTCTGCCGCCTTGGTTTCTTCCAAAATCTCCGGAAGCGTACCTTCCGTAATCTTCTTACCGTCGATAATAATACCGATGCGGTCACAGAGCTTCTGTGCCTCAGACATAATATGGGTAGAAATAATCACCAGCTTGCCTTCGTTCCGAAGCTTCAATAACAAGTCCGTTACGTTACGAGCGGTAATAATATCCAAGCCGTTGGTCGGCTCATCAAAGATAACTACCTTCGGGTCATGCACCAGGCTTACTGCAATGGAAGCCTTCTGCTTCATACCGGTGGAAAGTTCCTCTATCTTCTTATTTTCAAAATCCGTAATCTCAAAATACTCAAAGAGTTCTTTTCTGCGAGCTTCAATGGTTGCCTCATCAATTCCGTGAAGTCTGCCGAAAAAATTGAACAAATACTTCGGAGAAAAATGCGGGTCAAGCTTAATCTCATTGGTCAAAAAGCAAATGCTTTCACGAACCTTATCAGACTGCTTTACAGTATCGTAACCGCACACGCTTACCTCACCCTCGGTCGGCTTTAACAACGTTGCCACACAACGAAGTGTGGTGGTCTTTCCGGCACCGTTCGGTCCCAGAAGGCCGTAAATCTCTCCCGGTCTCGCAGTCAATGAAATGTTATCTGCTGCACGTTTCATAGTTTCTTTTGTCTTCAGCTCTGCCATCTTCTTTTTGCTGAGCTTATACACTTTGGTCAGATTCTTGATTTCTATCATGTTTATACTCCTTTCAATTGACCTTCCCTTAGTTGTTTCTAAAACTTTCCGCTCCCATCCAATTACAACGTCCCACTCCTATCTACAACCTTCTGCTCCCACGCTATCTACGTTATCTCACCACCAAATCATAACTTACATCCACCCAATTCTCCCGACACACCTATGTATACTGCACGCGTCCGTGTATATACTGTATATGTCCATATACACAGTATATACACGCCTATATGATTTGTCAAGTACTATTTTACATTTTTTTAAAAAATTATCAAGATAAAGCAACGCCGTATTACCAATCTAAAGAAAATCTTAAGATTCGTGCAGGCAAAGTGAGCATTAAAGAGATTTTGGAAGCTTGCTTCCAAAAATCTCTGATAATGCGAACGCGCCCACGACGTAGTGACCGCAGGTCACGGAGTGAGGGCTGATGCGCAGCATCGCCTGCACGAATTACATTCCGTGCGAACGCGCCCACGACCGAGCGACACCGTCGCGAGGTGAGGGGGCCGGTGCAAAGAGAGCATGCGAGCAAATTGCGGGGACTTGTTCCCAAGCAATTGCGCAGTCCGTGCGAACGCACTCACACCATACTCTTTTGGGTCATTTTGTCGTTTTCCGTGACATCTGACCCAAAATCCTTCTTCGAACAAGTATTTTCAGCACATTTTTATTTGATTTCCGGACATTTACCACCTGCACTTTCTCAAATACTTCCGTAAGTCAGCTTTTGAGAAACCTTTTGTTGATTTCCTGGGTACAAATAGCCCAAATGGCCGCTTCTGAGAAAATCCACTCTCAAAGGCTTTAAAAGCACCTTCTCTCCAGCGATTTAACTACGTACTTTGGGTCAAATCATATAAACAAAAAGGCGGCCCCGCACTGCGGTTCCGCCTCTTTTATCTACTTCCTCTTATTTTACTTGCCATCCAGTTCTTTCAGGTTCTCGGACATCGGCATCAGTGCTTCTTCGCAATCCTTACAGGTGTTTCGCTCTCCGATAACAGAAAACTCAACCATCTTACACTTCTTCATTTCATTGCACCAATAGCACTCGGTTTTCTTACAGCCTGCCAGACATCCTACTAACAACACCGTTGCAGCCGCAACAGCGATAACTCTCATAGCTTTCTTTTTCATTTGCTCTCCTTCTTTCTGTTCCCGACCACGGTTTCTTTTCTTCTTATTATAAAAGGCGCATCAGAAAAAGTCAAGCAAGCAGAGCTTACTGCAAAGCAATTCACAGTTCCCTCACAGCAGGCATCTCGCAAACAGGTTATTACGAACAGCATCCATCAGTCCAAAAACAATTTAAATTCTGGCAAATAAGCCATTCTCATTCACATCAATGACAATGGTACTGCCCGGTGTCACCTCATCCGCCAGAATCAGTCTTGCGCTTAAAGTTTCTACATACTTTTGAAGATAACGCTTTAACGGACGGGCACCGTACACCGGGTCATAGGCCTCTTCCATTACAAAGGACTTGGCCTCCGGAGTCAGCTCTATGGTAAGCTCTTTATCCGCAAGACGCTTATTCAAATCCGCAAGCAGCAGCTCGATAATGCCTCCGATGTCGGCCTTGGTTAACGGCTTAAAGAATATGATCTCATCCAAGCGGTTCAAAAACTCCGGTCTGAAATGAGCCCGCAGCTCCTCATTTACCGCTTCTCTTGCCGTTACTCCGATTTCGCCGTCCGGTTCAATCCCCTCTAATAAATAGCGGGAACCGATATTGGAGGTCATAATCAGAATGGTATTCTTAAAGTCCACGGTTCTGCCCTGAGAATCTGTAATACGGCCGTCATCCAGCACCTGCAACAGCACATTAAACACATCCGGATGGGCCTTTTCAATCTCATCAAACAACACTACCGAGTACGGCTTTCTGCGCACCGCTTCCGTCAACTGGCCACCCTCTTCGTAGCCCACATAGCCCGGAGGCGCTCCGATTAAGCGGGACACGGAATACTTCTCCATATACTCACTCATGTCAATGCGCACCATATTGGCTTCGTTGTCAAATAATGCTGCCGCCAACGCTTTCGCCAGCTCCGTTTTACCCACACCGGTAGGTCCCAAAAAGAGGAACGAACCGATTGGTTTTGTCGGGTCCTTGATCCCCGCCTTGGCACGCAGGATGGCATCCGCCACCTTCTGAACTCCTTCTTCCTGACCGATGACTCTGCGATGAAGCTCCTCGTCCAAATGAAGGGTCTTGTTACGCTCGCTTTCCGTCAGCTTTGCCACCGGGATGCCGGTCCATCGGGACACAATCTTTGCAATCTCCTCTTCGCTGACATTTTCGTGTACCAGGGTATGACCCTCCTTCGCCACCGCCTCTTCCTCGGCGGCAAGAAGCTTTTGAAGCTCCGGCAGTTTCCCGTACTTAAGCTCCGCAGCCTTGTTTAAGTCGTACTCCCGCTCCGCCTTCGCAATCTCGTTATTTAACTCCTCCAACTGTTCACGAAGCTTCTGCACCCGCTCCACCGATGCTTTTTCATTATCCCACTTCGCCTTAGCTTCCGCAAACTGCTCCCGTTCCTCTGCCAGCTCCTTCTGTAAGGCTTCCAGACGCTCTTTGCTGAGGCGGTCATCTTCTTTCTTTAATGCAGCCTCTTCAATCTCCATCTGCATAATGTGTCTCTGTACATCGTCCAGCTCCGTAGGAAGGGAATTGAGCTCCGTCTTAATAAGGGCGCAGGCTTCATCCACCAAATCAATGGCCTTATCCGGCAGAAAACGGTCGGAAATATAACGATTGGAAAGGGTGGCCGCAGACACCAGTGCTGCATCATTAATCCGGACACCGTGGAACACTTCATAACGCTCCTTCAGTCCTCTTAAAATGGAAATGGTATCCTCTACCGTAGGTTCTTCCACCAAAACCGGCTGGAACCGACGTTCCAATGCCGCATCCTTTTCAATATACATACGGTATTCATTCAATGTGGTAGCGCCGATGCAGTGAAGCTCTCCTCTTGCCAGCATAGGCTTTAACATATTGCCCGCATCCATGGCACCGTCAGTCTTGCCGGCACCTACGATGGTATGAAGCTCATCAATGAAAAGAATAATCTTTCCTTCACTTTTCTTTACTTCCTCCAACACTGCCTTTAAACGCTCTTCGAACTCACCACGATACTTGGCACCCGCCACCAATGCACCCATATCCAGTGCAAACAAACTTTTATCCTTTAAGCCCTCCGGCACATCGCCTCGCACAATACGCTGAGCCAGGCCTTCTGCCACCGCCGTCTTACCTACCCCCGGTTCTCCGATGAGCACCGGATTATTCTTCGTCTTACGGGACAAAATCCGAATCACATTTCGAATCTCCGCATCCCGTCCGATAACCGGGTCCAACTTCTGATTCCGGGCTCTCTCTACCAAATCGTAACCGTACTTTTCCAGAGTATCATAAGTAGCCTCCGGATTGTCCGTCATCACCTGCTGATTGCCCCGTACCGTGGCAAGGGCCTGTAAAAACCGCTCTCTTGTAATTCCAAAGGAGCGGAACAGCTCCTTCACCTCTTTGGACGGATTCCTAAGCAAGGACAAAAACAAATGCTCCACGGAAACATAAGCATCTCCCATGGCCTTCGCCTCATCCTCCGCATAAATCAGCACCTTATTTAAATCATTTCCCACATATACCTGGGCTGCACCGGACACCTTCACTCTTTTATTAAGAAGCCCTTCCACCTGGGCCGTAAACACCTCCGGCACTATCTCCATCTTCGTAAGAAGCTTCGGAATCAACCCTTCTCCATCCTTCATAAGGGCATACAGCAAATGCTCCTGCGCCAGCTCCTGATGCCCAAAATCATAGGCAATACGCTCACAATCCTGCACCGCCTGCATGGACTTCTGTGTAAATTTGTTAATATTCATACCGCATCTCTCCCTTCTGACCTTTGGTCAAACACACCCTGTACCTAACCTTTGAAACGCAACTATGTTTTCTACCTGTTCTACATTGAATATAACACCGTTTCTTTAAAAATGCAAGTACTAATTTATTTTTTCTCCGATTCCGGATTTCATTCATCTGCAAACCACAAAAAGGTCCACGCACAAGTGCGTGGACCTTAAAAAACTTATACAATGATTAACCCTTTACAGAACCAAGTGCAACACCTGCGATAATGTACTTGGATAAAAGGAAATATACAATAAAGAGCGGAAGTACCGTAAGGGACAAGCCCAAATATACAGAACCGTACTCTGTCTTATAAATATCACCCTTTAACAAACTAACCATCATCGGCATGGTAAACTTATCCGTATCCGTCAACAATACGGACGGAATGAAGAGTTCGTTCCACTTCTGTACGAAGGCAAAAATCGCCTGGGTTGCAATTGCCGGTTTCATAATCGGAATTACGATACGATTAAAGGTAAAGAACTCTCCCGCACCGTCGATACGAGCTGCCTGCACAATTTCCAGCGGCAATGCCGGCTCCATATACTGTTTCATATAGAACACAACCGCCGGAGACGCAATCGCCGGAATAATAAGCGGAAGGAAACTGTTGTTCAATCCGAAGGAATACATCATCTGATAGAAACCGATGGACACAATCTGGCTCGGAATCATCAACACTGCCATAATAAAGGTAAAGAACGCTCTTCTGAACTTCCATCTGTAGGCCACGATAGCGTATGCCGTCATGGAAGAGAAGTACACGGAAAGCACCGTCGCACCGGCAGAAATAATCATGGAATTCACAAAACCGGTCATTGCGTTAAAGGACTTTGTACTGATTACTTCCCAGTTTCTTGCAAGGAACTTTGACGGGAGCAGCCCTAACGCATTAGCATTAATCTCCGGAGTGGAACGGGTTCCGTTCATAAGCATGATCCAAAACGGAAGAATACTTAACACTGCCAGAAGGATAAGGAATACATAAATCCAAAAGTGTGCAACTACGGAGCCCACTTTATTCTTATTCTTCGCCATTACTGCACACCTCCCTTAGCTTTCTGTTCTTTTAAAGCCTTCTTAAATGCCTTCTCATTGGCCTTTTCAATCTTATGCTGTGCAATCTCATCCTTATCACGAAGCAGGAAGAAGATAACTGCTGCCAATACCGCAATCATCACAAACATAATCATACTTGCCGCAGAAGCACGGTTGTACAACTTACCGCCCTGGAAGGACATTTCGAAAATGTATACACTGGCCGTACGGATATTGCCTCTGATACCACCGGAGCCACCAATCATGTACGGAATATCGAACATGGTCATACCACCGATCATACTGGTTACTAACGTAAAGAGCATAATGGTCTTTAAGTTCGGAAGTGTCACATAACGGAACTTCTGCCAACCGCTGGCACCATCGATATCCGCCGCTTCAAACAACTCCGGACTGATACCGAGGATACCGGAAATCAAAATAATCATGGTATAACCGTACCACATCCAGAACTGGACAAACGCAACGATGGCTTTAGACGTCCACTCTATGGTGAAAAAGTCTATATTCTTGTCAATCACACCCAGCATTTTAAGCAAATCATTGACCGGGCCCTTGTTATAGTCAAATAACTTGGTGAAAAGCATTGCAATGGTAGCCGCTGTAATAATATTCGGCATGTAGAACAATACTTTAAAGAATCCTTTACCGCGAATCTTGTTACGACCGTTGGTAAACCATACTGCCAACAATAAAGCAAGCAGAATCTGCGGGACAAAGTTTACACCCCAAATAATTACGGTGTTTTTTAAACTACCCCAGAAATTCGGATCCGAAAGTACAAACTCATAATTTTCAAACACATTATCCAAGAGCTCAACCTTCGTTGTCTCTATTCCTATCATTTCTTCCTGAGCAATCTGCATCTGCAGCTTGTCAGTCATGTTGGTAAATCCGATTCCGAACGTATAGAGAATCGGATAAATCATAAACATCAGGTATGCAATGCAGAACGGAAGCGCAAAGATATACCCCCACTTTGCATAACTAACTCCTTTTTTCTTTTTCAAAGCACTACCTCCAATATTGGTCCAAGGAACACCGCTGAAAGCGACTCCCTCTCTACAAATCAGAAAAGGGGCGGACGGAAAACCCGTCCGCCTCCTTATTTAATCAATTTCAAAAATTACTCAATGCCCACCTTAGACTTAACGTCTGCACGGAACATCTCGATTGCGCCTGCACGATCAACCTTGCCAGCTACGTATGCACGAACTGCATCTCTCCAGCATCCGTTGATTGCTTCGTCGTACTGAGTCATGTTTGCACCGGTAGCATAGTCACCAGCCGGAACGAAGTACTCGAACATATCCTGTCCGCCAAGAATCTCAACTTCACCGTTAGACTTCTCCATTACTACAGCAGATGCTACAGCATCCTTCGTTGCCTTTTCCGGATTAAAGGTACCGTTAGCCCACATGTACTGTAAGCTGTTCTCATCGGTATCAAGAGTAATCCACTCAATAATGTCTGCAACTACCTGCTTCTTAGCATCGCTCATGTTCTTCACAGCGGTCTTAGAAGAAGCAACGTAGGTACCACCCCAACAGAAACCTACCGGGGAAGTGGTAATTGCCCAGTCACCATAGGTGCCTTCGCGCTCCTCAGTGGTTAAATCGTCACCACAGTTCTCAGCTAAGCTGTAGTTGATTAACCAAGCCGGACCGAAGAAACCGAGAACCTGCTTCGGGCCTTCACCCTTCATGTCTGCGAACCAACCATCCTGCCAGTCCTGAGTCTCGTTGTGGTAATCGTTATCCTTTAACTTCTTGGAGATGTCAAGGAGTGCTTCTCTCTTCGGGTCGATGTTAAGCTTGCCGTCTACAATCCATGCAGAATCGGAGCTGTTCTCGATTGCGTGCCAGATATCACCGTCACCGGAAATGATACCATAGCCCTTAGCCTTTAACTCTTCTGCAGCTACCCAGAACTGATCCCAGTTACCGGAGCCGCCACCAATCTTCTCGGAGATTACAGCCGGATCATCGGTTCCCCAAACGTCCTTCGCGATGGAACGACGATATAAGAAACATCCGCCGGTTGCCTGATACGGAAGAGCTACTACCTTACCATCAGCCGGTCTGGTACCAACTTCGGAAGCGTAGGTAGCAATCTTTGCATCTGCAAGTCTCTTGGTGGTGTCAATGCCGAGGTCATCGTAAGTAGCTGCGAAACCTGCTGCATCACCCTGGGTGTACTTTAATACGAAAGCTGCTTCCAAACCATAGATGTCCGGAGCGTCCTTCTTGCTCTTTAACATTTCGTCGAGAGCCGGCTGATACTGCTGATCCGTGGTTGCTACGATGGTCGGATCTACGGTGTAACCGAGTTCCGGATGCATGTCAAGATACTTCTGAATCATGTTCGGAATCTCATCGGTGAAGGACATCACGTGGATGACCTTGTCGTCTACCTTCTTGCCACAGCCAGCAAACATGGTTGCTACCATAGCTACTGCAAGGAGACCTGCTAATAACTTCTTTTTCATAAATTGCCCTCCTCTTAAATTGAGAAAAAAAATTTTATAATGTATATATGTAACATATAACATTACCGTAAATCATGCTGTGTTACGCCGTTTTCAACATATTGCACAACAATCAACGACATTTAACACGCTCTTATTATACATCATGACGAATCATTTTGCAATGCCTTTTTGTCTTTTTTTTGTCTTTTCCGCAATGAATCACTATATTTTGTATATTTTCGCTGTTTTTTTCAACATATCGTTTATTTTTTAGACAAAAAACATCTAAAATAGGTCTTTTGACCCAATCCATGGTTTTCCCCCTATTTTTCCTCTTCCAGGTCTCTTCCCACCGTTTTTCTCATGGCTTCATCCACCTCAATCACCACTTCTCCCCTCCACTGTTCGTACAATTCCCGGAAGGTTTCCTCCTGACGAAGGGCAATCAATTCTTCCTTTTTGGCAATGGTGGCATCCTCATCATATGCGGACACGCAGTAAAAAATATAATATCCGCTGTCGGTCCGAATCTGCATGGACTCCCCTGCAGACAGTCCGTAGGCCGCTGCCAGTTCTTCCGGCAAATCTCCTTCGCCTACCATATTGTCTAAATAGGTCTTATCCTCCGTATTGGCATAGGCAAGAGAATAAAAGTCCTTTGTGGTCTGGGCTTCCTTATACAAAGAGTCAAACCGGTCCAGCGTGGCAATCAGCTCCTGCACCGTCAAAGAAGACCGGTTGCCCAATTCATCTTCGTGGTAATTTTTCAACATCAGACTTTGCAAATGCTTCTGTGCAGCTTCTTCATTGGAAATATCCGTGTCCACATTCAACGTCACACTGTCATAAATCTTCTGTGCCAGCGCAGTGTCTGTATATACCCGCTCCACGTCCTTTCTGGCAATCCCGTACAAAGAAAGGGTTCCGTACTCCGCTTTCCCCATGTATTCCTCCGTCCGTTCCGCCACACGGTTTTTCTCTTCACTGTCCAGTTCAATGCCCAGCTTCTTGGCCTGGGCGCAGACAATCTTTACATAAATCACCTGTTCCAGAGTCTCGTCCGTCACCCATTCCCCCAAGGTTTCTCCGTCCTCTTTTAACACATAGTTCCAGATTTCATCCCCGTAGGTTCCTTCGTATTCCTGCTTTGCCGCCTGCAAATACAACATTACCTCCCGGTACCCCACCGGTACGCCGTCAATGGTAACCACCGCGGCATCCATATATTCCGTACGATCCGTATAGCCGGTAGGAGATGCATCTCCCCCCGGTGTTTTATTACAGCCTGCGGCCCCTGTAAGCAACACACATGCCGCAAGACATCCTGCAATCAATCTCTTTCTCATGAAACGCTCCTTCCTTTCTCTCCCGCTACATTCCTCGTTTACAAACACCCGTTGTCAGGTCAACTCTTCTTTCATTATCAAAAGCACTTCCCGCAATTCTTTCAATACCGTCTTCACATCCGGGCGAAGATTACTCTTTCCCCGCACTGCAGACAGTTCATAGGAAAACTCCGGGGTTCCTTCCGGAGAAAACTTCATCTTTCCCTCCAGCTTCGTAAGGAGAGTCGGAATCCGCTGTACCACCAAATTTGCTTTCGGGTACATGACAAACCGCACCTTGGCTCCTCGCCAGATTAACTGCGCCACATACACCTCATGGGCCAGGTTTCGAAGCAGGGCAATGGTAAGTAACCGGTTCACGCTTTGCGGAATATCTCCGAACCGGTCAATCAGTTCATCCTGCAGTTCGGAAAGCTCCTCTTCCGTCTGAATAAGAGCAATACGCTTATACATATCCAGCTTCTGCACCTCATTTCGGATATAACTTTCCGGGATGTAGGCATCCGCTTCCAAATCCACCGTAGTTTCAAACTCTTCTTCCTCGGTTCCGTCGCCCTTTAACTGTTTCACGGCATCGTTTAGCAGCTTACAGTACAAATCATACCCCACCGCCTCCATGTGGCCGCTTTGTTCCGCGCCTAAAAGATTTCCGGCACCACGGATTTCCAAATCCCGCATGGCAATCTTAAAGCCGGAGCCCAATTCCGTAAATTCCTTAATGGCCTGCAGTCTCTTTTCTGCCACCTCTTTTAACATTTTATCGCGCTTATACATTAAAAATGCATAGGCCGTACGATTTGTTCTTCCCACCCGGCCCCGGAGCTGATACAGCTGTGACAATCCCAACCGGTCCGCATCCGCGATAATCATGGTATTTACATTGGAAATATCCAGGCCCGTTTCGATAATTGTAGTAGACACCAACACATCTATGTCCCCGTTTATAAATTCATACATGATTTTTTCCAAGGTACGCTCACTCATCTGTCCGTGAGCATAGGACACGTTGGCCTCCGGCAACATCTTCTGAAGACTTGCTGCCACCTCATCAATGCCATGTACCCGGTTGTACACATAGTACACCTGACCGCCTCTGGCCAGTTCACGACAAATGGCCTCCCGCACCATTTCATCGTTTTGCTCCAATACAAAGGTCTGAATCGGCAAGCGGTCCACCGGCGGCTCCTCCAGCACACTCATATCCCGGATGCCCACAAGACTCATGTGAAGGGTTCGCGGAATCGGCGTTGCGGACAAGGTCAATACGTCTACATCTCCCCGCAACTGCTTCATCTTTTCTTTATGGGCCACGCCGAAGCGCTGTTCCTCATCCACAATGAGAAGTCCCAGATTCTTCGGCTCAATATCCTTGGACAGCACTCTGTGGGTACCGATCATAATATCCACGGTTCCTTTTTTGAACCCTTCAATGGCCGCCTTTTGCTGGGCCGGAGTGCGGAACCTGGACATAAGCTCAATCTTTACCGGATAATTCATCATACGCTGGGTAAAGGTGTTGTAATGCTGTTGTGCCAAAATGGTAGTCGGCACCAGCACCACCACCTGCTTTCCGTTGGACACTGCCTTAAAGGCCGCCCGGAGCGCCACCTCGGTTTTTCCGTAGCCCACATCCCCGCAAAGGAGTCTGTCCATAATCCGGGTACTTTCCATATCCTTTTTAATCTCTTCAATGGCACGAAGCTGATCATCGGTTTCCTCATACGGGAACAAATCCTCCAGTTCCTTCTGCCATACCGTATCTTCCTCACAGGCAAAGCCTTTTTTCGCACTGCGAAGCGCATACAGTTCCACCAAATCCTTGGCCAGATTCTTTACCGCGCCCTTTACTCTTGTCTTGGTATTTTTCCATTCCACGGAATTTAACTTATTCAGCTTCGGTTTCTTCGCCGCATCCGCTGCCGCATATTTTTGTATCACATCAAGACCGGTGGCAGGCACATAAAGATTGCCGCCGTCGCCGTACTCAATCTTTACATAATCCTTAATCACCCGGTCCACTTCTATCTTTTCAATGCCCCGGTAAATGCCGAGACCATGGTTTTCGTGTACCACATAATCGCCGAAAGCCAAATCCGACAAACTGCCGATATGCTGTCCGTCGTACACCTTCCGCTTCTTTTTCTTTTTATGTTCCGTGCCGAAAATGTCGCTTTCGGAAATCACGGCCCACTTAATCATGGGATACTCAAAGCCCCTGTGGATGCTTCCGCTGCCCACCAAAATCTCTCCCGGCTGCACAACCCGCTCCGGGTCCTCGCTGTAAAATGCGGAAAGCTCCCGCTCACGAAGCTCCCCGGCCAGACGCTCCGCCCGCACCCTGGACGCGCACAAAAGCACCACCCGGTACCCGCTCTTTTTCCAGGCCGACAAGTCCTTTACCAGAAGTTCAAAATTGTTGTTATAGCCTGCAATGGAACGTACCGTCAAATCAAACCGTTGTACAAACGGCAGGCAGCTAAGCTTTTGCTCCAGAGCAGATAACATCACTGTGTTTCGGCTTCCGAAGCCGGCTAACAGTGCCTTATAGTCAAACACCACATCCGCCTGTCCCGGCAAAATGTAACCCTTTTCCAACCGTCCCGTCATACTTTGGGAAAATTCTTCCGCTACCGCATCGCCTTTTTCTTCAATACGAGCCGGTTCATCCAAAAAAACAATGGTATCCTCATCAAAATAATCAAAGAAAGATACGGTGTCATCGTAAAAGTAACGAATACAATGATCCGCCCCCGCAAGGCCCCCCATATAGGAAATCCGTTCACACAGCTCTTCCGTCTCCCGGCGAAGTCTCGCTCCTTCCTCCGTCTTCATTTCCTTTCGGAAGGCTTCTACCTGAACGGCTGCCTCTTCCCGCATTTTTTCGATTCCGGTCGCTTTCCGTGCTTCAGACAAAATCAGTTCCGTGGCCGGATAAATACAAACCTCTTCGATCCGGTCGATGGAACGCTGGTTTGTCACATCAAAATAACGGATGGAATCAATCTCATCCCCGAAAAATTCGATGCGAAACGGTGCTTCCTCTGTCAGGGCAAATACATCTAAAATACCGCCTCTTACCGCAAACTCACCCGGATGCTCCACTTGCCCCTGTCGCTCGTACCCCAACATAACCAGTCTTGCAATCAATTCTGTTAAATCCGCTTCTTCTGCCTCCGCAAGGGATATGCAGTTTTCTTTCATATAAGAAAGGGGAAGTACATGGTCAATGCCACCGTCAATGGTGGTCACCACCGTTACCGGTTTTCCTTCCGCCAACCGCTTTATCACCTGCATCCGTTCCCGTACCAGGGTATTTCCGTGAATATCCGCGCTGAAAAAGATAACGTCCTTTGCCGGATAATACAGCACCTCCGGGTCATACAGACGGTAATCTTCGCAAATCTCTTTTGCTTTTAAATCATTATACGTAACAATCAGGCGCACCCGGTAATTTTCACCCAACGTATGCACAAAATGGCATTTCTGGGAATCAATACACCCTGTTACGGCAACAGGGGTCTTCTTCCGCAGCAATGCCTCCCTACATTCTTCATATTCTCTTAGTGCCTTCAACGGTTCGGTATAAGTACGCATACTCCTCCTTACAGGCAGTTACACCTGGTCATGGCCATCTCAATCCCATCATTCATAATCATACCACAAGCCTTTGCAGCAGTTCCCACTGCCTCCCGCATAAGCGGAAGTTCCTCGGTTTTAAACCGTCCCAGAACATAGTCTGCCAAATCCCAACCATTCGGTTTTTCTCCGATACCGATCCGGACACGAGCGAACTCTTCCGTTCCCAGTCTCGCAATAATGCTTTTCATGCCGTTGTGGCCACCGGCACTGCCCTTTGCTCTCACCCGGAGCTTGCCCACCGGGAGAGAAATGTCATCATAGATTACTATTATATGCGACGGATCGATTTTATAGAAATCCGCTGCCTCTTTAATACAGTCTCCGCTTAAATTCATATAGGTCAGGGGCTGTACCAAAAGCACCTTCTGCCCTTCAATCACACCTTTTCCGCAAAGACCTTTATGCTTTTTCATATCCAGGGAAATGTGATAGTCATCACAAAGTCTTGTAATGGTATCATACCCGATGTTATGTCTTGTACCGGCATATTCCCTGGTGGGATTGCCCAGTCCTGCAATCAAATACATATCGTTTCTTCCTTTTCTTTCTAATTGTAGCTGCTGTGGTACACTCCTCCGTTTTCCAATTCCACATTTTGGTAATAGAGTAATTCTCTTACCGTAACAATCTGGTATCCTCTGTCAATCAGCTCCGGAAGCAATACTCTTACCGCATCAATGGTAAACTGATGAATATCATGCATCAATACAATCTTTCCGTTTCCGGCTTCAAGAAGTACATGGTCCACCACCTTTTCCGCATCTCTGAAATCCCAGTCCTTACTGTCCAAGTTCCAGATAATCAACGGTGCAAAGCAGTTTTCTTTCACCATATCATTATATGCTCCGTACGGCGGACGCACAAACACCGGATACACACCGGTCACCTCATAAATATTGTCTCTTGCCTTCATAATCTCTTCCGTCATCTGCTCCAGCGTCAACGTCTTGAGATTTTTGTGGGAATAGGTATGACTGGCAATCTCATGGCCTGCCTTCGCTACTGCCTGGGCAGTTTCTCTGTTTGCCGGTCCGGAATTTGCCCGGTCTCCCAAAATAAAGAAGGTAGCCTTCGCATCATACTCTTCCAAAAGCTCCAATAACACCGGAGTTCTTTGATAATGAGGACCATCATCAAAGGTAAGGGCAATCATCGGCTTGTCCGGGTCAAGTTCCCGGATATTGTCCATCACCGCTACCCCGTCCGGAGTCACCATCATATAAGTATAAATCTCTACAAAAGGAATCAAAATGGACTGTCTTGCTCCGTTTTGTTCATAATAAAATCTGGCACCTTCCTCGGTCAGAAGATACGTCCCAAACTCTTCTCTTGTTCCCTCAAACACCTTTTGTTCGCCGTCCGTCTGTTGCTCCTCTGCCGGTGTGCTTCCTTCCTCTCCGGTTTTTGTATCTTCCTTCTGCACATCATCCGTCTCCAATGCTTCCGCCAAAGCATTTACCTTTTGCGCCACATAACCATAGGCACGGTCCGTAAACAACTCCTCCGGCTCCGCCGGTTCCTCTTTCTTCTTATTGTAAATCCAACAAGCCTGTCTTTCTTCCGTCTGTTGTTCATTCTCTGCAGTTATATAGAACACCACCGACAATAATTCACCGGCAGTGCTGTCTTCATAATCAATAAGAAGCACCGGATCTCCTGCCCATAAGGAAGCCACCTGTTCCAGTTCTTCGGAAAGTAACTGCTCCGCAACTTCCTTCACAGACGCAGACGCCTGCTCACTCTCATAAATCGGGTACCGAAGACCGTATGCTACACCGTTTTTATGAGAAAGAACCTCCTCCATTTTCGTATGATGCTCATACACCTTTGTAAATTCTGCCTGTGGTACCGGTTCCGGCGTCGGAGTCGCTGTCGGAGTCGGCTGTTCCGTTATTTGTGTCGGCGGTTCCGCTCCCGGCGTACTCTGTGCAAACACATCCTTACTTCCTTCTTTGGTTCCGTCGTCCGGCAAACTCAATGCCCAACGCACCACATATATAGACAACACAAGCGCAAGTACGCACCAGGAACAAAGCAGTACTCTTTGCAGTTTTGTTAATCCCTTCTTCTTTTGCTTCATAGGTTTCCTTCCTTTCTAAAACCCTCCCTGCTACCTCTTTAGATTACCCCAATTTGGGCGAACTTGCAAGTCCATTTTTTAACATTCGTGTGCCTTATAAAATAAAAAAACGATTCTCATGAGTAGGAGAAAAGAGGTATTCCTGACATGCACCCTTCCTTCCCTTGGATTCCCGTTTCCTCAAAAAAAGCGGGGCTGCGCAGCCCCGCTTTTTGGTTCATTAGCCTATGGAAAAACGATCGTCTTTCTGTACCACAATTTTTATCTTGCCGTCCTCGCCCACATACTTGGAATTCGGACGAATGGTATCACGACTTTCAATGATACAATTCTCAAGATAGGTATTGTCTCCGATGTGTACATCATTTAAGATGACACAATTTTTAATGGTACAATTATTTCCCACAAATATCTTCTTAAACAGTACGGAATTCTCTACTACACCGTTGATAATACATCCGCTGGATACAAGACTGTTTTTCACTACCGCTCCCGGATTGTACTTTGCCGGCGGCAAATCATCAATCTTGGAGTAAACATCCGGATATTCCTTATAGAAGTAGTTACGAATATTCTTGTCCAGGAAATCCATATTGGTGCGATAATAGGACTCTACCGATGCAATGTTGCTCCAATAGGTATCCATTTTATAAGAATAAATCTGCTTTGCATCCTTGTAACGAATGAGAATGTCCTTTACAAAGTCAAAACGCTCTTCTTCCGCTGCCTGCTCCATCAACTCAATAAGCTGACGACGACGAATCACATAAATACCGGTGGAAATAAGACTGCCGGACGGAATAAGCGGTTTTTCCTGGAGGTTGGTGATACGACCGTCTTCTGCCGTCTCCACAATACCAAAGCGGTCCAGCTCGTCCGGATTGGTTACTTCCGTGGTTACCACCGTAATGTCTGCTTTCTTCTCAATATGATATTCTAATACCTTATTGTAATCCAGCTTGTACACACAGTCACCGGATGCAATGACAACATACGGTTCATGACTGTTTCGCAGGAAGGTCAGATTCTGCGCGATAGCATCTGCAGTACCGCGATACCAGAAACCGTTGTCATTGGTAATGGTCGGCGGGAATACAAACAAACCGCCCTGCTTACGTCCGAAATCCCACCACTTGGAAGAGCTTAAATGCTCATTTAAGGAACGGGAGTTGTACTGGGTCAGCACCGCCACCTTCTGTACATGGGAATTGGACATATTACTAAGTGCGAAGTCAATGGCACGATAACTTCCCGCAACCGGCATTGCCGCAATCGCACGTTTATTGGACAACTCATGCATTCTGCCGGAGTTTCCGCCTGCTAAAATAATACCTAATGCTCTCATACACGGTCACCTGCCTTAATAATATTTTCACCGCTTGCAAGAATTCCTCTCGGATAATCATCAATGGTAGTACCACCGGAAATCGCAGTGTTCTTTCCGATTTTTACTCTGTCAGGCACAATCGAATTCTCGCCGATAGTAACCATACCGTTATTATAAATATCCGGTTTCCAGGAATTCGGCACCTCGTCAAATACGCCCAGCTCACAGTTCGTACCGATGTAACAGTTCTCGGCAATAATCGCCTTATTTACCACGGTGTTTTCTCCGATGACGGTTCCCTTCATAATAATGGAATCACGTACCACACAATTCTCTCCGATCACAACGCCCGGTCCGATTACGGAATTATAAACCTGTCCGTAAATTTCAGCACCTTCACCGATGATGGCACGTTCGATAACGCTGTCTTCGGAAATGTACTGCGGCGGAATCACTTCGGATTTGGTGTAAATCTTCCAGAACTCTTCATATAAATTGAACTCCGGAATCAAATCAATCAGTTCCATATTGGACTCCCAATAGGACTGTAACGTACCTACATCCTTCCAATATCCGTTATACTCATAAGCATAAATACTGCCTCTCTCATGGCAATACGGAATGACGTGCTTACCGAAGTCGCAACCCTTCTGGTCGGAAAGCTCAATCAGTGCTTCCTTAAGAACCTTCCAGGTGAAGATATAAATACCCATGGAAGCCAGGTTACTGCGCGGCTGTGCCGGCTTCTCTTCGAACTCAAGAATGCGCTTTTCCGCATCGGTAATGGCAACACCGAAGCGGCTGGCCTCTTCAATCGGCACCGGAATGGTTGCTAATGTAACATCCGCTTTCTTCTGCTTATGGAAATCAAGCATGGACTCATAGTCCATCTTATAAATGTGGTCACCGCCTAAAATCAATACGTACTCCGGATTATAATACTCCATGTACTTTAAGTTCTGATAAATCGCATTTGCGGTACCGGTATACCACTCACTGTTCTTACTCTTTTCGTATGGCGGAAGAATGGAAACACCGCCTACATTACGGTCCAAATCCCACGGAATACCAATACCGATATGGGTATTCAACCGAAGGGGCTGGTACTGGGTCAGCACACCAACCGTGTCTACACCCGAATTGATACAATTACTAAGCGGGAAATCAATGATACGGTATTTTCCGCCAAATGCAACTGCAGGTTTTGCTATGGATGAAGTCAACACACCCAGACGGGAACCTTGTCCGCCGGCCAACAGCATCGCAATCATTTCCTTCTTAATCACATCAATCACCTCTTATTATTAATTTTTATCTCTTATTTCCAGTACCTATAGTATAACATATTTTCACCGGAAAGTACACGGTTTTTTCTACAAATTCCTTAAAAAAAAGAATTTTTTCCACATTTTATTATTTTTCTCTATTTTTGCCAACCATTTTAACCCGTTATCACTGTTTCTTCTTATTATAATGTAAAAACCAAACCGCTCACCCCTTGCACATAATCCAAAATATGCTATACTATTTATTATCTTACTATTTCCGACGTTATGAAAGGAGATTTGCCCATGTTTCAGATTTCGTTTACCGACCCGGTATCCGTACATTTTATCGGCATCGGTGGCATCAGTATGAGCGCACTTGCCGAGCTGTTACACCGACAGGGCTTTCGTGTCAGCGGTTCCGATTTGAAAGAAACACCACTTACAAAGCATTTAGAGCAACTGGGAATTACCGTTTCTTATCCGCAGCAGGCTTCCAATATAAAAGAGGATTGTTCCGTTGTAATCTATACCGCAGCAGTCCATTCCGACAATCCGGAGATGGTTCGCGCAAAGGAGCTGGGACTTCCGATTTTGGAGCGCAAAGATTTGCTGGGTCAGATTATGAAGCAATACCGTCACGTAGCCGGCATTGCCGGTTCCCACGGCAAAACCTCCACCACCTCCATGCTTTCCCTGATGCTTATGGAGGGCAACTTAGACCCGACTGTTTTGGTAGGCGGCGTATTGGACGGCATCGGCGGCAATCTCCGCATGGGTTCCGATCAATATCTGGTAGCAGAGGCTTGCGAATACTGCAACAGCTTTTTAAGTTTTTATCCTACGGACGCTATTATACTTAACATTGAAGCGGAGCATTTGGATTTCTTTAAAGATTTGGAAGATATCCGTCATTCCTTCCGCAAATATTCGGAGCTTCTTCCGTCCTCCGGCACTTTGGTAATTAACGGAGACATCAAACGGCTTTCAGAGTTAACCGACGCGCTTCCGGCCAACGTCCTTACTTACGGACTGGCAGATACGCCGGAGGGCTGCAAAGACTATGACTACGCCGCAACCAACTGCACCTTTGACAAAAACGGCTTCGGCAGTTACGACCTATATAAAGAAGGAACTCTTTTAGGACGACTTTCCTTGCGGGTGATCGGTATGCACAACATTTCCAACTCCCTGGCAGCCGCTGCCCTGGCCTTTTCCTACGGTGTATCCTTTGATGCGGTTGCCGCAGCACTGTTAAAGTACACCGGCACCCACCGTCGGTTCGAATTCAAAGGTGAGGCAAAGGGAATTCGGGTTTATGATGACTATGCACATCATCCGTCGGAGATTTCCGCCACCTTAAGTGCTGCCCGGGCTTGTGTTTCCGGAAGCGAAAAGTTGTGGTGCGTGTTCCAACCTCACACCTTTTCCCGCACCAAAGCCTTTTTGCAGGAGTTTGCGGAAGCTCTGTCTTTGGCAGACACAGTTGTACTGGCAGATATCTACAGTGCCTCCCGTGAAGAAGACCCGGGAGATATCTCTTCCGGCAATATCGAAGCACTTTTAAAGCAAAAAGGTAAAGATGTTTACTATTTTCACTCTTTTGAGGAGATTGAAAAATTTTTATTTGCCCATTGTACCCCGAATGATTTGTTGATAACTATGGGCGCCGGGGACATCGTCAGCGTGGCAGAATCCATGGTTTCTGCCTAGTTATCCACGTTATCCACAACCTTATTCACATTTTTTGCGGAATTTGGTTGTGGATTTCTTTTTTTCTTCCACATTTTTCTACAAAAATAGACCTACAAAAGTAGAACGTTGTTTTTATAGGTTTTCCCGCCTTTTTCATTTTCGAATTCGGAATAACGGATATATTTTTCCACATTATCCACAGTATCCACAACCTTGTCCTCCATTCGGTGAGACAAATTGCTTTTTAAAGAAAATATGGTATACTCATGATAGCGATTTCCCCCGGAGGGAATCGTCGGAGGAGGAACTTACTATGGATGGAATTTCGGTATATTCAGAAGACACACGGACCACTCTGGTTCCAAACGAATTTATCGATTATTATATGCCCCGTGCCAACGGTGCGTTTGTAAAAGTATATTTGTATCTGCTTCGTTGCCTGACCGCACCGGAAGCAGGATTCGGCATCAGTGCCATTGCGGACGCCTTAGAAGAGACGGAAAAAGACATTTTGCGCGCCCTTCGCTACTGGGAGAAGGAAACCGTGCTCTCCCTTACCTGGGGCCAGGAAAACGAGATTCGGGGAATTAAGTTAAACCGCCTTACGAATCCGGCGCTTCAGTCTTCACCGGTGTCCCTTTCTTCCGCATACGCAGATTCGGTTGTTCCGGCCTATGCCGCTGCAAAAGAGTCTCCGGACACCCCGGTTCGGCCTGTTTCCGCAAAAAAAGAGGTTCCGGCCATTTTACCGGATTACACACCTGCACAGCTGGACGAGTTTTCCGCCAGAGAAGATACCAACTGGCTGTTACATGCCGCCGAAAGTTATTTGGAGCGTATGTTAAAGCCGGCAGACGTACAGCTTTTATTCTTTTTACATGACGACCTTTGTTTTTCCAATGAACTGATTCTGCATCTTTACGAGTACTGTGTTTCCCGAGGAAAAAAAGCGCCTTCCTATATCCAGAAGGTTGCTCTTTCCTGGCACGAGGACGGCATCGACTCCGTAGAAAAAGCCGAGGAACGTTCTTTACAGTTTGATACCTGTTTCACCGCTGTGAACCGTGCTTTTGCCTTGAACCGCGCTCCGGGTATTTCTGAACGCCGTTTCTTAAATCGTTGGAGCACTTTAGGCTTTTCTTCCGACTTAATCGAAGAAGCTTGCAGCCGTGCCTTGCTTTCCACCTCTCATCCGGATTTCAAGTATGCGGATAAGATTTTGGAACGCTGGCATCAGAATAATGTACATACCATGTCCGATGTAAAAAAGCTGGATGAAGCCCACAATGCCCGTGCTGCCCGCGGACAAGCTCCGACAGGAAACAATTCTGCCGGTAATCGTTTCAACGCGTTTCCGCAGCGAAACTATTCCGACAATGATTTATCAGACCTTGAAACCGCACTTTTAGCCACCCCGGCAGCCCGTTAACCATGTTTTTGTAAACAAGGAGTCTCCCATGCACCAGGAAGAGTTACAGTATAATAAGCTGCTACGCAGCTACGAAGAAACAAGAACCCGACACTTACGCGAGCAAAAAGAACGTCGGGAAACCGTATATGAGAAGCTTCCGGAGCTTGCCGCTCTGGACCGTAAGCTGGCAGAGTCTTCCGTTGCAGCCGTGAAAGCCGCTTTGGATGGTGACTCCTCTGCGCTTGATCGTCTCGGAAAAGACAACGCGCAGATCGCCTCAGAAAAAAAAGCTTTATTACAATCAGCCGGTTATCCTGCCGATTATTTGGAACTTCCCTATACTTGTCCGGACTGTAAAGATACCGGATTTATCAACAAAGAAAAGTGCCACTGTTTCAAGCAAGCACTCACCTTTGCCCTGTCTGAAACTTCTACCCTGCCTCATCTTTTGAAGCAGGAGAATTTCGAGCATTTTTCCTTTTCTTATTATGATGATATGACCACAGATTCCCGGTTACAGCTTACCCCCCGTGAAAACATGGAAAAGATTGTAGCCGACGCAAAGCAGTTTGTGGATGAGTTTGATTCCGTCAGCCGCAGTATTCTGATTTACGGCAACACCGGTGTGGGAAAAACATTTCTTTCCAATTGTATTGCGAAAGCATTGTTAGATACCGCACATCATGTGGTGTATATGACATCCCATAATTTATTCGAAGTCTTTGAGGCCCATCGGTTCGACCATACGACAGAATCTTCCGGTGACGCTTCTTTATACCAATATATTTTCCATTGCGATTTGCTGATTATTGATGACTTAGGCACGGAGCTTTCCAATTCCTTTACCAACTCCATGCTTTATACCTGCATCAACGAACGGCAGCTTCGCAAAAAATCTACTGTCATTTCCACGAATCTTTCTTTGGAACAGCTTCGGGATCGTTACAGTGAACGTATTTTTTCCCGTATCACCGGAAACTATACCTTGTGGAAACTTATCGGTAAAGACATCCGGGTATTAAAGCGCATGGAGGGTTCTTTTTCTTAAACCATCCCGATTCCTGTGCAAAACCGCAGGTATTCTGCAAGAAAAAAGACATTTTTCCCGTCATTCCTTGACAAAGTAATCCGGTCATGGTATGATACAAAACGCTGAAACCCTTATTTTTACACTATTTACAAAACATCGGAGGAAACGATTATGCCGCTTCATGAAGATTATGTCGCCACTCTGCCGGTTGGAAAACTCGGCATCATTGCATTGGAAAGTTGTCAACAGATGGGTCAGAAAATTGATCAGTATCTGGTTGATTGGAGAAACAAAAGGGTCCATGAGGCACATACCCCTACCGTTTTGTTGGACGGTTATCAAAGAGATTCCTATCTCGTAGAAACCAAATGTCCGCGTTTCGGTTCCGGTGAAGCAAAAGGTATCATCAGACAGTCCGTTCGTGGTGATGACCTTTACATTTTAGTAGATGTTACCAATTATAACCTGACTTACTCCGTATGCGGTCAGTTAAGTCACATGTCTCCGGACGATCATTTCCAGGATTTAAAGCGTATTATTGCTGCTGCTGGCGGAAAAGCACATCGCATCACGGTAATCATGCCGTATTTGTATGAAAGCCGCCAGGACAAGCGTAGCTCCAGAGAATCCTTAGACTGTGCTGTTGCTTTACAGGAGCTTACCAACATGGGCGTAGAAAGCATCATTACCTTCGATGCCCATAACCCGAGTGTACAAAATGCCATTCCGTTAAAAACCTTCGAGTCCGTACCGCCGACTTACCAGTTCGTAAAAGCGTTACTTCGCTCCGCTCCGGACCTTATTGCAGATCCGGCTCACCTCATGGTCATCAGCCCGGATGAGGGTGCTATGGGACGTGCTGTTTACCTTGCAAACTCCCTGGGTGTGGACGTAGGTATGTTCTACAAGCGCCGTGACTACACCACCATCGTGGACGGTCGCAATCCGATTGTTGCTCACGAGTTCTTAGGCGCCAACGTAGAAGGCAAAGATGTTGTCATCATCGATGACATGATTTCTTCCGGTGACAGTATGATTCACACCGCAAAAGAATTAAAGGAACGCAAAGCAAACCGGGTATTTGTATGTTCCACCTTCGGTTTGTTTACCAACGGACTTGCAAAATTCGACGAAGCTTACGAAAAAGGTTGGATTACCAAGGTAATCACCACCAACTTAATCTATCAGCCGGCGGAGCTTTTAGCAAAGCCTTATTATGAAACTGCCGATATGAGCAAGTATATTGCATTGCTCATCGATGCGCTGAACCACGACGGTTCCATCAGTGAATACTTAAATCCGGCAGAACGCATTCAGAACTTATTACATAAGCACGGAAAACGATAAAATTTTAGGAACGGACACAGGCACCTGTATCCGTTCCTTTTTGTTACTCATAAAAATCATCATATCCGCCGGTATTTCCGCCCACATGCTCTTCCCACCAATCATCGTCATGTTCTATCCAACCGGTAGGCGGCGTAGGTTCCGGTTCCGGAGTCGGCGTTCCAAACAGTTCTTCTGTCAGATTTTCCACATCGTCTCCCCCCGGTTCTTCCTGTTCTCCCGGTGTTCCGGTTATCGTAGGATTTGGCAAACCAGACGGGGTCGGTGTCGCCGTAACCCCCGGCACCTCCGTTTCTTCCGGATTCCATACCGTCACATCCTCTGTATTCCCCTTTAGCGCATCATCCACAATGGCCACCGGACGGTCATCCTCATACAATGTAAAGTCCTTTTTCGGCAGATTCTCATGAAGTTTGTCCATAAAGGCCTGCCAAATATAGCCCGGATAGGTATTTCCGGCCAGACTATCCAGTTCTTTCGGCATATCGTACCCTACCCACACCGCGGTGGTATAATACGGGGTATATCCCACAAACCATCCGTCCTTAATATCATTGGTGGTGCCGGTTTTTCCCGCCGATACAGAATTTTTCAGTTGCAGCTTCACACCGGTACCGTTGGTCATGACTCCCTGCAAAATATCCGTCATCATTCGAGCTGCATTTTCCTCATAAATGCGAGTCTTTTCCCTGTCTTTTCCCACAATAATCTCACCGTCTGTGGTTGTAATCTTTACAATACAGGTAGGATTACGGTACATACCTTCATTGGCAAGCGTACAATAGGCCCCTGCCATTTCAAGGGTACATACCCCGTAGGTCAGACCACCCAAAGATGCCGCCGGCACATAATCCGATGGCACAATATTTCGAAACTGCATCCGGGTCACATAAGACAACCCTTCTTCCGGCGTCAGCTCCTCAAACAGCTTCCATGCCACAGTGTTTTTCGACACCTCCACCGCCCGTCGTAGTGTAATCTTTCCGGAATACACATGATTTGCATTTCGCGGTCCTCCCGGAAACTTCTCATCCACCACAATGGTATCCGGAAAATACCCCCTCTCCAACCATGGCGTATACACCACCAACGGCTTAATGGAGCTTCCCGGCTGTCTGAAGCTTTGGTAGGCACGATTTAAGGAATATCCGTATTCCACCTCGCCTCTGCCTCCTACAATGGCCACCACACGGCCACTCTCGTTTTCCACACAGGTTGCTGCACCCTGCAAGGTATAAATCCCGTTCTCATTTTTCTCATCAAATTCCGCCAACTGATTCTGCACCGTAGAAAGCAACAATGCCTGCTTTTCCAAATCAATGGACGTATAAACGCGATATCCTCCGTTATACAGCTGCTTTTGCCAATAGGCATAACTTTCTTCATAATACTTTAAATACGTGTCCTTGGCATCATCATCCACAAAGGAGAAACAAAATGGGAAGCCATTTTCCTCCATCAATGCTCTTGTGGCACAAAAAATCGCAAAGGTTTCTACATAATCATTATAGGGTTCCTCCCCCGGACAAAGTACAATTTCCTCCATACAAGCAGCAAGATACTTTTCTTTCTCTAACTTTCCGTCGTTATACATCTGCTGCATAATGGAATCCCGTCTGGCCAACGTATCCTCGTAATGTTCAAACGGATTATACATGGTAGGATTATTCGGGATGGCACATAAAAACATTAACTCGGAAAGCGATAACTCCGCCACCCCCTTGGAAAAATATCCGTGAGCCGCCGCCTGAATTCCGTAATACCCGTTGGCAAAATAGATATTGTTCAGGTAATATTCTAAAATATCTGTTTTACTATATCGTTTCTCCAGTTCCGCCGCCAAAAAAATCTCTGTTATCTTTCGGGCATAGGTTTGCTCGTTAGACAGGTAAATATTTCTTGCCAGCTGTTGCGTAATAGTACTTCCGCCCTGATAAATGGTACCTTTATGTTTCACCAGACTATATGCCGCTCGAAGATTGGCTATATAGTCCACCCCTTTATGGGCAAAAAACTTTTTATCCTCCGTAACAATCATGGCGGTGATGACTTCCTCCGGAATCTCCTCATAAGAGAGATAGTACACTTCTTTTCCGGACTGCAATGTCTTTATCACTGTACCGTCTGTGGCATAAATAATACTGGTCTCCGAGCGTCTGAAATCCGCTTCCGAAGACTCTCGCATTATCTTTTTCGCCCTGCTGTAATAGGAAAGTATGGTCCTTCCGTACTTGGCATAAAACCAAAGCCCCACAGACGATGCCGCCAAAAGAAAAATCAAAAACAGGAAGCCCAGCACACGACGTCTGCGCTTCTTCTTCATTTTCTTTTTTTGCTTTCGTTCCTGTTCTGTCATCTCAGCTTCCATTTGCTCCCGTTCCTTTTTTCAAATTATACTTATGCTTTGACCACGCATCCATCCCGGTATTGCGTTGCTCCACCGTATTATCGTTCATTTAAGAAGAAAGAGGCCCGCAGCCCATGCGACGGCCTCTTTTGCACTTTCTTATTCTTTCTTATTCTTCCTTATAATCCCGTATGTATTCAATAAATGCCTGCTCCGGAATCGGTCTGGAGAAGTAGTACCCTTGGATATAACTGATTCCGAGAGACTTCATCACCTCAAACTGCTCCTTTGTCTCGATACCCTCTGCCACAATCTCCAAATTCATACCGTGAATCATGTGCATCGCAGCATCCATGACATACTTGGCCTTACCGTTTTCAAAATAGGAGTTAATCATAGTACGGTCAAACTTTACAATAGCCACCGGCATTTCCGCAATATAATTCAAGTTGGACTCTCCGGTACCGAAATCATCCAGTGAAAAACTTACGCCGTAATCAATCAGCTTCTGCATATTGGAAAGTACCACATTCTTGGCACCAATGGCCGCCGTTTCCGTAATTTCCAAATTAATGAAATTCGGACGCACTCCGTACTTCTCCATGGATGCAATACAGTTTTCCGCAAACAACTCATGGGCACATTGTATGGTGGACAAATTCACTTCGATATACTGAATACCGTACTGTTCCGGCTTTGCATCCCGGATGAACTCACACACCTTATCAAAAATAATCTCTCCGAGGCGAAGCATCATACCGTTCTTTTCCGCTACCCACACAAAATCGTAAGGCGGTACTACCTTACCCTCTTCATTTGTAATTCGCACCAATGCTTCTGCCGAAGTAATCTTATTTTCCTTTGTGGAATAAATCGGCTGATAATACACCGTAATCCAGTTTCGTTCGATGGCGTTGAAAATCACCTGCTCCATATCGCGGGTCCGGTACATCTCATCCGCCAGCTCTTTATCAATCTGTAAAAAGCCGTTATCAATGAGCTCCTTACTGTTCTGACGCGCATGCTTAATCAACTGGGTAATATCTTTTACATCCTTTAATACAGCAGAATCCGGCAAATAAATCCAAAACGGTCGCTTAAATACCGATTCATCCTTCCCCCAGCCTCGTTCGAAACGTTTTCTCAAAATTCGAAGGCCTTCTTCTGCAGTCGCTTCATTCTCATACAGCAACATAATTTCATCGCCTGCAGTCTTAAATGCCATGGTCCCCGGTACGGTAAAGATATAGTTTATCATCTCCATCTCTGCCGCCGTTTCTGACTCCTGAGAAATGTTTTTATAGAAGGAATACTCCAATACCATAAGCACAAGTGAGAAATGCTTCTCACGGTTGGAGAGCTGACGCATATAGCGGGTCAATGCGGTTTGGTTAAAGAGTCCGGTCTGACGGTCCAAATTCACTTCCGGGTTCTCCAATTTAATATACAGTATCATAATGCCCAACGCTTCTCCGAATCCCACAAGCAAAATCTCGTTGTTAAAAAACTGTATCACTGCCGCTCCGATCCAAATCAGCATCCAAAACAACATCGCCTTTCTTCTGCTGGGACGAATCACGGATTTTTTCCAAATCAAAAGAATTGTATTGATTACCAAATTAATCAAAGCAGCCGCATAAGCCGTCATTACACTGACACCGTAGGTATATACCTCTGTACCACCCTTTTCACAATGAATATAAATCGGCGAAATATAAATCACGGCAATCGCAATTACGGCAATAACTAAATTATAATAAAAAGCTTTTCGATATTCTACTTTCTTTGTATAAATATCAGTACAAATATAATGTACTGCACAAAGTGCCAGGATAACCAAAGATGCTAAATAAGTTTTACATACTGCCTTCACAAAAAACTCCGAAAGATGCTCCATATTGCAAATCACTACAATAGAAAGGGCATCCAGTATAATGGAGCTTAAGCCCACAAGAAGGGTACGCAAAAACGCTTCTCCGGTATTTAAATGCAATCGTTTCTGATTCCCGTAGAACCAAAGTACGATTAACAATAACAGAATACCGCAACATTGTGTATAAATGTTCATACCCTTGCTCCTTTCCTATGTATTCCCTAATAGACGTCATACAAATCACTAGTCATTTTTACCTAGCAATACCAGTATACCACTTTTTTCGCGGAAACACAAGAAAAGTACAGAAAAAATCCCCCTTTTCTCATGTACTTTCTATTCTGACTACCTCCTCAATTGTATAACAAAAGAGCCGACTATCACTGCCGGCTCATATCAGTCAAAAATAACATCTACACCCCCGTTAAGAACGTGTACTATTAATTCATCTCCTGTACCACCTGTTCATACAGGGGCCGGATAACTTCCACCGTCTCTTCCAACTCATCCGCTATTTGCTCCAAAGACTTGCCTTTGGCAAGTTTCTTTTGGATGAGAGTAAGAAGATGGAGACGTTCGCCTTGCTCAATACCCTGCTCAAGAATTTCAACAGTTAAGGTCTTATATACTTGTCCTCCCATGGTAATCGCCTCCATTCGTTTCCGCATTTCTTTGTGCTTGCGAAAAATGTGATTGTCAATCTTTTGGATATGGCTGATAAGTTCCGTATAAATCAGCCCTTTTTCCTCGCCGATGGCCTGCTCCAAGCGAGTACGAATGTCAAGAAGCTCCGCTAACAAAACACGGGAGGCTTCTTCATCTCGGCAAAGCTCGGGAAGAGAACGTTCGTAACGCATAAAATAGTACGGGAGCAAAGCTAACAGGTTCTTTTCAAAAAGCTCATCTTTGGTGTAGTTCTGCGCCTTAATAATCGGAATGTCGTAACAATGATGGGTACCGTCCTGAAAACGAATCCGCACGCGGGCACAATCTTTTGTGTGTTCATTGTGCCGTAAGTAAATAACGCAGGAATGTGGGAAAAACATTTCATAATCGTGTTCGGAACCGCCTGAAAGTTCGACTTCCTTCGCACTTTGCAAGGCAAGTGCCATGTCATGCTCAATGATGCGCAGGGCAATGGTCCGGTCCGGCGTACTCTGACATTCCAGGTGATAATGCTTTTCGCGGATACCAAGAACGCAGTCGGTGATGGTCACCCCACTTTTGGTAAAATGCTCGTTCTTTAGCTGCGTGATGGGTTCATCATCCGGATAATCCGTAGAAAAGATTTCGTTAATAAGCGGAATCATAATCTCCGGAATCCTCTCCAACATGGTGCGAAACACATCGTCAAAAACGGTATTGCTTTCCTGTACTTCATTTAATTCCATTGTATCTTCCATATCGTCTCTCCTTTGATTGTAATATGATTTTTGTGTTTTGGCAAGTGTTTATTTACAACACTGCGTCCAATTTGTAGTGTGGGAAGAGCGGAGAATATCCGCGAAAGAAACTTACATCGATTTGCCTACAGTCTATACACTGTAGTGGGAAGAGCAAACTATGTTACGTTAGAAACTGTAAATCATCTTCCAAAACTATCATATCACGACCACACCATAAAATCAACTTGGCATATGTCACGAAAATACATCGGAAATTTGGTAGAAAATGCACAAAGAAAAACATCTGCAAAGCGACGGGAAATGCAGTAAAATCAAGGAACCAAAGAGAAACCGAAGAAGTCACTTGCTCTGAGGGCTCTATACTCACTTTGCCTGCACGCAAAATCCCCCTTGGAATTTCCAAGGGGGATAAACAGCAACTGCTTATTACATTCTCATTCTTATTCGAAAGTAATGCTGTTAAGAACAATATTGGCAACACCATCTACATTACACATAAAGTAAATTTCAGACAGTGAATAATTACGTGCAGCAGAATAGTCAGTCCACTCTGTTGCATCAAACTCTAAAGTATGCGGAGAGGTTATCGTAGCTGCCGAATATGCATCTACAAATGCCGTCTTTGCACCCCACTGGTTGGTTTCAGCTTCCGGATTAATCAACTTAATATCCAAAGCAGCATCGCTGGTCATATCAAGGATAATTCTATCATACTGAGACAAATCAACTGCCTCCGGAAGAACAAAACGGATTTCCTGATTTTGTGCATTAATGGTGCCTGCTATTGCTCCGTCAACTACGTCAACAGTATAACCATAACCGCCCGGAGTAAGATCTGCAAAATTGTAAATCGGCGCTCCGCTACCGGTTTCACCACCACCGTTTCCACCGGCATTTTCTTCCGCCGGTAACTTATCAGCAGACTTTGCAAATACAATCTTACTGAAGGTAATCGTATTGGTAGCACCTGCGGCACCGTTTACACCAAACTTCTCATAGGTCTCACCGTATGCCAAATTCAATGTGCCGTCTACACCCTTGTAATCCCAAGACTTCACTTCCGGATTATCTGCAGTTTCACCGGTCTTCCAAACCTTCATGGTTGCGGTGCCTTCGCCTTCACCGTCATAAAGCTTAATTACAGTATAAACACTTGCATCGATAGAATCCGGAAGTCTCCACTTCACACCTGCATAATCACCGGTAAAGTCAACGGTTACAGAACCGTCATCATTTACATTGTAAGTTGCATTGCTCCACTCGTAAATCAATTCATCAAACGTATACTCTACGGTATCCGGAAGGTTAGCACCTGCGTCATCGCCTTCCTCTGCCAAAGTAAGTTCAACATCCTTTACGGTTACATTCAGCGGAAGCTGATCATTACCACAAGACATAAAGTCAATTCTGGTCACTGTCTTACCGGTTACATTATAGCTCTTCGTCACAGCCTTCATGGTTACTTCATCACTACCGTTATACCAGTTTACGCTGTCGGTACACCATCCTGCACCGTTTAAGTCAAGCATATTTCCACTTCCGTCAATAAGCTTAATTGCGGTCTGCTTATCACTTTCCATGGTAATCTTAATCACTTTAAGCTTATCCTGTGCCTCTGCCGGAATATCATAAGAAGCAGTTGCATAGGTTCCGGTCATCTTAGCCTTATTTCCGGTAACTTCGATAGTATCACTACCGTTTAAGTTATAAAGTACCACATCAGACGGCGGCTCCGGCTTCGGAAGCTGCGGCATCGGAACTACCGGTGCGAAGGTATTGCTACCGGTGATATTGGAGATACCTGCCATGGTAACGGTTGCTACACAACCCGGCTCAATGGTACACTCTGCTACATTACCAGCACCGGTCATGGAGTTATCAGCACCTGCAATAGATGCTTCCATTACTTCTGCGTTCGGTCCGATATCCACTGCAACTTCGGTACCTTCCATCTTGATGTTATCAACAGAAGAAAGTACGCTGATGTTACAATTCTTTGCGCCTGCATCGGTAACTAAATTGTTAGCCGGCATATTCAAGGAGAATAAGCCCTCTGCAGTACCGTCACCAACACTGGTGCACTTTACGGTCTCTACTACAGAGTCCGGGGAACGAAGGATTACGTTACCTTCACCTTCCGTTGCCACGCTAATGGTACCGAATAAAGAATCTTCAGCCTTAACATTTACAATACCGAATACACCGTTTTCGGACTTGCTCTGGGTAATGTTCATATCACCCACATAACCGGAAATGGTTACGTTCATATCCTGTGTCGCACTGGTATACGCTACGTTTAATGCAACCGGCATGGTACCGTCTGCACAATCTACCTTTGCGTTACCGGAAAGAGTGATATTCTCAACCTTCTGTGCACTGCCTTCCATGTCTGCGCCCTTTAATGCTACGGTCGGAGCTTCGGTGGAAAGAGCCTTATTCTTAGCCTGAATATCATTGATGAATCCTGCAATGTCAAACTTGCTCGGGTCTTCCGATGCAATCATCACATCGATGTATTCACCCAATGCATCGTTTAAATCAATCAACTCGGACGGAGTTACGGTTACATCCTTAATCTGTGCATCCCAAATCTGAATCTCCGGGGTGTTACCGCTTTCAATGCTTAACTCGCCGATCTCACTTCCGTCTACATAAATGCGCTTTACATCTACGTCGTTCGGAATTACTACTTTATCTAACTTCTCACCGCTGAGTACCAGTTCACCGTCGGTATCAACCATACTCTGCGTGATTTCTAATACGTTTCCTGCTTTCGGAGCCGGAGCAATTAACTTCACGTCTTCTGCCTTTGCAGTAGCAGGAACTCCAAGACTTGCAACCATCGTCAGGGCAAGAGCCGCTGCGATTGCTTTTAATCCAAATCTCTTCATGGTTCTCCTTTCTTTTCGGACCGGCCCTCCAAAGAGGGCCTGCCGAATCACCTCAAGGTTCAATATGTTCTTATCTAATAGTTCTTACTGCTTCGGAACAAGAGTGATGCTCTTAAGTAATGCTTCACATGCACCGTTCTGTGCCATAATACCGATGTAATCGAACTCCTTATTCATAAGATCTTCGCTTACCGGCTCATTCTCACCGTATCCGGTCTTGCTGTAGGAAAGGCTGATGTCTGCCATATCTGCAGAGCCCTTGCTCCACCAGAACGTGATTGCACTGCTCATGTTAGCAGAATCTAATAACTTAATACCAACTAAATCCGTGGTGGACATGGTCATGATGATTTCCTGGAAATCGCCGATCTTCATCTTCTGCGGCATCTTAAACTGTGCCTCTGCATACTGCTTACTCCATGCAACCTTTACAGCACCGCCTGCTTCTTCGGAGGTGTAATCGTATCCGCCCTTCTGTAAGTCAGCTACATTCAATACAACTGCCTTAGACAAATCAACCGGCTCAACAATAAGCTTGGTACCTGCCTTTACTTCGGTGATGGAGAACTTATCAACCATGAAGTCGATTAAGGTATCTGCCTCGAAGTAAAGAAGAAGATCTGTGGTATCATCTGCTACGGTGAACTCACCGGAAATCTCAGTCCATTCATTCTTAGCAGTGGCAACAGCTCCCACACCGGAATACTCGCCGCCGTTCTTACGTAAGGTAGCCTTAATGTTCTCGCCGTCTCCTGCGGTCTGCTTTACATAAGCGGTAAGCTTATAGGTTCCGCCAAGCTTCAAGATGCCGTTTACTTCCACACCGACACCCTGCCAGTTGGAACTTCTGCCGGATACCTGAAGGAACTGGGTACCGTCTGCAGCAGAAGCGGACTTCTTAATGGAAACGGAAGCACCGCCGTGGCCGGAGAACTTGCCCTGGCCCTTTTCAAAGTTTTCGGTATATACACTGCCGGTGGACGGCTTCGGAGCCTGGGTCGGCTTCGGTGCCTGGGTCGGCTTCGGCTTGTCTTCGCTGCCCGGTGCCGGGGTTGCATCCGGTGCCTTGGTCGGTTCCGGAGCTCCGTACACGGTAATCTCTACGCTGTCAGTCTTACCGCTCATGGTAGTAGCGGTAATGGTAACGGTGCCGTTGCCCTCGCCGTATACAACACCGTTTTTATCTACGGTAGCAACCGATTCGTCGGAAGAAGTCCAGGTGGTAACGTCGTTGGACTTACTCGGGGTAAGTGCACGATTTAAATCGTAATCCTTACCGTACTTCAACTCATCGATTTTATTGATAATCTCAATCTTAACCGCCGGCTTACGAACCTTTGCAGTTGCGGTTAACTTCTGTGTCTTACCTTCCACGGTAACTTCACAGATAATCTTTGTCTCGCCCTTGGTGATACCGGTCACTACACCGTCCTCATCAACAACAGCGACAGCCGGATTGCTGCTCTTCCAAGTAACAACAGCATCCTTCGGTGCATTCTTCACATCCAAATCAAACGTACGTCTGGTCAGGACATTAAAGCTCTTCTTGTTTAAACCGGCTTCCCCAGCTGCGTAAGACTTACCAGCTCCGGCAAACAGCACCGTTATTCCCATTGCAAGTGCCAAAGCACCAACGAGAATCCCTCTCACAGTCTTTTTACTGTTTTTCATTTTGCTTCTCCTTTTGTCAAAATAGAATAGTTGCGACAATACGCACTAATACAATTTTACCAGTGTTTGGTCAATTTGTCAATGTCTGCAGATAAAGAAGACTTAAATTTTGTCAAAATTATACAAATACTGTTTTTTTGTGTTCTTGCTTCGGCTTCTGACCTTTTTTCATCACTTTTCTGTTCCGGTCGAATTATTAAAATTTTCCAATCCCACGCAAAATCCGTATATATTCACATAGTTAGAAAACCTTGACAAACGTTTTATTTCCATGTATAGTTATACTAATTTGTAATGTTTATTTTGTAATCTTTTACATTTAAATAATAAGGAGGCTTTTATGGCAGATCAGAAGAAACCTTTAGTAACCCATATTTATACCGCAGACCCGTCTGCGCATGTATTCGACGGAAAGCTTTATATTTATCCGTCTCACGACATCGCTTTGGATTGTCCGGACGATGATAACGGTGATCAGTACCAGATGGAAGACTACCACATTTTATCCATGGACACTCCGGATTCTCCGTGTGTGGATAACGGTATGGTACTTCACGAGAACGAAGTTCCGTGGGTAAGTCATCAGATGTGGGCTCCGGATGCCGCTTACAAGAACGGCAAGTACTATTTGATTTTCCCGGCAAAGGACAAGGACGGTATCTTCCGTATCGGTATCGCTACCAGCGATTCTCCGGCAGGTAAGTTCACTCCGGAACCGAATTACATCGAGGGCAGCCGCAGTATTGACCCGGCTGTATTGGTTGATGATGATAACAGAGCTTACATGTATGTGGGCGGACTTTGGGGCGGCCAGTTAGAGAAGTGGCAGACCGGCGAATATGTTGAAAATCCGCACGCGCCGGAAGGTGACGAACCGGCATTGGGACCGCTTGTTGCAGAAATGAGCGACGACATGCTTTCTTATAAGACCGAGCTTAAGGAAATTCAGATTTTAGACGAGAACGGCGAGCCGCTTAAGGCAGGCGATCATGACAGACGTTTCTTCGAAGCTGCCTGGGTACATAAGTACAACGGTCTTTACTACTTATCTTACTCTACCGGTGATACTCACTTCCTTTGCTATGCTACCGGTGAGAACCCGATGGGACCGTTCACTTACCGCGGCCGTATCTTAGAGCCGGTTATCGGTTGGACCACCCATCACTCCATCGTAGAGTGGAACGACAAGTGGTACTTGTTCTACCACGACTCTTCCCTTTCCGGCGGTGTAAATCATCAGCGTTGTGTTATGTTCAGAGAGATTAAGTACAACGCAGACGGCACCATTCAGTGCATGAAGCCGTACGAAGAGTAGGAAATTACAAAAATCCAAGGGGCATCGCATGTAAGCGCGACGCCCCTTTTCTCTACCCATTTACAAACGACTGTATTTTCTCCGGTTTTTATAAATCTTTCAGCAAACACAAAATCATATATACCGGTTTTAGTTTTAACGTTCCCATCTTCCCAACATCTTTTTGTGACAAAAGAAATCGTTCTCCCACACATTGAGAATATTTTTCTTCAAAGTTATCAATAGATTTATGATTTTTTACCGAAGAAGATTTTACTTCTATCGGTATGACTTTGTTTTTTGACGTTATCAAAAAATCTATTTCAAACGAATGTGTACTCTTCTCTTTTTTCCATGTGTGATAATACAAATCTCTTCCGCTTGCTTTAATGGCCTGTGCCACAACATTCCCCTGCAACGCCCTTAATCGGTTTTATCCTTGAAAAAATTAAAGTTCATGTATTATCCCGGCCTTCTTTAACTCCTCCGGCGCTTCCGGCCACAGTGCCAGCTTGTTATTCTTAAATCTGTCATCAAAGGTCACATCTTTGTCAAACCATGCAGGCTGTACAAAACTTGCAGCCGCCTCTTCATCCGGGAATTCCACTTCCGCAAACAGAAGACCGGCTAACTCTCCTCCGAACACATCCAGCTCAATGGTATAGGTCTCGTAAGGTATCAGATATCTCTTTTTCGTTATGACACGTCCGTCTACTTTTGAAAGCAGCTTTTCATAAGCTTCGGCAGTGAGAGGCATTTCTTCTTCCCTACACACCTGGGCCGTGGCATCCGCCTTCTTTTCCAAACCTAATTTTGACTTATAACATAGGATATAGCTTGCTTCCCCGTTCTTCACTGATTTTCGTACACGCACCACCGGGCGGGTACACAAATACCCCTGCTCCAACTCCTTACAGGTATACTGTGACAGTTCTTCCGGAAGCTGTTTCACCGTAAATTTGCGCTCGATTTCCATAGAAAACCTCCTGTCTCTGTTTTCCGCAACCCGATTTCTTATCTCTCATTCCGCAGTATAGCGCGGGTGACCAGCACGGTAATGCCGATACAAACCGCAAAGGCTCCCGTTACCACCGTATGCTTCCAAAACTTTCTTTTCTTAATTCTTTTAGCCAGCTCACCGTACTGCGGCTCCGGAATATACTTTACTTCCGGCTCCGGATGGTATTCTTCCTGATTCAAATGAGCATACTCTCTGTAAACCCGCCGGCATGCTCTACATTCTTTTAAATGGTCTCTGATTTCTTGTCTCGTCTCATCACTTACGGTCTTCTCCTGAAACAATACGATTAAATCCTGCACTGCATTACAGCTTATACTCATTTTGCAACCTCTCCTTTAACATATTTTTTGCCCGGAAGTACAGCACCTTTGCCGAACTTTCCGAAATCCCCATAGCCTCTGCCACTTGCTTAAATGACATCTCTGCATAGATTCTGAGTGCTACTACTTCCAAATTCTTTTGAGGCAATTCCAAAAGCACTTCCCGCACTTTTTCCGTCACCTCATTCCGAAGCATCCGGTTCTCCGCCGAATCCTGTCCTTCCTGTTCCATAAAGAATGTAACCACATCATCTAATTGTATGGACTCTCTGGACTGCTTCTCTTTTTTCAGGTGCCCGAAATAGGTATACTTTGCAATGGCTGCCAGCCACGTAAAGATACTGCTGTTTCCCTTATATTTTTCAAAGGATACAAAGGCCCGGTAAAATGTCTCCTGGGTCAGCTCCTCCGTCAAATGTACATCACCGCACAACCGGTATAAGAAGCTGTATACCTTGGGCTGGTTCTGTACATATATTTTCTCAAAATCTTCCAACCGAACTTCCTCCTATTCACCGAAGTCGTGTGTCCGTTCCCCGCAAACGTCTCCGTTTCAAACTCATCCCGCTATAGTTTCTGACAGGATACATCAAACAGTATAGCATACATTTTTTTGTTTGAACACCAAAATTTTTCCAAAAAAATTTTAATTTTCTTTGTAACCTTTTTCCTCTTTCTGCCACTAACTTATCGAATGGCCTTTTTGAAGGGCCCGTAGCAAGGAATTTTTTCAAGGGATTTTTCTTTGCCGAATGAATTTTTTGGAGGATGTTATGTTTCATATAATCGGAACCGGTATGTATGTACCGGAACGCATCGTCACCAACGACGAACTTTCCACCATGGTAGATACCAATGACGAGTGGATCAAACAGCGTGTCGGCATTTCCGAACGCAGAATCAGCACCGATGAATGGACTTCGGACATGGCATATAAGGCAGCCCTGAATGCATTGGAAAATGCAAACTGCAAGCCGGAGGATTTGGACTACATCATTACCGCCACCGTAAGCGGCGAATATGTTTCCCCATCCACTGCATGTATGGTACAAAAGCTTCTCGGAGCCACCTGTCCCGCACTGGAAATAAACGCAGCCTGCTCCGCTTTTCTGTTCTTATTAGAAACTGCTGCAGGACTCTTTGCAAGAAAGAAAGCAAATAAGATTCTTGTAATCGGTGCAGAACGTTTAAGCGGTATTATGGATTGGTCCGACCGGGGCACCTGTATTATTTTCGGCGACGGTGCCGGAGCTGCAGTTTTAGAGGGCGGTACCGATGGTTATCTGGATTCCGTAGTTACCGTACAGGGTAACGACGAAGTCATTACCATTCCGAACTTCGTGGGTTGTTCTCCGTTCTTCACCAAAGAAGCGGATACCCCTTACGTTCACATGATGGGACAGGAAACTTTTAAATATGCCGTAAGTTCCATTTGTGCCGATGTAAATACGTTGCTTACACAGAACAATCTTACCTTAGACGATATCAGCTACATTGTGCCGCATCAGGCCAACAAGCGTATCATTGATTTTGCCGCAAAGAAATTAAAAACCACGGAGGAGAAGTTCTATTTGAACATCGACCGTTTCGGCAATACCTCCAGTGCAAGTATTCCGATTGCTCTGGACGAATTAAATCGTGCCGGCAAGCTTCATAAGGGCGATTACATTATTCTTACCGCATTCGGCGGCGGCCTTGCAAACGCAGCCTGCCTCATTCGCTGGTAACATTACACGGTAACACGCCTGCGGGTTTCCAATGGCTTGTTCATAAATCATATTATATTTATAAAAAAGGAGATTAACACTATGTTAGACCAGATCAAAGAACTTTTAGCAAACAGCCTCTCTATCGATGCAGATTCCATCACCGAAGCAAGCAACTTCTCTGATGACCTTGGTATCGACTCTCTCGATATCGTTGAGTTACTTATGAACGTTGAAGAA
>JAFTWC010000008.1 GCA_017465475.1 Lachnospiraceae bacterium
ACTATGTTAGACCAGATCAAAGAACTTTTAGCAAACAGCCTCTCTATCGATGCAGATTCCATCACCGAAGCAAGCAACTTCTCTGATGACCTTGGTATCGACTCTCTCGATATCGTTGAGTTACTTATGAACGTTGAAGAAGAGTTCGGCGTTTCCATCGAGCCGGATCCGTCCATCGCTACCGTAGGCGACCTCATCGCAAAGATCGAGGAGCTTAGAGCCTAAAACAACGAATACGAGGTGTTGTAATGATTCAATCTAAACTCTGTGATTTATTAGGAATTACCTACCCGATTTTTCAGGGTGGTATGGCTTGGATTGCAGACGGTAAGCTTGCCGCTGCAGTATCCAACGCCGGCGGTCTTGGTATTATTTCCGCTATGAATGCCGATGCAAACTACCTGCGGGAGCAGATTAAAATTGCCCGCGATTTAACCGACAAGCCATTCGGTGTAAATATTATGCTCATGAGTCCGCACGTAGCGGAAGTAGCAAAGGTAGTTGTGGAAGAAAATGTTCCGGTAGTTACTACCGGCGCAGGCAGTCCGGCACCTTATATGGAAGCCTGGCTTGCAGCAGGGATTAAAGTCATCCCGGTTATCGCTTCCGTTGCAATGGCAAAGAAAATGGAACAGTGCGGTGCTACCGCAGTGGTTGCGGAAGGTCAGGAGTCCGGCGGACATATCGGCGAATTAACTACCATGGCTTTGGTTCCGCAGGTTTGTAGTGCAGTTTCCATTCCGGTACTTGCTGCCGGCGGTATTGCAGACGGCCGCGGTATGGCAGCTTCCTTCTGCCTCGGTGCATGCGGTGTACAGCTTGGTACCCGTTTCCTCGTTGCAAAGGAATGTTCCGTACATCAGAATTACAAAGATATGGTATTAAAAGCAAACGATACTTCCACCATCACCACCGGAAGACGCTTCGGCGGAAACACCTGCCGTTGCATCAAAAATCCGTTCAGCCGCGGATTTGCTAAGATTGAGTACGCCCCGGAAACTACCGCAGACATGGTAGCGGAACTGGGTGTAGGCGGTCTTCGTAAAGCAGCTGTGGAAGGTGATACCAAGGAGGGATGTTTCCTTGCCGGTCAGATTTCCGGTATGGTAAATAAGGAACAGACCGCTGCAGAAATTGTTACAGAGCTCGTAACCGAATGCGAAGCTCTTTTGAAAGGAGTAACCGCATGGGTAAAATAGCATTTTTATTTTCTGGTCAGGGTGCACAGCACCCTGGCATGGGAAAAGATTTATACGAAAACTTTAGCGAGGTAGCCAATCTCTTTGATAAAGCAGAAGCTCTTCGCCCGGGCACATTAGCCCAGATGTTTGAAGGAGACGAAGCAACCCTTCGTGATACTGCAAACACTCAGCCGTGCCTCTACTTAGCAGATTTGGCATCCGCTCTGGCAGCAAAAAGTGCAGGCATTATTCCGGATATGGTAGCAGGGTTTTCCCTGGGTGAAATTCCGGCTCTCGCTTTTGCAGGTGCCTATACTCCGGAAACCGGTTTTTCCGTTGCATGTGCAAGAGGAAAGCATATGGCAAAGGCTGCAGCAGCCACTCCGGCAGCCATGGCAGCTATCGTTAAGCTTCCAAACGAAACCGTAGAAGAGCTTGCCTCTCACTACGAACACGTATATCCGGTAAACTACAACTGCACCGGACAGTTGGTTTGTGCAGGAAGTGCAGAAGAACTTCCGCAGTTCTATGAAGAAGTAAAAGCAGCAGGCGGCCGTGCCCTTCCTCTTAAGGTAGGCGGCGGATTCCATTCTCCGTTTATGACGTCTGCAGTTACGGAATTTGAGAAGGATTTGGCAGATTTCGATATTAAGACTCCTTCCCTTCCGATTTATGCTAATCTGACCGCTGCTCCTTACGGCGATAACGTAAGAGAGACCATGTGTGCACAGATTAATCATCCGGTTCTCTGGGAAAAGACGATTCTTTCCATGGCAGAACAGGGTGTCACCACATTTATTGAAACCGGTGTCGGCAACACCTTACAGAAGCTTGTGGAAAAGATTGTTCCGGGTGCCAAGGTTTATGCAATGGAAACAAAGGAACAGCTTGATAAGATTCTTGCCGAGCTGGGTGAATAGGGAAAGGAAATGACTATGGAAAATAATACATCTTTAAAAAATAAAGTTGCTGTCGTTACCGGCGGCTCCCGCGGCATCGGCCGTGCCATTTGTGAAGCATTCTGTAAAAACGGCGCCGATGTGGCATTCTTAGACGCAGGCAGCATGGAAGTTGCGGAAGAAACCGTGGCTTACCTTGCAGGGTTCGGTACCAAGGTTAAGGCTTATCAGTGTGATATTTCCAATTTCGATAAGACTGCGGAAGTATTCAAAGACATTCTCGCCGAGTTCGGTACCGTTGATATTTTAGTAAACAACGCAGGTATTACCCGTGATAAATTGCTTCTTTCCATGAAGCCGGAGGAATTCACTTCCGTTATCGATATCAACCTGGTGGGCGCTTATAATACCGTAAAGCAGATTTATCCGGTAATGTTAAAAAAGCGTGCCGGAAAGATTATCAACATCAGCTCCGTTGCCGGTGTTATGGGTAATCCGGGACAGACGAATTACGCCGCTTCCAAAGCCGGCTTAATCGGTTTTACCAAGTCCATCGCAAAGGAACTGGGCAGCCGCGGTATCTGCTGTAACGCCATTGCTCCGGGCTTTGTAAGAACTCCGATGACCACTGCATTTGCAGATAAGGAAGAGTTCCTTAACGCTATTCCGATGAAGCGTTTCGCAGAGCCGGAAGAAATCGCAAACTTAGTATTGTTCCTGTCTTCTGACATGGCAAATTATATTACAGGCGAAGTCATCCGCATCGACGGCGGCATGGCAATGTAGGAGGAGAAAACTATGAGAAGAGTTGTTGTAACCGGTCTCGGTGCTGTGACCCCTGTAGGAAACAACATGACCGAGTATTGGAACAGTTTAGTAAACGGCGTAAACGGTATCGCACCGATTACCCGCTTCGACACCACGGACTTTAAGGCAACCCTGGCCGCAGAAGTAAAGAACTTTGATCCGTCCGCAGTTTTGGATAAGGGTACGGTTCGTAAGACCGACCTTTATACCCAGTATGCTTTGGTTTCCGCTGAGGAAGCTATGCAGGATTCCGGTCTTTCCGGCAATATTGCAGAAGATGAACTTGGTGTTTATTACGGTTCCGGCGTAGGCGGTATCGAAACTACCTTAGAGAATCATGAGGGCATTCTTGCAGGCGGTCCGAAGAAGGTATCCCCGCAGTTCGTTCCGAAGATGATTATCAACATCGCAGCAGGACAGATTGCTATCCGTTTCAACGCACACGGCAATGCAATGTGTATGTCCACTGCTTGTGCAACCGGTACCACTGCCATCGGCGAAGCTTACCGTGCTATCAAGGACGGCTACCTCACCGCAGCTATCTGCGGCGGCTCCGAATCTTCCGTGAATCCGCTTTGTATCGCAGGATTTATTAATTGTATGGCATTGTCCCAGGCAACTGATCCGAACGCAGCTTCTCTTCCGTTCGATTCCCGTCGTGCAGGTTTCGTATTAGGTGAAGGTGCTGCCACCCTTATCTTAGAGGAGTATGAGCACGCTGTTGCCCGTGGTGCTAAGATTTACGCAGAAATCTGCGGTTACGGTGCTACCTGTGATGCACATCACATCACCGCTCCGGACCCGGAAGCTACCTATACCGCAAAGGCCATTGAAAAGGCGTTAGCAGGCGTGGAGTATTCCACCGATTCCTTATACATCAATGCCCACGGTACCGGTACCGCATTAAACGATGCTACCGAGACCAAAGCCTTCAAGCTTGCCTTCGGCGAAGGTGCAAAGAATGTTAAAATCAGTTCCACCAAGTCCATGACCGGACATATGTTAGGTGCTGCAGGTGCTGCAGAAGCCATTGCTTGTGTGAAGGCTCTGGAAACCGGTATTTTACCGCCGACCATTAACTTAACAAGCCCGGACCCGGCACTTGATCTGGATTACGTTCCGTGCAAGGCACAGAATGTACAGGTGGACACCGCAATTTCCACTTCTCTGGGATTCGGCGGTCACAATGCTTGTATCGCGTTCCGACGCGTAAAATAAAGGGGTGACATCATGAACAAAGAAGAATTAATGAATATCCTGCCGCATCGCGACCATATGCTTCTGGTGGATGAAGCCGAAGTAATCGACGGTGTGGCACACGGCAAGAAAAAAATTACCGGCGATGAGTTTTTCTTAAAGGGACACTTTCCGGGAAATCCGATTGTTCCGGGTGTAATTTTGTGTGAGATTTTAGGTCAGTCCGCCTGCGTTTTATTTAAAGACCAGGCAGAGGGGAAGGACATCACTACCTTATTCACCGGACTTACAAATGTCCGCTTTAAGAATCAGGTAAAACCGGGGGATGTTTTTGAAACCGAATGCTCCATTATAAAAAGCAAAGGCCCGTTTTATTGGGCCAAAGGCATCGGAAAGGTAGACGGAAAGCTTTGCGTTTCTGCAGAATTTTCCTTTGCTATCTTCCCGGCCGAGGAGGGGAATGTATGATTTTTGATAAATGGATTGCGGCATTTACACATGAAAAGCTCACTTGTAGTGCCTGCAAAAAGGAATTTTCGGTAAAAGAACTTCGTAAGAGCCACTATATCTGCCCGGAATGCGCAAAGTATATGCGTATCGGCGGCAGAGAACGCATCAATCAGGTGGTGGACAAAAAGAGCTTTGAAGAGTTTGCTACAGGACTTTCCAGTGTGGACTTTTTAGAGTTCCCGGGATATGCCGATAAGCTTACAAAAGCCATCGACGCAACCGGTGAAGATGATGCGGTCATCTGTGGCCATGCCACCGTCGGCGGTTATCCGTGTGCGATTTTTGTTATGGATTCCCGTTTCATGATGGCAAGTATGGGCTCCGTTGTAGGAGAAAAAATCACCCGTACCTTTGAGTATGCTACCGAGCACAACATCCCGGTTATCGGCTTCACCGCTTCCGGTGGTGCAAGAATGCAGGAGGGAATCATTTCCCTGATGCAGATGGCAAAATGTAGCGCAGCGGTAAAGAAGCATTCCACCGAGGGCAATTTATACATTACCGTATTGACCGACCCGACCACCGGTGGTGTTACCGCTTCTTTTGCGATGCAGGGCGACATTATCCTGGCGGAACCGAACGCATTGGTTGGTTTCGCAGGCCGTCGTGTCGTAGAACAGACTACAAAATCTCAGCTTCCGGATAACTTCCAGAGTGCAGAGTTTATTTTAGAGCATGGTTTTGCAGATGCCATTGTTCCTCGTGAGGAACTGAATGACACCCTTGCCACAATCTTAAAGCTTCACGGAAAGGAGCAGGCAGCAGTATGACACCATATGAAAAGTTAAAACTAACTCGCCAGAACGGCAGACCGACCGGTATTGCTTTCATTAACGGAGTTATTGATGATCGCGTTGAACTCCACGGAGACCGTCGTTTTGCAGAGGATGCAGCCATTATTTCCGGTATCGGAAGCTTGGACGGCATGCCGGTGACTTACATTGCTATCGAGAAGGGTGTGGATTTAGCCACCCGTATGAAGACCAACTTCGGTTGTCCGAAGCCGGAAGGCTATCGTAAGGCATTGCGCCTTATGAAGCAGGCAGAAAAGTTCCGTCGTCCGGTTGTATGTTTTGTTGACACCAGTGGTGCTTACCCGGGTGCCGAAGCCGAGGAACGCGGACAGGGCGAAGCCATTGCTGAAAACATTATCGAGATGCTTGGACTTAAAACCCCTACGATTTCCGTTGTCATCGGTGAAGGCGGTAGCGGCGGTGCTTTGGCACTTTGTTCTTCCGACCGTGTATACATGATGGAGAATGCGGTGTATTCCGTTATTTCCCCGGAAGGTTGTGCCAGCATTCTTTGGAAGGACGCTTCCAGAGCTGAAGATGCAGCCCAGTGTCTTCGCATCACCGCAGATGACATGAAGAATTTCGGCGTAGCAGAAACCATTATTCCGGAAAACTATGAGGACTTTGCCGCAACCTGTGCAATCATCAAAAAGAATTTGAAAGATGATTTAACCATGTTGTTACAAAAGGACGACGATACCTTACTGGCAGATCGTTACGCACGGTTCCGTAAGTTCGGAATTTATGAAGAAAACGGTGAAACCAAAGGAACGGTTTCTTATACCTGTTAGAATGATTCAGCTATTTTCTAATCCTTTTTTATAATATTTTACTCTTACAAAACCGGCTGTTGCGAAAGTGACAGCCGGTTTTGTAGTTTGCTTCCCTGTCGAATCCTGATTCATAAAATCTCCGTATTTCCTTCTTGCATCCCTCTCCCCGAACCACTATAATAGACTGTATAGAATATCTCTCTGTGAAGGAGGTACCCATGGAATTTCACGGAATTAATAAAACGACTTTGTTGGATTATCCGAAGCATATCGCTTGTACCGTTTTTACCGGACGTTGTAACCTTCGTTGTCCGTTTTGCCATAATGCGGATCTGGTATTACAGCCGGACTCCCAGCCTTTTATCACAGAAGAGGCGATTATTTCCTTCCTCTCCCGCCGCAAAGACACCTTGGAAGGCATTTGTATTACCGGCGGCGAGCCAACATTGCAAAAGGATTTATTGCAGTTTCTCAGTCATTGCAAAGAGCTGGGATATTTGACAAAGCTTGATACCAACGGCACCCGGCCGGATGTCATCAAAGCAGCCTTAGACGAAAATTTATTGGACTATATTGCCATGGACATAAAAAACAGCCCGGCGCGATACGCCGAGACTGTGGGCTTGTCTTCTATACGTTTTTCTGCCTTTGAAGAAAGCGCAGAACTTATAAAAAGCTGTGGTCTCCCTTACGAATTCCGTACAACAGTGGTAAAGGAATTCCACACAAAAGAGGATTTCCTGGCCATCGGTCAGTGGTTGAAAGGTGCCAAGTGCTATGCCCTGCAGGCCTTTAAGGACTCCGGCAACCTCATACAGCCGGGGCTGTCCGGTTATGGCCGGGATGAATTATCTGCCTTTGCGGAGCTTTTAAGACCTTACTTTGACGAGGTATTACTCCGAGGCACCGACTAATTACAGAAACAACCAAAGGATGGGAACTACCATGCAATTTCACTACGAAACCGAACGATTACACCTTATTATCTGCAACGAAGAGTATGCACCGGCGTTGCTTACTTTTATGACCGAAAACCGGGAGTTTTTTGCTCCCTATGAACCTCGCCGAGAGGCTGCCTTTTATACGGAGGAGTTCCAGGCCCAGGTACTGCGGGCAGAGTTTCAGGCCATGCTTCGTCATACCTACATCCGTTATTACCTTTTTTTAAAGGATGACCCAACCCGTATGATAGGCACTGTCAGCTTCTCCAACATTTCCCATACCGACGACAAAAGCTGTCGCGTGGGATATAAGCTGGATCAGCATCATACCGGCAAAGGATATGCCACCGAGGCTCTTACGCTTCTGTTACCGGAAGTTCACAAGGATCTGCACATTCACCGGATGGAAGCCGACATCTTACTGGAAAATGCTCCGTCCATTCGCCTCATTGAGCGCCTTGGCTTTACCTACGAAGGAGTAGCCCGCAGTTCCCACGAAATCGCAGGTGTATGGCGGGATCACCTTCGCTATTCTTATATTTTTCATTGACGTTCTATTTGCTCTGCCAACTCATTTAGGTAAACCCAGCGGTCCATTTTTTCTTCCAGGGCCGCCTCTGCTTCCTCTTTTGCCGCGGTAAGTTCCTGCAGCTTTCCGTAATTTGTGGCAGACTCTGCAATCTGTACTTCCAAGGAGGCAATCTTTTCTTCCAATGCAGCAATGTCCCCATCAATGGTTTCATATTCCCGTTGCTCTTTGTAGGAAAATTTCAGCTTTTGCTCTCTTGCCTTCCAAGTGGTACGGCTGTCCTGCTTTTCGCCTTCTTCTCCCTCTGAACCGTTTGCACCGTTTCCGGCGGCCTTTTTGATTCCTCCCTCTGTACCTAACCCCGGAATTACAGAACGTCCTTCTTTTTCGCATACGGCCCGGTAATCCGAGTAGTTTCCTTCGTATCGCCTGATAGTTCCATTTCCTTCAAAGGAGAAAATCCGATTTGCAATTTTATCAAGGAAATACCGGTCATGGGACACCGCTATCACAATGCCGTTATATCGGTTTAAATAGTCCTCCAATACCGCCAGGGTGCGGATATCCAGGTCATTGGTCGGCTCGTCCAATATGAGGACATTCGGAGCCTCCATAAGTACATGGAGCAAGGCAAGTCTGCGCTTCTCTCCTCCGGACAGCTTGCCGATTAACGTATATTGCATCGCATCCGGAAACAGGAATTTTTCACACATCTGGGATGCACTGATTTTTCCTTCAGAGGTTTCGATATATTCCGCCACTTCTCTCACGGAATCGATTACCCGGATGTTCGGATTCAACTGCTCATTCTCCTGCATAAAATACCCCACTTTTACCGTAGTCCCGAACTCCACGGTTCCCTCATCCGGGGCTAACACTCCGGTAATCACCTTTAGCAAAGTACTTTTTCCGCAGCCATTGGCACCAATGATACCGATTCGGTCCGTAGACAAGAAGATGTAGCTAAAATCCTTTATTACTGTCTTTTCTCCGAAGGATTTGCTGATTCCCGATACTTCTATGGTCTTCTTTCCCAGTCTTTGGGACAGGGCATTGATTTCCACTTCTGCATCCGTCACGATTTTATCTCTGTTTTTTAGTGCCTCAAACCGCTCAATATGCGCTTTTTGTTTCGTAGAGCGGGCTCTGGCCCCCCGCATCATCCATGCCAAATCCATCCGGTACAGGCTTTGCGCTTTTCGCTCCGTTGCCAACTGCATGGCTTCCCGTTCTGCCTTTAACAACAAAAAGCCGGTATAATTTTCCTTATAAGAATACAGCTTTCCTTTATCCAGTTCTACAATACGGTTAGTAACTGCATCCAAAAAGTACCGGTCATGGGTAATCATCACCAGTGCCTTCCCGTTTTTCTTTAAATACTCCTCCAGCCATTCCGTCATAGCCGAGTCCAAATGGTTGGTAGGCTCATCCAATATCAATACGTCCGCCGGCATCAGCAGCGTACGCACCAAAGCTGCCCGCTTTCTCTGTCCTCCGGAAAGTGTGGATGGTACGGCATCCGTTTCATAAATCCCAAGCTTTCGAAGCATGGCCGTAGCTTCCCCCGGAATATCCCGATACTCCTCCGGATGTACCAGTCCTTCCACAATATTCTCTAACAATGTCTTTTCATCGGAAAACTCCGGATTTTGAGGCAAATACGACAATCTTACTTCTTTTCCCTTTATAACGGTACCCTCATCCGGTTCTTCCAAACCTGCCAACAGTTTTAAAAATGTGGACTTTCCCGTCCCGTTAATTCCGATAATTCCGATGCGGTCTCCCTCATTTATTCCCAGGGACACATCATCAAATAACATTCGCTCCGTATAGCTTTTTGAAACATGTTCTATGGTAATTAGGTTCATACTTCCTCCGCCTTTTTCTGTTCTCTCTGCAAGTGTACCATATTCTGTGAAAAAAACCAAGAAAAAAAGACCGGCTATCAGTCCGGTCACTTACGTACCGCACTTTCAAACAGGTCTTTTTCTCTTTCGCCTTGCACGTTCCCCAACGTTTTCTTCCTCTAATCAATATCTTCTCCTATATTGATTGCTTAATCAGAATACTACGTTTTGAAGGATTTGTCAATAGCCATACACATTTCTCTATTTTTTTTGTTACTTTTGCACAAATTCTAATCCCCCCTCCGGGTGCCTCCGGCTTCCTACGCCCATCCGTTAAAAAACTCGCCTAAGAAACGGGATAAATACACCACATCATCCCGTCCGGCCAGTTCTCTTGCGGAATGCATGGCAAGCATAGGTACCCCGAGATCAATGGCTCTCATCGGAATCCAAGAGGAAAGAATCGGTCCCAGCGTACTTCCTCCTGCCAAATCCGCATGATTTGCCACTTTCTGATACAAAATACCGGCTCTTTCGCAAAGATCCTGGGCAATGGCTACCGTCTCCGTATCAAATGCATACCGCTGACTGCTGTTTATTTTTAATGCAAATCCTTTATTTATAAGTGCCCGGTTCACCGGATCATAGGAATCCTGCCGATTCGGATGCAATGCATGGGCGCCATCCACCGAAAGCAACACGCCCGCAGCCATGGCCTCCTGTAATGTTTCCTCTGATACTCCAAGACCTGCATAGATTCGTTTTAACACCGCCGCCGTAAGCGCACTGTCCGCTCCCTGCTTGGAACGACTTCCGATTTCCTCGTGGTCATAAAGCACAATCATATGAATTCCTCGGTTATCCGTCTGTCCGGTAATTGCCTGCAAAAGCGCATAACAAGACAACTGATTATCTAACCGCGGTCCGGAAATAAACTCTTCCCTTTCCCCAAGGAAGCAAGCCTGTTCTGCCGAATATACCGTCAAATCATAGTCCAGAATTTCTTCCTTGTCCACCTGCAATTCCTTGGCCAACAACTCTTTTACATAGCTCTCTTTTACTTCCCCTTCCTGTAACATCCCCAAAAGCGGAAGTAAATCCCGCTGTGGTTTATACTCTACCCCTTTATTCACTTCCCGGTTCATGTGAATGGCGAGATTCGGCACCGTAAGAATCGGTCGATGAACATCCACGGTTCTAAGGCGCGGTGTAAAAGGGTGTTCTCCCTTTAACGCTATCCTTCCCGCCAAAGAAAGAGGCCGGTCAAACCAGGTATTTAAGATTGCACCGCCATACACCTCAATATCCAGACGTTTATATTCGCCGGAAAGAAGTTCTGCTACCGGCTTTACCCTGAGGCACGGCGCATCCGTATGCGCCGCCGCAATACGCAAGCCATCCGTTCCTTCAAACTCTTTCCCCACAGTATAGGCAATCAACCCGGTCCCGTACACCCGAATAAAATATCCTTTTCCACGCTCTGCCTTTAACGGCTGCTCCAACTTCTGTTCCGTAAATCCTGCCTCTTTCAAACAATCTGCCGCAAGTTCCACCGCATGATAGGGTGTCACCGCACCGTTTAAATACTCCAATAACTCCATAAGTTCTCCTTTCCGCTTTCCCCGTAAAATAAGGACCTCGTTTGCGCAAGTCCAAAAGAGCAATGAAACGGGGCGTCACACACCGTGCGACAGCCCCTGTTTTTGTTTCTTCTCTTCTGTTTCTGTTACTCTTCTACAGATGCCTCCGATTCTTCCGCAAGGACCTCATCCGTTACATCGGCATTCTCAGTAACCTCTGCCTCGTCACCGGTTTCTTCCGTTGCACTTTCATCGGTCACTTCAACCGCTTCCTCTTCAACCTCTTCTAAGGACCCAAGAGAAAACATCGCAATGTTTTTCTCCAGTTCTTCCTTCAAGACAAGCAACTCTTCGGTCTGCTTGGTACACTCCGCCAAAATCACACCAACCTCGTACATGGATGCTGAGGTTTCCTGTGCTCCCGCTGCATTCTCTTCCGCAATGGCTGCCAAGCCTTCTACAATATTCACAACGCCTTCTCTCAGCTCTGCCAGGTTCTTTGTCTGCGCGGATATTGCCTTGATTGCCTTCATTACAGAAGATACTTCCGAACTAAGTGCACCGAATACCTTTAAGGTCTCATCCAACTTGTCATTCTGAGTCACAATACTTTCGGATACATTATCCATCGTCTTTACACTGTTATCAGAGTTCAATATCAACGCATCCACAATCTCACGAATCTCTTCCGCGGAAGTCCGAGACTGTTCTGCCAACTGTCTGATTTCATCCGCAACCACTGCAAAACCTCTGCCGGCCTCTCCTGCTCTTGCTGCTTCAATGGAAGCATTTAAGGAAAGAAGATTGGTCTGGCTCGCAATTGCTGCAATCATATCCGTTGCTCTCTGAATCTGCTGAGCGGAAACGTTGGTCTCGTTAGTCTGCTTCTTAATCTCGTTAATAGCATCGTCTGCTTCCTTACTGATAATCAAAAGCTCCTGCAAGGTCTTATCTGCATCAATACTATACTCATCCATCTTCTTTGCGCTGACACCAAGGTTCTCCACTTCTGCCACAGCCACTTCGATGGCCTCTCCGATTTGTGCAACCTGGGCATTTGCCTGCATGGTTTCCGTTGCCTGAGAGGTAGCTCCCTTGGCAATATCTTCTACCGCAAGATTTACATTGGTAACCGTCTCACCGATTCTGCCCATGGACTCATTCATTACTTCGGAGAAATCAGATACTTCCTTGGAGGAGTTCTGAATACCTCCTACAATTTCTCTCAATTCTTTCGTCAGGGTATCTACTCCCCGGGCAATGTCTCCCACTTCATCCTTCCGCTTCTTATCTTCCTTGGAAAGACGAACCGCAAGGTCACCACGGGAAAGCTTCGTCAAACCGTCAACAGAAGTCTTGATCGGCTTGGTAATCTGCTTTACTTCAAAGAAACAAAGCACTGCAGTAGCCACTGCAAAAATAAGCCCGAACACAATAAGCACCGCTAAAATAGCATTCATCTCTTTATCAATGCCGGTACGATTGATTCCGCAGAACATAGCACCTACGATTTCACCGGAGCTTTCCTGCATCAACGGGTAGTAATAAGTCGCATACGGCAAACCGTTAAAGTTGCCGTCGGACTCATAGTAGTAGTTGCCCTGATATACATATTTTGTGACAATCTTTTCATATGTATTCGTATCGATCGGAACTCCCGCATACGGTACGCCGTTCTCATCCTTAAAGGTGGTCATCACGCAGGTATCGCCAAAGAATATCATAATGTCAACGCCGGCCTTTTCGCTCATATTGTCCAAGTACTCATACATCTGTACCATATCCGTGGTTCCCTTATAGAACACACCGTCCGTATAGGAGTAATCGCCCCGGACTTCCATAAACGCTTCCACCGCAGAAACGGTTAATGCCTCCATCTCGCCTTGCACAAGTTTATGCGTCAGCTTCTTCGCACTGGTACCGGAACAAAGGATATAAAACAAGCTGAGAATCAGAATCGGTCCCAGCACAATGGTCAGAATACGTACCAAAAGCGTGAACCAACCTCTCTCCTTCCGTTCCTGCTTCTTCTTCTCTTTCAGCGCTTTCCGCTCTGCTTTCGCCGCCTCTTTTGCAGCCTCTCTGGCTTCTTCCGCTTCCACATCGCTGAAGTCCATATCAAAGATATCTTCTTCCTCTGTTTCATCATCGGAAAACTTCTCTTCTTCCACACCGTCAAAAAAGCCTTCCGGAAGCTCCATCTCCATGTCAGTATCCGGTGTTTCGGTTGTTTCAGATAACTCGTTTGTATTCTCTGCTACGGAAGCCTCAACCGCCTCTTCCGCCGGAGTTAAGATTTCTTCTGTTGTATCCATCGCCGTTCTCCTTTCCGGACGTTTATCCCCGCAAATTCTCCACCGTAATGTTTGCTATAGTATAACACATTTTAACAAAAAAGTCCAGTGATTTCCCTCAGTTTTCTCCAAATTCGCCATGTTTCTCCACAATTTTACTCACAACTTCCACAGTTCTACTTCTTCGAACTATCTTTGCAAAAAAATTTCCTTTTCAAGGAAATAATTCTGTGGTATACTTAAGGTTAGGATTATTTTTTGAAACATTTTTTGAACATTCCACTCTGAACAGGAGGTTTCTATGAAACATCTGAAATACCGTGTGGTTTCCATGGTTTGCGGTTGTTTGTGTTTCTTTATCGCAACTCTGTCCGGCGGTTTTCTCATTGACGGAGAATCACAGGAAAACACACCGGCTTCCATAGGCGATACTCTTACCGGTACCCCTACGGAGTCTCCGTCCGGAGACAAAAGTGTCGTTACATCGTTACCGAAACAGGATTCTTCTGTTTCCTCTCCGACCGTGGCCCCGGTTCCTACACAGGCTTTGTTGCCGACACCTTTGCCGACACCGACGCCGGTTCCCACAGCCACACCTTTGCCGACTGCAACGCCGCTGCCGACTGCAACGCCGACACCGACCGCTACACCGACACCGGAACCGTTCCGTTTTACAAAGGCCATCGCCAATGTAGACGACTATGTGAATATTCGAAAAGGTCCGGGAACAGATACCCCGGTTTTAGGTAAATTGTTTAAAAACGGCATTGCCGAAGTTCTAGGCACCGAAGGCGACTGGACTCATATTTCCTCCGGTAAGCTGGACGGTTACATTTCTTCCCAATACCTGCATCTGGGCGACAAAGCCGTTGCTTACGCGGATAAAATTACCGCTTATAATGCAAAGGTTCACGTCAATTCCATGAATGTACGTACCGGCCCGGGCACCGAGTATTCTTCCCTGGGTATGATTTCAACCGGTCAGACCTTTCCTGCAATCCTTTCCAAGTCCAACAAAGAATGGATTGCCGTTCAGTATAACGCAGACACTGTAGCATATCTGTATGCAGAGTTTGTTACCCTGGTTTGTAATCAAAAGGAAGCTATGACGTTAGCCGAAATTGCCGCTGCGGAACGGGCTGCAAAAATCGAAAAAGCCCGCGTAAAGAGTCTTCCGGTTACGTATCGTGATCCGATTACCATATCCGAAAAAGATATGGAAGTCTTTGTTCTGGTGGTGGCCGCCGAAGCCTACTGGGAGCCCTACGAAGGCCAGCTGGCCGTGGCAAATGTCATTTTAAACCGACTGCTTACCGGACGCTACGGCAATACCATTTACGGCGTTGTTACCGCACCGGGACAGTTCGCCGGATATAAGAGTATCGACAAATTCCGGGACTATGATTTAACCAGCTGTACCAAAGCATGTAAAGAAGCATTATCCGGCAAAAACAATATCGGCGATTTCCAGTTTTTCCATGCCGACTACTATGTAGATGCCCATGACGAATGGCCTATATTTACTTCCTGGTATCAAATCAAAGGCCACATATTCTTTAAGCGAAACTGGTAACCGTTACAACATTCCCCCAAGGAACGTGCTCACCGCTACCCCCGCTGCCGTTGCTGTCAAAGCACCGGCCAGGGTGTAGCGGGTTTTTTTGACTCCGACTGCCATGAAATACACCGACATGGTATAAAAAATCGTCTCCGTGGATGCGCAGATTAATGAAGTTACCGTCCCCAAATAGGAATCCGGTCCGTATTCTTTAAAAATATCCAGCAAAAGCCCCGTGGCCGCCGAAGCCGAAAACAGTTTTACCACCACCAAAGGCACCAGTTCCGCCGGAAAGAACAGCATTTTTGCCACCGGTGCAAGAAATTCCGACAATGTTTCCAGAAACCCCGAAGCCCGAAGCATTCCCACTCCGGTCATCAGACCGATTAAGGTAGGTAAAATTCCCAACGTCACGGAGAAACCGTCTTTGGCCCCTTCCGTAAATTCTTTATAAATGTCTGTCTTAGTCATCAACCCATATACAATCATATAGAACAGCAAAAGCGGAATGCAAAAATCAGAAAGATACACCAGTACACTCATTGCGTCTTCTCCTTTCTCCCCATTATTTTAACGAACACTGCCGCCACCAGGGTACTGAATAAGGTAGTTACCATGGCCGGCACCACGATTTTTGCCGGATTCACCGAGCCGTACTGACTCCGGTAAGCAATAATATTCACCGGTATCATCTGCAATGAAGAAATATTCAGAATAAGAAAGGTACACATGGCCCGGGATGCCACCTCCCTTTTTCCTCCCTTGGCCACATTTAATTTCTGCAATTCCTCCATGGCTTTTAGTCCAAAAGGAGTTGCCGCTCCTCCCAATCCTAAAATGTTAGCAATCATATTGGTAGCAATATATTCATTGGCCTTGGAATCTGCCGGCACATCCGGAAAGAAAAAGCGCAGCACCGGCCTCATTCGTTTTATCAGTTTCCCGGTTAACCCGCTGGCTTGCGCAATCTTCATAATGCCGGTCCACAACGCCATTACGCCCAACATTGCAATGCTCAATTCCACCGCTTCCTTGGATGAGCTTAGTGCAGCATTCCCCACCGCTTCCGCCTTTCCGGTAATGGCTCCGTATACCACCGCAATCAATATCATTCCGCCCCACAGATAATTTAGCATAGATACTCCGAACAAGACTTTTTATAACTTTACGCAGGAAACATCTCTTCTATGCAAAAAAGCCCTGTCGCCCCGAATCTCATTCTTCGGAACAGCAGAGCTTTCTCTCTATCGAAGCAGTTCCACCACTTCGGAAAACTTCATTCCGTGAGAGGCCTTAATCAAAACAGTACACCCTTCCGGCAGCAAATGCTCCCTTTCCTTTTGCAATGCTTCTAATAAAAGTTCTCTCGTCTCAAAATATATCACGTCACAATTTACAGATTCCTTCTTTGCCTCCTCATACATGTGACGAGAATTCTCACCTACACAAATCAAACGTTCCGGTCCCTTTGCCACGGCATAGGCTCCCACCTCTTTGTGCATGGCATCGGAATTTTCTCCCAGCTCAAACATATCCCCGAGAATCGCCACCTTCACGGTATCTGCCATACAAAGCAGGTCAATCCCCGCTTTCATGGATACCGGATTGGCATTGTAACAGTCATCAATCAATGTCAAATGCGGGGTACGAATCAGGTTGTTTCTGCCTCCTACGGCAGTCATCTTTTTTATACCGGCCTGTATCTGCTCCGGCGCTAGCCCCATCCATTCCGCCACACAAGCAGCCGCAGCAGCGTTTAACACCATATGCAACCCCGGCAGCGGAACTTCTATATCATAACTGTCACCCGCCACGTTATGCAATACCGCCTCACTTCCCCACAAGCCTTTACTTGTTACATCGGAGGCATATACCATATCCCTCGCTTGCATTTGTCCCGGTGCAGCTGCCTTTTTTACGTCGAAGAATCGAAGTTCACACCCGTTCGGCGCAGACACGGTACATAACTTGTCGTCATTCCCGTTTAAACAGATTTTCCCTCCGGCCGGCATAAAGTCAAAAATCTCTGTTTTGGCTTTCAGTACTCCGTCCCGATCCTTCAAATTTTCCAAATGACACTGGCCGATGTTGGTAATCACTGCCACATCCGGTCTTGCCATTTTACTTAACCGATGCATTTCTCCGAAATCGCTGATTCCCATTTCCACCACAGCCGCTTCATGTTCCGGACGAATGCGAAGTAACGTTAACGGCACACCGATTTCATTGTTATAATTTCCCTCGGTCTTTAGTACATGATACTGTTCGGAAAGTACACCGGCAATAAACTCTTTGGTACTGGTTTTGCCTACACTGCCTGTAATACCTATTACCGGAATCGACAAGGTTTTACGATAGCTTTCTCCTATGTTTTTTAATGCCTGCAGGGTATCCTCCACCAGCAGATAGCCTTGCCAATGTTCTCCCTCCTTCGGTTCTCTCTGTACCACGGCAAGCACCGCCCCCTGTTCATACACAGAGGACACAAAGGAATGCCCGTCCGCACGCTCTCCCACAGTGGCAATAAATACACCGTCCGGAGTAACTTTTCTTGAATCCAGCACCACGCTGTCTACTTTCCTGTTCAAAAATGCCTGTCGGGATACTTCATCCTCCGGGCCGCTATATACCAGGCGGCCGCCCGCCGCCTCTGCAATCTGTCTGATTGTGAACTCCATGTCGTACCCAATCCTCTCTACGAAACAAATGCTTTCTTTAATATTTTTTCACATAACTCTTCATAACTGATACCGATGGCCGCCGCCTCCTGCGGTAACAAGGACATCGGGGTCATCCCCGGCAATGTATTGGCTTCCAGACAATACATATTGCCTGCTGTATCCATCATAAAGTCCATACGGGCATAGTTTTTTAAACGCAATGCAGCAAATACACGCTCTGCAATGTTCTGCATCTGCTTTGTCTGCTCAGACGTCAGTTCCGCCGGACAGGTTTCCACCGTACTTCCTGCCTGATACTTATTTTTATAATCATAGAAGCCCTGCTTCGGTGCGATCTCGATGACCGGAAGGGCCTTACCGTCCATCACACCCACAGAAAATTCTCTTCCGGTGATAAACTGCTCGATAACCGCTTCTTCATCATAGCGGAATGCTTCTTTTTTCGCCTCTTCATATTCTTCTTCGTTTCTCGCGATGCAAACACCCACACTGGAACCGCCGCAACATGCCTTTACGATACACGGGAACGGTACCTTCTCACGTTCTGTCTCGCCTTTTTTCAAACGAATCCCCATCGGAGTCGGAATATCATATGCTTTAAAAATGTCTTTGGTAATACCCTTGTCCATGGCCATGGCCGCACTGACAAAGTCCGTTCCTGTATACGGAATGCCCATCAATTCAAAACAAGCCTGGATCTTACCGTCTTCGCCGTTGGCCCCGTGCAATGCCATAAACACCGCATCCGCTTCCCGGCACAAAGACAATACATTGGGACCGAAGAAATTCTTTGCACCGTCCGGACGCATAGCCTTTATCTGCTCCAAATCCGGATTCTGTTCGGAAATGGCGGAAATATTTTCCGTCCAGTCATACTCCCGTTCAAAAATCCCTTCCGTTTCCCCCTCATATCCGAGATACACATCCAATAAAATCACCTGATGCCCATTCTTTTTCAGTGCTTTATAGATTCCGCTTCCCGAAATCAAAGAAACATCCCGTTCCGTACTTGTTCCGCCTGCCAAAACCACTACTTTCATACTGTTACCATACCTTTCTTTCTATTCTGCCGGCATATCCGGTCTCTCTATTTTATATTCCGTAACAGCCCTCTTGATACCGGACCGTCGCGGGGAATCATTTCTCTCCCCATTTTAGCACAACACATTCGTTTTGTCAGTAGAAACTTGTACGAGTTTTCACTACACTCTCCTTCTTTCAACATTAAACATTAAGAACCTACGTAATATATCCGTTCTCTCCGTGTCGACTGCCGTCGATTATGTACAATATTTCGAAAAATACGATAAATTCGTTTATTTTCGCTTTGACAAATTTAGGAAAATGGAGTACAATAGATTTCGTTATAGAATTAACAAGTCGTATATCGTATTTTACTTTCGGAGGTAGCGCATGAAAAACATAGGGATTGTACGAAACTTAGATGAAGTAGGGAGAATTACATTACCGATTGAATTACGCAGAAATCTGGACTTACAGGAGGATGACCCGGTAGAAATCATCCAGGAAGGCAACCGCATTATCCTGACCAAATACCAGCCGTGTGATATTTTTAACGGCGAAACCAAGGATTTGATTGACTTTTGCGGTAAGAAAGTTTCTAAGAAAAATGTGAAGAAGCTGGCTAAGCTGGCAGGACTTATTGAAGAATAGGTACATAAAAGGGCTATCGCAACTGCGGTAGCCCTATTTTGGTCTTAGGGGTGGTTGTCGATGTGTTTGGCTTCCTAAATCCCTTTTTGTCAAACGCAATGCCACCCTTTAAGCATAACACACTATCCAAAAAGCATATAACAGGTTTTAAACAAAAGTATTTCCTACCTTCAAATGCAGCTTTCTCCGGCGTTCCATTATCCGTTTTCCACTTTGCAATTACCGGAATTTTATCAAATATATTCAAAAATCCCCTGAATAGCATCAGATACATTAATCATTTCTGAAATCGGTAATCGATCCACTTTCTTATACCCGCGAACCGCTAAATCCAATAATGCAAGCTTTTCACATTGTATATAGCCTTCATTCTCTTCCGTAGCCATCCATATATGAAGTGGCCCAGGATTAGAATTTTTAATAATTGGGCACCCGATTATTTCACCGCTGGTATTAAAGAAATCCTTACTAACTACCAATACGGGATGATTTATTTTTTCTATTTTAAGAATGTCTCCTTGATGCAGTACTTCCATTACCAGACCTCTCTTCCGACAGGTTCTCCCCAATCATATTCTCCATCAAGCATTAACTTCCCATCAAACTCAGCTGCTCTTTCTTCTAACGTTTTATGCCGAAAAGGTTTCACCAAAGTAATTACACCATTCGATACTGTGACATCTAAAAACTCATTCAAAGCAATCCCTGCACTTTTTAATACTTCTTTTGGCAATCTGATTCCCTGACTATTTCCCCATTCTTTCACTTGCGCCTGCATATCAAAAACCTCCTCGCATTTAGTATATACATAGTATATACTAAATATCAAAAAATATCAATCTTATTCTCTTGAAAGCAACCGAAACTTCAAAGTTTCATCTCCTTAACAGTACTTCCCTATTCCAACAGCATCGCATAAATCTCTCTTTTGGACACGCCTCTGTCCGCTGCTACAGCCTTCATGGCATCTTTTTTGCTCATTCCCTGAGACAAATAGCGTTCCATGTGTTCTTCCAGACTCAGCTGCAAAAAGGACTCCTGTTCTTCCTTCTTCATAGCCTCACGGTCTGCCCCTTCTACAACAAGCACACATTCCCCTTTCGGTTCGTTTTCCTCATAAAAAGAAAGTGCCTCCGAAAAGGTGGTCTGAAACGCCTCTTCGTGCTTTTTGGTTAACTCTCTGCAAATGGTAAGGCGACGGTCGCCAAGCACTTCCAAAAGCTCCGCCAGGGTCTTTATAAGCCGATGAGGTGCTTCATACAGCACAATGGTACGAGTCTCGCCTTTTAACTCCTCCAGTACCTCTCTCCGTTCCTTTTTATCCGACGGCAAAAAGGCTTCAAAACAAAACCGTCTGGTAGGAAGCCCCGACAAGGTCAGTGCCGTCACGCAGGCACAGGCTCCCGGCAGTACCGTTACCGTCACTCCGGCTTCATATGCCATTTTTACCAACTCTTCTCCCGGATCGGAAATCCCCGGCATGCCGGCATCGGTAATGACTGCAATATTTTTTCCTTCTAACAGCTGGTCAATGAGCTGTCTTCCTTTATCGAATTTATTAAACTCGTGATAGCTGGTCATAGGTGTCTTTATCTCAAACCGATTCAACAGCTTAATACTGTTTCTGGTGTCCTCTGCTGCAATCACATCCACATTCTTTAACGTTTCCAACACCCGGAACGTAATATCGTCCAGATTCCCGATGGGTGTTGCACACAAATATAAGGTTCCTGCCATACTGGTTCCTTTCCGTTGCCGTATTCCTTCGTCCCCCGGCAAACATGTCACACACCACAAAAACAACTGCTCCGCTAATATCCGTAAATACCGGTAATATCCTCATGGTACACTCCCGGCTCTTTAAATACAATGAGCGGCGGTTCCACCGTCACTCGGGGCCGTCCGCCCTTGCTGGCTTCCAAAAGTACCATGTTAGGCTCCTTGTCCACATAAGGGTGTACCATCTGCATTCGCTTTAACTCTAGCCCGTGGGCCGACAGGCTTCGGATAATCTCTGCCAACCGAAACGGCCGGTGTACCATAAAAAAGGTTCCCCCCGGCTTTAACACATAGGCCGCTTCCCGTACCACATCCTCCAGGGTACATAGCACTTCGTGCCTTGCAATGGCTTTCGGAAGTTCCGGATTTTGCAACCCGTGATCCGCCGTCATATAAGGCGGATTGGAGGTTACCACATCAAAAGAAGCCGCGCCAAATAACCGACCGGCTTCCTTAATATCTCCGACGCGAATATCAATCTTTTCGGAAAGTTGGTTCACCGCAACGCTTCTTTGGGCCATATCGGCACTTTCTTCCTGAATTTCCAGTCCGGTAAAATGCTGCCCCTTGGTCTTTGCCTCCATTAAAATCGGCAAAATCCCGGTGCCGGTGCCTAAATCAAGCACCGCACTTCCCGGCTTTATTCTAACAAAGCCGGACAACAGTACCGCATCCATTCCGAAACAAAACCGTCCCGGATGCTGAAAAATCAAATATTCGTTTCGTTGCAGTTCATCAATTCGTTCCCCGTCTTTTCGGAACTGTTCCGCCCGTGCGTAAGCGGCCGCAAGCTTTTCAGAACGAATCGCACCTTCTGTCTGCGTCATGTGTTTTATTCCCCTTGCTTCTTCGCTTCTTTCCGCTCCAACTGCTCCAGTGCATGAAGCTCCGCATCCATCTGCACACGCTCCTGCTTTCTGCGCGGTTTAAACTTCAAATCCGAAACCTTGTATTCCCGGATTTCCTTTTCGTCGTTATCCATGGTGACAATAACCTTTACCAGCTGCTTCAACACGCTGGTACTCTGCACTTCACCCTTTAGGCCGTCTGCAGTGGTTACATACTCACCCACCGACGGAAGATGACTGTTTAATTCTTCGTAGGCTTCCTCTTCATTTTTCAGACAGCACATGAGTCTGCCGCAGACACCGGAAATCTTCGTCGGATTCAAGGACAAATTCTGTTCCTTCGCCATCTTTATGGACACCGGAATAAACTCCGACAAATAGGTGTGACAGCAAAGAGCACGTCCGCACACACCAATTCCGCCGAGAATCTTCGTCTCGTCTCTGACACCGATTTGACGAAGCTCAATACGGGTTTTAAACACCGCTGCCAAATCCTTTACCAGCTCACGGAAATCCACGCGTCCGTCTGCCGTAAAGTAAAACAACAACTTATTATTGTCAAAGGTATACTCAGAATCAATGAGCTTCATCTCAAGATTATGCTTTCTGATTTTTTCCAAACACACCTTAAAAGCCTCTTTTTCCTTTGCCGCATTGGCTTCCTGGGTCTTTACATCCTCTTCCGTTGCCTGACGAAGTACCGGTTTTAACGGCTGGGTAATCTTTTCTTCCGGCAAATCACGGATGCCCATCACCACATACCCGAATTCCACGCCCCGGGCCGTTTCTACGATAACATTAGATCCCTGCTTTATATCAAACTCCAACGGGTCAAAGTAGTACACCTTTCCCGCCTTCCGAAATCTTACACCTACAACTTTCATTCCTTAATCCTCCTTCATATATAACAACAGTAATTCAAGCGCCGTTTCAAAGTTCACATTTGACTTCAGACGCTGTTTTACCTGTTCCAACGCTTCTACAATCCCCTGCAGATTTTCAAAACTCCGCTTCTTTGCCTGATCCGCCACTGCTTCCGGCTCATTTGCAAACATAAGCGCATTGATATCCTTCGTGGCTTTGTACATCAGTACGTCCCGGTACCACAGTAAAATCATATCCAGATATTCCGTGGCCGCATCTTTTTTGGATGCAAACAGCTTTACGTTTTCCATCACTTCCGCCATGGTCATCTGATCCACATACTTTACAAGGTGCAATACCTCTTCCCGCTGCTCCGTAAAGGCCTCCGATTCCGTATACTGCACGGCACGTCCCACCAAGCCTCCGGAAAACGCCGCCGCACTTTCCGCAAGATAGTCCGGAACTCCCTTTTCTTCCATAAGAAACTGCTTAATCTTTCCGGTAGCCACCGGATAAAACGGAAGCAAAACACAACGGGATAACACGGTGGACAGCAAAAGCTCCTGCCTGTCCACCATTAAAAGAAAGACCGCATACTCCGGCGGTTCTTCAATGGTTTTTAACAGGGCATTCTGTGCTTCCTCTGTCATCTTTTCCGCTTCATCTATTAAATAAATCTTATATTCGCTGCTGTAAGGCTTTATCTGAACATCCGCCGTTACCTGCTCACGGATTTCCTTTACGCCAAGGGTAGCTTTTTCTCTTACTACCACACGGATATCCGGATGATTCCCGGACTCCGCCTGCTTACAGGACTTACACTTCCCGCAAGCCTCAATTCCGCCCTCTTCACAGAGTACTGCCTTTGCAAAGGCTTCTGCCACAAGGCGTTTTCCGCTTCCGGACTCCCCGCACAGCAAATAGGCATGGGAAATCTTCTTCTGGCGAATGGCATTCTGCATATGTTGAATAATCTGTTCATGTCCGATAATTTGTTTAAACTCCGCCATGGAAAACCTCCTTTCCGCCCTCTGTCGCCGGCCGGCTTCCTTCCGACTTATACTTCTTTCATTTTTGTACAGGTCACACTGTACAACCATATGGCATCAAGTAAAAATGTCCAACAAGAGCCCTCTGATTTCATCAATTCTGCTTAAAATCATCAAATGGTCTTTCTCATCTTTAATCAACTCCGCTGCCAGCTCGTCCAATGTCTCATCCACCAGACGAATCATTCCGTACACACGATGCCGTCCTCTTTTGTCCAAAAAGTTCTCTCTGGAAAACTTATGGGAACGGGTTACGATTTCATTCATAAAATCCTTGATTAACTCGCGGTATTTTTTCATATCCCGCACATCCATATGCTTGGCAATCTTTTTCCCCTGCAGCGTAATATCATCCATCAGGGAATTTAACCGCTCCTGCAATGCCGCTTCTTCGATTTTCCCGGCAAGCATGAACTTAAAAGTGCCGTCTGCTTCCGGGGTCTGCTTCGGCAGTTCCACCGGCTCCGGCTGCGAAATCTGATTTACTTTCAAATCCATCACGCTCACCTCCTGAACTCATCTTTATAGTATACCACGTTTACACCTTGTGCGCAAATAGAATTTCGTTCCCGTTTCTGTTCTGACACACGACTGTTGTTACTGTTATTTCACTTTTCTTGTTTGCCCTATTATCTTTTGGCCATACCAATGTCCCTTGCCACTGCGGAAACGCATTCCTCCAAATCCGAGTTGCGATACCGCTTTGTTACTCCCACTCTTGCAATCTCTTCCTCGCAAAAGTCCTGCTGGTCTGCCAAAAAGCGTCGGCACACCTCATCGTAATTCGGTTTTGCCTGCCGCCGTTCTCTGGAAATGGAACGCCACAACCGTTGGTCATCCTCCACCTCAATGTACAACGGAACTACCACATCGTCTCCGTAATACTTCTTTAACTGCTCAAAGCCCGACAGGGTGGAAATGAACAAATAATCCTGCCCGTTTAAATCAATTTGGCCGTCATCTACCGTAAAATAATGCCAATCCCCCACCACCGTATGATAGGTCCGGGATTCGATTACTTTATTTTCTTCTTTTAAACTCTGCCACTTCTCTTCCGTCACAAAAAAATACTCTTTCCCGTTCGCCTCACCGCGACGAATCGGCCGGGTCGTGTACCCGACTACCGTATGAAGCGCCAGCTCTTTCATCCCAATCAGGCGTTTAAATACCGTATCTTTTCCCGTGGCGCTTTTACCCATCAGTACATAAATTTTCCCCATGGCTTCCTCCAACTGTTTCTCTCCCTCCATTTTTACACATTTTCAGCATTTTTGCAACCGATACAGTACAATTTCATCAGATTCCGTCCCGATTCTTTTCTTCCTTCTTCTTGAACTATTCGTCCAAAAACGATATAATGTTTTCTGTAAAAACAAATTCGTTCATTCAGGAGGTTTCGTATGGAATTACTTATGGAAATTGATATTCGCATCACAGGCTCCCAGTTCGTTGCGGGTCATACGAAGGATGTGTGCATGATAGAGTTCGGCGGTACAGCCACCGGCCCTTACTTTAACGGTGAAGTTATCGGCACCGGTGTAGATACCCAGAAAATCGAGAAAACAAAAGAAATGCTGTTATCCGCCAGATATATGCTGGAAGGAAAAGACTCCGACGGCAACGACTGCCGCATTTTCGTGGAAAACAACGGCTCCAACTTCGATAACTGCAAGCCGACGGTGTACACCAACTCCCCTCTTTTGGCAGACTGGGAAACCTCCGATTTATCCGCAAAGGTTATCCCACAGGAGGGCGGCGTAAAGATTCAGGTCTACAAATAATATCTATCGTAGATATTGAAGGAAGTGTTGCATCTGTTGTAACACTTCCTTTTTTCACTTCGAAAGATACTCTTTTACTTTTTTCTTCGTAAAAAAGGCCTCATTTCTCATCTTTTCAAAAAAAATTTTATACCGAAAACCCTCTTAAATCAAGGCTTCCGGCGTTTTTCCAAAAAAAATTTAAAAAAAATTAAAAAAAGTGCTTGCATTTTTCAAAAGAATAGTATATAATCGTTTTTGCGCTCAGGGATGAGCGGTAAAACAAAACAAGCGCGACTAGCTCAGTTGGTAGAGCACCTGACTCTTAATCAGGGTGTCCAGGGTTCGAGCCCCTGGTCGCGCACTTGAAGGTC
>JAFTWC010000001.1 GCA_017465475.1 Lachnospiraceae bacterium
ATGCCAGCATACCCGCCTTTACCACAAAAAGTCCCGCAAAAAAACCGGTCGGCAATGCCGGAAGCAATAAAGAATAGGCTTCATAGTACACGCTGCTGCGCTTTTGCTTTCCTGTGGCTCCCACGGAAGAAAGCATACCGAGATACTTGCTTCTCTCATCAAAGGACATATTAAATACGTTATGAACCAATACCACCGAAGCTGCCATAATCAGTACAATAAAGAACACTGACAATACGTTTACCGCCAAATTAACGGTACTGTCGGAGGAATTACCGGACAATGCCAGTAAGCTGTTGTTGGTCTCCAGTCTTGTCCAGTCTCCCGCAACATCCTCCAGCTTCTCCATTACATTCCCTGCCCGCTTCACATTTATGAGTACCGATACATTAATGCACTCCGGCAGTGCTCCGTTCTCATCCAAAAACGTCAATGCAGTATAAGCCGCCGCCCCGTCTTTTTCAAAATCCGGACACTCCATAAAACCTACTACAGTATACGTCCCACACTCTCCCGTAGCTTCCTTTGTCTCAAAAAACGTATCGTTTTCCCCGTAGTAGGGAAATCCCTGGGGTGCTTCCTTGGCTACGTTTCCTTCCAAAATAAAACGATCATACGGAAAATAAGTGGAGCCTTCCGTATCATAACGCTGTATGATTCGCTTAAAATAGCTTGCGGAAATCGTATCACCGATGGCAATTTGCGCTCCGTCCTTCAACACATCCTCATTTAAAAGAAGTTCTCCCGTCTTCTCCGGCAGGCGGCCTTCGGTTACCATAATGTTCATCCAGTCAAAGTTCTTCTCTCCGTATGCCTTTACCTGCAAGTACGGGCGATCAGGATTTGCAGACCGGGCAAAGTCCGTATAGCCGTAGTCCGTGGAAACCGAAGTTGCCTTTACCTGCTTCATATCCTTAATTTTTTCGTAGACTTCTTTGTCAGCTTCATATACGATGGCATGCCATTTCCCGTCATTGGCCGCTGCCATATCTCCCAGATAAGTCACTCCCGTATCTCTTCCCACAAATACACAAGTCATCAGCATGACCATAAACACAATTCCCAAAAATGTGGTAAAAGTTCTTCTTTTGTTCTTTTTCATGTACTGACGTGTCACATGATGCACTATCTTACGATTACTCACCGAGACCACCTCCCAGTACGCGAATCCGCTCGTCCTTTGTAATCTTTCCGTCCTCAATACAAATCATGCGATCAGCCTGCAGGGCAATACTCTCATCGTGGGTAATCAAAATCAACGTCTGCTTCTGCTTGCGGTTCGATTCTCTGAGCAAGCGGATAATTTCTTCTCCGTTCTTGCGGTCCAAGTTCCCCGTCGGTTCGTCTGCCAGCAAAATTGCCGGATGATTAAACAATGCACGACCGATGGACACTCTCTGCTGCTGTCCGCCGGAAAGCTCGCTGGGCAAATTATTTCTGCGATCCGTCAATCCCAGGTACTCCACAATCCGGTCCAAACGCTCTTTATCCATAGATCTTCCGTCAAGCAAATGCGGAAGTAAAATATTTTCATCTACATTTAACACCGGTAACAGGTTATAGAACTGGTACACCAGACCGATTTGTCTGCGGCGGAAAATCGCCAGTTTGTCTTCATCCAAATCGTGCATATCGGTTCCTTCCACAAATACCTTACCGCTTGTGGGCTTATCCACGCCGCCTAAAATATGTAACAACGTTGACTTTCCGCTGCCGGACGGTCCCACAATAGACACAAATTCACCCTTTTCCACGGTAAAACTCACATCATCCAATGCCTTGATACAGGTATTTCCTTCTCCGTATACCTTTGAAACATGCTCACATCTTAAAATTTCCATTTTCGGTTCCTCCCAAACTTGATACCTTTATCATACACAGGTAAAATGACACTTAAGTGAAAAGGTAAGTGACAAATTTGTCACTTACCCTTGTCATTTTTTATGTCACTTTTCCAGTTTCGCCGTGTGTCCGGTTTTCTTCCCCCCGGCCTGTCGGGTTCGTTTTCCGGTTTACTTAGAAATCGCCTCAAATATCGTCTGACCGTACAACCGGATAGCAAAATCATTCGGATGGTTCACGCAGTTTCCGGTATAGTTAAAGTAGGTCTTCCCCCTGTTCTCCATTTCACGGAACATACTATGTACCGGAGCTGCCGCCATACCTTCATGAACCTTTGCATAGTCCGTAAGTGCCTTCTCATAGTTAAGAAGTCCGTCATTCTGATAAGTCGGAATCTCCCTGTTTGCAGTCATGGCCGGATACAACACAAACTCGCAATCCGGATTCCGCTTTTTAAGTTCGGTAATAATTTCATCAATATATCCCATAAACTGCTCCGTCGGGTCCCACATACAGTTCATACCGAAACCGATAAATACCAAATCCGGTTTCTCCACACGGTCAAACAATGTGTTTACATTATCCACGCCCCACTTTGCAGTGGAACCGCCTGCGGATAAGTTATCCTTTGTAATCTCTGCCTGAGGATAGCTTTCCCGAAGCTTTCTTGTTACCATTTCCGCCCATACCGGCATATTCGGATAACGGTCGGACTGCACCTTCATCGGATTTAAGGAACCCATATCCACCGCCGGTTCATCAGCACCGCTGGCTTCCCAACCTGCCGTAATACTGTCACCGAAATATACAATGTGAAGCGGACTGCCGCTCTCTAATTTCTCATAGGTCTTGGTAAGACGCTCGCCCATACGCTCCGGTACAAGTCCGGTCCAGGACTCGCCTGTCTCGTAAGTCACCAACACCTGGTACTTGTACACATGCGGAAGAATCATGGTGAATTCCTTCTTGCCCGCAAGACAAAGCCAGCCTGCCCACGGCTCGTCGTTGTACGGCTTGACGTATTCCTCTCTTTTTAATACAGGGATGCGGCTGTCTTCTGTACGCACAATCCCCCTCTCCGTTACGGTATAGTCCTTACCTTCTTCATATACAACCGTAGCGTCATGATTCGTGATCTTTGTAATCTTTTTCGGGGTGTACAAAAGATTTCCACCCTGTTCCTTTTTATCCCCATCCTCATAAAAGCATACGGATTCTTCCCAAATCAATCCACCCATCCAAACCGGTGCCAACCATTCCTGCAATCTGCTTTTTACCATACGCGCTTTATTCCTTCTGATTTATATTTTCTTAAATTTCTTTACTTCTTCTTCCAAACTCTCGGAAATCTCCTTATTCGCGTCCGCCTGAGACTTAATCGAACCGAGAGACATTACCAGCTGGCCGGTATGTTCCGCTGCGGTACCGATTCCCTGCGCACTTTCCTCGACCGCAATATTGATACCGTTCAGACTCTCTGCTACCACCGCCATCGTTTCCTTTAAACCGTCCGCACTTCCATAGAAATCGTTCATCACGGAATTCAAGCTTTCCGCATCCGTATAATACTGTTTTGCCACTCCGACAAATTTGTCATAATCGGTCAATACCGTTTGGTCAATAAATTCCAACATCTCATTGGCACTTCTGGATAAATCATCCACCGCCGTAGTAACAAGTTTGCTGAGATCCTGAATATTATTGGCCGTATTTCTACTGTCATCCGCAAGAATACGGATTTCATCCGCCACCACTGCAAAGCCTTTGCCGGCTTCTCCCGCGCGTGCCGCTTCAATGGACGCATTCAGCGCAAGCAGGTTTGTCTGTTCGGAAATACTTAAAATATCTACCGTCAAGCTGTTAATCCGGTCAACATTTTTGCTGTTTTCGATTGCCTTCTCCAAAAGCCCGCGAATCTGCTCCAGCATCCGATTTGTCGTTTCCTTACTTTCAACCACACGCCCCTGTACCTCTTCCGCGCGTCCTTTGATTTCACCACAATATTCCGCTCCCTCTTCTGCCTTATCCCGAATCGTTCTCACTTCATCCGCCACATCCCGCGCACTGTCCGTCATCTGCGTCAAGGTCGCAGAAAGCTCTTCCATATTTGCGGAAAGTTCTTCCATTGTTGCCGAAATATTGGATGCATCTTCATTGGAGTCCGTGACACCCTGCATAATATTCAATGCCAGTTCCTCCATACGACCGGATTCACGCTTTATCTTTTGCATCATTCCCTGTAACTGCTCAATAAACCTATTTAATCCGCGCACCAACTGTCCCAATTCATCTTGCGACTTAACCGTAACACGCTCTGTCAAATCGCCTTCCTGTTTTTCGATTTTTTCCATCATTTCCGTCAATTGTCTGCTTGCCCGGGAAGCCGGCTTGGCAACCGAACCGTTTACAATCAGTATTACGCAGACCGCCAATGCTGTGCAACCAAGTAACAGAACCATACTTAACGTCAGCATTGATTGCGCAAACTCGGTTCCGTCTTCTGTCATGGAACCTACGCTCTCATGCAATGTACCGGAAAATGCAGTTGCCTTCTCCGTGGTAGCAGTCGCCAAGTCCATGGTATTTGCACTGAAGGTAATCATTGTCATACGATCCCCTGCCAAAACCGCATCTACCATTTTTGACAAGTTCTGTATCAAATCCGATGCGGCTTTCTCATATTCCAAAAAAGTAGCCAAAAGAGCTTCCTCTTTCGTCGCTTCCACCTTTTCTCTCATATCTTTCATCGTTGCCTGTGCCGTTTCCATCGTCGCCGGTGCTGCCATTGCAGCAATCCCGTTTAACGTCACATCATCTGATGTCAGTGCCATCATATTCGAGTACAAACGCACTTCCCCTATCATCGTGGCCATACTCGTATTATCCTCTTCAATTGCCATGTAAATTGTTCCCACCTGCTCCAGTGTTTCCGATGTGTGGATCGTTGCCCGTCTGCAGACCGTAATTACACTCAATGCAAATGCAAGAAGTATCACTACCGCTACCGTAACCTTTACCCATATGTGTTTTTTCATTACAACCGCCTCCTAAGTATTCCGGGCCTTCCTTATCAAAGCCCGTTCTCCTATTTATCTCCGCTTTCAGTCTAACACCTTTTTTTACATTTTTCAACACAACCGGCAAACTTTGTCTGACTCTTCCGCTTTTTTTCGATTACATCTTGCAGCACTGCTCTGCGCATCGAATTGTCACGCAATTCTACGCTTTTACCGCCCACCGTAGTTTCGTGGACTTTGCCCGCGGGTTTCTCTGACATTCTGCCGCAGACGGACGAATCACATCCTCCGAAGCATCACTGTACACACCCTCTTTTTTCAGTTGTTTAAAGGCTTTTTTCACCAACTGGTCTTCTCCCGAGTGGAAGGTAAGAATCGCCACTCGCGCTCCCGGCTTCAAAATTCCCGGAAGCTTTTCAAGAAACGCATACAACACTTCAAACTCGCTGTTTACATCAATGCGAAGTGCCTGAAACACTCTGGCGCAGGACTTTTTCACCACTTCCTTGTACTCTGCAGGAGGAAGCTTACTAAGGGCCTCCTCGATGGCTTCCCGAAGCTCTGTGGTAGTTTCAAACTTCGCTCCCCGCTTTATTTTCTGAAATACCACCTTGGCAATCTGCTCCGCATAAGGCTCATCGGAATTTTCCACCATCATGCCGATAAATTCTTCCTTGGTAATGCTGCGCAGGCGCTCCGATGCGGACTGCCCGTGTTCCGGGTCCAATCGCAAATCCAGCGGCCCCTCCACTTTGTAAGAAAATCCACGTTCCGGATTATCAATCTGCATGGAAGATACGCCCAAATCCGCCAGTACAAAGTCAAACTTTCCGGCTTTCTCCGCCACTTCATCAATGTTGGCAAAGTTGGTCTGACAGATAGTCAGAATGTCCTCTCCGTAGCCCTTATCCTCTAAACGCTTCTTCGTTTTTACAATCTCAATGGGGTCCACATCCAAGGCATACATATGGCCTTTTCCCTCAAGCTTTGCCAGCATGGCACTTGTATGTCCGCCATAGCCCAGGGTCGCATCCAATCCCTGCTCTCCCGGCTGAATTTTCAGTACATCCAGTATTTCATCTACCATAATGGAAATATGCATCCCCGCCGGAGTACTGCCCTTACGAATGACCTTCTCGATGGTGTCTGCATATTTTTCCGGATTGGCTTCCTTATACTTTTCATGAAATGCCCGCGGGTGGGTTCCTTTATATCTGACCCGCCGCTTGTGGGGGGTGTCTGTATTCTGTTCGTTGTTCTGTTCGTTTGTCACCTGTTAACTCCTTTTTATCTATTCTTCCACCGCCGCCAGCACCTCTCCCGGGTCCGTGGCCGATGCAAAGCCTTCTTTTCTCCAGTCTTCCTGCTCATTTTTCACAAACCACCCCGCCTGTAACGTCTTCATTCCGAAAGCCCGGGCAGTTTCCAACTCCTGACTTCCGCCGTCTCCCACGTACAGACACTCTTCCGGCGCCACCGAAAGCTCCGCCAGGCACCGTTCAAAGATTTCATGCTCCGGCTTTTGTACCCCCTGTTCACAAGAAAGCATCATCACATCGAAACAGGATGCCAGCACATTTGCCCGGATAGCCTCCGCCTCTTCCAAAAAACAATTACTGATAAGCCCCACCTTATAGCCCCGCTCCTTTAACTCCCGGAGCATGGAAACCATCCGGTATTCCACCTTCTGCAAGCTCTCCGACTTAAAGGCATAACGCTTTTTCACTGCTTCCGAAATCCGCTCGGGATGAGCATACCGGGTACGCTCCCCAATCCAGTAAAGAGACTCTTCAAAATTCATTTTCCCTTTACTGCGGGCCTCCTCTGTTTCATGCCACAACGGATAAAACTCGTCAATATCCGCGCCCAAATCCGCTGCAACATTCCGTCCGAAATACCGTGGCACACTATGCAGCGTCACCAATGTTTCAAACATGTCAAAGATAACTGCTTTCATGCTTTATGCTCCCTTCTGTAGTTTGTTCCCCAACACAGCTACAAAAGACCTTCCTTATCTCTTCTGCAATTCGTCCAAATTCTTGTTATAAGCCGGAATAAACTCTTCCATAAAACAATCCGCCTCAGGAAGCTCCATGGCAATAATGGATGCTTTCGTAGACTGAAATGCACTGTCAAACTCCTTATTACCTGCCTTTTTCTCTTCCATACACTTAATCAGGGCAGAAAACTTGTCTGCCGCTTTCACTAACTTCCAAAGATAGGCATCCTCTTCTTCCTTAAAATACAAACCGTAAAACTCCTCCCGCAAATCCTCCGGAAGCATGGAAAGAAGCGTCTCTGCCGCCGCATCCTCTATCTTGTGGAACACTGTCTGTATCGTCTCATTATAATACTTCACCGGCGTGGGCATATCCCCTGTAATAATCTCCGTGGTATCATGATACATCCCAATCAGCGCCGCCTTACTGGCATCCAGGCTCTTTCCGAACCGCTTGTTACCGATGACACAAAGCATATGAGCAATCATCGCCACTTCCAAGGAATGCTCACAAATGTTTTCCGTACAGGAATTCCGCATCAAGGCCCAGCGGTCAATATATTTCATGCGGGACATCATCGCGCAAAAATTACTCTCATCTTTTCCCATGGTTTCATCCCCTTTTCTTCTCTCATTTACACATTTCATTATGCCTTATCTCCCCCTCACTGTCAATCGAACAGGCACTTTTTCTTGAAAAAAACAGGAAACCGTGTTACACTGCAAACACAGGCGGCGATACGTTTTTCTCGCCGCACCATACCCTCACAACGGGATGAAAGGATAACTGATATGAAAATTACAGCCTTACTGGAAAACACCACCGAGCGGGACGATATGCAGGTGGAACACGGTCTTAGCCTATATATCGAAACCGAGCGCCATAAGATTCTTTTTGACATGGGCCAAAGTGACTTATTTGCAAAAAATGCAGACACACTGGGCATCGACCTGTCAAAGGTGGATATTGCCATCCTTTCCCACGGTCACTACGACCACGGTGGCGGGCTGCAGACCTTTCTTTCTCTCAATGACAAAGCACCGGTTTACATCAATCGGTATGCCTTTGAGCCTCATTTCAATGCGTTGGATAAGTATATCGGCTTGGATGAAGGCTTGCGTACTACTCTTGTAGAACAAAATAGAATGCATATTGTCGACGAATCTTGCATACTTACGCCGGGGTTAACCCTCTTTTCCTGCAACGAGCGCACCCGCTCCCGGGACTTAGGAAGCTTCGGCTTAACGGTTTTGGATGGAAATAGTCACGTACCGGATGACTTTCGCCACGAACAGTATCTTTTAATCGAAGAGAACGATAAAAAAGTTCTTATCAGCGGTTGTTCCCATAAGGGAATTCAAAATATTATGGAATGGTTCGCTCCGGATATCTTGGTAGGGGGATTTCATTTTATGAAGCTGGCACCTGGAGAAGCCCTGGATGCCGCAGCAAAAGACCTAAACAAATATTCCACCCGCTACTTTACCGGCCACTGCACCGGTGAGGAACAGTTTGCCTACTTAAAGGAACGGATGGAACGATTAGAATATCTTTCTTGCGGAAAGACGATTCTGCTGTAGATAGCTTCTTCCTCCCCACGGCGGATCATTCCTTCGGAATGTTTCTCACAAAGGGAAGTTTTATACTATTTGACCCAAAAGCCATAGTCAAGTCAACAAAATCGAGAGGTTTTGAGTGTTCTAAACGACGGATTTTCTCAACAAAGCGTATATTAGCTGTTTAGACCCACAAATCTATAAAATTTTTCTCAAATAAGTCGTTATACAGTATTCTGAGAAAATGATTAGCTCCGGCACTCCAAAAACAGCGAAAATCATAGCAAATTCGTTGCTTCGAAAATTATCAGTGGGTCAGATGCTGTAGAAATTGCTATAATGACCCAAACCAAGTAAGTCACTAAGAAAAAAGCCACTGCACTTACGAACTAAACATCGCAAGCGCAATGGCTCTGCTGTTTTCATTAAAAATAGTTTATCCCACCACTACTTCACACTTTGCTTCCGGATCGTCCATAATCAGCTCACCCACTGCCGGCACCTTAATACTTCCGGACTTCGGATTCTTTATGCTCATAATCGGAGCAATCAACTCTGCCTCTACCTCCGACTTTTCAAAGCTCAAATCTGCATCAATCATCTCGCAGTTCATAAGTTTCAAATTCTTACAGTAACAAAACGGCTGGGTACCGGAAATCTTACAATTCTCAAACGTAATATTTTCTGCATACCATGCCAGGTACTCACCCTCCACCACACAGTTTCTGATTATCACGTTTTTCGCATGCCAAAAGGCATCCTTGGTATGTAACACACAATTCTCAATGACCGCATTCTCCACATATTGGAAGGAATACTTTCCGGTAAATTCCACATTCTGAAATGCAATCTGTGAAGAACGCATCATAAAGTACTCGCCTGCCGCCGTGCTGTCCTCCACACGAATGTTATTCACTGACCAGCCGAACTCCGGTGAAACAATGTCACTTTTCCGAATGGTCACATCGGCACACTCACGCATTGCCTTCACTCCGTGGAGCTTGGAGTCCGTAATGTCTATCTTTTCGGAATACCAAAAAGCCGCACGACAAAGCTCGGTAAGCTCTGTATTTTTCATAGTCACCCCGGTATCATGCCAGAACGGATACCGCAGATTCCATAAGCAACCCTCCACCGTCACATTCCGGCTTTCCTTAAACGCACTCTCGCCGTCCGCCGGTCCCTCAAACTTACAATTCACTGCCGTCACATCAACACTTCCGTAAAACTCTCTCTCTTTATCAAAAGTTTGGTTTTCCACTCTCATCATCATTTCATCCTTTCAATACGTTGTTTGCCTCAAACGTTTCTCATTTCAACAGTTCAGATTCGTTACAGAATATGAACACCCCTATCCATCCGCAATCCAACGTATTCTTTTTCTCTCTTGTCTTGTTTTTCTTCCTTTTCACTTATATCATACTTTTACGGAAAAAGCAACCTTTTTCAGGTGTATAGCATAAAATGAACAATTTAGACATACCAAAATCAATATAGTCAAAAAAACAATATCACACATTTATGTCAGGAAATTTCAAATGATTTTACGTGCAATGCACGCAAACGAGATTATGTCTTACAGACATAAATAAAAACCATTTGCTTACGCAAATGGTTTTAACAGGGGCAGTAGGATTCGAACCCACGACCTGCGGTTTTGGAGACCGTTATTCTACCAGCTGAACTATACCCCTATATTCAATTTTTGACTGCCCCACTATAATACTATGTTTTCATACAAATGTCAAGCATTTTCTTCAAAAAGTAAATATGTCATAGTTCAAAAACATAACACTCTACTTATTGCAACAAACTCTTGCGATTGAGAGTCGTTTCTTAAAACGTTCTCAATCGCAAAAGCAATCCTTCTTACTTGTTAGCCAAAAACTCATTAATCTGGTTTACCAGCTCGTCTGCATCAATACCGTGTACCATGCAAGCCATCTCCAGGCTCTCTCCCTGTGCGGACGGACAGCCGATGCAATGCATTCCTGCTGCAAATAAAATCTCTACGATTCCCGGATCTACCTGAATCAACTGTGCAATAATCATATCTTTACTTACCTGCATTTTTATTCTCCTTTCATCTCTACACCATTCCGATACACCAAGGCATTATCCGAACAATGTACATCACTCAAAACTTCATGAATTAAAGTATACACAACCTGTCCGCGTTCGTCAAGCCTCATCCGTTGGAAGATTTCACACAAACATCCGAGGATTTTCACTTTCTCCGAATTCTTCCGAAAAACCCATAAATCCTCTTTGTTTCATAAAAAAGGTACTTGTATTATTTGAAACTTTATATTACAATAGGGGTAGATTAATAAAAGGAGGATATCACAATGGCATATAAGATTTCTGATCAGTGCATCAGCTGTGGCGCATGCGCAGCAGAGTGCCCGGTAGGAGCAATCAGCGAGGGAGCTTCCCAGTACGAGATCGATGCAGACGCTTGCTTAGATTGCGGCGCTTGTGCAGCTACCTGCCCGACTGAGTCCATTTCTCAGTAATTTACTTTCTAAAATGCAAAACGCTTCACCTTACGGTGAAGCGTTTTCTTTTGTTTTTATAAAAACCGTTTCCGATTCTTATCCTATTCTAACGTAGCTGCTGCAGCTCTCTCGTAAATCTCTGTCACAGCTGCCTTATCCAGCTCTACATAACCGCCACGGGTACCGTCGCCAATACCAAACAATTCCACAAGACGCGGAATATCTTCTTTCTTCGCACCAAGCTGCTCGAAATTAATCGGCATACCGATGGAAGCAAGGAAACGACGGAACGCCTTTACGCCCTCCAGGGCAGTCTCCTTCGGATTTGCGAAGTTCATCTGGCATCCAAAGACACGAGTAGCCATCTGTGCCATACGCATCGGGTCGTGATGATCCGCTACATACGTCATCCAAGCCGGCATAATTACCGCCAAACCCGCACCGTGAGCACAATCATATAATGCAGAAAGCTGATGCTCAATACCATGGCTGTTCCAGTCCTGTGCTCTGCCCACACCAACAATATTGTTATGTGCCACCATACCTGCCCACATAATATTGGCACGAGCCTCATAGTTGTGAGGATCTGCAATAACACGAGGAGTTTCCTTTACCATTGTAAGAAGTACCGCTTCGCAAAGACGGTCCGTCACCTCTACCTCCGGTGTATTGGTAAAATAACGTTCAAATACATGGGCCATAATATCCGTTGCACCACAAGCCGACTGATATGCCGGAAGGGTCTCGGTAAGCTCCGGATTCAACACAGAAAACTTCGGACGCAGACAATCTCCGCTGGCACCGCACTTTGTCAACGTAGATTCCTTCGTAATTACCGTATCCGGAGAGCCTTCGCTTCCTGCTGCCGCAATGGTAAGTACAGTACCTACCGGAAGTGCGGTCTGCGGTCTGCTTCCGGAATAGAAATCCCAGAAATCCCCCTCATACGGAACGCCCATAGCAATGGCTTTTGCCGAGTCAATGGAACTTCCGCCGCCTACTGCAACAATAAAGTCAACCCCTTCCTTACGGCAAAGGTCGATTCCCTGATATACCAAACCGTCACGCGGATTCGGCTGTACGCCACCAAGTTCCACATACGGAATTGCTTCTGCATCAAGAGATGCTTTTACTCTGTCCAAAAGTCTGGAACGAACCACGGAACCTCCGCCGTAATGAAGCAACACCTTGCTTCCGCCGAACCGCTTTACCAGTCTGCCTGTTTCTGCCTCCTGACCTTTTCCGAATGCAAAATAGGTCGGGCTGTAAAAAGTGAAATTATTCATATGATTCCCTCCTTGTTTTCTACCTTACACTATAGCATATCTCGTCTTCATTTGCAATGTTTTTCTGTATTATTCCAAACATACAACAGAAAAGGCGCTCTGCTTCTTACAGAGGCGCCTTTTCGTTGTTTAGTTAATATTATTATACTCATTATTATTCTTATAATCGCATTCAACTACAAGAATTACGTTTTACTTGAGATACTTCTTCACATACTGTCCGGTATAGGACAACGGATTCTTTGCTACCTCTTCCGGTGTACCCTGTGCCACAATGGTGCCACCTTTGTCGCCCCCCTCCGGACCGATATCAATCAGATAATCCGCAGTCTTTATCACATCCAGATTATGCTCAATGACAAGCACCGTATTTCCGCCTTCGGTCAAACGCTGCAAAATCTCAATGAGCTTGTGCACGTCCGCAAAATGAAGACCGGTGGTCGGTTCATCCAGAATGTAGATGGTTTTACCGGTACTGCGACGACTAAGCTCCGTAGCCAGCTTGATACGCTGAGCCTCGCCTCCGGAAAGAAGTGTAGACGGATGCCCCAGTTTCAAATAGGAAAGCCCTACATCATTAAGCGTCTCTATCTTTTTACGGATAGACGGTACGTTTTCAAAAAACTTCACCGCTTCTTCCACCCGCATTTCCAACACGTCGTAAATATTCTTTCCCTTGTACTTTACTTCCAGTGTCTCGCGATTATATCGTTTTCCGCCACAGACCTCACACGGCACAAAAATGTCCGGCAGGAAATTCATCTCAATCTTCAAAATACCGTCGCCGCCGCAGGCTTCGCATCGTCCGCCCTTTACATTGAAACTGAAACGTCCTTTGCTGTATCCGCGAAGCTTCGCATCCGGCGTACTTGCAAACAAATCACGAATCTGATCGAACACACCGGTGTAGGTGGCCGGATTAGAACGCGGCGTACGTCCGATTGGAGACTGATCAATATTAATGACCTTGTCCAACTGTTCCACGCCCTCAATACCGTCGTGGTCTCCCGCCAGTGTGCGGGCACGATTCAGGCTCTTTGCCAGATGCTTATATAAAATCTCGTTAACCAAGGAACTCTTTCCCGAACCGGAGACACCGGTGACGCAAGTAAACACCCCAAGCGGAATATCCACATCAATGTTCTTTAAGTTATTCTCTCTTGCGCCCTTTATCTTTAAAAACCCGGACGGTGTTCTGCGTTCCTTCGGTACCGGAATCTGTAATCTACCGGACAGATACGCACCGGTAACGGACTCCGGCACCTTCATAATCTCTTCTGCCGTACCTTGCGCAATCACTTCTCCGCCGTGGTCACCGGCACCCGGACCGATATCAATAATATGGTCTGCCGCGTACATGGTATCCTCGTCATGTTCTACCACTATGAGGGTATTTCCTAAATCCTTTAAATGTTTCAATGTTTTAAGAAGCTTGTCATTGTCCCTCTGGTGCAAACCGATACTCGGCTCATCCAAAATGTAAGCAACACCCACTAATCCGGAACCGATCTGAGTTGCCAGACGGATTCGCTGTGCCTCACCACCGGATAAGGATGCAGTAGCTCTGGCCAAGGTCAGATAATCCAATCCTACGTCCATAAGGAAGCCCACGCGGGCACGAATCTCCTTTAACACCAGCTCACCGATTTGCATCTGCCGTTCCGTAAGTTCCAGTTCCTGCATAAAGGTATACAAATCCCGTACGGAACACTCGGTTATTTCCGCTATATTGCGCCCTCCTACCGTTACTGCCAAAGATTCCTTCTTCAAGCGCTTTCCTTTACACATCTTACACGGAGTGGTACGCATAAAAGTCTCGTACTCCTGCTTTGTGGTATCGGAAGCCGTCTCCCGGTATCTGCGTTCCACATTCTTAATTAAGCCTTCAAAGGCCACATCATATACACCCTGCCCACGCTGACTCTGATAATGAACTTTCACCACGCGACCGCCGGTACCGTAATAAATCATATCCTGGATTTCTTTCGGCAGCTTCTCAAACGGAGTCTTTAAATCAAACTTATACTCTTTTGCCAGTGCCGTCAGCGTACTTCCGGTATAACTGGACGGATCCGTAGCAGACTGCCATCCTAACACCGCAATGGCACCTTCCGCAATACTCATGGACTTGTCCGGAATGAGTAAATCCTCATCAAACTCCATCTTTACACCGATACCGTGACACTCCGGACAAGCTCCGAAGGGATTATTAAATGAGAACACTCTCGGCTCAATCTCATCAATGCTGACACCGCAATCCGGGCAGGAAAAGCTCTCAGAAAAACGAATCTGCTCTCCGTCAATCACATCCACAATGAGAAGGCCCTCACTCAACCGCAATACGCTGTCGATGGAATCCCGCAAACGCTGCTCAATGCCTTCCTTTATCACAAGGCGGTCCACAATAATTTCGATATTGTGCTTGATATTCTTTTCAAGCTTAATCTCCTCGGAAAGCTCATACAACTGTCCGTCCACCACCACCCGGACATAACCGCTTCGCTTTGCCTGTTCGAAAATCTTTGCATGTTCACCCTTACGGCCTCTTACTACCGGCGCAAGGAGCTGAATCTTCGTCCGTTCCGGAAGCTGCATAATTTCATCCGACATCTCATCTACAGTCTGCTTCTTTATGACTTTGCCGCACTCCGGACAATGAGGAATACCGATACGGGCATATAAAAGACGAAAATAGTCATAAATCTCCGTCACCGTACCCACCGTGGAACGAGGATTCCGGTTGGTAGATTTCTGATCAATGGAGATGGCCGGGGAAAGCCCTTCTATACTCTCCACATTCGGCTTTTCCATCTGTCCCAGAAACTGTCTTGCATAGGAAGAAATGGACTCCATGTACCGACGTTGTCCTTCTGCATAAATGGTATCAAAGGCCAGGGAGGACTTACCGGAACCGGACAAACCGGTCAAAACCACAAACTCATCCCGCGGAATATCAATATTAATTCCTTTTAAATTATTCTCTTTCGCACCACGTATCTTGATAAACTTCTTTTCTGACATAATAGGATGTCCTCTTTCTTACAGATTTCTTTTTCCCTTGTATCTTACTGTTCCCCAAGGAACAGATTTCAAACCAAACAATAACTGTCCGGTACTCCGAAGCATTACGGTATTAATTTCAAGCAACGTACATGCCTCTACTCCAGCATCTTCTTTTTCAGTTCAAACAACTGGTCACGTACTTTTGTCGCCAACTCGAAGTTTAACTCCGCTGCCGCAGTATTCATCTGCTTCTGCAGCTTCTTCTCCAGTGCCTGTAACTCCTTCTTGGACATGGATTCCATATCCTTGTCGATACCCTGGGTAATCTCTTCGGCTTTCTTTGATATGGTAATCAGCTCGCGCACTGCTTTCTTAATGGTCTGCGGTGTAATACCATGTTCCTCGTTATACGCCTGCTGGATGCCGCGACGCCGTTCCGTTTCGGAAATCGCCTTTTTCATGGAATCCGTCATCACATCCGCGTACATCACAACCCGTCCTTCCGCATTTCGCGCCGCACGGCCGATAGTCTGAATGAGAGAGGTCTCCGAACGCAGAAAACCTTCCTTGTCTGCATCCAGAATCGCCACCAGACTAACCTCCGGAATATCCAAACCTTCTCGTAACAGGTTGATACCTACCAGTACATCAAACACATCCATACGCATGTCGCGTATAATCTCGGAACGCTCCAACGTATCGATATCAGAGTGCAAATACTTCACCCGGATGCCTACTTCTCTGAGATAATCCGTCAAATCCTCTGCCATACGCTTGGTGAGCGTAGTCACCAGGACCTTACTCTTTTTATCCAGTTCCTTCCGAATTTCACCTAACAAATCATCAATCTGCCCTGTGGTCGGTCGCACCGACACTTCAGGGTCAAGTAAGCCCGTCGGACGAATCACCTGTTCCGTACGAAGAAGCTCGTGGGTTTCCTCATACTCCGACGGTGTGGCAGACACAAACATCATCTGATTAATCTTGCTCTCAAACTCACCGAAATTTAACGGTCGGTTGTCCAACGCCGACGGCAAACGAAATCCATAGTCTACAAGTGTTGTCTTTCTTGAACGATCCCCGGCGTGCATACCCCGAATCTGAGGAATCGTAATGTGAGACTCGTCCACAATAATCAAAAAGTCATCCGGAAAATAATCAATCAAGGTATGAGGTGTAGCCCCTGCCGGAAGCCCCGCCAAGTGTCTCGAATAATTCTCGATACCGGAACAAAAACCAAGCTCCCGCATCATCTCCACATCAAAGGCAGTCCGCTCTCCGATTCGCTGCGCCTCGATAAATTTCTCCTCACTCTTAAAAAACTGTACCCGCTCAATCATTTCCGCTTCAATATCAAGAAGCGCCCGGTTCATCTGCTCCTGCTCCACCACGTAATGGGACGCAGGGAAAATCACCGTATGCTCCAAGGTACACTTAATCTCACCGGTCAACACATCAATCTCCGAAATTCGGTCTACCTCATCCCCGAAAAACTCTACCCGAAGGGCCGTATCTGCGGAAGAAATCGGGAAAATCTCCACCACATCCCCTCGCACACGGAAGGTACCTCGCTTAAAGTCCATATCATTTCGCGTATACTGAATATCAATCAACCGGCGCAATACATCATCTCTGTCCTTCTGCATGCCCGGGCGCAAGTTCACCGTCATGTTCTGATAATCAATCGGACTGCCCAGACCGTAAATACAGGACACACTGGCCACAATGACCACATCCCGTCGTTCACTGAGCGCTGCCGTAGCCGAATGACGCAGCTTATCAATCTCATCGTTTATGGCAGAATCCTTCTCAATATAGGTATCCGTGGACGGTACATAAGCCTCCGGTTGGAAATAATCATAATAGGACACAAAATATTCCACCGCGTTCTCCGGGAAGAACTCCTTAAACTCTCCGTAGAGCTGAGCCGCCAATGTTTTATTGTGTGCAATGACCAGTGTAGGGCGGTTCAATTTCTCAATGACATTCGCCATCGTGAAGGTCTTACCGGAGCCCGTAACACCAAGTAACGTCTGGAATTGATTGCCTTCCTCAAAGCCTCTTACCAGGTCCGCAATGGCCTGAGGCTGGTCGCCGGTCGGGGCGTAGTCGGAATGTAAAATAAAACGGTCCATAGAATACCTCTTTTCTATCTTTGCCAAAAACCGAACATATATTCTTTTTATCATCACTATATCACAAATCATTTTAAATGTAAAGAAAAACCGCTGTAGTTTTTACTCCACAGCAGTTTTTCCACTATTATTATATCACTTTTCACGTCAAATTACAATTCTTGTAATACCGGTTACCGGATTCTATAATTAACACAAAAGGAAGGCTCCTTTTTTACCAACCCAGCCAAATAACAAGGAGTGATTTACCATGTTCTATCACGCAAGTAATACCGCCGGCATCCAGACACTTAATCCATATTCATCCTCCCACGGAAAACCACTGGTCTATTTTTCTTCCAAAAAGGAAAACACTTTGGTTTATCTGAGTAATCCTGTCGAAAAGCATTGCAAGGAAATCGTTTTCGAACCTTCCGAACGCTACTACCGTTTTATGAGTTATCGTTTTACCAAAGATAACATTTTAGAGATTCTGGAATACTGGCCAAATGCACTGGAAGAAACGTACAAAGGCGTTTCCGGATATATCTATGCCACCTCACATATTCCGAGCACCCACACCATGGATATTCCATATGTAATTGCCAGTGAAACACCTGTCACCATAGAATCCTTTGAATATGTTCCTGACGCATATCTCGCAATAAAACAGGCCGAAGAAGAAGGAAAAATCAAAATCGTAAGATATCATGAAAACAATGCGGACAGTCTGGAACAAATCAAAAAGCTGATATACCGCGAATATGAAAAAGCTCAAGCAATCCCTGAATATAAAATATTCTTAGAAGCTAAATTTCATGGTATATTATTTTAATGTTCGTCCATATACCGAAAAACAAAAATAGAAATCAAGTATTAGTAAAAGCGGAGACCCCTCCGCTTTTGCATTCTGCTCTATCCTAAATCGGACAGCACTATTCTGTCGTATGCACCGTTTTTCTTATCCTCCGGATGCGGTTCTAACCCGATAATCGTAATTTCCTGCTTATCCGGCCCGTACACCCAAAACATCCGCATTGCACCGCTTGTTTTATTCTCCAAATAAGACTGCCACACTTTCATTCCGTAGCGTTTTGATAGCGGCGAAATTTCATGCGTCTGCAAACTTGGATAAAACGGATCTGCAGCTAATTTCTTAAGTGTTTTTCCCCACTTCTTATACAACCTTTCGTCCTTCGTATTTATTGTCCCTGAACGGTATTTCTGTTGTAAATCATCCCAGAGTTTCTTCATCTCCGGAATCCCCATTCGTATAATATACCCCATAACAACTCTCCTCTAAAAATCAGACAAGTCGATTGCCTCCGATACATCACCCGCTCTAAAATTGTTGATTGCAGCATCCATATCCTCCATAGTTTTAGACGAAATAGTATCCGGAACAACCAATTCTCGAGGTTCCAGCATAATACATCCGTTATCATACTCCCTAACTTGATAATACTGATACATTGCCCCTCTCAAAGTCACTCTTTTTTTGCTATCAATGTGAACCGTATAATCCTTTAACGCTATCATCCTATCACCTCCATAATATGCAGTGGGATTTCCCACCTTTATTATAATACGGACACATTCAATTTGTCAACTTACAGAAAAATTATTGTTGCCACCTATCTTACTAAAAATACATAGTCACTACCATATAACCCGTCAATCCTTCCAAAATCGATCCGCAGGCCAAAAGCATCAACGCATACCTCTTTCACTTCTTTATAGTGGTGCTCCGAACCCTTCTATATACCCGGCATCTGCCAGGGCTATCACGCACAACAACGCTCCCCAATGATAAAACTTATCACTGTTGCCGGAATCGCACCCCTCCCCGGTCAGAGCAGAATAATTTTCGTGTACATGGCGATGCTCCGTCCATTCCTTCATAAACAATTTGGCAGACTTTTGTGCTAAATCATGGCGCACCTCCTCCAATTCCGTCCGGGCAAGTGCCAAATATACGAGGAAATTGAGCGGTGCCCACACCCTTCCCCTCCAGTACTCCTGATCCAAATATGCCGGGTCGTTTCGTGCAATGGACGGCAGCATCCATTCCCCGTAAAACTCCGACGGATTGTAATAATGCTCCGCTATGCGACGCTGACGCTCCTGCGACACTTCCGGCGAAAACAATGCATAAAAGTTTGTGGGAGAAATGCGCCTTGAAAATTCCCCGGTATCCGTGCGACGATTATAATAAAATCCGTTCTCCTCATCCCACAGACCTTCCAACCCCGCGCAAGCCTTCTCCATGCGTTCCTGCAATCGGGCAATATCCTCATCCCTTCCGATTAGTTTTGCCAAATCTATCAAACTTCGGCAGTCAAGAATATACAAGCCCGTCAGCCCCACATCTTCCAATTCCAAACGGTGGGTTTCTTTATTAAACGGCACATCATCATACATGGGTGAATTATCCAGCCCGCTCTCCAACGCTGCGCCGAAGGTGTCATGTACACCGGTGGTTTCCCAACGATTCCCGTACTTCACCGGAATTTCTTCACTGCCCCAGCAAAGAGCTCCGCTCCCATTCATACGGTGTTCTGCAAACCAACAGTTCCAACGAAGCAAATCTTCATACAGTTCCTCCACGATCCATTTTTCCCCATGGATACGATAGGTTTCCAATAACATGGCACTTCCCACCGGCGGTTGGGAACGGTCCGCACTGCATTGGCCGGTGGCATAGGCAAAATTCGGCACAAAGCCTTCCTGTGTCTGTTCCTCCAATATCTCCCGCAAATTACTGTAAGCCAGCTCACGATTACCAAGACTCGCCATAAATCCTGCAAAAAAGTTATCCCAGCAAAACAGAACATATCCGCCACTGCCGATACTCCAAAGCCGACTTACCGGCGATATGACCCGGTCATGTTTTGCATCATATACCGTATCCCACCCCAGCGCCGACTCCATGGCCTCGTACATCGGCTGCAGCTCTCCGAAACGTGCCGCCCCCTCCGCATGTGCCTTCTTATGAGATGCAATCAACTCCTGCACTTCCGTAAGACTGCGATTTTTTCCCGTAGAAAACGCCACCGGGCCGTCCAAAACCACCGACAAAAATGCGGTCTGTACCGGTATATTAAAGTCTTCCGTCGCCTGTCCCGTTGTATAAACCGAATATTCCTTATCTGACGTATGCCCTATCAATCTGCCTCCGTCTTTTTCTACCCAGCCCGGTTTCCCCCACAAAAAACCACCCTCCAGTACCAACATTGCCGGGCGAACCTGCTTCTTTACCGGTGTCACCAAAAGCACAAGCTCATCCCCTTCCGCAGCAGATTCCACTTTAATTTCCATATCACACCAGGTAAGAGACATCTCCGTATAACTTTCGTCAAAGGCATGGGTTCCCGGGAATGCTGTCTCGGCAGGCTCACGACCGTATTCATTCACAAATCGACCAACCAACGTTTCTTTTAAATAGTGTCCTTCCCGGTATTCCTTAAATGCTACATTCAAAGCAAACCCATCCGGCATATGAACATGGGACAATACACTGCGTACATTCCATGTATGCCAGCCCTTTAAATAACTTTGCTTCATTTCGTTGTAATTCATAGCAGTCCTCCTCACTACCGATTTCATTCTAAAAAAATACATCCATATTTCAAATTGTAATTCAGTCATACCTTCATATCATCTTCATATCAGATTGACTTTATATCATTTTACCGCTAAAATAAAGTTAAAATATACTCCGTTTCTTATAAAAAATATCATTTTTATTGGAAGGTGTCACATGAATGAACAAATGAGAGAAACCGCTTTACGCGGAAGCAGTGCATATCCTATTGTACTGTACCACATGCCTAACGAACAATATCCGCTGCATGCGCCGTTTCACTGGCAGGATGACGTAGAGATTTTATCTGTCACAAGCGGTCAGGTGGCTTTGACACGCAAAGAGGAAACCATCCTTTTACATTGCGGTGATATGGTCTGTATCAATCCCGGAGAATTACACAGCTTCTGCGCAGTTACGCCGGATGCCGGTTGCGACATTTTTATTTTCCCAACAGAACATCTGACCTTCGCAAATGAAGACCACGACCAAAGTCGTTATCTACGACCTTTGACAGAGAAGCAATCGGGCTTTCCTCTCTGCGTAGATACAAAAGATAAGCCTCTTATCCTCCAAGCAATGGATTTGCAGAAAACACGCCCTATTGCTTATGAACTTCAAACAAAACTCCTATTACTGCAGTGGATTGTCCGTTTGGCACAAACCGATTCCTTTGTGACGCTGCATACCACAAAACAAGGCGATGTATGCAAAGAAATTCTGACTTATATCAGGCAGCACTATACCGAACGTTTGACCATTCCCGAGATTGCAACCGCCGTGGGGATTTCCCCAACCTATTTCAGTGCATTTTTCACCGAACACTTTTCCCAGCATTTCGGCGACTATCTGCGCAGTGTACGCATAGAACAGGCATGTGCGCTTCTTCTGGACACTGCTTTATCGGTTACCGAAATCGCCTTGGCCGTGGGCTTCAGCTCCGGCAGTCATTTCATCCAACACTTTCGAAAAGCACTGGGAATGACCCCGTTTACTTATCGAAAACGAAATGAAACCGCACCGGAGTTCCGAAATCCGACACCGTAAAAAAGACAACTAATTTAATATCTAATTTGCATTGCATTTCTTGACAAATTCGTGTATGATATCAATGTAAATTTGTGTCCGAACAGCATCTTTGCTTCAGATACACGAAAAAAGGAGAATCGCAATGAAAAAGAAGGTAATATTTTTACTTATGGCAGCCGCATTGACCCTTGCAGGTTGCGGACAAAAACCGGAAGAACCGGCGAACACCGATGCAAAAAATACACCGGCCCCGACCGCTGTTTTAGAAGTCACAGACACTCCGACAGAGGTACCTGCCACCGCAACACCGGAACCGACAGCCACGCCGCGCCCGACCAAGACGCCGCGTCCGACACCGACCAAACGTCCGACCTCTACGCCGATTCCGACCGTTACTCCGGCACCGACAGAGGCACCGACCACCCCGACTCCGGCTCTTTTCACCTATGACAGAGAACGGACCTATACGGACAATGCACCGAAAGCAAAAATGCCGAATTACTTATATAACAACGACGCCCCGGCGGGTTCTGTCGTTAATTTTGCTTACAAAACAAAGAACCACAAAAACGATAACGGAAAAGAATATGATAAGTCTGCACTTGTGTATCTTCCGGCAAGCTATGACGAAAACGACACCGAGACCAAATATAACGTATTGTACCTGATGCACGGCGGCGGAGACTCCCCGAAGTGGTTCCTCGGCGGAGAAGGCTTAAAGAGTAAGTTCACCCGTATGTTGGATCAGATGATTTTTACCGGTGAAATTGAACCCATGATTGTTTGTGCCGTTTCCTACTACGAAGGCTACAGTGAAAACGCTACTCAAAACTGTCTCGACTTCTATTTAGAGCTGATGAACGACGTGGTTCCGCTTTTGGAAACTACCTACAATACCCACGCAGAGGACGTTACACCGGAAGGTTTGGCAGCATCCAGAACCCATAGAGCCTTCGGCGGGTTCTCCATGGGTGCGGTAACCACCTGGTCCGTATTCGAACACTGCCTTGACGAGTTCGCATACTTTATGCCGATGAGTGGCGACTGCTGGTCTCTCGGCATGACTGCCGGCAACAGCAAGTCCAAACAGACTGCAGAATATCTGGCCCAGAAGGTGGCAGATAGCGGAAAGACCGCAGAAGATTTCTTCATCTACAGCGGTTGCGGTACCGCGGATTCCGCCAACCCGAACCTGACGCCGCAGATTAACGCCATGAAGCAGCTTACCGACACCTTCCAGTACTGCGATAATTTTGTCAACGGAAATCTGTTCCAGTGTGTCGTACCGGGCGGACACGATGTCAATTCCGTAAATCAGGTATTGTTCCACGGTGTACCGAAATTATTCCATTAAGCAACTACGTTACATACAAATTTGCAACAATGTTTCGTACCCACTTTGCCTGAACGTAAAAGCGCTTGTCTCTTCCCTGTTTTAGGGCGAGGCAAGCGCTCTTTTTCTATTTTCCTATTGCCCGCTTATGAATTTCCTCCGTAGCAAAAGAAATCTTGGTAATGGCATCCCGTTTCGTCAAATAGCACCAGAAGCTGTCATCCGGGATAGAAATATCTACGCAGTCCCCTCTGCCCAAATAATCATACTCAATATGCATACTTTCCAAACTCTTCGCACTGCGGTGAAGCACATAGGGTTCTCCGTAATAATTGCACTCCACTCTCGTTTCCTCCGGGGTCTGAATCAGCTTTCCCATCCCCTGTTTATAAAACTTCCATGCATTAGGAAGAGTCTCCACGCGAACCTCATCTTCAAAATAGTAGGTCCCGTTCTCGATTTCCTCCCTTACGCAGGCACGTTCCCAATTACTCCAGTCCGGAATATGAGAAAACTCCGTGTCTCCTTCCAAAGCCTGCAATTGACCGTATTCATCCATCTCCCAACTCTTTCCGCAACAATTGCACCAGAGCTTCGTTCCTTTGGAATCGGTTTGGTGTTCCGTCTTGCAAGCCGGACACTTATACAATAACGCATGCAAGCCATCCGCCCGTCCCGGATGGTCAATCTTGATTTTATTATCCCACTGCCATGCGAAGTCATCATACTGAAAATTCTCTGCAATACACCGATTGATTTCCTCCACTGACAACGCCTTTGTTTCATCTGCAGAAATAATCTGTTTCATCTCCGCTTCCACAAAAGTCTTTTTATTCTTCTTATTCCACTGCGGACAAGTCACAAAATTCCCGTGAATCTTAAGTACCACCACCGGTACTCCTAACAGTCGCACCATCTTTCCTAAAGAATCCGGCAAATAAGAGGTGCATCCGTCCAGCGAATATCGAGCCTCCGGAAACAGCACAAAAATATTTTTAAGCTTATCCACACAATACTTCATATTCTTTACAAGGTGCAAATCCGTCACAAACTTTCTGGTTCCCAACACACCAAGAGACCGCATAAGCGGCTCCGTGTAAGTTTTAAAACCCTCCAGCGTCATAACGTTATTCACCTTATAGGGATGCGTCCCTTTTAACATCAAATTAAAATCCACCATGGAAGAATGGGTCACCAACAACAAATACGGCTTCCCCTCAATTTCTTCCATCCCTACCTTGATAAGCTTCGCTTTTCGCTTCCTCAAATCAGGAAAACTAATAATCCCCTTCGCCAACCCCATAATAAACGTGGGTGAAATCGGTTTCTTTTCAAAATTAAAACGTTTAATTTTCTCCTTTTTCATATGTAAGCCCCCTTAAACATATAACCCATTGTAACATCATACCCTTAATCTCATTATACACCAAACCCGCAGCGAAAGAAACTACGAAGTAAAAAATCCGGATGATCGTATTTCTGATACGTATTCAAAAAAGGGGCAGAAATAGCCCCCACTTCAGTTTCTTGAAAAAGTCGGGGAGCCGTATAAATAAATTCTTTTTACTTTTCCCGAAGGGTCGCGTAGTTAGCGCAGTCGATATCACCTCTTAGCGATTCTAAGTCTCGAGGTCACACCCGAGAGACGTTTAGAATCGGTTAGAGGAAGATTGACGGAGCGTTGCGACTTGTAAAAAGGAGTTATTTATACGGCTCCCCGACGTTTACATTTCCCGAAACAGGGGCTATTTCTGCCCCATTCACTTAAAACAGTACTTTCGCTGCCGCTTCCCTGTCGGCAAACGGTCCCGGAACCGGTTCTACCGGGCGATGCTCCCCAAGATAATCGGTATCAAAGGTAATTGCCGTTCCGTCCGGGTCTTCAAACCGCTGTTCCGGTTCGAACGCGCATCCTAAGATGTCGCTGGTTACCATACCGGCACGGAAATCACCAAGGAAATCGTATACATTGGTCTTTAACGTGTACTTTCCGTCCTTTTCCACCAGTTCCACATATACCTTGTTGGTTTCATCCAAAAAGAAGTCTTCTTCATGTTCCCAAGCCTTTGCGCCGTTAAAAAAGGCATTTCCCTTAGACCATACCGGGAGATGGTCAAAGTGCCACCGGGCAAGCTTGCCCATATTCGCCGGCTTATCAAACTCAAAATGAGACAGCCACTCCTCATAGGTCGGATATCCGTTCCAAATTTCCGTACCTACCACGTCGTTTTCTCTCATACGGAAGCCCATGTCTTCCTTCTCTTCCTGTACCTCTACCGGCCAGTTCTGTACAAAAATATTGTTGTAGAAACGGTTATCACCGTGGAGAATGGTCATGAAACCTGCCACCTCGGTACGATGTCTGATATGGTACGGAGTGTAACGCGGCTGGTTCTTTCCGTTGACAATACTATCCACACCGCCACCTACGGACGTAAACGCGCCGAGAATCAGGTTATGTACCAATGCCACCCCTTCCGTCGCCAAACGAACAGAAGCCTTGGACAGCATAATGTTGTTATCGATAAGGGTCGGCCCATGGCTTACCTCTATGAAAATATCCTGGCACATCATGGCACCTTCTGCATGAGTTGCTCCCTCCGGCATATAGTTGTCGTGAAGCAGGTTCTGGGAAATACGGGTACCCTGCGCCTGCCAGTCACACCAAATACCCATGGTGGAATGGTGGATGTGATTTCTGCGCATAACAACGTCAATTGCCGCATGAAGCTTAATACCGGAAATCTCCGCCCCGCCCAGCTGCTGCATGTTATTAATATGATGAATATGATTGTCCTCAATTAAGCTGAATACGCAGCCCATACGGCCCACAATACCGGTCTGCTCGCAGCGATAGATATGACATCTTCTAACGATATGACCTCCGATATTCTCCTTCAGCCACCCGTGATACTGCCCGCGGCATACCGCATCACGTTCCATCTGTGTAGGACTCTTAACATATTTATTGGTAAAGTAATGGTCATTCTCCTCGTCATAATACTTTCCGAGAGAAATTCCGCTACACTTACTGTTACTGATTTCGCAATCCTCAATAATCCATCCTTTGGACCAGTGCGGACCGATAAGACCGTCCTGATAAGCCGCCGGCGGCGCCCAGGTGGTTGCTGCCTTGTTCATATTAAAACCGCTGACTGTAATATAGTTTACACCGGTTTTGGACGGCATAAAACAATTTCTGCGGACATTGATTTCTACCTTTTCCTCATTGGGATTCTTTCCCTGAAAGTTGGCATAAATCACCGTTTCCTCTCCATCCTGCTCCGTATACCATTTATACACGGACCATTCCGGTTCCCAGGACGGCTGATACACCTCTGCTTTCATACACTCTTCCAATGTAACGGTCTCGTACAACTGACGATCATTCAAATACACCGCACCGGTATGACGAACCACCGGAGCAAAATACCAGTCTCCCATTACATAGGTCGTATACGGATTGTACGCCCCAAACACTCCGTTATTGACACGATATACCCAAACATTTCCTTCGTAATGAGTCCATCCCGTGGCAACCTCCGCACCGGTAATGACCGCACCTAACGGCACCTCACTGCGATAAGTAATCCGAGCATCCGGCAGGCCCGCATTTACCGGGTCTACATACTCTCTGTAAATACCCGGAGCCACTACCACCTCATCTCCCGGTTTTGCCACCTTGGCCGCCTCGTTGATACGCTTAAACGGCATTTCTTTACTTCCGTTTCCTTCACGGCCCGCATTCTGATTAACATAAAGAATCATACTGTATACCTTCCCTTCTTATATAATCCGGCAAATATTAATATCGCAACAAAGAATTTCCCCAATGCAATATGCTTCCCATTTGCCCTGTATTATAATATTATCACACATTACACATCTCGTCCACACTTTTCACCCCCTTCGGAATAAGATGTAAAAAACACGAATATCGTTATATTGTTTTTCTGTCCGAATCCTTCTATAATGAAACTAATACACAATAATCAAAGGAAAGGAGCACCAAAATCCATGTACCAGTATCGCATCTACGGCATGTATCTGTTATCCGACATCGAGTTACCACAGCTTCCGGTTGCATCCCATAAGGACAAAGACAGTTTGCCGCAGATTACCGTTACAAAAGCTCCGTTTCCGGAACACTTAAAACAGGATGAAGTTTGCTATTCTCACGTTGCAAAAGATGTGAGTTATTTATCCAATACTTATTGCTACCTGCTGATTGAACAAGGAAACCGGATCACCTATGAAACCAAGGGAGAAGTTACCAACCTGCTTCTTGGTGCATATCTTTTAGGCTGGGGAATTTCCATGTTGTGCCATCAGCGCGGATTGCTTGCCTTGCACGGTTCCTGTATTGCAGGTCCGACGGGTGCAGTTCTCATTTGCGGTGGTAGCGGCAGTGGCAAATCCACCGTTACCAAAGAACTTCTCTCCCGGGATTTTACCTTCCTGGCCGATGACCTTTCTGTTTTGGTCTTGGAAGAAAACGGTACTGTATCCGCCCTTCCTGCATTTCCTTACCAAAAACTGTGCAGAGATGTGGTTGAGCGGCTCGACCTCCCTCCGGAGGAAGTAATTTACGCGGACGAGAAGAAAGACAAATTCCTTGTTCCTTACAAAGGAGTTTTTTCCTCTGCCGCCGTTCCGGTCCGGGCCATTGTCATCTTGTCTCTTACCGATGAATCGTCTGTGTCCATCGAAGAACTCTCCGGCATTCCGAAGTTTGAAGCTTGCATGGGCACCTGGTTCTTGCGTCCTTTGCTTCGAGATGCCTTATACTCTCCGGAAAACGGAGTCGCCGGTCTTACCCTAACCTCCCGGCTTCCCATTTACCGGATTAAACGTCCTGTAAACGCTGACAGCAAAGCGGAAATCATACAAATAATCCTGTCTAAAGTCAGCAACTAACCACGTTATTTTTCACCGTTTCACATACAAAAGGAGGATTTATGTCAGCTATCTGGGGAATCGTTGCACTTTCTCCGAGTTACTCTTTCCCGGAGCATTGTGCACAACTGTTTGAATCAACCTATCAAAGTAACTGCAAAATTGATCGGTACGAAAACATTTCCGTACCAAGTGCCATCTTCGGTTGCGGTGTTCAATATATTACAGAGGAATCCCGACAGGAAACCCTCCCTTTTTCCAACACAGAGCGTGGGATTGTATTTACTGCCGACTGCGTCCTTGACAACCGTACAGAACTCATTGAATTGCTTTCTTCTCACGGTTTCACGAAAGCTGAACTTCTCTCTGCTCCGGACGGCACCTTGATGTACAATGCTTACCTCACCTTCGGCAACGACTGCGTAAAACAGTTCCGTGGTTTGTATTCCTTTGCCGTCTGGGAAGAAAAAAGTCGTACTCTGACTTTATTTTCCGACCACACGGCATCCCGAAGTCTCTATTACACAAAGCAGGAGAACTTTATTGCATTCTCCACCCGAATGGAGCCTCTCCTGAAATTATTTCCGAAGATAACACCAAACAAGGATTACCATAAGGATTTTCTGCTGGCAAATCCGTCTGTTATTTACGTTACTCCGGGAGAAACTCCATACCGTGAGATTTCCCTGTTAACTCCGGCCACACAACTTCGCATAAATGAAAACGGCATCTCCTCATCTACCTATTGGGTACCCGGAACCTTCCGCCCCGCTCGATGTAAATCTCCGAAAGAATACAGCACCCGTTTTATGGAACTATACCGGGATTGTATCCGGGATGCCTTGCGTACCGTTGGAGAAGTAGGCATTGCCATGAGCAGCGGTTTGGACTCCTCCAGTGTCGGTGTCCTTGCCGCAAAGGAACTGGAAGCTGAAGAGAAATTACTACATTCTTATACTTTTGTTCCTTATTTCCCAACCACGCCGTCTACCCGTAGTTCATACATTTACGACGAATCCGGCCTGGTACAAAAAATCGCTGCAAACCATCCGAATATGGACACGACATTTTTAAACAATGAAGGAAAAAATCCTTTTGCAGACATGAAACTGTGTTCCGACATTTTAGAGATGCCCTACAAATCCGGTGTATTCCCGAACCATTACGAAATGTGTACCCGTGGTGCGCGAAAAGGCTGTAAAGTCTTCCTAAACGGAGCCTTTGGAAACCGTTCCGTATCCTTCGGTGACATATACCATATCGCCTACGACCGATACTGCAAGAAAAAAATGATTTCCTGCAAATTACTACTGAATCGTTTTGCAAAGCACGAAGGGATAAATCACAAGGATATGTTCTCCCAAACAATACAAAGTTTTCGTTCGTTTCGTAAACACATGCATGACCCCTTTGAACATTATGTTCCGGAGAATTACTTCCTTTCTCCTACCATATTGCAGGACTACAACCTAAGAGAACGTTTTTCCGCAAATCCCTACGCCTTATTTTCCGGAGGATATATCAACCACAAAACCTTTTTACAACAGTTGAACCACAACTGGCTTTTCATGTATTTAGGCGTATTTGAAACGCAGTTCGGCCTGCGCACCGGTATGCTTCTAAGAGACCCCACCAAAGATGTACGCCTCTTAGAATTTTGCCATCATCTTCCGTTTCACATGTTTGCATACCGCGGAACACCTCGCCGGCTGATACGCAGCAACTTTTCCTCTCTGCTCCCTCCTTCTGTTTTGGAGTGTTGGAGCCGGCACGGACTTTTAAACGCTGACCGTATGCTTCGGATTAAAAGAGACTGGGATACAATAAAGCCCATGCTGATACAACATCTTTCCTCCGGGATTTTAGATGACTATATCAACAAAGAGGGGGTCCTTTCGTTTATAGAATCTTTTGGTACCTCGGAACAAGAAAATTCCTATCAGATGAACTCCCTTTGTGCCCTGGAAGGGTTGCTATGTTTCTGTCTACAAAAGGAAGTTCCTCCGATTGTACCTACTGATTCCAAATATTTTTGATTTTTTCTTGCATACTGTTAAAATTTATGTTATAATTTTGAAACACATATATCGTTTACTTATGAAAGGGGCCATTGCTATGAGGAAATGGGTTTCACCGGCAATCGAAGAATTACAATTAAAATATACAGCTAGTATCATTCCTTGGATTGAGGACGAGCAAAGTAATGAAGAAGAACTTCTTCCCATCGCAACTCCGACTCCTGCTGTTACCGGAACTGTAGATCAAGATTTAGGTACATGTTCGAATCCATTTTGGTACGGCAACGGCATGACCCACCAGGAGGCAGTAAAGAATAACCCTTTCTGGGGCGGTGCGTGGGGCAAATAACTTCATATATGATTCTGTACTCCTATCGACTTGTGTCCTCACACAGCCCGGTAGGAGTTTTTATTTTCTTTCTTCACGCATTTCATTACGATAACCTTAAAATCTCCATATGATTAAATTAGAATTCTACTTGATTAACACATTCGAAAGTAATATAATTATTCTTTGAAAGAAAGGGATGTATCTTATGAACAAAACAAATAAAGCACTGGAAACCACATTGGACCGCCTTCCCATGGGGGACGGACAACCGGATAACAACCTGAAAGTTTCCAACAAACTTCCTTCGGGAGTGAAATCAAAAGAACTGTATAAAGATATTGTACATATCGCATGGCCAAGTTTCATTGAACTTTTACTAACCCAGTTAGTATCCATGGTAGATATGATGATGGTTGGCGGCATCGGCGGAGAGGCCAATCCGCAATTAGGCGTGGATGCCATCACCGCGGTAGGCCTTACTACGCAGCCAAAGTTCCTCCTCATGACCGCATTTGTAGCCATGAATACCGGTGTCACGGCGCTGATTGCCCGATACAAGGGCCAGGGTGATAAAGAAAAAGCAAATCTGGTGCTCCGCCAAGGTATGATGCTTACCTTTATCAGCACCTTAATTCTGTCGGTGCTGGGTATTATTTTTTCTCGCCCTATGGTTGTTTTTATGGGTGGAAAAGGAGATTCCATCATTAACCAGGCCACCGTTTACTTACAGATTCAGTTGGCAGGCTTTGCTACCGTGGCACTGACCAGTACCATCACTGCCGCACTGCGAGCAGTGGGGGATTCAAGAACCTGCATGATTTACAATTTGATTGCAAACCTTGTCAACGTTATATTTAACTGGCTCCTAATCGACGGCAACTGGGGCTTCCCGGAACTGGGTGTTGCCGGTGCCTCCATTGCTACCGTCATCGGACAGCTGGTTGCTTTTGTCATCGCCCTTTGTGTCATTCTCCGGGGCAACGGTTTCCTGAAGCTGGAACTGAAGAAAGGGTTCAAACCGGATAAAACCATGTTAAGCAATATAACAACCATCGGTTTTCCTGCAGCTGCCGAACAGCTCTTAATGCGTGCCGGCATGGTAATTTTTGCAAAAACCGTTGCTTCTTTAAGTACCGCTGCCTACGCCACCCATCAGGTCTGTATGAACATCCAGGCGTTGTCTTTTATGACCGGTCAGGCGTTTGCGGTATCCGCCACTTCTCTGGTGGGCCAGTCTCTGGGCAGAAAACGTTCCGATATGGCACAGGCTTACTGCAGCAAAACTCGAAACGTAGGCTTTGCAGTATCCATTCTGCTTCTGATTATATTTGCATTTTGGGGTGGCGACATTGTCAGTCTGTACAATAAAGACGCTACCATTATTGAAATGGGCGGACGAATTATGCTCTTTGTTGCTTTTCTCCAGCCGTTCCAAACCTCTCAGTTTATTATTGCCGGAGGCTTACGCGGTGCAGGCGATACCAAGTCCACCGCAAAAATCACCACTGTTACCGTCTTAATCGTACGTCCGGTAGTTGCCTTGATTTTAGTAGGTGCCGGTCTTGATTTATACGGTGCGTGGATTGCCCTGGCCTGTGATCAGCTGCTTCGAAGCATTTTGGTATTCCATCGCTACAACAGCGGGAAATGGAAACTGATTAAGTTAAAAAATGAAGCAAAAGTAAGCTAACGCCACACTGTTTTTCTTGTTTTAAACAAACAGTATCACAAAAATTACAAAAAAGGAGTACTCTCCGGGATGAGTTCCTTCCCGCGGAATACTCCTTTTTATATTCTTCTTTTTAAATCATTTTCACTGTATACAAGAACTGGCATACTGCCGCCGATTCATTTCCGTCGATTCCGCTAAAGGTAAAGGTTAGCATCTTCCGTTCCTTGCAATCATAGAAACGCTTTATTACGGATTGCATGGCTTCTTCCGGCACCGGAAGTAACACATCAAAGTACTCCCCCTCACCGGAGCCTTCCAATACACCTTCGTAAACCGTCACCTCTCCGGCTCTAATCCGAATCCCCTTACCGGTATCTGCATTCTTAAACATAACAAGCAAGCCCGTTCCGTCCTGATTCACTTCCATGGTATAGGAGAAACTTCCGCCTGCTTTCGCGTAACGGGAGGTTCCGCCTGCCGTGGTTCCCACAGAACCAGTCCCCTGCTCCGTCATGTTGTGCAGTGCATCGTTCTCATATTGGCCATATCCCGGCTGTACCGTATCCATACGCTCCAGCTCTGCTTTGTCCACACCGGCAACATACGAATCTCTGTCACAGAATGTAAAATAAATACCGTAACGTTCTTTATACTGGGAATAGTGCGGCACATAGGTAAGTGTTGCATCAGTCCCCTGCAGTGCAAAGGTAAGCTCCTCCCCCTGCCGTACCAGATTCGCCTCAATCTGTGCCATATACTCTGCCACAGTGCCCTCTTTTACCATGATTCTTTCACTCTTTGACGGCACGTAACGTTCCTCAATGACACGATTGCTTGGGATTGTAACATTCACACCTGTAGTCGTATCTATCATATCCTTCGTTCCCAAAAGGGCGCTCAACACCACCGGACCATACTTAAATCCATAGGTATTGGCTCCATCCGGAAGAGAATATGCCACCACTTTCATCGGAAGGGTAACCGTAATCTGCGTTTCAGCCGCAAACGGACCTTCTACCAAAGCATATCCGTTTTCAACCGCATATGTATAAGGTTCCCCGTTCACCGCTATTTTTGCCTCTCCCGCCAACCAATACGGCAGACGGAACATAAGACTTCCGGCAAATGCCTTATGAATGAAAAATGTAACAGTATCCTTTTTCGGAATCTCTGCTTCCTGTGTAATCTCTACACCTTGGAATTCCACCGAAGAGGAAATGTATTGATTTACGATTACTGTATTCTCTTTCTCAAAATAAAAGCTTTCCTGCAATTTTGCGAAGTTCTCCATACCGGTTCCGGTACAGCACCAGAACTTATTGAAACGTTCACCATATACTTTATAATATCCGCTCGCCATCGGCTGGAAGTAGGTAGTCATACCGGTTTCCGGATTTTGAGAGGATAAAATAGAGTTGATATATGTATTTTCATACCAATCCGCATACTTCACCTCTCCGGTAATCTCAAACAACTTCTTTGTCATCTTCTGCATGTTATACACATTACAGGTTTCACAGTTACAATTGGTCCGCTCCTTATCTAAAATCCGGTCTTCTCCGAAATGCTCCCACTCACTGTTTCCGCCGGTGATATAGGTATGATGCTCCGTTACCAAATTCCAGAAATGTGTCACGTACTCCAAATACTTTGCATCTTTCGTTACAATGTAGCGATTTAACGCCCCCAGGAATTTTGGAATCGTAGTATTGGCATGATGATTGTTCAGAATGTTGTCTCCCGCCTTCGCCTTTAGCACACGTTCAAAAAGTTCCACCTGATCAAAGGCATGCGCTGCTTCTAAATGTTCTTTCTTTCCGGTAATCAAATACACATCATACAAGCAATCATTCATACCGCCGTATTCAATTCCAAGTACAACCCGGTGAATGTCTTCACTCCAACTGCCGGTTCTTCCGTACACCCAATCTGCCAGTCGGGACATGACATCCTTCGTGGTTGCCTTAATCTCCTCAGCAAGTGCACCGTCCACGTCCATATTTGCCATAGACACAAGTCCTTCAAACAACTTGTGCATGGTATACCACGGTACCCAAGCCTGTGTGATAATGTTTGTTTTATTTTCTTCTACATAATCAAACTGAAGTTCCACATTGGATTTGTCCAAAATAATTGCGCCAAACAAGAATCCGGTCTTACCTGCCTCCTGACACTCCTTCAAACCGTCAATCAAACGCTTTAATATTTGCAACAGTTCCTGTCTGTCATTTTCATCACAGTTTACCGACTCGCAGCTCCGCACACAAGCCGTCATATAGTGTCCTAAACTATGACCGCCGATGAGCATGCTTTCCCAACCCTCGTATCTGGTTGCCCCCCGCATATCCACACCTGCCGTTTCTCTGAATCCGGCAAGCAACTTATCCGTATCGAATGCGGTCAGATACATTACTTCTTTTTCAAATGCATTCACCAAATAGGCATCTTTCATTGCCACCTTACGTAACGAAAATGCTTTGTTTCCTTTTAACTCCATGTTCTCTTCCTTTCTTCGGGTTTCTATTCCTGTTCCGATACCGTTTTCAATTTTTCTGATTTTTATTATGACATCAAAACCTGTAAATGAAAATCCGCAAAGGTCACAAAAGGTGTGAAAAGGTTAGATGAGTGCAAAGTTTCCGGGGGCAAAAAAAGATGGACATACCATGTATACCCATCTTTCTTCCTTTTCATCGCAACTTCATGCGCTATTCTCATTTACTTCGATTACTCGGACTTCTCCAGATTCTTTAATACTTCTTCCATCTGCGCTTCTTCATCACCCTCGTACATTCCGGCCGGATTCAACAAAAGCACCAATTTCCCCTGCTTATTGGCTACTGCACGCACATATGCGGTTCTTGCAGATTTTGCAATAATCGGAGTATCTGAAATTGCACTGTCTTCAAAGTCCTGCATTTCCATTACTTCATCCACCTTAAATGCGATGGATTTTCCGTCATAGCGAGCTACAATCAGCTTGTTTTTTGTCACGTCACTCTGTTCTTCCATCCCAAAACGCTTCCGCAAGCTGTACACCGGAATTACTTCACCACGCAGATTCATAAGCCCCAAAACACAAGCAGGTGCATTCGGAACCGGAACAATGTCCATCATCGGCTCAATCGCGGTCACAAACGTTACATCCAAGCCGTACTCTTCCTTACCTACCAGAAAAATAATGTCTCTCTCTGCCATACAATAACCTCCTCTTTCTATTTAATCTTTTGTTTTCCCGGTTGCATTCCACCTTAAATACGCATTCATAAACGGATCCAGATTACCATCCAACACCGTCTGGGCATTGCCCACTTCTTCGTTGGTCCGATGATCTTTTACCATTGTATACGGTTGTAATACATAAGAACGAATCTGATTACCAAAGTTAATATCTCTGACTTCCCCACGGATACCGGATTCTTTCTCCGCGTTCTGTTGTTCCTGTAACAAGTACAGCTTTGCCTTTAACATCTGCATTGCTTTATCCTTATTTTGGAACTGGGAACGTTCATTCTGACACTGCACCACAATTCCCGTCGGCAAGTGGGTAATACGAATTGCGGAGGATGTCTTATTGACATGCTGTCCGCCGGCACCACTGGAACGATAAGTATCGATTCGTAAATCCTTCTCGTCGATTTCCACTTCCGGCGCTTCCTTCAAATCCGGCATAATATCACAGGATACAAAAGACGTCTGACGCTTTCCTGCCGCATTAAACGGAGAAATACGAACCAAGCGATGTACGCCGTGTTCGGATTTTAAATACCCGTAGGCATTCTCTCCGTGAATTTCCAACGTAACGGACTTATAGCCGGCTTCATCTCCGTCCAAAAAATCAATTATTTCCGTCGTAAAACCACGCTTATCCGCCCAACGCTGGTACATCCGGCAAAGCATGGAGGCCCAGTCACAGCTTTCCGTACCGCCGGCACCTGCATGAAGTGTCAAAATGGCATCTTCCTTATCGTACTCATCACACAGCAACGTTGCCAAGTGCATCCGTTCATAATGGGCTTTAAATAATTCCATAGCCTCCTGGGCTTCCGGCACCAAAGAAGCATCCCCGGACTCATATCCCATTTCCAGATACGTCTGTACATCTTCATACTCTGTCTTTAAATTATCATAATCCGCCACCGCATCTTTGAGATTTTTCAGTTCTTTCATATAGCCCTGGGATTTATCCGCATCATCCCAAAAACCCGGTTCCTGCATAATTGCTTCTATTTCCTGAATCTTCTCACGCTTGCCGGAGAGGTCAAAGTGAATCCCCCATTTCAAGCAACGGTTTTTCAAAGCCGGTGAGTTCGAACTTAATCGCATCCAACTCTACCATCTGCTCACCTTCTTTCCTATATTTCCGCCTAACGCTCCGCAGCCTTTTGCGTATACGTTACACTTCTATGCCATTCCGTGTTACTGCTTTTATGCATTTCTGCCGCAACACTTCTTATACTTTAATCCGCTTCCGCATGGGCACAAATCATTCGGCTGCACCTTCTTCTCGGTACGCTTTACCGGTCCCTTTGCAAGGGAATCGTCACGGTTGGTACCCGTTACCTTTGCTACCTGTTCACGCTCTACCTTCTGCTCGATACGAATATTCATCAATGCCTTTACCGTATCTTCACTGATTGCCGCAATCATACCGGAGAACATTTCAAAGCCCTGGAACTTATACTCGGTAATCGGATCTCTCTGACCGTACGCCTGCACACCGATACCCTGACGAAGCTGATCCATATCATCGATATGATCCATCCATTTACGGTCGATGACACGAAGTAAAATAGCACGCTCTACTTCACGAAGCTGCTCCTTATCCGAGAACTCTGCTTCCTTTGCTTCGTAATGCTTTACCGTTTCTGCCTTTAACTGCTGAACCAATTCTTTCTTGGTCATATGCTTCTTCTGATCTTCCGTCAAACGAATCGGCTGAAGCGGTATAATCGGAAGCAAAATCGTGTTCAACTCACGAATATCCCAGTGCTCTGCGTCCTGGTCATCGCGGATACAGCTGTCCACGCAACCTTCTACCACATCGTTGGCCATCTTAAAGATGGTTTCACGCATATCTGCACCTTCCAACACCTGCTTACGTTCCCCGTAAATAATCTCTCTCTGTTCGTTATTTACGCGGTCATATTCCAACAAATTCTTACGAATACCGAAGTTATTGTTCTCGATCTTTTTCTGTGCCTTTTCCACAGCGGAGCTTAACAGCTTATGCGTAATCTGCTCACCCTCCTGCATACCGAGGGAATTGAACATGGTAATCAAACGCTCGGAACCGAACAAACGCATCAAATCATCTTCCAGAGAAATGAAAAACTTCGATTCACCCGGGTCACCCTGACGTCCGGCACGACCGCGGAGCTGATTATCAATACGTCTGGACTCATGACGCTCTGTACCGATGATTTTCAAACCACCCAGTTCTTTTACGCCTTCGCCCAACTTAATATCGGTACCACGACCTGCCATATTGGTAGCAATGGTAACTGCACCGCGCTGACCGGCATCCGCTACGATTTGTGCTTCCATTTCATGGAACTTCGCATTCAATACCTTGTGCGGAATGTTACGACGCTTTAACATATCACTCAGTTCTTCGGAAGCCTCAATGGTAATGGTACCTACAAGCACCGGCTGTCCCTTCGCATTTGCCTCTATAATTTCTTCTACAATTGCCTTTAATTTTTCACGACGGGTCTTATAAACCACATCATCCTTATCAATACGGGCAATCGGACGATTGGTCGGAATTTCTACTACGTCCATACCATAAATCTCACGGAACTCTCTTTCCTCCGTAAGAGCGGTACCGGTCATACCCGATTTCTTGTCATACTTATTGAAGAAGTTCTGGAATGTAATGGTTGCAAGAGTCTTACTCTCTCTCTTTACCTTTACATGCTCCTTCGCTTCAATCGCCTGATGAAGACCGTCGGAATAACGTCTGCCCGGCATGATACGTCCGGTAAAGTCATCTACAATCAATACCTCATCATTCTGCACCACATAATCCTTATCTCTTGCCATAAGGTAGTGCGCACGCAACGCCAAAATGATATTATGCTGGATTTCCATATTCTCTGCATCCGCAAGGTTTTCGATTTGGAAAAATCTTTCCACCTTCTGCACACCCTGCTCCGTCAGATTAATGTTCTTATCCTTCTCATTTACAACAAAGTCACCTTCCTCCTGAAGCTCTTCACCCATGATAAGCTCCATCTTGGTCAGTTCTTTTTCTTTACCCTTAATAAGCTGTCTTGCTAAAATATCACAAGCCTGATACAAACTGGTGGACTTCCCGCTTTGTCCGGAAATAATGAGCGGCGTACGGGCTTCGTCGATTAATACGGAGTCAACCTCATCGATGATGGCATAATGAAGACCACGCATAACCAGCTGCTCTTTGTACATTACCATGTTGTCACGAAGATAATCGAAGCCGAACTCGTTATTGGTACCGTACGTAATGTCACAGTTATATGCCGCACGTCTTTCGTCATTGCTCATGTTATTCAAGATACAACCCACGGTTAATCCCAGGAAGGTAAACACCTGTCCCATCCACTCGGAGTCTCGCTTTGCAAGGTAGTCGTTTACGGTAACGATGTGAACACCTTCGCCGTCTAACGCATTCAAGTAGGCCGGCAAAAGCTCGGTCTGAGTCTTACCTTCACCGGTACGCATCTCTACGATACGCCCCTGATGTAAAATAATACCGCCGAGAATCTGTACGTCATAATGACGCTGACCCAGCACACGCTTCGTTGCTTCACGCACCACCGCATATGCTTCCGGCATTAAAGACTCTTTGGTCTCACCCTTTGCAAGACGTTCTTTAAACTCTGCAGTCTTTGCACAAAGCGCCTCATCCGACAATACGGCAACCGACTCCTCCAACTTATTTATTTTCTCCAAAATCGGACGAACAATCTTTATTTCTCTTTCGCTGTGTGTCCCGAAAATTTTCTGTAATAAACTCATCTGTTCTCTCCTAACAATTCCTTTCTATGCTTATAAGATCCGTGTTCAGCATACACGACACCCATAATAAGTTATTGTAACATTTCTAACGGATTAAATCAACCTTTTCATGGAATGTTTACATTCTTTTTACAAGAGAGACATACTTCCGGAAAACGCAAACCAGCGCACGGCATTTACCGTGCGCTGGCCATGTCAAAAGAAGGGGAACGAACGCGACCGAATGTCGCAATATCAATACTCAGGTTCAATCAAACCGTAGGTATTGCCTTTTCTCTTATAAACAACGTTTACTTCATCGGTCTCCGCATTACGGAATACGAAGAAATCATGTCCTAAAAGCTCCATCTGTACACAAGCCTCTTCGATATCCATCGGCTTCATGGCGAAACGCTTGGAACGAACAATCTTGATTTCATCTTCCTCACCGGTTTCTTCTTCAAGAAATACCTGACTGAGAGCCATAGCCGACTGCTTCTGATCCACAATTTTATTCTTGTATTTTCTGAGCTGACGCTCCAATACAGCCTCTACTAAATCAATGGAAGCATACATATCGTTGCTTACCTGCTCTGCGCGGATGATGGTTCCCTTAATCGGGATGGTAACCTCAATGCGTTGTCTGTCCTTTTCTACACTTAAGGTCACATTCACTTCGGTATCCGGTGTAAAATAACGTTCCAACTTGGATAATTTATCGATTACCGCTTCTCTTAATCCGTTTGTAATTTCAATGTTCTTTCCGCTTACTGTGTAATTCATAAATACCAGCTCCTTTTTTTCTGTGATTGGTTCTGCCTTACAGAAATGAAGCAGCTCCTTCTCCCTCCTGCCTCTTGAATAAATTATAACACAGTGCCCTTTAAATAGCAAGTACAATTTTATATTTTTTCGTTGTATTGTTCGTTTATTTTTTCAGTTTTGCAAATAATTCATCTCTTTTACTCGTTATATGACATTTACTGCCAAATTCCGCTTTCCTTCTCATTTGTCCAAAAAAGCCAAAGTACGACAGAACATTTCTTTTCTCCCCTTTTTTTGTGATTTTATCACAAATCCCAAAACAAACTTTCGACCTTGACAACCTTTTTCATATTCCACACTTGTGGTACTTTTCTGTGTATATTGTGGATAACTTCGTGTATAACTCTATTTTCCATACCTTTTCCCTGTTTTTTGTGGGGATAACTTTCCGTTTTATCCACAAGCCTCCTTGAACGTTCTTCCTTCATTTTATTTCTTTGCATCGTCCTTTTGTACAGTTTGCACAAAACAGCACTTGTCAATACCACTTTGAATTTTTTTTATTTTCTTTATTTTCAAAACATTTTACCAAGGAAATTGATAGGGTTCTCTATACTGTAATGTCTTAAAAGTGTATCCCTCTGCAAGCAAACGTTCTATAATTTCCGGCAACACTTCTGCGGTTAAATTACTGCATGGTGAATCATGTAACAGAATAATCGGGTATTTCTGTCCCTCAATAGTATCAAATATATTCTTTTTGATAGATGCCGCCGTAGGTGTCCCTACAGAATCCTCGCCGCTTACACTCCAGTCATATCCCAGAAATCCTCGCCGTTTCATTTCTTCTTTCAGCTCCTCCTTAATCGGATTGATGTAAGTGCTGTAGCTTCCGCCGGGAAAGCGATATATCCCGGGACACTCCCCGAACAGCTCTACAAAACGTGCAGCCAATTTATCATAATCCTTTAAAAACGCATCTACCGAATGATAGATTTGCTCGTAACTATGAGTTTCCGTATGCATTCCCAGCATATGTCCTTCTTCCAACGCCCGCTTTACGGTTTCCACTCCGTCCTCCGTCAAATTTTCCCCGATTACAAAAAAGGTAGCATTAATATCGTATTTCTTCAACGTGTCCAGAATTTTCTTTGTATTTCTGCTGGGACCGTCATCAAAGGTCAGAAACACCGTTTTTTCCGGAAGCTCCTGTCTCGTAATTTCTCCTTTTGCATATAAATACGGATACGCTTCTGTTTTGCTGACAAAATCCTCCTCCCGGCTTTCCGCCCCCGTCTTCCCATCCCGGTTCTCTGCAATCGTGTTTTCCTCCAACACATTTTGGGAAAGTACATCCGCCTGTGCCACCTCGTATTCCTTTTGTTTTACCCGATTTTCTTTTGCCCATTCCGCCACAGCCAGATTTGCCAACACAAGCGCCAGCACCAATGTACCTCCGCGGATAATTCTTCGTTTCAACATAAAAAGCCCCACAGTGCATCATCAGTTTATCTTATGCACTGTGGGGTTGTCCTCTGAACTATTACCGTGATGAGAAACACACTATACGGCACTTACATTTCCTTTAAATAAGTCTCATAGCCTACTTTTTCGATTTTCTCTTTCTTCTTTTCCACGCCGGCCTTTAACTCATCTTTATAAGCCTCAATCTTTGCAAGCAACGCATCATCCGAAACTGCAAGCATCTTTGCAGCAAGAATACCTGCATTCTGTGCACCGTCGATTGCTACGGTTGCCACCGGAATACCGGACGGCATCTGTACAATGGAATACAAGGAATCCACACCGCTTAAGGTCTTAGTGTGAATCGGTACGCCAATAACCGGAAGCGGGAAAATAGCCGCACACATACCCGGAAGATGTGCCGCGCCGCCTGCGCCTGCAATAATCACCTTAAATCCCTTTTCCTTTGCGGACTTTGCATAATCAAAAAAAGTATCCGGCATACGGTGCGCGGAAATCACCGTAACCTCATAAGAAATACCAAACTTGTCCAACATCTGTGCAGCCTTGCTCATTACCGGCAAATCGGAATCGCTGCCCATTACAATACCTACCTGTGCCATACTACTATCCTTCCTTTTCCTTTTTTCTTTTCCCCATCGTATCATACCCTTCTAAAAATTGCAACTTAAAATCATATTATTTCTATTCCAATGCTTCATTTAACAGTTCCGTACCGGCCAGTACAAACCGCCCTTCCTTAATAATCACAATTTCTTTTCCATCCTCACAAAGTGCAGTAATCTCTCCCAATTCATCATACGGAATCGTAATATCCGTGTGACAATGGAAATATGCCTTTTCCGGCTCCGTATGACGAAGCTCGGCACATTCGTTTGTCCTTGCCACAATCTCTTTTCCGTCCGGATTATATACTTTGTGATCCTCACTGTGAGAATAACAGGTGTCACCAATAGCAAAATGCGGACCGGTTTTCTCTGCGATTAAAATCGGCAGAACATCTGCAATACCGAACCGTTTCCCCATGGTATATGCGATGGTGTTGGTTCCGATGGCAAATTCTCCCAGTGGAAGCCATTCATGATTCTTTAACAGATTTTCTTTTATAAACTTTTCATTTTCTTCCTTCTCGACATAATTTTCGCAGGAATATGCCGTAGTCTTGCCGTCCTTAAAACTGATTTCAAGATTCTTATATTCCGTGCCATCCAGGAAAACGCTCGTCACATGTAACACACCGTCTGTTCCTTTCAACACCGGGGAAGTAAATACCTCTCCCGCCGGAATATTCACATCCGCCGTACAGTTTTCAAAAATCGTTTCCTTTTCCGGATTATTTAACTCCCACAGCTGTACCGTAATATCCGTCCGGTTTTCTCCTCTTCCGGTGACACGCACCGCCCGGGCCCGGTCCAAAGCATCAATAATACACTGTTGTACCTTTCGGTACACCTCGTTATCCAACTGATTCAGTCGCATGGTTTCATTAAAAATATCTCCAAACTTCTCCCCGATGGACGGAAGCGGGTATGCTACAATGGTAAAGGATGTCTGCTCCGACGGAATATAGCGTTCCGCCAAAGCTCCCATTCTTCCCGTAGATTCCACCTTCAAGCGCTGCTGACGCTTATCCAACACAACTGCTTCTGCACGATTTTTCGGAAGCGGCAATCGTTCTCCGAAGGTTTCCAACACCAACGGACCGGCGTACAACGACAACATTTCTTTTTTTGCTTCGTATACTCTGTGAGCCGCAGTTTCTTTTCTCACATACCACTGTTTATCTGCCAAAAGCCCTTCATCATTCCGGTGGTCATAATCATACTGAATATTTACATTCGTTACCGTATAGCCGGACTTTCTGGCATGACGTCCGTTCACCGGCGTACGTACTGCCGTTACATTTAATCCTTCCTGTTCCAAAAGAAGAATCACTGCTTTCATTACCCGTTCAAATCCGACGGCATACCGAAGTCCCACGGTCTGTCCCTTGGAAAGCGGCACCCGCATCACCTGAAATCCCCGCAAATATCCTCCCACCACATTCTCTGCCATGGCGTTAATCTTTGCTTCCGGAAGACTTCGCAAGTACGCAGCAATGCCCATTTCGTTCTCCGTAATATATTCTCCGTAACGATACAGATAACGCAAATCCGTTTTCTCCGCTTCCATAATAATATCTTTTACAAAGGTATGGTTCGGATTAAACTGTTCCTCTGCTCTCCAAGCCAAAAACAACTCTGCATTATCCGTTTCAAAGGAATACAATGCCTCTCTGCATTCTTTAAACGTATACTCATGATATTCTTCAAAATAATTATACAATTCAATCAACAGTTCCGCTGCCATTACCGTAAATAACAGGTTCCCTTCTGCCGCATAAAAGATTTGGGCATTCAGTTTTGCTGCTATATAGGTAAGCAGTCTTCCGTACTTCTTACCGTACTTTTTTACCGTATAGGCAGGATTGGAAAAACTCTCTTCATAATGTTCCGGCACAACTTCGCTGTAAAGTTCGTCAAAACGCGCCTTACACACCGCTTCCGTCAACGTAAAAAAGGAACCCTCTTTCACGTCCTTTACATAGTCAAAAATTCGCAACATCTTCCTCGCCTGGGCCGAAAAAAACTCACGATATTCTTCCGGCACCGTCTGTTCCGTAATCATACTCTGCAAACGTTCCGTACATAGAAGGAGACGTTCCTTTGTATCCTCCTCATTGCTCCACACTTCCGCATAATCTTCCATCACACAGTACCTCTCTTTCTCAACTTACAATCCTAATATATATAAACAGAACAAGAACACAAACAGCACGCCGGAAATCACCAGACCCGCAAAGGGAATCGTGGTGTACACATCCTGTTCCTTTAGGCCCTTAAGGCTCAGAGAAAACGCTCCTGCCGAAAGTGCCGCCACAAAGATCCCCATTGCTCCAACGATGCTTCCCGCCTCACCTTTTGCCACGGCCGAAACCACACACAATATTATAAATACAGTCACACCGATCAGCGCCAGTACAAAACCTGCAATCCCCTTCCGGGAACGTTTCCTGCTGTGAAAATGCATTCCGTCACGGCTTCCTTTTTTAAACAATATATCCTCACTCATCGTTTCTTCCCCTTTCTTCCCAACAGTATCTTGTAACACCAATATCCCAACACGCCTCCCAGCGTATTCAATATCAAATCATCCACATCAAAAGCTCCGGTCCTTGATACCAGTTGCAGACTTTCCGCACAGAGTGTCAGTAAAAAGCTGAATACCAACACCTTTCCCGTATGCATTTTGTATTCCGTAATGAGGGGTAACAAAAAACCAAAGGGCATAAATGCCACAATATTTCCTGCAATATTGGTGATTACATACCGATAGCCCACCATGTCCACATGTTCTATCGCCCGTTTGATTTCCAAAAAAGGCTCCAAATTATACCGGTATCCCATCTCCATGGTACGGCCGTAGGCACTGCTGAAAAACAGCAAATAGGCAAGCAACAACAAATATGCCAAAAAGGCAAGAATGGCCACACATCGCAATGTTTCCTTCTTTTTACTCATTGTTGCTTCCTCCTTTCTGTTGTTATTCTTGCTACTCTCGCGTCAACTATCCGAACATACCGACCCGTCGATATCTCAGACACGACTTTCATGACATACCAAATATAAAATCTGATACTGTTCTCCCGCATCCTTTAAAAAGGAAAGGGCACGGGTAATTTTTTCTTTATCCAAATTAACAAAGGGATCATCCAACACCAAAGGCGGCGCTTCTTTTTCAAACAACGCATCCACCAAGGCAAACCGCATACAAAGCCCTACCAAATCCCGCAAGCCCGTGCTGAGATACCCGGGTTCTTTCCCTTCACCATAGGCATTTACCCGGATATTTAAATCGATATCCGTCTCGATTCCGCCAAAATGTCCATCCATGCTGTCGGCAAAATCTTCTTTTCCCAAAAGTGTCAGGTAGTGTTCAAACCCCGTAGTCAACCCTCGCAAGTAGCGGGAGGAAAACTGCTCTTTCGCCGTTTTTAGACACTTCATGGTTTCGGTTATGAGGAAATGCTCTCGCTTCTTTTGCTCCGTTTCCTGAACAAGTTCTGCACAAAGTTCTTCCAGTTCTCCGCAATTTTCCGCTTCTTCTTCAAAGTCCTCCGCACGATTCCGACAATCTTTCTCTTCTTCCGCAAGTCGCGCAATCTTCACCAGAAGCTCCTGTTCTTTGCTTTGCAGTTCTCTAAAACTAACCTCCGGTGCCACCATGCCGTAAAAAGTCTCCGGAGATACTTCCTCTTCAAATTGTTCCCGTTTTTTTACAGCTTCTGCATACTCTTCCGAAAAACGCAAAAAATCTTTGGTCCGGTTCTCTAAAATGTGCAGGCTTCCCGTCACGTCTTCCGTATCCATTCCGTAGGATTCTAATAGTTCTGTACAACGGGCCAGCAGCCTCTCTTTTTGATTTGCGGAACGAACATAGTGTTCCTGTTTTTCCCGCAGAACCTGATACTCCCGTACCATATCCGCCAGACGGTACAATCCTCCGGTTACATCCGTCGAATTCTCTGCTCCGTATTGCGTAAGCAGTTCTCTCCCTCGGTTTCCTTGTTCCGTCAATCGGCTCAGTTCCTTTTTATACTTCAGTGTCTGCTGTTTCTTCGCAAGTCCTTCTTTTCTCTTTCTGCCTCCGTTCAGGATAAACACGATTCCCAACCCAATAACGGCGCCGCTGACTCCCACCAGCAGTTTGCCCACAAACAACTTCGTTTCATCCGCAACTACCTCTTGGTCTTCCGTAGTATATTCAGAAACCACTGACTGTCCCGGCACAGATTCCCCGCGTTTTCCTTCTCGTTTCACAACCAATCCGGTGATTTCCAAAACAACTGCCAAAAGAAAAAGAATCACACCAAAGAACAGCCTCCGGTTTCCTGATTTCATTTTCTGATTTGTTTCAGCCAAGCTCTGTTGATACCGGTTTTCCGTTTCAGATAACTGCTCTTTTATCTCTGCTTCCTGTCGGATACATTCCTGTATTTCGGAAAGCTCCGGCGTATTTTCCCCGAATTTTGTTTCATATAAAGAAACTCTGTTTTCTTCTTCTGCTTCCAAACGATAAGAACGCACTTCCCCTGCAAGTACCGCTGCCTCCTGGGCCTCCTGTCTGCAAATGCGAAGCTCGGAAAGGTCCGGTGCTCCCTCCGGAAACAGCTTCTGTAGACCCTCCGTTCTTACACGAAGCTCTTCCTCCCGTTCTCTCAATTCTCCATAATGTTGTTTCTTGGCAACCAGTGCTTCATATCCTGCCGCCGTCTCCAATTTCTCACGGCAAACTACCAGCTCTTCTTCCGCCTGTTTTCTGCAATCGGCAGCCTCCTGCTCTTTTTCCCTCCACGGCTTTGCACTTTCTTCTTTTCTCCGGCAGGCTTCCAACTTTGCCTGTGCTTCGGAGAACCGGCGATTTAACTCCGCCACATATCCCTTTTCTTCCTTCTGACGGTCCGGAACATATTTTTTCCGCAATTCATCCAACATCACATAGGCCGCATCATAGTTTCCGTCTTCTTCCTCGCCTTCCGCCATCTTTCCCAGCTTCTTCGCAATGCTGTCATTCATTGCCACATCGGCAATCTTATTTTGCGGAAGGTAGGTACTGCGGGAATATGCTTCCTTGTCCAACCCGAACAACTCTTTTCCCAAGTCCGCGGAAAAATCCGAAGACTCCAAATTCGTAGATAAGTCTATCAGCCGGAAAGTGTCCTCCGCTTCCTTTTTTCCAAAGGTACGCTCTGCCCGATAGGTTTTTCCGTTTGTTTCAAACACAAGAGAACCGCCCATCACACCACCGTTCCACGGCCGGTACTTACGGCGTTCCGCTTCTTCCAACCTGGTCCTGCCGCCTGCCTGCGGCAACCCGTAAAACATGGCACGCAAAAAAGCGGCAAAGGTACTTTTCCCCCAACCGTTATCCTCACAGATTACGTTAAGCCCTTCCGTAAACTCGTAGCTAAACTCATGTAGCTTACCAAAGCCCTGTATATGACAACGTTTTAAAAGCATGACTCCGCCTCCTCTCCGTTAAGAGCACGGATTCCCAGCTCCAAAAGCATTCTTTTTTCTTCTTCTGTGTAATTTCCCGCCATCACCGTGCGAATAAATTCCCCTCTCAGGGAAATATCATTTTCGTACTCTTCCGGTCGGATGGCAATCCCCACTTCCTTGTCGTTTATTTTAAACGCATAATATCCGTTTTCAAACCGGGTCGCCAGATACTGTAAATCTCGTTCGGACGAAAGCCCCACTTTGCCGGTCAGGGACACTTTCACCAAATCTGATTCCGGAATTCTCAAAAGAGCTTCCTTTACCTTCTGTTCCACTGCAATTGTAGTCTCTGCCCCGGAAATATCCGGAAAGACTTCATGCACAGTCCTGCATGCAAATGGGACAAACGTGTGGGTAATCTTCCCTTCTTCCGCTTCCAGCCACACAAAGCCCTTCTCCCCGCATTCATCAAACCCTCTTCCTTCCGGACATCCGCAGTAACAATAGACTCCTCTGGAATCTAACGGCTCATATTTGTAGGAATGAATATGTCCCAGCGCAAGATAATCAATATTCTTATTTTTTAATGCCCCTAAGGCAACTGTTTCCGTTTTATCCGCAGACACATATTTTTCCGTCTGCCCGTGAAGCATCACAATATTACAATCATTACGGTTCAACAACAAAGAATCATACAGACCTGCCCTGTTTCCTTCCGAAAGCTCCGCCCCGGCAATCACCACATCTCCGTAACGGTAATAGGTCCAGTCCTCTCCGAACAATTTCAAATTATCCGGACGTTCTTCCCAGACATCCAAAAAGCTTTCCGTATCATGATTCCCCTTCAGATACAAAAAATCCACACAGGAAAAGCGCAGAATTGTCTCTTTCACCACATTCTGCGTACGTTTCGTCACCACTTTTCCGTCAAACAAATCCCCCGCAATCAGCATCACCTCGGCTCCATGCTCCGCTGCATACTCTGCCATTTTTACAAAGGTTGACAAAAGCTCACTTTTCCGTTGTTTTTTCTTTTCGCCCTCCAAATTCGCACGAAGTGCCGAATCCAGATGCAAATCTCCGCAATGAAGTAACTTCATATAATCTCCCGCATCCTTCCCGTATTTCCTTATTACAACTGCAATGCCGACAAACCGTTCATGACACCGCCAAATAATGCCCCCATCATTGTCATCATTAACACCACTGCCAATACGGTGTAAAGAAGTGTCGCCCTGGCAAAGCTTTTCTTGGAATCCTTAATGTCATTGGAAAATCCCCAATAAACCAACACAACCAAATAAGCAATCCAACCTACCATCGGAATAAACGGAAGACACATCACTACAAAAAACACCCAGGTCGGCACCATCTTTGCTTCTTTAGATGTCTCTGCCGTCTTTTGTTCCGTCGGTTCCGGATGTACTTCCGTCCCCAGTAAGGTTCCGCAATAATCACAATAATTTGCATTGGGATTCATCGGCTCTCTTCCACACGCTGTACACTGCATACTCATTTTCCTCTTTTCTCTTCATTCTATTAATTTCATTTATATATTTGCTTTTTTCCCTTTTCCGAACGATTTCGGAAAGGTCAGTCTGTCAAGAAGCGGCACCAGTAAATTTCCTATCAATACCGCACAGGCATCCCCCGCTGCAGAAAGTCCCATTACCCGGAATACTCCCGCCAATGCTCCCACAATAATTCCAAACAATACTTTTCCCATAGGAGTCATGGGAGATGTGGTATAATCGGTAGCCATAAAAATCACAATCAGTAAAAAGCCGTCACTGCAAAGCTGCATTGCAAGATACTCCGGCCGAAATCCGTAATTTCCGCACAGCCCCAGCGTCACCGTAAACGCCGCCAAAAACGCCACCGGAATTCGAAGAGAAATCACATTGCAAAACACCAGATACAATCCGCCCAGCAGTAACATAAGTGCACTGGTTCCGCCTATGGTTCCGCTCAGTGTTTCAAAATCAAAGCCGCAAAACTTTTCTCGCCAATCTGCCCATTTAAAGATAATTATTTCGAATAATTCTGCCATCGCATCCGAATCGGTCTCACTCATAAATTTCCCGGTTGCAATCAAAAGAGCACACTTGGCCGTCAGTGCCGGATTCAGCAAATTCCGTCCCAAACCGCCAAACAACATCTTCACCACTACAATGGCAAACACACCGCCTGCCACCGGCACCCAATAAGGCACATCAAAAGAGAGATTCATGCCCAAAAGCAATCCGGTTACCATGGCACTGCATTCATAACCGCTACTCTGTACTTTTTTTACTTTTTTACAAATGTATTCGGCAAGCACACAAGAAGTTACCGACAATAACAATATCAAAAATGCGCGGAAGCCGAACTTGTAGATTCCGAACAATGCTGCAGGCGCAAGGGCAATCATCACATCCCGCATAATGGTTGCCGTGGTTTCTTTGCTCCTGATAAAAGGAGCTTTCAAAATAATTCCGTTTTGTTCCATATTGCTCCTCCTTACCGTCTTCTGCGCTCTTCTAATATACTGCGTCTGGTTTGTCTGATTTCCTGTGCAAGCATTCTTCCAGCCGGACAAACATAGGAACATGCTCCGCATTCACAGCATTCCATCCCGTCCAAACGAACAAATCCTTCACAATCCGTCTGTTCCGCGCATTTTATCAGTCGGTGAGGCGTCAGACCGCTGGGACATACCTCCATACATCGTCCGCAACGAATACACGGACTCACCAATCGTTTTGCTGCTTCCTTCTTTTTCATGACCAAAAGAGCAGAAGAAGTCTTTGTCACCGGCAGTTCCAAATCGGTTAATGCCGTACCGGTCAAAGGACCTCCGGACACAAACAACTCCGGTTCCTCCGTAAATCCGCCGGCAGCTTCCGCCAATTCTCTGTAAGACATGCCCATATATGCCCATACGTTCCGAGGATTTGCCACCGCATCTCCCGTCACCGTAACCACACGTTTGATTAGAGGGGTAGATTCTGCTACCGCCATGTATACAGCATACACTGTACCCACATTATGTACCACACACCCCACATCTGTCGGAAGCATGGCGGAATTCATTTTACGCCCTGTCACAGTTTTAATTGCCTGTCGCTCTGCTCCCTGCGGATATTTGCTCTTCACCGCTTTCACTGTAATCCTCGGCTCGTTCTTTACCAGTGCAGACAAACACTTCACTGCCTGTGGTTTGTTATCCTCTATTAAAATAACACCCTTGGCATTTTCAAACAGCTGCAAAAGTATCTTCAGACCTTCCACAATCTTTTCCGGTTCTTCCGTCATCAGACACTCATCCGCAGTCAAATACGGTTCGCTTTCTGCTCCGTTTACAATCACGTAGTCGATTCCGTCCTCATTCTTCGGACTTAACTTTACGTGGGTAGGAAAGCCGACTCCGCCAAGACCTACAATTCCGGCTTCCTTTATATAGTCCCGGATTTCTCCCTTAGAGAGGGACGTATACTCCCGCTTTTCTCCAAGCCCTTCCATCGTCCGAAACTCTCCGTCATTCTCTACTACGATAGTTTCGCACATGGTTCCGGCCACCGTCAAGCGTTCCTCTATAGCTTTTACCGTACCGGATACTCCGCTGATTACATGGGCAGAGACTACTCCGGCTGCCTCCGCAAGCCGCTGTCCCACCGACACGGCATCCCCCACCTCCACTACCGGTCTCGCCGGCAATCCGATGTGTTGCGCCAGCGGATAAACCGCTTCTCCTTTCGGCACTACAGTACTTATCTCTTTATTCTTTGACAAATCTTTGCCGTCATACATTTGTATTCCATTACGAAATGTCGTCTTGCCCATCCACAAACCTTCCTTTCGGGAAAATGTACTTTATCCTCTATCAAATCCGTGTCAAAATACGTTTGTCGTATCTTGTAATATCCCAAATTTTATCATACCACATCCGACAAAAAAATGGAATGAAAAATGTGTGAATTGTAATTTGGAAATAATAAAGCAAAAAGCAACCCCGGAACAAATCTTACCTTTTGTTCCGGTTGTTGCTTTTATACGTTCTGATTCTGTTTCTGTCATCAGACCTTATGTAAGTACTTCTCCCTGGTGGCCATGCCCCCGCGAATGTGCCGCTCGGACTTATTCACATCCAGCACCTCTCTGGTGGCGTCCGCCAAGTTTTTGTTGACTCTGGGGAGGCGTTCGGTGACATCCTTATGCACCGTACTCTTACTTATCCCAAAGGCCTTTGCCGTCTCACGAACCGTAGCCTTATGCTCCACTATGTACCTTGCGATTTCTACAACCCGTTCTTCAATACATCCTTCCAATCTCGTACCCTCATGCAGGCTTTTTTACAGTGTATGAGGGGGAGGGGGGAAATATGATATTGCCATTCGTATAATACTACACCTTATACTAAACTTTGTTCTCTTTATGATGTCGTCCTACATCTCTGCACATCTTATTTTCAGATATTTCTTTCACAACCCCATCATATCCAGGAAATAGGCTCGCAGCTCCATATCCCATTTTTTGAATGTAATTATACATGTCTATACACTCATCTTTAGGAATAACAAATTTATATAACACTGTTGTCTCGTCAAATTTTTCTCTCTCATAAAACTTCGCAAGCAACTGGTCAAGCGGAGTTCTATCAATCTTTTTCGATAACATTTCTGTTGTATCCGAACCCGTTCCCGGCACCACAATTCTCCATTGAGATAATATTCCTTTTTGGGCCCTTAAATTAGGATTGTCTGAATAAGAGGGCACTACTAATGATAGCGGAGCCATATTTAGAGGATATGGATGACGGCTTTGAAAATACTGCGCATTCAAAGCCCAAATGACCATCACATCTTTTTCAATATTACCTTCCTTCTCCATAGAATATTCTTTTATACTTCCAATACTAGCAAAATACATTGCCACATTAATATCAAACGTCCAATCAAGCATTCTTGTTGGTAAACCATAATGTTGTGCAAACGCAACTAACTCTTCAAATTCTTCGCCTACCCATAAATAATCATTTTCTCGAATGAACAGTTCAAAAGGCATTAACGTAGCAAAATTATTTGATATTACTTGAACTTTTGGAATCTTTAATCCTTTCTGATTCGCAAGCCGATAAAACTCCCTTATCAAAGAGTATTCAGCTTGTATCTGCCAATACTCCAATTCTTTCATTATCTCATCACATTCAATGCTTTTCCATAATTTTTCCCGATTCTGTTCCCGCAATGCCGATGGAATCAACTCATATTTGCCAGACGATACTCCACGAAAAATAAAACCATTTAATTTATTAAACAAGTCCCCACTTGGCAAAACCAAACTCTTTATAAAAGCATCAAAGTTTTCAAAACATATCTCTTTTATCTGCATTACATTTCCCTATATCCCCTTCCTCTTATCTCTCCCACCAGCTCATGCACCGTCGTACACGGACACATCTCTGATGGTTTTGTTTTTCCTTCTCTAATACACTGTTCCAACTTCTGCTGTGCTATCTGAATTGCCTTTGCTTCATCACCGGCTTTGCAGAGCTTTCCATACATCTGCTCGTCGGCTTTGGAATACTTCTGCCCGGTTTTGGATTCATATACCCTTCCGAATTCCGAGCAACAAGTCCAAGAATCTTGCATCGCCGGCATAGAACCGAAATAAGCGTGTAACCATATCTCAAAGCATGGATTGGACCATCCTACCTGTATACCCTTACGCTCAGCCTCAGCAATAATCTCGTCAAAGCCTAGTATCTGGTCTCTGTCAAATACAATCCACGGAATACGGTACTGTGCCTCATACGCCGTGAGCTCCAGACATTTATCTATCATAGTACGCGTCTTCGTCTCCACAACCTTGATGACAAGCTTGTTTCTTACATCTTCCGGCAATGCCTGATGAAGTCCTGTAAAGAAACAGCGTTCCGTAGCTTCTGTATCCGTAACAATCAGATAATACCCCAACTCCGGGATTTTGAATTGCTTTCTCTGCTCTCGTGTCTTTCTGTTACCGGTTCTATCCTTTTTCGCCATCCTACACTCTCCGTTCCACTTCAGTAGGCGCTAAGCCAATGTCCCCCGGACATTGAGCGCCCTTGAACATATCAATACTCTTTAAGTCAGGGATTGCACCATACTTTCCTAACAGATAATTCTTCTCGTAGCTTTCGTCCTTGCGGATACGTGAACCGTCCTCATCCACAAAATCAGCCAACGAATACAGTGTAGAAAGTCCTCTCTCATCCTTCTCCACAAACCAAATCTCATCGCGACGCAACAGTTGATTCGACAACTGCCATGTATCATGAGTCGTAAAAACAAGCTGCGCATGATTCGTATTGATCTCCGGATTGAGGAAGGTAAGCAGGAAGTTTCTTACAAGCAACGGATGCAAACGCGCATTCAATTCATCGATAAAGAATACGCTTCCCTTCTCCAACACTTCCTGCAACTCCGGATACAGCGCAAACATCTTCAGTGTTCCGGCAGACTCCAAGCCCAACGGAATCTCTGCCATTCCGTCCGAATCAATCATCTTATGGAGTGCATTAATCTTGTAGGTTTCTTCCTTCCCCTCACCTTCGTGCGGAACCTTCTCAATTCTAAAATCCTTAATATGCTCGTCGAAAGATGCAAAATACTCTACAACCTTCTGCTGAATCTCCTTGTTCTCCACAAAGCCCTTTGGAAGTCTGCGAGACATAAAGTAATTGGTAACCGGATCGCCAAAGTCCGCGAACTCATTTGCAAGGAACCAATCTCTGATTGCCTTACACTTACCAATCTTCAACTTGGCACCCAGAGAAATAATGAGTACCTGCTTTTCAAGGGCAACTTGAATGTTATCCTTGCTACTCTTCGGAAATCCGGATAAATCCCATTCGCTCTCCTTCAATCCACGGTAAAATACCGTACTGTACTTTCTGGCGGTCTTTGCCTTGGAATTCAACCACTCCTCCGTTACACCCTCTCTATTCACGCAAAAACCATAGTTATATGTCCTCTCAGACTTATCCCCCGGCAAAGTAAAGTACACCTCAAAACTGGATTCAGCATTGGCAGATGTCGAATCAAACAAGAACGGAGTCGGTCTGAATTCCTCAAACTTCTCTTCCTCATCTCCATACTTGAAAGAATTCACAACATACTCGGACATATACTCAAAAGCATTATATATATTAGACTTTCCGCTCGCATTTGCACCGTAAATTGCAGCAACCGGTAAAATCTTCTCATTACCAACAGACACTACTCTTTCAGAGAACTCCGTCATCTTTGCTGCGGACAAATCTAAAGTAGCCTCTTCCCGAAATGACTTGAAATTTTTAAAACTGAACTGTATTAACATAATTGCCACCTCACATTCTTTTCTACTCTCTATTATACACCGTTTTTTGCAAAAAAACAACACGCAAATGTGTTTTTCTCTCACTTATATGCATTTCCATAGTAACAAATAAAGAAGCCTTTTTGTCAGCCACTCTTTCCTTGTAAGGCGCCTTTCTTTCTTTTATACTATAAAAAAAGGAGGCTTGCAATGAAAATAAAAGAACCAAAGATTAATACCATAGAATCAGGAAAACGCCTAAAGATAATAATGGAGAGTAAAGCAACCAAATCTAATGATTTAGCTACTGCAATCGGTGTGTCTCCCCCGGCAGTAAGAAATTACATTAATGGAGTCAATTTACCATCAACACAGCATCTATACTTAATTTGTAAATATCTAAACATAAATGTTACCGATTATTTCGTCGAGGAGAATGATAATGAATAAATACAAACTTGCAAAAGAATTAACTAAACAATTCTATTCCGATAAAAAAACTCACACTGTTCAAGAAACAAGAGCCTTTCTAAGAAATAAAAATATAGATGTTGACACGGACCCAAATACTACTAATAATATTATATTTCTTTTAAAAAAAGAAGGTTACCTGAAAAAATGTAATGGAATTGGCATTTATCAACTTGCAATCAACATTCCAAAAACAAGCACTAATAGAATAGACTATAACAAATACATTACAATAACACCAGACCAGAAACAATATCCCAAAAAGTTGGTTGTCAATCGAAACGGAGTAGTACGATTGAACTCAACCTTTTTAAAGTGTGAATCCCTAAAAAAATTTGATATTCTTTTTGATCCTGCAAATAAGTCAATACTCCTTATTCCTAACGAAGACTCTTTACTATGCTTTACAAAATCTGGAATACTAAAAAATGTAGGCTTTGAGAACATTCTTAAAAAGAATCACGTCTCTATTCCGGCAACATTTATATTAACACAGGATAAAGACCTTGACGCTTGGAAAGGAACTTTGGAAAAACAAGTTTCCACAACACGCCAATAAACCAAAATCATACAACTTATTTTTCACTTCAAAAACTTAAATTTTATCAAAAATGCCTTCACTTTCTACACAAAACTAAAACAGGAACTCAAATTCATCATCAGAATTTGAGTTCCTATAAGTATAGCATATTCTCTACCATTCACCAAATTACATCTTGCTTTTTCCTCATTTATGCATTATAATCTACTCATAAGAAACGGGTTTCTGACCATCTGACGCTTCCGTCCATGATGGGTATCTCGTTTCTTTTTTTATATTTTGAATATCGTACAAATATAATTTTTCATCTGCATAATATCGCACAATTAAAACCGCTTGATATACCTTGTATTCTATAATCTCCCCGTTATCATTTGTCACAGGCATTGCAAAACGAGTATTATAACGGAACCATCCTTTCCCAGCCTTTTTCTTATGCTTTTTTCCAAAATCTTCTTTCCATCTCTTTCCTGTCGCAATCTCAATCATCTGCGGAATGCCTTGAGACATGTTTGCTTTCACCTTAGGAAGGGCTCCAACAAGTTTATTGGTATACTCCGAACCCGTATATTCGTCTACAAACATTTTGTCAATGTAGATAAAATCTTTTGTCTTAGACACTTCCACTATTTTTCCAACATAACGCAACAAATATTGTTCAACTTCTTTCCACGAAATACTTCTCTTACCTTTAAACACCACTTGTGGAATCACTACCAGTTTTCACCGACAGAATCTCTCGGCGTTACACCTGGCTATATCAGCAATGTAGAAAACAACCGCACCGCTATGTCTTTGCGTATTCTTACTTATTACGCTCGTCTGGTAGGATGTTCCTTGGATTCACTTGTAGGTGACTTAGAACCGGAATATGCAGAAACCGCACTGGACAGAGAACTGTATCAGGCCATTCTGAAACTGGATACCGAAACAAAAGAAAAACTGTTGAAAACGATTGAATTATGGTCAAAAAAGTAGCCCATCACCACTCATGGCAATAGGCTACTACAATCATCATTTTATTATTTCTCCGGATTCGGTTTTAACGGTAAAATCAAACCCTTTTCCCCATAAACCGCTCCGGACCTTTTCCGAAGTTCACCTCCCGGATTGCTTCCAGAATTTCTTCCTTTCTCGCTTCCGCGTCCGGTAACTTGCACACCACATCATTCAAATCATACGGGCCGTTTCTGAAATGACCTACCACCGCACCGCGGAACTCTCCATCAATCAAAAGATACTGCAGCGGTTCGTGGTCGTATTCCAGATGCTCATACAACGACTTGAACTGTTCCCTTAACACATGCTCGTTTGATTTATATAAGAAATCATTACGATGCACCGCATAGACAAAGTGCAACGGTATCGGTTCATAATTCACAAGAAGCTCTGCATCCTCTTTTAACAAATACGCTCCCTCGTATTCTAGCAGCTCACCCTCTGCCACAAGCTCCGCAACCGCAAGCTTGATTTCCTTTTCCGGCAATTTATAATAGCTCTTTGCCATAGCGGTGCCAAACACCACATGACGATATGCAAACCGGCGAAGCACCACTTTTAAGGCATCCTTTCTGCTGTACCGTTCCAAATCACAATCCGGGAACATTTCCGTGAAAGTATACCAGCCTCTATCCCACTCGCCGTCGTACTGGTCCTCGTAGATCAAAAACGCTTCCTGCAAACGATGCAGTACCGGCGTGATTTCCTTTACCAAATACCCGGTTTCTTCCTTACTCTGCTGAATGGTGAACGGTCCGGTATGCTCAATCAGATGCAAAATCTCTTCTTGTATCAACGTCGGCTTTGTCAGCGGCTTCCGATACAGTCCCGCAAACAACTCCATCTCGACCGGCATAATCCAACCCAGATTTCCTCCGGTAAAACGCCCTTTTATCAGTTCCCTCTTCATCTGCCGTTCTCTGTTAAACTCGATATCATCAAACGCCGCACGAAAGCTTAATACCGGCGGTTGTCCAAACCCGTTCCAGTACACATTTAACCCCGGTTGCATATCCCGATAAAGCTCTATGTATTCTTCTTCCTTTGCCCCTTTCGCTAAAAACTGCCGTTCCATACGAAGGGAAATTACTTTTTTCATATCCATCCTGCACTCACCTCACACTTCACCCTTTTCCCACCGCTTTAGAACCTCAAGCCTGGAACCGTTCTCATCTCCATATTCCGGGTCATAAGCATAGTCCGTCAGCTTCTGACATGGAAACTCTTCACACTCTCCGCAATGGGTATATCCATGTTCCATACAACATAACGCAATCTTACACTCTCCGTGAAACGGATACCCCTTCGACGAAAAACAGCCCTTACACCCACATTTTTCTACAAACTCGCAAGTAGAACAGATACAACCGCACATTGACTCTACCATCGTTTTCTCCTTTTCCTGTACTTTTGTATCTATCCTACCGCTCCAAACATGACACCTGTATGTCATGTTTCATTCTAAAAATCAATTTCCCGATATTTCACACGTTATCCTCTGTACATACCGAGCATCTTTTCCAATTCATTTACATACAACGCCTTAAAATCCTCCGATCCCAGCACCTGCACTCTGCTTCCGAACCCAAGGAACCAATCCAATGCTCTCTCATAAGAAGAAAATCCCCATTCTGTATAAAGTCGTCCATCTTCCTGTACTCTATAACATCCCGGTCCGTATTCCTCTACCAAACGATAGGTCTCACTTGCCTCATAGATTGCCGGAATAATGATGTCATCCGTCATATTCTGTCCGAACTGCTTCTTCTCCTCCGGAATCTCTTTCGGTTCAAAGGTCTCCTCCAAAAGCTCCAACTCCCACAACCGATGTAGCTTGTACATCCGGAAATCATTCCGCTCCGGACAAAACCCGAACACATACCAGTTAGACCACTGAAATACAATTAATGCCGGTTCGATTACCTTGTCGCCCTCTCCCCGGTTGTAATAATAGTGGAACTTTACCCGTCGATTCTCTTTTATTGCCTGTTTTAACAAATCAATTTTCTCCGACAAACTCCCGTGATAAAAGGAAGCCAAATCAATCACGATATGCTCCGCAATCGGAAGCATACCACCGATTTTCCCGCTGACTCCTGCGTGCTTCGGTGCGCGAGACACACTGTCCACCGACTTTACACCGATCAGAATTGCTTCCAACTCTTCCTCGGTAAATACCGTCGTATCCAGTTGAAAACCCTCCATGATTTGAATGCCGCCGTCTGCTCCCTGTGTCGTCACAATCGGAATTCCCGCGCGACAGATATCCTCAATGTCACGGTTAATTGTACGTCTCGACACCTCAAACTTTTCCGCAAGATACGGCGCAGTCACCTTCCCTTTCTGTTGGAGAGTTGTAATTATTCCGATTAGGCGGTCTATTTTCATGGTTGGTTCTCCTTATGCTCTGTTCTTTTTCTATTATAACAAAGAAACAGCTCCGACTGCAATCCCTTGCAATCAGAGCCTCTTTCTTATCAATTCATTTCTACTTGATACGGCTTATCGTCCAGCGGCTTCTTACAACCGTTCTTCTTCGCCATATAGCGAAATACTACTTTCTGTATCCTCTTTCCGATTCGATTATATTTCCGGATTTCTTTTTCCGGAAGGTACTCCGGACCGGCAAATTCATTTACTTCTTCTTTGTCAAAGGTTTGTTTCTCCGCAAATGACCTGCCCATCTTTTCATAATGGGCCACCATCTTCTCTGCCATGTCTTCCGGCATCCAGGAAGGAGCAAAATTATCCCCTTTTATCAGCGTTCCATCATATTCACAGTTGAAATAGGACGGTAACAGTTCTAAATATGCTTCTCCGCACCGAAGCTGACTAGCTTCGGCAAATCCTCCTTGCAAGATAAAGGACAGTTTTGTGCCGGACTCTTTTTTCGGCTGCAAGGTTTCTAAAAACTCCAACATAATTCCCGGCACATTCTCTACATACAAAGGAATGGCAAATAAAATATCTTTATTCCTCTCATATGCTTCTTTCGCACCTGTCCATTGCTTTTTATCCGATAGATGCCACACTTCCGTAGTGTTTCCACCTTCCTCAAATCCACGGATAAAGGTCCGAATAATCCGTGCTGTATTACTCTTCGTCTCCACACGAGGGCTTGCGTTAATGATTACTAAATGCATGAAAGAATCCCCCTTCCTTCTTCTAATGAGAATACACCAAGAGAGGTACTTTCAAAATTAAGTGTCGTTCTCTCCATCCATTTTTCAAGATAAGCATGTTCTGCATTCCCCGTATAAATAATTCCCATTTGTGGACGAATATCATAGCGCGGTACATGTCGCATCTGACCATCTACAAACTGCAAATACATGGTTGCAATCGGCAAAATCCGATCCAATAGATTTTTCGTCTGATACGATACAAATCCGAATTTTGTGTCTGTAATGAAAACAATCTTCTCATGTAGCAAAATCTTTTTCAAAATAATCTCATAGTCATCTTTAATGGTACAGATTCCCGGTGTCTTCAGCCAACAGTAATTGCAACCGATACAATGGGATATTTTCATATCCTTTGTATAAACCACCTCACTGCCGGAAACTCTCGCACATATCTGATTTTGCAATTCCAAAACTTCGTCGTTATACTCGGATAATGTATTTAACACAAGCACACTCATACTCTTTTCTCCTCTTTCTGCTCGTTTGATTAGAATCTTATCATAATCGCATTGTACATTTCAAGAAAAAGAAGATTAGAAAAAGGTTAAAAGAGAATTAAACTTCATTCCTATTCCCGCCCCCTAAGTCTCTTCCATCTAACAAACCAACGGCCGGTTGAAATAATTCGAGCCACAAATATAATCCAGAACGTAATCTGTAACCCTCTCAGATCCGCTCCCAATTTTGTATACAGAATAACACCCAGCATCGGCATAAACGCATTGGATAACGTCACCAACACCGTATAAATCGATATATATAAGGTTTTATTTTTTTCAGGAACTACTTGTAAAAGGCATTGCATAATGTTAAGATTTACCGCTGCAAGGGTTATATTAGCCAAAGTATTCATAAGTACAAATACGATTTGCCCCTGCGGCAACGGAAGACTGGTGGCCACAATCATACAAATCGGACAAAACGCAAGCCCTAAATTACCGAAGATAATTCCAAATCTGACACCGTACTTATTATTCAGCCGGCTCCAAAAACCTATGGTAACAAATTGGACAACCGCATTACCGATATTAACATAACTAAGCCACGCCTCGTTTAACTTAAGGTAATTCACCTGGCCTATAAAATACAAGGTCCAATCCACATGCCAGGTGACATAGAAAAAAATCGCCACACTAACATAGCTCAGAAATTTTTTGTTATGTAACAGCTCGGAGAACACACCTTTTAACCGGTCGGTCCGATGACTGACAGAGGCTGTATCGAAACCACCTTTTATTTGGCTCATCACAATCATTTGAATCAAAAGTAACACAGCACCGATCCAGACATACGTCTGATGCAAACGTATTTTACCGCCGTTGGTATTCGCGGATGCAAGTAGCGACCCGCTGACAAGAGGGATTATAATACCGATTACAAAAGTCAGAGCAGTACGACACGTGATAATATGGTTTTGTTCCTTTGCATTCACCAAATCCGAAAAATACGACTGCCAGGACACGTTATAGATTGTCATAGGCCCGACAGAAGCCGCAACTAAAATCAGGAAGGCTGTAAACCGGTTTGTAGAAAGCATTGGTACACAGCCGATAAGCGCATAAAAAATTGTAAGAAACAATAAGGAAACCATTACCATGTTCCGCTTATTTTTCATTCTATCCGTCAGAATGCCTCCCGGAATAAGTACCATCAGACCAACCAGTTGAGGAATGGTAGTCATCAAACTTAATTGAAACTCACTTGCTCCTAATCTTGTGGCAAATAAATTATTGTTACTTCCCACAAGATTGTTCACCAACGTAATTAACATTCCGTCTAACGTAAACAATAAAAGGATTCGATTCCCGGGATCTGTAATATTATGTAACACGGTTGGCAGAACCCCTTTTCCCGGATGTTTTTTTGAACGATTCATCATATACCGTAACCCGCTTTCTTATTTTGACATCAGTAGCTACTCTTTCTCCCCTTCATTGGCCTCTTCCATCTCAAACATCTCTTCTCCCACACCTTCCTCAAACCGCACCCGGAGCACAGCCTGAGGCCAATTGACGGAAACAAGGGCGCGCTTTCCCTTTGCACGGGCTTCTTTATCAAACACTTCCAAAAGTTCCTTCAGGATATCTTTCGTCAGGTACCCGCCCCGCCAATGGAACAAAAGGTCTTTTCCTTTCTTTACCGCCTGTTTTGTCCGATTCTGTACCTCCTCCGTGGTGGTCCAGGAAAACTTCTTTTCTTTATAATAAAAATGATCGGCGTCACTACAAACCGGCACCTTCCAAATGACCGGCTCGTGGTCTCAGAAAATCTGCTTGTCCGACAAATTCACATAATCATATCTTACCGTTTCGTCCTTGGAAAGCGTATTATCAAAGGTTGCATCCAAATGGTAATACTGTCCGCCGATTCGAATCACGTTCCATGCATGCCGATATTTAATCCCTTTCTCCGGATTTGCTTCGGACAAGGCAATAATACACCATATATTCAGCTCATCGCACAGAATTTTCACAGCCTTTGCTATTCCCTCGCAAACTGCCACTCCGTTTCCCAGCGCTCCGATAATTTCATGGGAATACTCCTTTTTCAACTTATCGTACTTCACATTTTTCACAATGAAATCATGGATAAACAGCTCTTTTCCCTTCTCGTCCAACTCTGCCGCCTGGCGGGAAAGCTTCTTTACTCTTGCCTCCATGGCCTGACGATGTTCCTTGATTTTATTCTTTGGAAAAAGATACTGTGGCACCATCTCCACCGCCGAGGAATCCGGATAATACTTATAGGTAAATGTCACGGAATAAAAGAGTTCCGGACAATCCATGCGAATCAGAAAATAAATATCCGACAATTCTTTCTGCGAAAGCATGGGTACCGCGAAGGAGTCCCGGAGATTTAACAAGCCTTCCTTCATGGCATAGTACGCCCGCTGTTGTTCTTTATTCAATAAATCAAAATAATAGTTACTTATCTTTGCCATAGTTCAACCTTTCCACGCGGAATATATGTATGATTTAGCATAATCACCGATTCTTCTTTATTTTACTGTACCCACACCTTCTAAGTCAACAAATAACTATGATGTCGAAACGCAATACATAATACATTTAATCGAGACTTTCATACCTTACACAAACAGTATAAAAAGCTGCCGCGCATTTTGCACGACAGCTTTTTCTATATCATTTTCTATTTCTTTTCCTTTACGGCGTCGGACTTGGACTCGGGGTCGGGCTCGGTGTTGGTGTCGGCGTCGGCTTTGTCGGGTCCTTTACAATCTTACCGCTGTTTTTACTGGTTACGCTTGCCGTCTCACCGGTAACGGAAGACGTATTGGAGATTCTGACACGGATGTAATATCCGATATCACTTTCTTTAATGGTGTATTTACTGTTTGCATATCCGGTACCGGAGGTAATTTCCGTATAAGTACCGTTTGCTTTGTCACTGCGTTCCCAAGTATAGGTGATCGGTCCGGAAATCGCATTGTTACTGGTGACTGCCGTAATCACACCGCCCGGATACAGGGAGGTATTGGAAATCGCTGCATAAGCAACCTTATCATACAAAATCTGATACGGATACTTCTGATATACAGACGGAAGCTCTTCCTTGCTTTCCGCTGCCACACGGAAAATGAAGTACTTTCCGGTTAATGCCTTACTGCTGCTTACCTTTAAGGTCTTTCCGGCCTTTAAGGTACTCCATTTTACTTCACTGAGCTCTTCACCGGTTAAATTATCCGGATCATCTACAATGGCATACTGATAATTTATACCGTCTAAGGTAGATGTCTTATTGGTCAGAATCACACCGCTGGTACCACTCTTTGTATTCTGATAGGTAATCTGTACATGGTCCGTAATATCCGGATCGGATTTTGTAAACGGAATCAGGATTTTCTCCGTCTTGGAAGCCGACTTTCTCTCTGCTGCCGCCGTACGGACATATACATAAATTCCCGTTACTTCTCCGCCTTCGTCTTTTTCCACGTGGTACTTGCCCGGATTGGCATCTACCAACGCCTTATCTACCTTTTTATTGGCATCCGTCTCCAACACAAGCGGTATTGCCAAGGTGGTCACTCTGCGGTTCGTGGTCGGTAAAATATCATAATCCACCACCGGCACTACCATATCACTTCCTGTGGCACTCTTGGCGTAGGTCGGTACAAGGTTCCAATCCTTATCATTTAAGGAAAACTCCATTCCGTTTCGGATGGAAACCGACATAGTGGCATTGTTTACTGTGACCGTCGGTGCCATGGCAACCTTCTGCAAATACACCTTAGCCTCGGAACTGTAACGTTTACCGAACGTTACTGCATTTCCGCTCACCTTATCATTCTGTGCCTTCACTCTGAAATGTAATGGGGCACCCTTGGCATTCATCTGGGCCAGATTCAACTTGTCAAAGGACTGCCAGTTTCCGGTTTCACCCTTTCTCCACTCGATGGTATCCACATCAAAATATGCGGTTTCCGTACCACCGTTTCTTAAGAAGAACAGAATATATCCGGTTTCACTGTTGAAGGCCTTGTAGTTTTTATAAACATCCTTCCACAAATCAATATCCACCACATCTGCAGCGGAAATATCGCCTACAAACTCCGCAGTGAGCTTTTCCTGCGCCTCAATATAACGAGCCGTCACAATAGAATCCTTATCGCCCTTAACATACACACGGGTAGTTAACTTCGGTTTTACCCAGGAGATATCAAAAACTGCCTTTCCGTTTGCATCCACCTCTGCCTCTTCCCAAGTCAAGGCATTCGGATTATCCGAATAATAAATCACCGTATTGTTGCCCGCATCCACTTCAATTTCTTCATACTCGTAGTCCACCAAAATCGAGGTATCCGGAAGCATGGTAGAATTTCCGGCTGCATACGCCTGTTGTTCGTTTCCGAATAAACACAACGCTACCGCACCTGCCAGCAACACTGCTCCTTTCCATAATTTCCTCATAATCTCACTCCTCCTTTACTTTTTCTTGTCCATAAAAAACGACTGATCCGAAACCGCGCCGGCCATATTTTTGTAATAATTGCTTACCGTGCGGTTACTCCGCTTGAAATTCTTAATCTCCTGCTTTTTATCCTTTAAACAAAACTCCAAACGAGCTTTGTTTTGTTCTTCTAACGTGCAAAGAGCGGCACCTTTTTCCAGTACCGTTTTTATAGTCTGCTGCATCTTACGAATCCGCGGCTCATATTCTTTTTTATACTCTTCGATCACCGGCTTTACCTTTGCATATACAGCCTCAAATCCGGCATCAAACTCCGAAATTTTTTGAATATACGGTTCTTTTTTATCCATATACTCCGAAAACTCATCCATGGAAAACTTTTCCATAAGAAGGACTCTTTCCTGCCCCTTGGTAAGAGCAAGCAATTCATCCAAATACTGCTCTTTCCTTTGTATGGTATCTTCCAATACTTTAAAGCATGTTGAAAACTCTGTCTTGTCCAATATAATACCTCCGCACATCCTCACATAGCGCATTTGTGCTCCCGAAAACAGTTCCGTTCCCAGTGCACAAGAACAGCCGGGCCTAATCGCACAGCTGCTCTTGTAATCATGTTTCTTATTTTACATACATGTTGTTCTTGCGCATAATTTCTTTCCATACGTCACGCATGGCACGAATCTGTCCCAGAGCTTCCTCCAACAACGTCATATCCTTCTTAATGTTGGACTGTACCAAAAGGCCCATAATGTACTCATAGATCGTATCAAAGTCTTTCGCAGTCGGATACTTGAAATCCAAGGTGGAACGGAATTCCGTAATAATATTCTGTACCTTGATGATGTAGGTGCTGGCCTTCTCATAATCGTTCTTTTCAAGACCCAACATAGCGATGTTACAGAACTTAATTGCTCCGTCATAAAGCATTAAAGTCAACTCCGCCGGCGACGCCGTGTTAATTCTTGTTCCCTGATATAAACTTGCTGCATTTGTAGGTGGCATAAGCAAATACCTTCCTTTCCCGTTATTTTATCCTATTTTAGTACTGTCCCATTCCAAGCATGGAAGCCAAGGAACTGGACTGGCTGCTTAACTTACTGAGTGCCGTTTCCATGGAAGCAAACTGCTTATAGTAACGATCCTCGATATCTGCCAATCTGTCCTCCTCTTTGCTTAAGGACTCTTTATAGCTGGTTAATTCTTTCGTTAACTGCTTATCGTTGTAGAAGGTAAGGGCACTGCTTAACTCCGTTGCCTTCATCTTATCCGACATGGTATCGTATAAATTTTTGGAAAGCGTCTGTAACACTTCCATTACGGTTTCCGGATTTTCTTCGATTGCCTTACGAAGCTTATCTTCATACATCATTCCGTCCGGATCATCCTGGTCGCCGTAAATATGTAACTTACCCTTTTCCGTGTACTTGGTAGTACAAATACCGAAGGAAGATAATGCGTAATCCGTTCCGTCCACATTCACACATCCGTCCAGGGAAGTGCGCATTGCGTTAATCAAGGAACCAAGTGTATTATCTCTGCGGAGTAGGGAATCTTTAATCTTCGTTTCCCACTTCTCCACTTCCGTCTCACTCATGGCATCCTTCTGCTCATCCGTAAGCGGCTCATAGCCTCTTGCAGATTCTGCATAATAGGCTTTATTTAACTCATCCAATACTTCGTTGTACTGTTTCACGAAGTCCTTCACCATGTTATACACTTCATCCGTATTCTGGGATACACCAATGGAAATCGTTTCTCCCGGCTTTGCGGAAACCAAATCCAAATTTAAACCGTTTACCGAAATGGTATTGGTGGAAGACTCAATCACCGCACCGTTTACCGTAACCTTTGCATCGGTTGCCGCAAACACGGTCATTCCGCCTGCTCCTGAACCGGAGGTTACCGTAGAACCGTCAATATTTCCGAGGCCGATGGCTTCCAGAGAACCGGTACCTTCATCAAAACGCTCTGTATCTGCATAGTTGGTAATATGTCCCTCCAATGCATTCGTTGCATCCTGCACCGGAGTATCGCCAAGGCTTGTAAGTTCTGCTTCCTTCTTCTCCGCAATCACTTCTTTTGCCTTATCTGTTGTGTTGTATCCGGCTGCTTCCTTTTCTGCATGAGCCTGTACCGCATCCGCATAAACATCATCATATGCTGCCTGATATTCTGCCTCTTTCGCTTCATAGGCTGTAAGAATAGCTGTTTCCGCATCGGTTAACTGCTCCGCATTCGGATCAGCCTCCGCTGCTGCTTTCTTTTCCTGAAGCTTCACCACATCCGCATACGTCACATCCTTTAATTCATCCACACCCTCGTAGATTTCCTTAAAGGTGTCGGTCTCATGCATTTCCTTTGCAGACTTCTCTGCTGCTTCCTTTAATGCCGTAATCTGCTCTGCAGTAAATGCTTTTCCGTAAAGATCATCAATGGCCGTATCGCTTTCTACTGCTGCCATAATCTGCGCCGTAATATCCGCATTCACTTCTTCTTTTGCTTTCTTTTCTGCAGCGGCATCCGCATTCTTTTTCGCTTGTGCTTCCGCTTTTGTCATCAAAAGCTGATATGCATCTTTTATTTTCTTCTCGTCATCTTCTAAATCACTTTCTGACTTTGCGAGCACCTCTGCGATTTCAGTCGAATCACTGGCCTCCAACGTCGCCATCGCATCCTCAACAGCGGTCTTATCACTTGCGGACAATGCGCTGTAGCCTACCAGCTCATAAATACCCTTTCTTGCAGCTCCGCTGGTGGCATTCTCCGTGCTGGTGGTAATGGAAAACTTATTTTCAATACCGCTTTGTCTGGAACTGATATACAAACACTGTCTTGTCTCGTCAAAGTTCATATTCAACCCTGCGGATTTGCAGGCATCGGATAAATCCGTGAAGGTTGTATTTTCGTCCACTAAAAGCTCCGCCGTTTTATCTCCGCATGCAATGGAAATATTCGTTCCCACCGCTATGCCTGCCTCCGCAAGCTTTGACTTGCTGGTAAGCTTTTCGTCGGATGCAAACGTGCCGCCGGTTACATACTGGGCACTTGCCACGGACTCTACCGTCACATAGTGGGTACCGATAGGTGCCGATGCACCTGCAGTCGCCTTTACAATACTTTCATTGGAAGATGTGGTTTTCTTTGTCAGGTAATTACCCTGGGTTCTCATCTTAGAAAGAGAACCTGTATACAAGGAATAAATCTTTGTATTCAAATCTTTCCACTTTTCCGATGTCCATTCATTCTTTGTAATTTTATTTTCTACTTTTGTTACTCTTGTCCGCTCCGCAGACATGAGCTGTTTAATGAGCGTATCCGTATCCAATCCGGATACCATGCCCGATAATCCAATGCCCATACTAACCTCCGTTTCCCGGTTCCTTCCGAGATGAACCGTAGACTGTTATCTCTTTTCGTCTACCATAAGACCTGCCAGCTCCCACATCTTGGAAAGCATTTCCAAAGTCTCTTCCGGCGGAATTTCACGAATCACTTCTTCTGTCTCTTCATCAATCACCTTAATGGAAACTCTCTTTGTCTCCTCATGGTAAGAGAACTCACACTTGGTCTTTGCATGACGCATGGTCTTATTTGCATGATCAACTGCATTTTTAATACGTCTGGATGTGGTCTCCTCATTCTCTGCCTGTTCCTGAGTCTGACCTTCTGCTCCGGTTCCCTTTCCTAACGTAACCGGCACCGACTGTACCGTTCCATTTGGTAATACCGGTTGCGGTTCCGCCTTCGGCTTTACCTCCGGGCGGGAAACTGCGGTTTCATTATACACTGCCGTATTCATCATTCCTGCTTCAATTTTCATTTTTACACCTCCATGTTCTCTTTTCACGAATCTCCTGTCGACTCCATTCTGACAGAAAATCTTATCTTTGAAAGTTATATCGGACAAAAACGGTGAAAAATTAACCCCTTAAGGGAAAACTTTTCACCGTTTCACTACTTTTTAAAACATATCCTTTAATACATCCGGCGAAGCTCCGGCAGATACCGCTTCCTTGTTCGCCTCCTGAATTTGCACATAAATCTCCTTGCGGTATAACGGCACCGACTTTGGCGCATTAATACCGAGTTTTACCTGTTCTCCTTTAATTTCAAGCACTGTTATCTCTATGTCGTGTCCAATCATAATGGACTCATTCATTTTTCTCGACAGGGCCAGCATATCTATTCCCCCTTTGCCTCTTTGCACTTTTTCGCCTGCTCGTATATATTATATTTTATCACATAGTCCGGGTTTTCTGCAATAATCTGACAACCTTTTTTTGTATCCGCGTTAATAATCAGCGGAGCCTTTAAATTCGCAGTCATCTTTGTAATATCCGACGGCACGCTCAGCGTAAGAAGAATAATAATATTCTCTTCGGTCAGTTCCCCAAGCGGCAACAATACTTCATCTTCCACAATCGGATTGTAATCCGCCATAACGGACAACGGGCTGATTACCGGAAGTGCCAGCTCCGGCTCATCCAGGCTCTGAAGCCAGGATATGGTGTTATTTCCGCCCTCTTCATTGTTATACAAAATCGTATAACGCTTGCAATCCTCAAATCCGATTAATCCGTCCTCAAAGGTAAGCACCTTTTCTTCGTCCAGATTCACTTCCCCAAAATGTCTTGTTTTTACTAACATTTTCTATTCTCCTTTCGTTTCTCCTACTTCGTTTTTCGTCCCGTCGCTTTACAGGAAATCCAATAAAGAAGACTGCACCAATTTGGATGCTGCCGACAGCGACGAATTGTAAATGGTTTCTGCCGATGTATATTTTATAATGGTGTCCACCAAATCCACATCTTCATTGGATGACAACAGGTCTTCAAAATCCACCTGCTGGTCGCTTAAACGATCCTCCGTCAAAAGCAACCGGTTATAACGTCCTCCCAAATCGGACATGGCAACATTTACTTTGTCTTGCATATCAACCGTATCGGACAAACCTCCGGCAAAGGCTGCCTGCATAATGTCCGTACGCAATGTAAATTCGGAAGTCAGCTGCTCTTTGATTCCCTCCAATGCCTTTCTCTGCTCCGGTGTCAGATTGGCATCTTCAAGCATTCTGTCCACTTCCGCCATCTTTTCCTCAGTTTCCTTTACGTCACTTACCGCATTGATAATATCATCAATGGCCCGACCGATGTCATGAGTGAATGCCTCGTCCCCCTGGGTGTTGATGGTAAGTTTCTGATTAAAATTCACCTCATACTGTATTTCCTGGCCCTTCTTGGCAGTAATCTCCGGGTCAATATTATAATTCAAATCCATCTTTTCGAACTCTACCTGCGTACCGTCATCTGCCGTTCTGGTGCAGTTAAAATAGTGTTCCGGACGCAATTCATTGGTTTTGAATTCATCTTTGGAATAGGTCACATCCACATGCTCGGACTTCCGTATCTTTTCATATACATTTTTACCGAAAATCAATTCTCCGGTTTCCGGAACAAAATGAACTTCGTCATCTCCCGGCTGATACACATCCGGATCGGTTAACTTCTTTTCTGCCGTAACCGGCAAATCCTGCTTAATCAAATATCCTTCCGCATCCGTACTTCCGTCAGTGTACTGAATGGACACATTCGGTGTCACCACACCGTTTTCTTCCGTACCCTTCACCAAATTTCCGTATCCCAAACGCATGCGATACACCTGAATCTGATTCGGCATCGTCGTATCAAAGGCTCCCGGATCATTTTTATCAAACGCATTGATGTCTACATTGTTTACGGTCTTAAACTCTGCACTGATATCCTCTCCGGTAAGCGGTTCCGTCATTTTGTACGTATATTCCGTCGTCGCCTCGTTAAACACCAACGGCGTATCGGTCTTATATCCGGAAAATACATAGCGGCCGGCATAGTTACTGTTACCTTCCTGATAAATATGCTGCTTTAACTCTTCCAGATTTTCCACAATACTGTTACGGTCCTCCGCCGTCAACGTATCGTTAGCACCCTGGTTACAATAGGTGTTCATCTGCCGTAATACCTGATTGATTACACTTAGGGAACTTTCTGTTGTATCCATCCAGGAAAGGGCATCCGGAATATTTTTATCCACATACTGGTTCAGTTCGGAAAGATTGGTACGAAGTTTTAATGCACGCACCGCAACAATCGGATCATCCGACGGTTTTTGTATTTTCTTTCCGGTAGAATATTGATTTTCCAAGGTAGAAAGCAGGTTTTTGTTATTATTGATGTTATGTAACACATTGTTTGTCATCATTTTATTGGTAATTCGCATCGCATCTGCCTCCTTTTCCCATATCCGGACTTACCCTTCCGGACTTTTCTGCCTTACTGTTTGTATCGGCTTTTTTTCGTCTTTTATACACCCATATAATTAATTAATTTGTCATAAATTTCATTCATCACCGAAATAACCTGGGCAGACAACTTATAGGCCTGTTGGAACCGCATCAGGTTCATGGCTTCTTCTTCCGTATCCACACCACCGATGGATAAACGCTGATTATCGATGGCACTGACCAGATTATTCTGGCTCTTTTCAAAATTAAGTGCAGCCTTGGTATCGATGCCCACTTCAGCCACCAATGTCTGCAAAAACGCCGCCGGCTTACCCTGACGGAACATGGTAGTATCTTTCTTTAACTCCAAAAGTTCCAGAGCTTTGTCATACTTGCCTACACCGTTTACAATCTCCGACGCCGCTGCAAACTTGCTGGCATCATGCTGAATTTCCTTGTTGATACAGATATTTTCTGCCGTAATATGGTAATAGGAGCTGTATACTCCCTTCATATCCTCCTGAAAAAACTGTCCGGTCTGAGAGTTAAAGGAATAGGGATCATACCCTGTACCTCCGTCCTTTCCGTATACGCCAAACCGATATTCCTGCCCTGTCACTTTATTGGTGCCTACGAAAAAGTCTTGTCCCTGCTCTCCGTTTAAATCCACACCGGATTTGTGAATCTCATTGAACTTCTTTGCATAGGTACGCAAAAACTCATTCATCTGTGCCATGTAGTACGGCACACCCTTATAATCCACCGTAATTCCCACGCTGGAAATTTCATCCTCCGCATAGGTTCTTACCGGCTCGTCCAGGAAAAACTCATAACTATACTCCCCTGTGGTTTCATCGATGGAAACCTCAAAGGAATTATACTGATATTTTACGGTACCGACCGTAATCTCGCCGCTTTCCGGAATGTTAAGCTTTGCTTCGTCATTTACGGTTGCTTTTGTCAACACAAGAGAATGCATCCCCACATAAGCCGTTACCGTTCCTTTTAAGTTGTCCGCATTATTACCGTCTCTGACTTCAAACAGTGCCTTGATGCTTCCGCTCTGGGTAAACGCATAAGGATTAAACTGCTGTCCGTTATCCCAAATCACATCATAAAGACCGTCCGCATCCGTCTGATTTAACTTATTCTCTCTCGGTTTTACCCCAAGAGAATGAACTTCATAGGTATCCACCAACGTCTGTCCGTCTACCTTTACCACATAGCTTTTTAATCCCACCGGTCCGTCCGGTGCCTCTTCTACGGATACATTGATTATTTCCGAAAGCTTGTCGATTAAAAGATTTCTCTGGTCACGCAGGTCATTAGCATTGCTGCCGCCGATTTCCACAGTGTTAATCTGCTTGGTCAAAGAAGCAATCTCCTCAGCCATAGCATTCACACGATTTACCTGGTTTTTAATTTCAAAATTGCAATCCTCCTGCACCGCCTGCAGATTGGTAAACAAAGAGTTAAAATACTCGCAAAAGCTCTGTACCACATTGGACACCTGGGTTCTTACCGTAAGATTTGCCGGGTCTTTTTCCAATTCCTGAATGGTATCATACATCCGGTCAAAGGTGGTGGTAAAGCCTTCTAATTCAATCTCATTTAAGTAAGACTGTATCTGAGACATATAGTTTGCCTTGGTGGAATATCCGCCGTAGATGGAATTGTTGTTCCGATACTTTTCATCATAGTATTCGCTTCTGGTCTGGGTCAACGCCACCACATCTACACCGGTACCGATCATACCGTGTCTTCCGTTTGCACGCAACGCATTACCGGCCTTTAATTCCAATTGTTGTCTGGTATAGCCTTCCGTTTCTACATTTGCAATATTATGTGCAGTGGTATTCAAACCGCCCTGCGCCGTATAAAGTCCTGATTTTCCGATATCCAGTCCAAAAAATGTATTCGGCATACCATTCACATCCCTTCTGTTATCTGCACTTTAATCTTTCTCTTATACGCCCAGCGTACTGAGAATGTGGTCTAACATCTCGCTGACCACGTTTACATATCTTGCTGCAGCATTGTATGCATGCTGATATTTAATCAAATGGGTTAATTCTTCATCCGTCGATACCGCCATAACTTCCTGACGTTCGTTATCAATACTTGCCACCATGGCTTCCTGGGTCTCCGACAACGTCTGATACTTCTCGCCTCTGGTACCCAGTTCACCAATCAATGCCGTATAGTAATTATTAAAATTATTGTAGCTTAATTCATTCGGATTCAGCGTTGCGAAATCCTCCTGCCATGCCGTCAATAACTGTTCCGCCACATCGATGTCAAAATCACCGGTGTTTGTATTTTTGGAAAGAGGAAGTTTGGAACGATCCTTTAAAATCTCCGGATTGATTTCAATTTCTCCCAATGTATATAAGGAGTAGTTATTGGTCGGGTCCTCTTCGTTATAAATATAAACCCAGTCTTTCGTCCCATCCGCCAACGTCACTTCCTGTAATTCCTGATAACGGTCCATAGATTTTCTGGAGAAGAACTCCGCGCCCATGGTCTTATCTTTATCCATACCGATGGAAGCCTTATCCGTATCCAATACCTTAATGACTTCTCCGTTTTCCAGCATAATCTCCTTATTCGGACAAAGGATGTCATTTATGGTGGTTACGATTCCGTGAATCAACTGATCAAACTGAGACTGGGTTGCCATAATAACAGAATCGTTAATTTCTTTGTTATACTGCTTTGCATCGATTTCAAACTTCTTCATAGCCTCTTCGTAAGTAAGGTCGTCTTCATAATCCTCACGAATCGGTCGCATCGGAACATCTGTGAACTTTCCGACTTTCCGGCCTCTTGCCAGAATAATACCCTTTAAAGACCCGATGTCTGTATCATCCACCGCATTCGGGGAACGATCGAAACTGAACACTTCCGCATCTCCAAAGGCCGGCCAATAAGGCACTAACATTTCGGAATCTTCGGAAATCGGTTTTGTGGACATGTAAAACACATGGTCTTCCAAAAGGAACGGAACCTCCTCCGCCCGGATGGACACTCTGCCGTCGGATTCTTCTGTGTAAGTAATGTCAATGAGTTCGCCCAACTCATCCAATAACATATTTCTTTCATCCCGGAGGTCATTGGCGTGCTCTCTGCCGGTACACTCATGGAAAGAAATCTTATTGTTTAATTCTCTGACCAAATCACCGATTTCGTTAATCCGGTCCACCTTGGTCTGAATCTGTGTATTTAAATCAATCTGATACGTCTGTATCTGTTCGAAAATATTTTCCGCGTGTTCAATAAAGTTAACACCGTTCTGAATCAATGTCGCACGGGTTACGATACTGTCCGGTTCTTTTGCAAGCTCCTGTAATGCCACCCAGAAATCTTCAATGGAATTTTGGAACTGTACCCCTTCCAGTTCACCCATCACTTCCTGCATCTCAAACGCTGCCTCAAACTGTACCTCGTAGAACTGCTGTCTTCCGCTTTCTCTGCGATAGGCCTGATCCAAAAACTGATCTCTCACCTGGCGCACTGCCTGGGTATCTACACCCATACCAAGCTGCCAGGTAGAAATTTTATTTCCGCCGATATTATTATATCCGAAGTCGGTCATCAATGTCTGCTGTCTGACAAACCCCGGAGTTTCCGCATTGGTAATATTATGTGACGTTGTATTTAACGCATTCTGACTTGTTCTAAGTCCGGAAACACCGATATATAATGCACTCATCAAACTCATAATGAAGACCTCCTTTCACTCAGATAGTTCCCGCAGTATGCTCGCATGCTCACTTTGCTAACTCGGAAAAAGAAAGACAGGGCATATGTTCTCTGCGTACTACTACTGTTTCGCATCAAACATCCCTGTCTGCGAAGCGCCCAGTTCCGATTCGCCGGCGCTCTTCGTATAATTATTTCCTTGTACCATCCTTGTACTCTGAATTAAATTCATATTAAATTGAATCATATCAAGCGACTGCTTGATCAATACATTATTTCGTTCATTCAAATCCGACAGCTTTTTTACTGTGGTTCCCAATGCCTCTTTTAACTCAGAAAGTGCATCCCGATCCTTCGGTTGCTTTTCTGCGATACGAATCAACTCCGTCAGGGTAAGTTCCTGCGGTTTTCTGTTCAGTACAATTCCCATATTGGTAATCACTTCATCTCTTTTCCGTTCCAAAACATTGATACGGTTCACCGTTTCCTGTTCCCGTTCCGTAATTTCCTGAAGCTTTTCCAAATCATTTTTCACAATTGCCTTTGTTTTTTCCTCTGCTATCGGCAGGAGAGTGAGATAGATGTCCTTCTCCTGCGAAAGTGTGGAAATCAATTCTTCCATCAGGCTCGCCAAAGGTATCCCTCTCTCTCTTAAATCTCTTTTGCCAACAGCTTATCCGCAAGCATCTCCATGGAAACATCATAAGTACCGTTCTGCATTCTGGTCTTGATGTCTGCCACCAAGTCGGTTCTCACGTCAGGAGTTGCTGCCACTGCAGCCTTTGCTACCTGATAATCCTTTCCCATCTGGGAAATCTGTACGCTGTCAAACTTCTCGGTATTGTTTGTCTTTGCAACTTTCTTTGTACTGTTTGCCTGATATAACTGGCTTACTCTGTTGATTGCATCAATACGCATATTAACATCACCTGTCTTTGCTGATTTTATTGGTTCTGTAAACTATATCGGCACCTCCCGATAAAATCTTAAGGGGGCTGTCAAAAGTTTTTTTAAAAGATAAACTCCTGCAGATTCAAACTGTCGCGATTTCTTATAACGTAATAAAAAGCCGGAGCATCATACTCCGGCTTTTCATTATTTTCTTACTTCTTAGCGTTTAAATCGCTCTTAATTTTCGTTGTGGAAATGCCTTCCGTACGCGGAAGATATACCACTTCACAATAGTCTTTCAGGAAATCAAACTGTCCCTTCCAGTCATCGCCCATTACAAACACATCCACCTGATTATCCACCACATCCTTTATCTTCTGTTCCCAGGTATATTCAGGAATTACTTCATCCACATAACGAATGGCTTCTAAAATGGTTTTTCTGGCTTCGTACGGGTGATACGCCGTCTTATGCTTGATGGCATTGAACTCGTCGCTGGACAGCACTACAATCAGATAATCTCCCAGTTCTTTTGCACGACGTAACAGATTAATGTGCCCCACATGGAGCAAATCATAGGTACCGTAGGTAATTACTTTTTTCATTTTTCTTCCTCCGTTTCTTATCCTATTAAAGCTTCAAACTGTGCAATGGCTTCCTTGTTATATTCCGCATAATCCACGGAAAGCGTTTCGGTAATCTTGCCTTCCAGACACATCTTCATTCCGTCATAGACACCTTGTTCGCTGTCCGCCACCAACGTACCGCCATACTTTTGCATAAACAAACGCGGTCCTGCAATATCCGTGGAAACACAACGCACTCCCAAAATATCCGCCTCTGCCAAAACCAAGCCAAACCCTTCGTATAACGAGGAGAATATAAAATAATCACACTGCTTTAATAATGCAAACGGATTCGGCAGGTAGAAAATAATCACAACATGGTCATAACAAGCCAGACTACGGGCTTTTTCCATGGTAGCATCATACAGCGGTCCTCTGCTTCCCACAATAAACAAATAACTGTCCGGATGTTCCGCATAAATCTTATCAAAAGCATTTAACAGACGTTCATGTCCTTTTTCCGGTGAAAATCTGCCCACATTGATAAACTTCGTAGCATCACTTGCCAAAATCTCTTTCAGTTTTTCCTCCGACACATTCATCTTCGTCCGGATATCCATGGAAAATTCCTGTTCTGCCATCTCAAGGATACGCTGATAATTGATAATGTTCTTTGCCTCTACAATCTTTGCTGTCTCCCCGACTCTTGCCGGAAGAGCTTTGGCAAGTCGCTCCGCGGAAGGACGGATGCTCTCTGTCACCACCGCCACACTGTCATATTCCTGATAAGCCCTTGCTAAAATTTCCCGCCGAACCAGATGACGTTCTTTTATTTCACGCTCCATATCACTATGGGCATAAATGGTTTTACTGCAAGGTGCCCCGCGGAACATGGTAATAATCTCATTGGAATAACCGCTGAACTGAATCAGTTTATCCACCTTACAGCCCGCAAATAAGCGACGGTAGTCCCATTTGGCAATCTTATCCGTAATCGGTTCAATTACACGATACGGAACATATCCTTTTTTCGACCAAATCTTGAACAGAAGGAAGTCAATCACGCCCAGGGTCAAACCGTTGGAAAATCCTAAGGTCCCCACCCCCTCCGGAATCTGATTAAGGGCCTGCGGATGACTCTTTACATCCTCTGTCTTATAAATCACCGTATAATTGTACTTTTCCTTATCAATCTGGGAAAGCATGTTATATAAGGATGTGGAAATACCGTTACTGAATAATGCTCCGCCGTAGATTACCACATTTTTCTTTCCGTTATTCTTTACGGAGCGAACTTTAATTCCCTGGCCCTCTCCCAAAAAGAGCTTACGACAAACGGCCTTTGCGGCATCCGGGCGGTCATACGGACAATAGGTTTCTTTAAACTCCTTGTCGTCATACGTCTTCTCCGTCAACATATAATGTGCCAGTTCCTCCGCTGTCTTTGCACGCGGGAACGGCAGTGACTCAAGCGGCATGTAAAGACCTCTTGCCTCTTCATATTCCTCTTCATCATAGGTAAACAGCACAATTTTCTTTCCGGTTACCGCATAATCAAACATTACGCTGGAATAATCCGTAATCAAACCGTCGGTAGCACATAACACCTCGTAAGTCTCGTACTCCTTCGGAAACAAACGGATGTGTGCAAACTCATCCAGAGACAATTCCTCGCTATTGAACGCATGGAACTTTACATAAAGTACCGTATCCTCCGGAAGCAACGGGTCCAAATCCGTGAAATACTGCCGTAACTGCTTTGCTTGTTCCTTTTTCGAAACATCGCCTACCGTACCGCGCCAGGTCGGTAAAAAAGCATATACTTTCTTTTCTTCCCATCCGTAAAACTTTCGAATTTCTTTTGCCTTTTCTTTCCGAAGAAATACTTGGTTTCTCGGATATCCGGTCATCCAGATTTCTCCCGTTCCGATGTTTTCCAACATATAATCCTTTGTCATATGTTGCATCGTGTAGTCATTCGGGAACAACAAATAGTCTGCCGCCAATAAGTTTTTCTGCACATTCCCTATGGTATGTGCCTCTCCGTGTACGCTCTTGCCCAAAGTTTTTAACGGTGTTCCGTGCCAGGTATTTAAATATACCTGTTCCTCTCTCTTAACAAAATTCTGCACAAAAGAGGTATCGTTTAACAAATATTTTGCCGTGGCCAACACTTTATAATACTTCAGAGAATCTTTTACCACCGGTTTTACATTCGTCATTCCGAGATCCGTTAACCGTTGTTTAAACTGTTTCCGTTTTCCTTTTAAGCAAGTCAAATACAACGTGTACTTCTCGTATTCTTTCTCCAGCGCAAGCTCGGAAAGCAGGGCATAAATATTTCCGTCCATGGACTTTCCCTGTTGGGATTCCAACAATACGTTAGTTTCCACCACCGGCTTTTCCAAGTACTTGGCATAATGCAAACGTTTTAAAATGCCATCCTTTAACTTATTCTTCCACCGCGTCAGCTTAGTCAGTTTCCGCTGACGTCTTCTGTAACGTAACAATTTCTCAGGACACGCTGCCGGCATAGGAAGAGGAGCTACAATAGCATCCAACACCCGCTTTGCAGCATCCGCATCATCCAGATACGTAAACTGCTTACGAAATGCTTCGTATCGTTCATCACACACGAATTGACCCGACAATACCTTTTCCATCTCAGTTTCCACTTCATCCTGAGTTGCCACAATCGGTCCCGGCAAAATGTCCGGTTCAATATAGAAATCACGCAATTCTCCGCGATACTCATCGATATCATACATATAAAAAATCATCGGACGACGCAGGATGGAATAGTCAAACATAACACTGGAGTAATCCGTAATCAACAAATCACTGATGACATATAAATGATTAATATCACCATAGTCCGACACATCAAACAAAAAGCCTCTGAACTTTTCCGCATCAAAGTCCATATTTGCAAAATAATGGGCACGCAACAGCACACATGCCGTATCCCCGAACCGCTTTTGCAGGCGTTCCATATCCAAAGCCACCTGGTATGCAAATCCTTTTCCGTACTCATAGGTTCTGTCACGGAAGGTCGGAGCATATAAAATAATCTTCTTATCCGCCGGCAAACGAAGCGATTCTTTAATCCGTTTTACATCCTCTTCGGTATACTTAAACAAAAAAACATTCCGCGGATATCCCAGTTCGACTAACTTTGTCTTCTTTTCCTCTTCCGTCAAAGCATAAGCAGATGCCAGCTTTTCCGATGTATAAGCAGACGGAGAAAGCAAATAAGTAAACTGATCTGCTTCTCTTCTGTACATTTTATGAATATCTTTTACGCTTTGGGAGCCGTTTCCCTCTAACACAATATCACAACCCAGACGTTTTAACGGTGTTCCGTGCCAGGTCTGAATGTAGGTCTGTCCTTTTCGTACCGGAATGGTTCTTGGGTTGGTGGAATTGGTAATACGATACTTCGCCGTAGCCATCAGCTCGTAATACCGTTTCGTGCCCTTTCTTACCACGGACACATTTTTGTACTCCGATAAAAAGGTGTACTTCTTAATCACTGTACCGGAAAAAGACCATACCAAACGGTATCCTGCATAAGCCGGATTTTGTACCATTTCTTCAAACAACGCCTTCGGACTGCAGGTAAACTGCTTTCCCTTAAACGACTCAAACACAATCAGGTTCGGGTCAATAGGGCACTGAAGACATTTCCACTTAAAAATCCACAAACCGCGTACACGATCTCTGAAAATATAATACTTTTCCCATTTTTTACTTCTCTGAATACGAGCACGACGCTTTGCCGCCTTACTCATCTTCTTTCTATTAAAAAACATCTGATTCAGCCTCCGCAATCACTATTATTTTTCTTCAAATTCCGTAATAATACGATAGCCGCTGCCGCTTCGTACCGCAGCAATATAATCCTGTATAGTTTCCCACTTCTTTTCAAATACCATTCCGCCTCTTAGCTGTACCTGTCCGTGAGCATCCGTACCGCCGGTGCCGTGTATGCCGTGTTCCTTTGCATACGCAACTGCTTTGGCATTTATCTCCGGCGCATTATGTGCATTACTGATTTCAAATGCCTCACAACAATCCGGATAAAGCTTTACTTCCGGAATATATGACGCTTCTCTGTAAGGATGCGCCTGTACCACAAAACCGCCGGCCGCCGTCACCTTCTCAAACTGCTCCTTCGGGCTCCAGGAAAGCATATCTTCCTGCTCTTTTAACCATTCTTCAGACAATCCGTACAACAAAAATTCCTGTCCCCTAAAGTTCGTCTCCATACCGAAAAATACCTGCAGACCGATTTCATCCCCCCGCTTTTTCGCATTCCGGTATCCGGCACAATACTGTTCTACCCGTTCCTTCCAAGGCAAATCTCGTGAAACGGCACAATTTCCGTTAAAGAAATGGTCGGTCACCACAATGCCGGTATACCCCATCGCTTTATACAAATCCGCTTGCTGTGCTCCCGGCACCCTGCCGCAAGCGCTTCCCTCACTGGTATGCAAATGTGTTTCGTACTTATATTCTGCCATTTTAGTGACTCTCCTTTTTTTACATACTAAACCAATCATATTATATATATTTTTAAGGGCGGTGTCAACCAATCACACCGCCCTTTTCGTAATCTTACAAAACCACACCGTACTTGCCACTGCCACCATCAAAGCTCCGAGTATCAACACCGCTCCCGCAAAATCCGGTGCCTCTTCCGGGAGAAATGACAACAGCACGGAACACAGATTATATCCCATATGCAAAAGAATACACGGAACCAAGGAACCGCTTCTCTCAAACACCCATACCAATACCATACCGAACACTGAGGTATACAACATCCAAAGCAGCTGTCCGTGGGCCGCACCGAACAAAGCTGCACTGAGTACCATGGCAGCCAAGGCAGGCATCCCCTTTTTCATTCTCGTATAAGCCAAGCCCCGGAAGATAATTTCTTCTACCAACGGAGCCACAATCACCGTCCCGACGGCCATCAGGAAAAAGTTATCTCCCAGCACGGAAGAAGAGGATATTTCATAGGATTCCATCAACTCTTCCGAAACCGGAATCAGAGAAAGAAACACTCCCGTCAGCACATTAAAACTAAGCCCCATAAGCACTATCGGAACAACTATTTTCCCCGAAAACGGATTCAAACTAAGCTCCTGCACCGGCTTCTTCTTTCGGATAATAAATATCAAAAACACGGTCACCACCGTCAGAATACCGGACACAACCACCGTCGGCATGGCAGAATCTAAAATCATCCGTATCATTTCGTCAAAATAACGTTCCATAATCACAGGGTTCTGCAAATCCTGACCGCCTGCGATATATTTGGTAATCAAAGAAGCACTGCCGTATATGGCAATAAGAACGCTTACAAACAGCTGCATTCCGAAATACAGTCCGAAATATCCCAGTGCCTTTAATATTCCGATAAAAAATTTTTTCATCTAGTTTCAGCCGTCCTTTCCAAATTACAAACTATCCCCTCTGAACATTCAAATGCCGCCTTCGGTGCAGAAATCAGCAACAAAAATCTCCCAAAAGGCTTAGACACCCTCGTCTACCTCAATTCCCTTTAAATCTTCCAAATCCAGTTTTAACCGATCCACCACAGCTTTCAGCTCCTTTTGAACCGCTTCCCCGGTTTCCGCTATCTTTACCATGCGTCTGGTGGATTTTTCCAGTTGCTCCACCGCCGGCGTTTCGGAATCCTTCTTTTCTTCCTTCTCCGCCTTCATAGCCTCGATGCGCTCTTCCAGTTTCTTTTCCTGTTCCGCCTTTTCCTCTGCTTCCGCCTGCTTCTTTTCGTTCTCCGTATCGATATGTTCCTTCGCCTCCTCAAACAACATACCGATTACTTCTTTTCCCGCTGCATCCAGAACCGCTTCTGCTTCGTTGGTCGCATCCACCATCGGGCTTTGCTTCGCACGCTCCAACTTAATATCCGTCAGTGCCTGAATGGTACGCTCTTCGTACTTCTTCCCGTTTACAATCTGCTCCTTATAATGTGCTTCCGCTTTATTTAAAGCTTCAAGCTCTGCCTGAACCTCTTCGGAAGTCAAAAAAGAATCCTTCTGTATTCTTTCCTTCTGTTCTTCAATCTTATTAATCTCCGCTTTTGCGGCAATCATTTCCTTTGTTCCTTTTTCGAGACTGCTTTCCATTTGCTCCACACTGGTATCCAAAATCCGTTCCCCCGCAAATGCCGTCTTCACAATATCCATGGCCTTGTCCTGTGCAGCCTTCCTCCGCTCTGCAATCTTGTCTTGTGGAAACTGTACTTTCCCGGAAAATACCCTTCCGTTCTTTAAGTTCTCCGCCACCTCTTCCGGAGTTTTCTGTGGTGTCTGACGTAAATTCCCCACATACATGTTTCTTGTTTCCTGTTCGATACGCATAGGATGCCCCTCCTTATACTTTGTAACAATTCTTGTTGATCATATTACAAACTATATATCGGAATCCGTTCCAAGAATGTTAACCATTGGCATCTCAATCTTCAAACGCAAAAGGCACCCACATTCCTGTAGGTGCCTTTCCGCAATCATACTAATTCCCATTCGTAGTTCCATCTGATTTTTTCCCAAAAACCAAATCCAAAATCCAATCCCATACACCCGAAGATAATACCGCGGTCTGATATACGTCCATTTCTTCACCTCCAAATAAGTATCCTTCTCACATTTTTGTAATAACACACCTTCTGTTTCAATTCAACTTTTTCTCGGTAAACGGTCGCTCATTCCGGGTAAACGGTTTTACATCGCATTAACGAGTATAATCTTCGTCTTAAAACACTCTTTTGTATAACTGTACTCCACACGCCCCCCGTTTCGTTTAATACATTCTCCGACATTCAATATGCCGAACCCATGATTTTTCTTATCAGACTTACCTGTAATTATTTTTCCGTCTTTGACTTCAATCGGTCGAGACATATTGTTTTTTACCATTATTTTCACTCCCTGACCTATTTCCTGCACTACCACTTCTACCGTTTTTTCTTGTTCGCAACCGGAAGCCGCATAAAAAGCATTCTCCAGCGTATTAGAAAATATGGTGCATATATCCGTATTACACAAAGACAGCTTCTGTGGAAGAGCACCATTCCAAATCAACGTGACATCACTATACTTTTGTGAAATATCATTCAAAATCGCGTTAACTAATCGATTTCCCGTCTGTACCCCGGAATTCAAATCTTGTAAATTTCCTTTTAACGCCTCCAAATATTCTTCAGCCTCCGTATATTCCCTTTCCTTAAGAAGTACATCCAAGCATAATAAATGATTCGCAATATCATGACGAAATCTACGCGTCTCATTTTCCTTTTCTAACAACGCCCGATAATACCGTTCCTGAGCTTCAAGTAATCGCGTGTTTATCTCCGCCATTTTTTTGTACATATTTCTTGAATTGTTATTATACAAAAACAATAGCCAAAGCAAAATGAAAACACAGCCAAAAACACAACTTACCCCTGCTATTAGTTGTATTTGCTTCTCATTCCATTCCATATTTTCATTTCCTATAGCGGATATCATAAAGGTTATCGCAAAAGTCCCCAACATGCATAATGTTAAGTGAACTACACTTATATTTTGAATAAATTCACGGATTTGAAACCGCCTCTTATAGCGTCGCAACATCAACAGAGCAATAGTTGCAAACAAAATAGCACTTACAGAATTCAATATAATAAATAATACCTGATTTTCCTTAATCAATTCATCCGAACGAGAGAATACTATTTGCGCAACAAACACAAGCAATTCATCCACACAACAGATTCCCATATAACAAACCAAAGTCAATAAAAATCTTCTCTTCACTTCTATCATCAGTGCGCAAATCATCACTGCTATAAAAGTAAATGTAGAGATTTGATAATCACTATCCTGCGTTCCTTTTATAATCAAGCACGTTATCCCCATTAAAAGTATACACCATGCTCCGGGAGCTTTCCATCTACATTTCAAATTCAAAATACCGCACAAAACAAGCAGTAGCTTTACGCACTCCAACAACAGGAAAGCAATATTATACAGCATCCGTCTTCCCTCCCCATACCGTTTTCGCGTTTTTATCAATGTACTCTAAATATGCTTCTGCAAACTTTCCCACATTTCTTCTGGATATTTTAAGAGTTACATCAAGTTCCTTCAACTCTATCTGTTCATTTTCTCTGCGTTTTACATAAAGCAAAGACACCATATACGATTTGTGAATCCGAAAGAATCCCTTTCCACCCAATTTCTCTTCCCATTCCCTTAATTGCAATGTGCTGCTGTACACTTGTCCATTTTTATCGTAGATATAAGTGCCGTCACCAAAGGCTTCTAAATAAACCACTTGAGTAATGGGAATTTCAACTGTTTTTCCTTTTTGGAATAACACAATCTTTTCTTCTTCCCTCTGTTCTACAAAAAACTGCGCAAGTGCTTCACTTACCTCCTCGGAGGTCACCGGCTTTTTCAAAAATCGAAATGCCCTTACCTTAAATGCTTCAAACACATACTCCACATGACTGGTAAGAAACACGATTTGTATTTTCGCATTTCGTTCTCTCAACTTCGTCGCTGTTACCATTCCGTCGCTCCCCGGCATCTCAATATCCAAAAAGACAAGTTCAAATGCCTCGCCAGACTGTAACAATTGCTCCCCGTTCTCATATTCTCTTATACATAAATTGCCATCATACTCCCGTAAAATCTTCATGAGCTGTTTGCGAAAAACCGTTTCATCATCGCATACCGCAACTCTGTAAGTTACATTTTCTGTCATTCTGTCCTTCTCCGTTGTGTCATTATCAGTGCTAGAAAATATCTTATCATTTCCGAATACGCATGTCAATTTTTGTACCCGAAAGATTCTCGTTCTCTACCACTTTTGCCCCTTAGAAAAAACAAAAAGTCTCCCGAATTCACACAGATTATCTTTGAATTCGGGAGACAAACTTTTTATTGGTATGCCTCACTTTGCTTTGTGTACATCTCCGCATACAGTCCGTTTCGATTCATCAGTTCTGCATGGGTACCATAGTCATCCGTCACACCACCATCTAACACTAAAATGCGATCCGCCACCACAGCCGAAGCAAGTCTATGGGAAATGAAAATAGCAGTCCGCCCCTCCGTCAATTTGAAGAATCCCTCATACATCTCGGCTTCCGTCTTTGCGTCCAACGTTCGTGTCGGTTCATCTAAAATAATTAACTGTGCATCTTTGTAAAGAGCACGCAAAATCGCCACTTTCTGCTGTTCTCCTCCGGACAGTTCCACACCACCGTCATCAAACATACGGGAAATGCTCGTATCCAAACCTTTCTCAAACTTTGAAAAGGCTTCTCCGAATCCGATACGCTTCGCCACTTCTTCCATCTTATCCGGCTCTTTTCCCATAGCAATATTCTCACGAATGGAAAAAGCAAAATTCGTATAATCCTGAAATACCGCACTTATCTTTTTGTAATATGCTGTAGTATCAATGGTCCAGATGTCTGTTCCGTCAAGCAAAATTCTGCCTTCCGTCGGCTTATAAAACTTGCACAGCAGCTTTACAAAAGTGGATTTTCCCGCACCGTTTTTTCCCACGATGGAAAGCTTTTCGCCTTTTGATATGGTTATGCTTATATTTTTTAATACATAGTTGTCCGTTCCCGGATAGCAAAAAGAAACATTCTCAAATCGAAGTTCTCCAAAACCGGTTTCCGTATGTTTCTGCCCTTCCTCTTCGTTTAAGGATGTATATAAGTCGGAAAAATCTCCAAAATACATCTTAAACATGTTGTACTCTCCGAACTTCGTAACCACACCCGTCAATGCCGCCGTAATGGTAATCACCGCATTGAAATACATTGTGAAATCCGCAATGGAAATATCTCCTGCAAAAGTACGTTTTGCCAAAGACAACAGCACCACTGCCGTCTGTCCTGCCAACAATACCGCAGAAATACCTTCAAACAGTCCGAATACCTTGAAATCCTTATACTGATACTGTAACATCTCATTTCGGTACGCTTTGATTTTATCCAAAAACCAGTTTGCAATTGCGTTGATTCGTATTTCTTTTGCCGCTCCCCCGTTCATATAAGCGGTGTTGGTCAAATAGTTTCCGACCCTGTCATTTCTTCCGTACAAATATCTTCGCTTTTGTGTGTAAAGAACCGTTATTCTTACAAAAGCAATCTTTACCGCAATCACTGCAAATATCAACAAACAGATCCGTAAATCATATCCGATTAGTAAACCTGCCAAACCCACAGAGGTAATCACTCCTTCTACGATTCCCTGAAAGATGCCTACCGTCTGAAGGATGTTCATTATGTTATTTGCCATATTAAGCTTCTCTCTGTATGCTCCGGACTCAATCACCCAGAACGGCTGTCCCATGGAAACCGTACCGATTTCCTTTCTCATTTTCTGCACAAACCGTTCGGTAATCTTTGATTCCCGGGAACCGATGAACAGTTCTACCGCCCATATTGCCACAAGAATTCCTGCATAGGACACAATTTTTATAACAAGCTCCCGATATGTACCGTCCTGTTGCATTAAAAGTTCAATAAAAAGCTTCGGGTACCACACCATAAGCCACGTCAATAATGACTTCACCAATATTTTTATAACAGAAACCGGCAAATACATCGGTTCATAGCGGGCAATCATCTGAAGAATCGATACAATCGATTTTTTATTCTGATGTTTATTCATATGCTACCCCTTTCTCATAATACTGCGCTTGTAACATAAACAATTCCTTATAGTCTCCGTCCCGCTCCATAAGCTCGGTATGGGTTCCTTCTTCCGTGATTTTTCCGTTCTTTAACACCAATATCTTATGGCAGAATACCGTGGAAGAAAGTCTGTGTGAAACAAACAGCGTAGTTTTTCCTTCCGAAAGTTCTTCCAGACGTTTAAAGAAATCATATTCCGCCAAAGGATCAAAGGCACTGGTAGGTTCATCCAAAATCACAATACTTCCGTTTTTATACAAAGCTCTCGCCAAAGCCAGCTTTTGAGAATCACCGCCGGAAAACTCAATTCCCTCATCGTCTAAATCTTTATATATAGCGGTATTTGCTTCCTTCGGCAGCGATGCGATTTTGTCATGTAAGCCGCTCTTTTTCAACACTTCCTCCAGTTTTTCCTCGTTTACTTCCTCCCCAAAGGTGATGTTTTCCCGTACACTATAAGCAAACAGACTGAAATCCTGCAAAACCACACCAAACCTTTTACTATACTCATCAAAAGGAATCGTATTAATGTCCACACCGTTCATAAGAATTCGCCCTTCTGTTGGACGATACAAACGAAGAATCAGCATAATCAACGTACTTTTTCCCGCTCCGTTTAATCCCACAAGCGCAGTTTTTTCCCGTGCATTGATAGAAAAAGATACATTATCCAGTATTTTTTGTTCTGTCCCCGGATAATGAAAGGATACCTTCTCAAACGTAATATCCGCACGTTCAAAATCCATATCCGCTAACGGAAACCTGTTACTGTCGGAGTTAATACTGTTTTCCTTTACCACGGTCATATACTGTTTCAAGTATTCAATGGCAGAAAAATTATTTTTCACATAACCCAGATTGGACCAGAGAGAAATAGCTGACTGTAAACACAAGGTAACAGAAGACACCAACACCGTATACTCCGCAATAGAAATTCCGCCGCAAAATACCTGATATGTGAAATAGAAATAAATCAACAGAATCTGAATTCCTTCCAATATCTTTCCGATGCTTTCTATCCCAATTTTACGAGCAATCAACTGTTTCAATTTACGCAACTGCAAAGCCCCGATTTCATCATACTTATCCCCTAAAATCCGAGCAACATTGTTGATTCGGATTTCTTTTGCGTATTTATAATCTGTCATTGCAGTATACAAATAGTCCATCTTACGGTCTGCTTCTGTCTTTTCCTGCTGATACTCTGTTTCCTTTTTCTCAGTCCACACCTTTGTCTTAATAACACACACTGCCAGCAAAACCAATGCCAGTAAAAACCAAGGGCTCATCACTGCCATAATGGTAATGACACCCGCTATTTTCGAAATATCACTGATACAACGTCCCCACAAGCCAAGGAAAAATTCCGGCCGTGCTCTCATGGACTTCGGCTTTAAATCCAACAAAGTTCTGTCCTGAACAAAATGATAGTCCACATTCACACAGTCCTTCATATATCCAAACTGAAGCACGTTGGTGGACTTACGCATTACCCCGTTCTCAACGGCAGTCAGTATCACATTCACTAGAGATACTACCAAATTTATGGCTACATAGATCAAAATTGTTGCCACAACCTTCTGATACTCCTGATTTGTGGTGAGCATTTCCACCACTTGTCCAATTCCGATAATATCAATCATCGGAACCATCGCTCCGATAATATTCTTTATCACAGTAATCACAAAATATGCCTTTGCCTTATTCCATGTTTCCTTTATTAAAAAAATAAAATTATTTTTCACAACATCCCTCCTGTATCCATTCTTTCCTCCATCATACCATCCGTTCTCCTTCCCCACAACCCTTTTCCGTTAAACGGTCGTCATAACCGGGTAAACGGTCCTTTCCCTGTCCCCACACCATTTTTTATTTGCTTTTTTTCCCGATAATTGCTATACTTAAACTAAAACCACAACATATAGAAAAGGAGTCAGGCTATGGAACAATATAACGGCAGTCAGATAGTTGTATTGGAAGGTCTGGAAGCGGTACGAAAGCGTCCGGGTATGTATATCGGAAGCACCGGCAGCCGCGGCCTTCATCACCTTATTTGGGAAATTTTAGATAACGGTATCGACGAGCATTTGGGCGGATACTGTGACCGGATAGAGATTGAATTGCAAAAGGACGGCGGTATTTCCATTACGGATAACGGTCGTGGTGTTCCTGTGGACATTCACCCGACCAAGCACATTCCGACGGCCCGTGTGGTTTATACCATTCTCCATGCCGGAGGTAAATTCGGAGGCGGAGCCTACAAGGTATCCGGCGGTCTCCATGGTGTTGGTGCGTCCGTTGTAAATGCCCTCTCCTCCAAGATGATTGTGGAGATTAAAAAGGACGGCAAGATTTACCGGGACGAATACCGGGACGGCGGTCATATTATTACGCCTCTTGAGAACGGTCTTCTTCCGGTGGTGGGAAGCTGCCGTAAGTCCGACACCGGTACGAAGGTGCTCTTCTACCCGGACCCGACCATTTTTGAAACCGTAGAATTTAAAACGGATATTATCCGCAAGAAATTAAAAGAAGTCGCTTACTTAAACAAGGGACTGACCATTGTATTTAAAGATAAAATCGCAGGGGAAGAGCTGACGTATTACGAAGAGTTCGGTATTAAGAGCTTCGTTACTTACCTAACCAGAGAGACCAATAGACTTCACCCGGAGCCGATTTACATCGAAGGCAAAAGCGGCGATATTGAAGTGGAAGTAGCCTTCCAGTACACCGACAGCTTTCAGGAACAGATTAACTCCTACTGTAACCGTATCAACGTAGTGGACGGCGGTACCTTAGTTACCGGTTTTAAGACCGCTCTCACCCGTGTTATGAACCAGTATGCAAGAGAGCTTGGCATCTTAAAAGAGAAGGATGAAAACTTTGACGGTAAGGACATTCGTAACGGTCTGTTCGCCATTATTTCCATTAAGCATCCGGACCCGCAGTTTGAGGGCCAGACAAAGACAAAGTTAGGGAACACTGACGCAAAAGTAGCGGTGGAAGATGTATTTACCGGCGAGGTAACCCGTTATTTCGATAAGAACGTGGAAGAACTCCGTTCCATTTTGGAGAATTCCATGAAATCCTACAATGCCCGCAAAGCCGGAGACAAGGCCCGCAATGCGGTATTAAAGCAGTTACAGGATGTGGACTTTAAGAGTAAGCTGGCTGCATGTTCTTCCCGTAAGCCGGAAGAATGCGAGCTCTACATCGTAGAGGGTGATTCCGCAGGCGGCACCGTAAAGACCGCAAGAAACCGGAAAACCCAGGCAGTGCTTCCGCTTCGGGGTAAAATTCTTAACGTAGAAAAAGCCACCTTGGATAAGATTTTGGTTAACAACGAAATCAAGTCCATGATTGCTGCCTTCGGTTGCGGTATCAGCGACGATTTCGATATTACAAAGCTCCGCTTTGACAAGATTATTATTTTAACCGATGCCGACGTGGACGGCGCCCATATCAGCACCCTGCTTTTAACCTTCTTCTACCGGTTTATGCCGGAGCTGATTTTAGAAGGCAAAGTATACCGCGGGCTTCCGCCACTTTATAAGGTGACCTATGAAGATACGGAAGGCGGTGACCAAGAGGATTCCGCTGACGCTTCTTCCGAGGCCGATGCAGATACCGGCAAAACTGCCAAAGGTGCAAAGAAGACTAAGGCAAAAGGCAAAGGCAAGAAGTCCAAAAACGAAAAGTATTTGTTCAACGATTTTGAATTAGAGAAGTTCCGTAAGGAAGGAAAGAAAATCCTTGACTTACAGCGTTACAAAGGCTTAGGCGAGATGGATGCGGACCAGCTTTGGGAAACCACCTTAAATCCGGAGACCCGAATCCTTGCCCAGGTATCCATCAGTGATACGGTGGAGGCCGATGAAGTCACCACCCTGCTTATGAGTAACAACGTTCCGCCCCGTCGTGCGTTCATTATGGAAGAAGCGCGCTACGCGAAGCTTGATGTATAAGGAGGTGTCCCATGTCTGAGAATTTTGAAAACAACAACTTAATACAGTTGGATTATTCCGAGGAAATGAAAACCTCCTTCCGTGACTATGCGGTGAATACCATTATCGACCGTGCCATTCCGGATGTCAGAGACGGCTTAAAGCCGGTACAGCGCCGTATTTTGTACTCCATGATGGAACTGGGACTGGACCCGAAGAAGCCACACCGTAAGAGTGCCCGTATTGTGGGTGATACCATGGGTAAATACCACCCTCACGGCGACTCTTCCATTTATGATGCACTGGTACATATGTCCGAGGACTATTCCCTGGCCATTCCGTTAATCGACGGCCACGGTAACTTCGGTTCCATCGACGGCGACGGTGCCGCCGCCATGCGAGACACCGAGGCTCGTCTTTCGGAAGGTGCCATGACTCTTCTCTCCCATTTGGAGCAAGGCTTGGTTGACTTTATGCCAAACTTTGATAACAGCGAAAAGGAGCCGAAGGTTCTTCCGGCCATGCTCCCGAACTTACTTATCAACGGCACCACCGGTATTGCGGTAGGTATGACCACCAATATGCCGCCACACAATCCGGGGGAGGTTATTGACGCTGCCATTGCCATTTTGGACAAGCCGAATATTACTTTGGAAGGTCTCATGCGCCACATTCAGGGACCGGACTTCCCGACCGGCGGTATTATTACCAATGCCGATATTCTGCCATCCATCTACGCCACCGGCGAAGGAAAGATTAAGGTCCGCGCCAAGTACGAGATTGAGGCCAGCGACGGCGGCAGAAAAAATATCGTGTTTACGGAAATCCCATACACCGCAGCCGGCAGCAAGACCCGATTGGTGGAGAATCTTGCCCAGCTGATGAAGGACAAAGTGTTCGAGGAAATGTACGATGTCAGAGACGAATCCACCAAGGATGTCCGCATCGTGGTAGAAGTAAAGAAAGACCGTGACATCGATAACCTGTTAAACGGATTATTCAAAAAAACCGGATTGGAAGATACTTACGGCGTCAATATGCTTGCCGTAAAAGAGCAGCAGCCGTATATTTTCAACTTAAAAACCCTTTTGGAAGAGTTCGTGCTGTTCCAGGAAGAGTTATATACCAAGGAATACGAACATCTGTTAAAGAAAGCGGAGGAACGCTTAGAAATCGTAGGCGGTTTAATTCGTGCTACAGATGTCATTGATTTGATTATTGAGATTTTACGAGGCAGTACCAGTGTGAAGCAGGCAAAGGCATGTTTGACCGCCGGAGACACCACGGATATTAAGTTTAAGTCCGAAGCGTCCAAAAAGCAGGCCGCAAAGCTTGATTTTACCGAACGCCAGGCAGATGCTATCCTTGCCATGCCGTTGGGCCGCTTAATCGGTTTGGAAATTATGAAACTGCATGAGGAAAGCGATACGCTCCATGCCAATATCGCTACCTACAAGACTATTCTTTCCGACCAAAACGAGCTTCACAGCGTGATTAAGACCCAGCTTAAAGAGTTCCGTAAGAAATTTGCGGTTCCTCGTAAAACAGAACTGGCCAATGTGGAACAGGCAGACTACGTTGTGGAAGAAAAGATTGAAGATATCTATGTACTTGTGGATAAGTTTGGTTACACCAAGTCTATTGACGCAGTTTCCTTCGGTCGAAGTGCGGAAGAAACCATTAAAGAGTTCCCGCATATCGTCAAGATGAAGAGTAACGATAAACTTTGCCTCTTCACCGCCCAGGGTAACATGTTCCAGGTGAAAGCTTCCGCTATTCCGAAGTGTAAGATGAAGGATAAGGGCGTTCTCATTCATACCCTTTGTAAGATAGGCAAAGAAGATGCGGTTCTTTATACCTCCTTTGAGGATTTATTTGAATCACAGCTTTTGTTTACCACGAAAAACGGCTTCATCAAGCGGGTATCCGGTATCGAGTTCGAAACCGGTCGTTCCATGATTGCCGCTACGAAGTTAGATGATGGCGATACTGTCATCGGTATTTCCATGATGTCAGCAACGGATGTGCTTTCCGGCAACATGAAGGTAATTCTCCTTACCGAGGGTATGGCATCCCTTGCCTTCCCGGTAGAAGATGTTCCGGAGCTTAAGAAAGCCAGCCGTGGCGTAAAAGCCATTACCTTTGATAAGAATGACAATGCTTTGGCATTTGCCGGTGCCTTCCATGCAAGAGTGGAAACCTTTACCTTTAACGGAAAGGAACTTTCCACCAGAAGAGTCCGGATGCGCCAGAGAGCCGCAAAAGCCCAAAAAGCGGCACTGTAAAAGGGACGCACTTGTAATTCTTGTCGCATTACTTTAACTAATTATTGCCCCACTCCTTGTTAATATAGATTTTTATGCACATCGCAACGCTCCGTCAAACTTCCTTTAAGAGTTGCTAAGCCACTCGGGAGCGACCTCGTGCCTAAGCACCTCTAAAAGGTGATTTCGACTGCGCTAAACGCGCGACCCTTCGGGAACGCAAAAAATCTATATTAACAAGGAGTGGGGCATTTATTTTGAACCCAAATGCGACAAGAATACTCGTGCTGCTATACCATTCCCTCTTCTTTTATGTACATCCGTGATAAAAAGAAAGGAGCACTCTGTACTACACAGAATGCTCGTTAATTCTATATACCTTTTCTATATTCCACCAAATACCAGTTTTCATACGGAATGTAATCTGTTTTCACTAAGCCCATTTCTCCGGCAAGTGCATCAAGCTGTTCAAAGTCCGTATATAAACGTGCCTTCCCCATTAACTCCAATGCTTCTTTTTCGCCGATATCGTAATTCTCAAATATTTCATGGCGGCGTAACCATATATTATGTCTGGAAACGGTAACAAACCTACCGCCCGGTTTCAGTACCCGAACCGCTTCTTTTAAAATCGTCGGAATCTCCCGACATTCATCAAATCCGAAATGGGAACAAACTACATCAAACAGATTATCCGAAAAAGGCAGGTTCCATAAACTTGCACAAATTCCGATTGCATTTTTACCGTAATACCTTCCGATGGCGTCCGCGTTTTTTGCACATATAAAATCAATATCAACGCCCATATAAAACATATCCTCGGTCATGGAACGTACAATGGCATTGGTTCCCACACCCGCTCCAACCGTCATTTCCATGATTTTATGTTCTTTCTCCGCCTGCGAACAAATCTTTTCTGCATAACGGGACAAATGCTGCGCTGCCCAACCCTGTCGTGCCTTTTCCGATATTTCCACACGGAATATGCCGTTTTCCTTAGTAACGTGGCGGAATGAATCCAACAACTCCTCCCTTGTCAATTCATTCATGGTTCGATGATGCCCTTCAATCCAATGTGGCTTTCCGTGAAGTTCGTAATAATGAAAACGCCGGATAAATTCTTCTTTGTTTGGAATTGTCTGCTTATAAAAGTCATAATGTTCCCTATGCCAGCGCTCATAGTTCGCAGGGTCACCACCATACTTCCGCTCCAGCTCCTGCAGCATTTCGTAACATGGTTTATAATTCTCCCAATACAAAATATCGTCCCATTCATTATTCACCATAGTACATCCCTCCGTCCTTCTTTGGTGACTCTACTATAGCAAAGACCCTCTGAATTTGCCAGTCTTGTTCTTCCGGACAAAATGTGGTATAATATATGTGGAAAGAGAGGAAGATATGACACAAAACACTGTCATATCTTCCTCTCTTTTTATCTTAGGAATTATTCATACTCCTATTTTTTCTCTTCCATCACTACTGCGCAAATAATTGCTCGTCCTGTGGTTTCTCCAATCGGATTTCCGGCATAGTCTCCGTATTCGTCTTCGATACAGAATCCTTCTTCGGCTAGCCACGTACGTATCTGTTCCAATGACACGAAATGCTTTACAGACGACATTTCTTTTCGGATTTTCTCACCGTCGGCAGTTTCCAGTTCATACCGTCGCGTGGATTGAATCAATCCTGTTTCCGCATCGTAGGTACTGTCACACAGCAACATCCGGCCTGTGGTTCCATAGTTGTCAGTTCCTTGCCAGATGACACGTTCTCCCGGGTACACGTACCACTGCTCCGGATAAAAGGTATGGTTGTAATCGATGTACAACATTCCGCCCGGTTTTAATGCAAGTCTGGCTTTCTCCATCAGTATCTGCTGTGCACGCTCCGGTCCCTCCTCGGATACAATGTTCATGAGAAAGTTCCCGGCAATTACCACTACATCGTAGCCTCTTCCCCAGTCATCTTCAATGGCATCCGCAGTTCGCCAAGTAATGTTGTCTAAGCCTTCTGCTTTGGCAGGAATTTTCCGAAGCATGGCTTCATCCACATCCAACCCAACCACCGTATGTCCCGTTTTTGCAAGAGGCACCAAAATACGCCCGCTGCCACAGGCAATTTCCAAAATACGTTTCGATGTCGCGCCGAGACAAGATAACATAAACGCTACATCCTCGGTTCCGGTTTCGTCAATCTCATACATATCCGCAGACCAATCTGCAATTATTTTTTCTTCGTATAACACTATAATATCCTCCGTTTTATGTAGGAGGGTTAAATTATAGTCACCCTCCTGTTTGTCGTTCTGCTATTTACTGTCTTTCCCATATGAAATCATCCTCTCTATTGTTTGATAGTTATATTTTAGCATGTGATTCTCCGACGTGCAAGTTTAAAACCCGCCCGCCTGATACGCACGTGCAATCACATAAGACGGCTCATAAAACGCGCTTCCATTATAATTATCAATTACTTCACAGATATCGTTATTGTAAACACGAATGATTCCTTCTACATAATCCTCTTTGGATGTCATCGTATCTACAATCAATCTTTGGTATACCTCTCCCATTTCAAGGGGAGTCGGAATAATCGTTGCAAGTTCTTTATCCACATCCGTCACATCGTAATCGCTACTCTGTAACTCATAGGCATTAATCCAATCTTCCTCTACCTTTAACGGGTTTTCACAATGAAGTACGTTTGCACAACTAATCAGATGATACAATTCATTCTTTCCGATAGCATTCACGACATATTTATTCTTCTGATGTATATGTCTCGCTACCCGTTCAATCATATAACACATAAAAAACAAATCGTTCGATTGTATCTCTTCCTCCGGGAAATACTTATTTCTCATAATACTTCACTCCCTTCAAAGTTCAAAGCTTTCAACGCTTCTTCTGTGCAAAATACAATCTGATGTGTAGGATAACTAAACCTTACCAACTCCCAGAATGCATCTCTCGAAATCTTTCCCGAAATGAATCCTTCTACATAATTCCATATCTGATCGTCTGCCATCGGTCCCTCTACAATGTCATACTCATGGTCTATTCCTTTTCTGCATGTGACCACAAAATCCAACCATGCATCTGACATTTCTTTAAACTGTAATATCTTCAATTCGTTATTCGGTGTATATTTGTATCTATTTACTATTGAATCTCCCCTTCTCGTTATCGCCCACCGCTTTGCCTGTTTTTCAATATAAGTACAATAAAATCCGTAACCAAAATCCTTGTAAAATCCATTCTGAAGAATGCGAGGCGCTGCCACTTCAACATTACTTCCATGATATATAATATTTTTTTCCATATAGTGCCTCCTATTCTTTACGCATATTCTTTTGAAACTATACTCTTGCCTAATATAATTCATTTTAGCATATGTTTCTGTCACAAACAAGCATCACATTTCTCAATCAAACAAATACCCATACTTCCCCATCTGCATACAAATTACATCCTCTACTCGTTTTCTCACCGCTTCCGGATAGATGGTGGCTGCATCCAGAAGCTCCTTCACATCTTTTTTCGTAAAGGCAAGCTTCATCTGCCTTCCGTACAGTTTCTCCGAAATGTCCAACTGGTGGTCAAAGCTGTTACAGAAGGTTTTCGCCCTTGCTTCCCTCATATAATCCACCGTATCTCCCCCGAGAGGGTACTCCATCGTGGTATCCGACAACAGTCCCTCCCCTTGATCAAAGATCGGGCAGTAGGTAAACTCCCCTTCCCCGTTCATCAACACCGCAATGTTATGCATATGACGGTCCTCGTTCAAAAACAGCGCATCGATAGTCAGCAGTTTATTCATATATGCACCGAACTTTGTCAGTCCGGTCACTCTCTCTACTTGATTTACCAAAAAGTGCAACCGTTCCTCGTGGTCTGCGATGCGAAATACCACTTTGTACAGACTCTCATCAAAAAAGCTTTTAAACAGCCGCTCCAGCGTAATTATCTGCCAGTCACCTTTCACAAAATTCTCGCTTTTTACCCCGTTATACACCATATTCTTATATCGAATCTGTTCCAAATCATACAAAGCAAACTCTTCAGATTCCAGCGTAGACTTCAACAACAAGTGGGAAATCACATATTCCGCAAGTCCCTCATATCCGGTGTAGTCTGCCTTGTACCAGATTCCGCCATTCTGCCATTTTAACTGGTTCCCTTTTGACGATTGTCTGTCGTTTTCACGAATATCCTGTTCAAACAACTCTACCATAGAGTACTCACCTCTCTATCTTAATCCAAAAGTTATCCTCTGCCATCTTTCCCTCGGTCTTCTCAATAATCAAAAACGGGTCATAAAAAGGCAAATCCAAATCTTTTAAAATCAGTTTCATCTTATCTCTGGTCCGTGGGAAACAGCGGGACTCCAAAAACTCGGTATAATCTTCATAATTCGGATTTTCATTTACACCAAATGCCCGGAACATCAGCTTATCCGTATAGTTCTTAATATGCACCTGACGACTCGGTTCGTCCACCTCAATTAAAGTGCACACATCCTGCTTATGCATATACCACAACCGTACCGGACATACTTTCTCCGGGACCCTGATTTCTTCTATATACTCCGGATGTTTTTCCAAAAGTTTTAACAAAAATGCCACCGGACCTGTAATCGGCGTATCACTCATCTCCCAACGCTCTACGGTGGATTTGGAACAATGAATCAATTCTGCCAGCTCCTTTTGGGTGATATCCATCTTTTTTCGGATACGTTTCATATCCTCCGGCATAATATACTCCGGTGTTACATATTCTTTTTTTTCCATCATATCACCTCCTGTCTTTATTAAACCATCGTTTTAAAGGTTTGTAAAGCCCTTTTACATTTATTTTAATTGTTTTCATGTTAAAAGCTCACAAAAAGACCCTCAACCTTCCGTCTTCTGACATTCGGTTTGAGGGTCTTTCTTATACTACGGATTTATCGTAGTATTACAGATTTACACTATTGATTCACTGTATAGTCAATCATCTGTACTGCTTCCACTTCCATAACACGTGCCCAGCCGGATAAATGAATCTTGACAGCCTGTACATTTACTACTGCTCCTTCTGCAAACTCAAAGTAGTTCAGTACCTTTCCTCCCGTTACCTTTGATCCTAACTCAACCCATTTACCGGTTTCGTCCTGATAGGAAAGAGAGTACGCTGCCGGAGTCTGGGTTCCGGTCAAGGTATCCGTAGGTGTTACACCATCGTTATTATTATCCACGGAATCCTGCATTCCGGAAAGAATCACACCGGTCATCGGCAATGCATTTTCAAAAGTTACCGTCATGTTACTTCCGGCATCTGCAATGAAACCGTTTCTGTTCTTCGGATGTCCGATACGGTTGCCGTCTGCGGTCTTGGTAGGATCAGAACTCGGACGATCCGGATTATTACCGCCGGTGGTGTACGTCTTTTCCTTTTCCAAGGTCCAGTTCATATAAGTATGCAAGCCCACTTCGTTTAATCTGGTTACTTCGCCGGTAAATACAAATCTCCACCGGCTTCCCTTATAAGCCTGTGTACTCTGGAAATAAACATTGCTTCCGCTTACCGGCATACTGTCGGAAGAATACACGGTGGTCCAATTGGTTCCGTCTTCCGTAGTCTCCAAACGATAGCTTGTTACATCGTTCATATCACCGGTCAGAGTGAAGAAGTCCGCATATGCCACTTCTCCCAAATCCAACGTAAGGGTCGGATTTTTCTCCGTCGGCTGCCATGCGCTGGACGCCTTACGGTCTGCTGCTTTATAAGCAGATTCCGTATCACCGCCGGTACCCACTACCGTCATCGGACGTCCCTTCGTGTCGTCATGAATCTCAGCCATCAAGGACCAAATCACAGCGTCACCGGATACCGCCACTTTGATTACATGTTTTCCGGCAGTTAACGTAAGATCCTTATTGCTTTCTACCATGCGTTCCTCGGCTGTAAGTGCAAAGCTAAGTGTTTCTCCGTCATCCACCTGAACCGTTACGTTTGCACCGCTTGCGGACAATCCTGTCACGCTGAGAATATACTTTGCTTCTGTTGTCACGTTTACATTGTATACATAGGTGGTGCCGCTTACTGCTGCCAATGCGCCGTCGGATACTACCGCTTCCTCATTGGTGCAATCCTTTGCCATGATGCTTCCCGGTAAGAACATCGCCTCTTCTGCCTGATAATAAACCGCCTGTTGCTGCGCTACGGTTCCCATACCCGGATAGTAGCTCTGCTCCGGACCTGCAAAAGAACTCTTCGGACCGTTGTCACCACTTACAAGTACTACCTTCTGCAACAATACATTCTGATCCATACCGTAAATACGAATGGTATTTTCTCCTTCATTTAAGCTGACCGTTCCGAAATTCATCGTATGACCCGCATTAAAAATATTGTTATTCCAATGATAACTGTCACCTGCTACATAACCGTTGTCCAAACAGTTTTTTGTTGCAATGGCACTTCCGTTTACCTGAAGTCCCACATTCAAATGGTTACCTTCATCAAAGGAAATGTTGTTACTCTGTCCGAAATATGCAGTCAGACGATAGTTGCCTACCGGTTCTCCTGCCGGTACAAATACTTTGTACTCTACCCACGGGCCTTCCCCGGATGCGTAATCATCAGTATAAACCGGAAGCATCTTTATGGAAGAACCGGTCTTTCCGTAGTTTTCAAGAACTGTCCATTCCGTACCGTCTGCAGATGCTCCCTTTGCAGAATACACATCTGCTCCCACAGATACTTCACCGTTTAATACCACTGCTGCATTTTTATCAACACCGGACGGAACGGTCACTACCTTCGCATTCACGGTAACCGTGACAGTCTGTCCGCCGCTTGTAATCGTAAAACTGCCTGTAACATCCTTGGATACCTTACTCCAATCGACAGAAACACCCAGCACCTTACTTACATAGAAACCACCGGTAGTCGGTCCGTCAATCTTTACCCATTCCGGAACACCGGAAATCTTATAAGTTAAATATTCTCCGCCACCGTTACTGAGCGTGAGGGCGTATGCTTCCTTATTCAGATTATAGAACGTCGGCAAGGTAGCGGTTCCGCCGGAATATCCCTTCTCATCGCCTTCTACATCTACAATAAGCTGACTTCCCACAACGCCTTGTACATAAATCGGCTCAATCGGTGAACTGGATTCATGATTCCAACTGGAATAATTTAAATGTGCATGTCCGGTTACTCCGCAAACTCTTTCGTAACTGAACGGTGCCGTTGCCATCATCCGGTACCACTTATTCTGACCGTTCAAATCATCGCCTAACGTATTATACGCAGCAGTCAATGCCCGATCCCGTTCAATAGCCTCTGTTACCAAATCACCATACATATTTGCCAACAAGCTTCCCCTCTTTGCATACAGCTGATTCAGCGCCGTAAAGCACCACAGCTTATTTGCATTGGCCGTTGCCGCTGCCGGATAGTATACCAACTCATAATATGCATCATAAAGCTCGGTATTCTCAAACTTCTTTAAATACTTATCTGCCAGCTTTTCTAACGCCACAGCCTCTGCCAGATGTTTCTGGGTTTCGTTATAGTTTACGGCATGATAGGTACTTGCACTTAAGGATTCCGGCTTGGTATCACCGTTCATGTCGGTATAGCCGGTCAGAATATCTGCAATCTCCTTGACTTCCGTATCCGTCAGATTTCCTGCTTCAAACTGCTGTCTTACCCAGTTCTGTGTGTACTCTTCCACACTGTTCGGATTGCTGCTTCCGTAGGTATCAAAATCGTATGCCATATCAAGGAAATAAGATAACGGCAATTCCATCGGCTTTAAGTCACCTACGTTTACAATCCATGCATCATCCACACCGTACTCATATGCCGTGGTCATATTATCCCAGGTACGCTGTAACGGCATGGTGTTAATCCACATGGAAGTACGCGGACCGCCTACATAGTCAAAGTGATAATATAAACCGTAGTTGTAATCATCCTTTGCACCGTATTCACCCAATGTACGCAAATAGCCGTTGTTATCCTCACAAAACATTACGATATTGTTGGTATCCGCACCCAGCATTTCCTGCACATTCGGGTCCTTACGAAGGGCATAGCTGTCATCCGCTGCTGCCGGATTATTTCTGCTTCCGCCGTACCAACAGCTTTCTACCTCTTTATAAAGACACAATAATCTTGTGGTATCCCCTTGGCCGAAACTCTCTAAAATCTCGTCCTGTTTCTGTAAAACATCCTTTAACAACTGTGCATTTTCTGCCATGGTAAGGGTTTTACCGCTGGCATTTGTTAATGCGGTATCATTCTCACCACGCATACCTACCGTATACAGATTCGTAGAGAAATTACCGTTTCTTGCAATGGAATCACTCCAGAAATTAGAAATATTCGCTACATTCTGATAGTAGTTCCATGCGCCGGAGTTCGCACCCGGTTCCAATCCCTTGGAATAGAACGTTCTCTTATATTTTCCCCACTCAATACCTGCACGGGCCATCGGCTCATGATGGGAAGCGCCCACCATCACACCGTAATGGTCTGCAATTACCGCATTGGCAAGAGACATCGGATAAAAACCTTCCGCAATACTTCCGTCTTCGGTTCCTCCCTTTGCCATGGCTACTTTTTTACCATAGAGGGTATTTGTGTTTACCACTCCTTGTTCATTGCCATGGGTATCTATATACATCACACCGTTTAACCGGTCATGATATGTCTTTTCCAATTCCGCGAATTGGCCCATTACGCCTTCCATACCATCAATATTGAATCCGTTGGACCACATTGCCGGCCACAAATAATTACCCTTAAGACGTAACATCAATTCACAAACATGGCTGTAGAACATATAGTTCAGACCACCGAAATGACTGTCCGCAAAGCCGTTTAAGGACGGGTTCTCATCATTTAAGAAGAAACCTCTGTAATTTACGGACGGACGATTGGAGGTTACTTCCAATTCAGTCACCTTAAAGGACAGCTCATCCTGATGAGCCGGCTTTACGTCGCCCCACCAAATCCACGGACTCACTCCGCACAAATCCTGGGTAATGTGGAATAAACCGTAAATCGTCCCGCGCTTATCCGCACCGGCTACGATGACTTTGGTCTTCTCTCCATCCTTCTTTACCTGAATCTGATACCGTTCAAAATCCTCAGACTTAAAACTGTCTTCGCTCGGCTTAATGTTCCAGGTCAAACCCTCTTTGGTAATCAACTCTTCATCTACCAGACCCGCAACAATCATAATACCCTTTTCCGGTTCCTCGGTAACCACTGCCGGTCTTTGTCCCGTAACAGCTTCCACATCGCCTGCTACCGCATCACCGATTAAGCGAAGTCCGGCAAAGGCCGGTCCGTTCAAATCGATATAAACCGGAGCCGCACCCTCTTTATTCGCCAAAATCACAACACCATCCGTCTGCTTTGCCGGCGCAAAAAGCTCACATCCCGGATTGGCAGATGCCACCACCGTTTTCGGTGGATTGAGCGGCGGCGTAACCGGCGCATCCGGTGCTTCCGTCGGTGCAACAGTCGGGGTAGCTTCTTTCGTCGGCTCAACCGCCTCTGTCGGTGTAGCTTCTTCCGTCGGCTTTCCTTCTTCCACCGGTTCTGTCGGCGTAATCGTTACTTCCGGCGCCTCGGTCGGATCATTCACTTCATTCCCTGCCGGCGATGCACATCCTGCCACCAAAAGCAAGGCCATCGCCAGGCAAAGAACCCGTTTCATCCCATGTTTCATTACAACGTATCCTCCTCGTTCTTATTTGGTTTCGGAGCCCTTCTTTCATCTCACTCGCGAATCCACAAAAAAACATTGTTTTTCAAGGTTTTTCTGTACCTTTCAAATAGTATACCATACTTTTAAATACATTTTATTGCTTTTTTCGCCCAAAATATTGCGTGAGGTGAGGATATTTATCCTATTTTCCCATGTAATAGCTCTCTTCCGGCCCGAAATAGCTCTCCGGAAGTTTTGTATCTGCCGGATATGCCACCAGTTTTTCCAAAATCACTCCGGGTTCTCCCGCATAAATGAAAATGTCATTTCGTCCTTCCGTAACGCGAATTTCGGATGTCACCGTACGAGCATGATTTAACACTCCGTCTGCCCATTCTTTATGGAACCATTCCGTATAATACTCTTCGGAAACGGAGTACACATCCTGCGGCTTTTCTTCGTTAACAGAAAGAGCAAACCGCATGCGTCCTCCTTTTACTACAGGATTTCTGGTCAAAATGTGCATATCCAGCTTATAAAGCCCTGTCTGCTTTGCAATAAAGGTATATTTCACATACGGCGCCGTATTCGGATTTTCAAAGACCGCCATCGCCGGAAATGATTTTATGGCCGCCCCTTCTCTTCCCAAATAAGAAATTACCCGAAATCCGTTACCGTCTGCCTCTTTTTTCTCGCTAAAGTGCTCTGCCCGGATGGAACAATAGCCCTGTTGTTCCACAAACACGTACTGCTCTCTGTCATCACTATTTTTACGATCCGGCTCCGTCAAATGAAAGCTATCGGCCACAAGCAAAAGCTTTGAATAGGTCTTCTGCCCGTTGTCAAACCCGATTCGAAGGGTTACCGGCGTCTCCTCTTTTCCACAGAGATTCTTACGGTCTATTGTAAAGACAAGGGTCTTTCTTCCCTTTCCCTCTGCCTCTACTCTTCCCTTCGACTGCCCGCATCGCAACCATGTACTGTCAAACTCTGCCTCATAGGAAAAAGACACAGCACCTCTGCTGTCAATATCTAACAAAACTTCAGTCACGTCCGGTCTTGTAAAATCATCATTCATAAGCGGTCCCCGATCCTGCCAATGTGCTCCCAAATGGTATTCCTCGCTACCGCGAAATGACACCACCGGTTTTCCTCCCGGAATCGGGACCACCGTCTCTACTGTCGGATAGGTCCAATCCTTATCATCCCATCCGCGAAATCCGGTATGAGCCGAGCTCATACAATGATTCCATTTTCCGTTATTTGCTCTATGATACTCTTCCACCAAACGGGCGTCCTCCAAGATACGCTTTATTACGCGGTCTCTGTATACATTGGCATAAACGCAACCCCTTCGTGCCAGTTCCTTATTAAGCTCGGTTTCCGTATACATAAGAATTAAATTTAACGAAGCCATGGCCGGATAATAAATAATACTTTGATAGGTCACCAGCGCCTCTCCCGACAATTCATCATTTAATTGCTTCGCAATCTCCATGATGCCGTTTACCTGCTCCCACACCCGGTCACACTCCTTAAAATGAACCGGATGATAGATTCCCTCTCTCATTGCTTCCGGACTCCTTGCCCCATTCCACTTGGTGTAGCCTTCCAGCACCTCTGCCATCATTTCCTTTTGACGTTCCGACAGACGTGTTCCGAACTGTTGCTCAATCCAGCCTTTTGCAAACGCTTCTGTTTTGTTGGGAGCACTGCTTCCCCAGGTTTCATAATCGTATGCCAGCTCCATAAAATAACAAAGCGGATATTCCACGGCCTTTAAGTCTCCTACATTTACAATCCACATCTGTTTTACACCGGACTCGTATGCCTGGGTCATCATCTCCCACGTCTTTGTCAAACGGTTACAATTCATCCATTCATAGCTGACCGGTGCTCCGTGATAGTCAAAATGATAGTACATTCCGTATCCGCCCGGATGATTTCGTGTTTCCTCTGTCGGCAAAGCCCGCAGATGTCCGTAATTGTCATCACTGAGCAGAAAAATCGCATCCTTTAGTTCTTCCCAGTCCTTTAATCCCTCACAGGTTTCATCCCCAAAATAATAATCCTCTACTTCCTTGTAAATCGCCAACATACGCGGAACTTCCGCAAGATTCGGATTGATATGTTTCTTCATCAGATTGTGTTGGGTACGAATTGCCTTTTTGATAACCTCAATATTATCCTTTAACGTGGCGTCTTCCGGCATAAGCTTTGAGTCATTTTCTCCCCGCATACCGATGGTAATGACATTTTCAAAGGGTTTATTTCGCAAAATCCCCTCTTCCCAAAACTTTGTAATCGCCTCCGCGTTGGTAATAAAACTCCATGCAGAGTCCGTGCCGTAGGCTTTGTATTGGTTCTGCCACTCTACACCGGCACGGCACATAGGTTCGTGATGAGATGCCCCCATAATCACGCCTAACGTATCTGCCAGCTCCGCATTCTGTAGTCCCGGACCATCCTCAGAAAAAGAAGACCGCCACATTGCCGGCCACATATAATTTCCTTTTAACCGGAGTAACAACTCAAAAATTTTCCGGTATGCCTTGGCATTTACTCCGCCGAACTTCTCCACACACCAGTTACCGAATGCAGGCCACTCATCATTGATAAAGAAACCTCTGTATTTTACCGACGGTTCCTTGGACACAACTATGCCGGAAAACTCCACAAAGGGTTCTTCCTTTCGTTCCGGAATCGCATCGCCGAAATAAATAAGCGGAGATACTCCAATCCGTTCCGACAAACCAAACATACCGTAAATGGTTCCTCTCTTATCGCTACCCGCAATGACAAGAAGTTCCTTTATCTTTACACATTCCGCAAATGGGTTCTTCACCACTTGCATCAAATACACTTCCCGCTTGCCTTTTACCTTATCCAAAGACACTTTTCCTTCCTTCTCCAACCGTTCCAACAGCGGGCTGCGTCCCACCGTTGCCATCAATACAACTCGGTCCTTAGCACACCGGGATACTTCATCCACCGGTGCCGGACGTTTGCCGCTCACAACGAATACATCCTCTGCCACAGTCTCTGCTACCATCTGTACCCCGGAGAACCCCTCTTTTTCCACCAAAAAGTCCGCTGCCTGCTGTTCCTTTACTACATAAAATCGATCCATATCTGCCTCCTGTTCCGCCATCATTTCTTTTGTTTCCATTGCTATACATCTCTACAACGATTGCTTTTTCTTCCATTCTATGATATCATGGATTCATACTATTTTTATTGCATTTTCCATTGTATTTATTGCGCGAAACAGGAGTAATTATGAACAAAACAGAAAACAACCCTCATTTAGAACCTATTTCTGAAGACATTTCTTTTTCTCGAAAAAAAAGCACTTACAATGCCTCCTATGCCTATCATCGGCACGACGGATGCGAAGTGTATTTGTTTCTGTCCGGAAATGTCCGTCTGTACATTGAACAAACCTGCTTTTCTCCGGTCCCGGGCAGTCTTGTAATTCTAAATTCCAACGAAATGCACCGTGTCCAAAGTATAGATCAATCCCCTTATGAGCGTATTGTCATAAACATAAAACGAGATTATATGGAGGCGCTTTCTCCTTGCGATTTTTCATTGGAAGATTGCTTTTATACGCGACCGCTGGGCACAGAGAATCTACGGGTTCTTTCGCCCGATGCGTTACAAGAGTTTCTGACTCTTTATAAAGGTTTGGAATCCTCCGCTACTCCGAATTGCTTCGGACGCACTATTATCCAAAATGCCTACGCTTCCTTACTCCTTTTATTTTTAAACCGACAGTATCAGACAGGTCCTTCCTCCTATAAAAATACTATGCCGGCATATATTACCGGTACGATGCAATACATTGATTCTCATTTGAATGAACCGATTCGTCTTTCTGTTTTAGCAAACAACTTTCACATCAGTGAAAGTTATTTAAGTGCACAGTTTAAACATCACACCGGGCTTACCTTACGTGCCTATCTGTTAGACCGAAAAATCAGTTGCGCCAAACAGCTGTTACAAGAAGGTGTCAGTGTTACCGATGCTTGTTATTGCTCCGGTTTTAACGATTATGCCAACTTTATTCGAAGTTTTAAAAATGCCACGGGGGTGTCCCCCGGAAAATATCACGAATCCATATCTTAATCCAACGGTTGTTTTGGCCTTTTTCACCATATTTCCCATGGTGTTTTCCAAGTTTTAAGTAGTTTTCAACAATTTTGCAACTTTCAGAAAATTATGCTTTTCTTTTTGTCTACATCTGTGCTATAATACTGTTTGCGCCCTCATTCGACAAAGATTTCACATTAAGCTTTTGCGTCGCATGCGGTTCACAAATCAAAGGAGTATTTTCGTATGGAAGCAAATAATGATATACAAATTTTCGAACAGAGATTGAAGCAATTAGTTGCCATGGCACGAAGCAACAAGGATGTTCTGGAAGTTGATAAAATCAATGACTTTTTTAAGGAAATGAATCTGGAAGTCAGCCAGATTGACAAGATATATGAGTATTTGGATGCCCACGGCATCTTAGTAATGTCTCCGATGAGTGACGAAATGCCGGATGACGAAGAATTGTTGGAACTCGACGACGCGGAAGACGCCCTTGCCGAGTTAGAAGACTTAAATGCATTGGCAAATGTCATGTCTGACGACCCGGTAAAGCAGTATTTGAAAGAAATCGGTAATTACCCGCTTCTTTCTATCACAGAAGAAATCGAACTGGCAAAGCGGATTGAAAACGGCGACGAACACGCAAAAAAGATTCTTGCGGAATCCAATCTTCGTCTTGTAGTCAGCATTGCAAAACGTTATGTGGGACGCGGTCTTTCTTTCCTCGATTTAATTCAGGAAGGTAATCTTGGTCTTATCAAAGCAGTGGACAAGTTCGACTATAACAAAGGATATAAGTTCAGTACCTATGCTACCTGGTGGATTCGTCAGGCCATTACCCGTTCCATTGCGGACCAGTCCCGTACTATCCGTATTCCGGTGCATATGTCTGAAGTAATCAATAAAACCTATCGTGTGTCCCGTACCTTATTACAGGAACTGGGGCGCGAACCTACGGAGCACGAGTTGTCTCTTGCTCTCGATATGCCGATTGAAAAAGTACGCGAAATCTTAAAGATTTCTGCAGACCCGATTTCTCTTGACACCCCAATCGGCGAAGAAGATGACAGCCACTTAGGCGATTTCATCAAGGACGAGCGTATTATGGGACCGGAGGAAGCAGCTTCCTATTCCGTATTACAGGATCAGATTACCACGTTACTTGATACCCTCACCGAACGCGAACGCCGCGTACTGATGCTCCGCTTCGGATTAAAGGACGGAAAGAGCCGCACCTTGGAAGAAGTAGGCAAAGAGTTCAACGTAACCCGTGAGCGTATTCGTCAGATTGAAGCCAAAGCACTTCGTAAGCTTCGTCATCCGAGTCGCGCAAGAATGTTAAAGGGCTTTGACCTTAACTTATAATCTGTGTATTCCTATCAAAAAATAAAAGAAGAGGCACCGCACAACTGCGATTCCTCTTCTTTTTTACTATACTCTTATCATTCCTATTCTTACTTCTTACGTTTCCCCGCTCTCATCTTACATACCATAACGGTTACTGCTCCTAACAGCAATACGCTTCCGCCGATTACCGCCAAACCGATCCTTCGTTTCATCGGTGCAGAATTTGCTGCTTTTAACGGGTAAAACTCCGGAATTTTCGGATTTTCCTCAGAACAAAGCGTATTTTCTTCTCATAACACCCTTCCCCTCTCTCTTTTGTTACTTAAAGGACTTGCTGTTCAAAATCAACGCGCTGTAAAGAAACAGCGTATCTTTCCCTTCGAAATCAATGAAACGATCCAGCATATCCGGCACTACATAACGGATATCCACCAGATACACGCTCTTATATCCTTCCGCCAAAAGCGGTGTAATACTGGAACCGAAGGAATCACGGAACACAATCAACTCTTCCTCTGTGGTTGCATTCGGATTATCAATACGAAGCAATGCCTTGGTCCCGGACAAGAAAAAGTCATAGCCGTCCTTTCCCTCAAACTTCTCAAAATCATAGATTCCGGAGGTTTTACCGGTTTCATAATCATATACCGTACAAGCATCCAGGATGTCGCTTGTAAGATAGGTAATGGTATCCGGCGTAGGTTTTAACGCACTCTGACCGTAATATACACCATAAAACGGATATAACGTATTCTCCTTATACTCGCCTGTTACACGGTCTGCTGCACCAAGCTCCGTTAAAAGCTTATCCGCAACCCCACCGATTTTATCCTGACTCCAGTGGGTATCGGTTCGGTAATAATCGGTAAGCTCAAGTAAATCAAATAACTCGATATAGGTCATGCCGGAAAGCTTTTCTTTCACCGTTTCTTTTAACGCTTCATAGTCCGGTGCCGGATAACCGTATTCTTTTCCGAGGAAATAATTCTTATCCGGAACAAGCGCTACGAACTTATCTCCGCCGTTCTCTTTCAAAAACTTTTCGTACACATACTGTAAGCGTCCCACGGAATAGTCAACCAACTCTTCCGTAAACTCCTGCTCAATCTTGGCAATATACCCGTCTTTTACCGCAAGACCGTTATTTTCGTCAAGACCCAATACATTCAAATGGAACTTAGCCTTTAAGGAACGGAAAAACTCGCGGAACGGGAACTGATCCACGGAATAATCCTCAAACTTTTCAATGGAGGTCCGATCCACAATACTCTCCCAGGTAATTTCCGTCGGAAACTGTGCCAAAGGTCTTCTTTCACTGTCCGATGTAGCCACAGGATTCAAATACATTTTCACACACATCCCTACCAGAAAGGCGAGAGCGATTAAAAACGAAAACGTTACTGCTATATTTTTTACTTTTTTTTGCATCACAATCACCCTCCCTTAGAATCTGAAATAAAGGAACGGGCTGAAGGACCCATCCACAAAATATGCTGTTACCACAAGGAGCATTACCACCACAAACACCGGCTCTAAGATGTCACACACAAGCGAACCGATGCGGTTTTCTTTGATTTTAAGCACCACGGTTTTCACAAGCGGAGTTGCTCCGAGAATTGCTGTCGCAAGCACCACACCATAGCTTCCTAAATAGTAGCCGGTCTCACCGGACCAGAATGCGATCCCGCCGGCACCAAACATATTACCCAAATCTGCCATAGCACCGGACAAACCGTTGCCGCTGAAAATAACAAAACTGATTAAAATCGCAATCACTACATAAATGTGGGAAACAAACTTCGGCAATTTTGCAAACACCTTGTTTAACACAAACTTCTCAAGGAGCAGAAACGCTGCAAAATACAGACCCCAGATAATAAAGGTCCAGTCTGCGCCGTGCCAGAATCCGGTCAAAAACCATACCGTCAGGATATTAAAAAACCAACGTCCCTGAGATACCCGGTTACCGCCCATGGGAATATACACATAATCCCTGAACCAGGTTCCTAAAGACATATGCCAACGTCTCCAGAACTCCGCAATACTCTTTGAAATGAACGGATAGTTAAAATTCTCAAGAAAATGGAATCCGAAAATCTTTCCAAGCCCGATAGCCATATCCGAATAACCGGAAAAGTCAAAGTAAAGCTGCAAAGAAATGGCAACGGCATACATCCAGTAACCAACTACCGTAGCATCTTCCATGGCATGCATGGTATTGGCAAGTCCTCCCAGCGTATCCGCAATCAGTACTTTCTTGGACAAACCGATAATAAAGCGAGTCACACCGGCTCCGAAATTCTCAAAGGAATGGGTTCTGTGGGAAAGCTCTTCCTCTACTGTGGTATAACGCACGATAGGACCGGCAATAAGCTGCGGGAACAATGCCACATAGGTAGCCAGACGAATCGGGCTTTTCTGCACTTTTGCTTCATCCCGGTATACATCAATGGTATAGCTTAATGTTTGGAACGTATAGAAACTGATACCGATGGGAAGTGCCAAACCAAGGAGCGAAAACTCCGTTTTAAATATGGAATTCACATTGCTGATAAAGAAATCCGAATACTTAAAAAATCCCAATGCTCCGATACTGGTTACCACACTGGACCAAAGGAATACTTTGGACCATACCGTTCCGCGAAACTTGTCTATCAAAAGTCCATGAATATAACTGGACAAAATCGTCGCAATCATAAGTAATGTATAAATTGGCTCGCCGTAAAAATAGAAGAACAGACTGGCTGCCAATAATACCAGGTTCTTACACTTGAACGGTACAATAAAATACAACAACAGCACCGCCGCCAAAAAGTAATAAATAAAACTAATGGTGGAAAATAACAGAAAAATCCCTCCTTCGTTCTGAATCATTCTCCTCTGTCCGCATTTCTGCGAAATAGCTGTTTGCTAAACTCTTTCCTTAAAGAAAGGGCACTTCTGCTATTAGGAAGTGCCCTTAAATTCACATAATTATTCACCCTGGTTGGAATTCGGACACATAAGGAAGAATACCATGTTATTGTATGCTCCCACTACGGTCTGTTCTGCCTCAACGCAGACATTCCATCTTGGGTTACTGTTTGCGGTAAGAAGGGTCATAAACGGTTCCACGTCAGCACCTTCCTCAAGTTCAAACACATAACCGATAAATGCAACAGAGCCCATCATCGGTCCGAACATAGCACCACTCTTAAAACCGGTAACCTCAAAGTTATCAAAACCGGAAAGGAGACCCGGCATAATTTCTGCAGAACCGTACATAGCCTCTGCCGGAATAGATTCGTGCATGGAAAGCATAAATGCTGCATCCACAGCGGTGGAAGACGGATTGTCGGTCATCGTGGTCTCAAATGCCTCCCAAAGAGTTTCACCCCAGGTGCCCATTTCTACGTCCGGATAAATTACAACTGCTTCTTCTGTTGCACCTTCGCCGCCTTCTGCGGAAGCGTTGTCCATCTCAGCCGGATACATTAAGAAATATACCGTGTTTTCATAAGCACCTACCTGAGTGTAATCCGCAGCTACACAAATATTCCATCTCGGATCTGCCTTACTCTTAAGGAGCTCGATAAATGCATTCACATCTGCATCATCAGCCAATTCAAAAATATAACCTGCAAATGCGATGGAACCCATCATCGGTCCGTACATTGCACCCTTCTCAAAACCGGTGATATCTTCAGAGAACCCTGCAAGGAATCCCGGTTCTACTTCCATGCCGCCGGCCATAAACTGAATCACCGGATTGGTGGAAAGGGTATTGGCCATATCAATCGGAGCGGTTTCCGGATTTGCTTTCATGGTCTCAAGGAACGCATTCCAAAGCTTTTCTCCTGCGGTACCTGCAGTAAATTCCGGAGCAATAACTCCGCTCTCTTCCTTATCCCCGGATTCATCCTCTGTCGGTGCTACGGTTGCGGTGATGTTCTCACCCTCTCCCTGATTCTTGTTGTCATCCTTCTTGCCGCATGCTGCCGCACTGAATACCAATGCTACGGAAAGTGCTACTGCTAAAAATTTTCTCATTCTCATACTCTTATCTCTCTTTCTTTTATTTACGTTTTTAGTTTCTTTGGACCCCCGTCTCCCTTTACGGTGTTGTCCGGTTTATGTGGTCTTTCTTCGTCCCACTGATACATTGACGAAGCTTGTCGCCGTTCGGTTCCAAAAAAACAAAAAAACTTTTATATTTTATTTTTTATTCCGCCCCCTGCTCTTCCGGCGCTCCGCTGTAATATAAATTGCGATAGAAACCGCCTTGTGCCAAAAGCTCTTCGTGAGTACCCTGTTCAATAATATCGCCGTCTTTCATCACCAATATTACATCTGCTTCACGAATTGTAGACAAGCGATGAGCTACAATAAAACTGGTACGGCCTTTCATCATCTTATGGAATGCCCGCTGAATCCGGACCTCCATTCGGGTATCGATGGAAGAGGTTGCTTCGTCCAAAATCAACATCGGCGGTAGGCAAAGCATAACCCTGGTAATACAAAGAAGCTGTTTCTGACCCTGAGAAAGATTTCCTCCGTCCTCTGCAATAACTGTCTGATATCCATCTTTTAATCTACGAATAAAATTATGTGCGTGAGAGGCTTTCGCAGCCGCTTCGATCTCTTCCATGGTTGCATCCGGTCGTCCGTAGGCAATATTTTCTGCAATGGTGCCGGCTTTCAGCCAGGTCTCCTGTAACACCATACCGAAATTTTCCCGCAATGACGTTCTTGTCATATCCCTAATATCCGTACCGTCTACTGCAATTGTCCCCCGGTTCACATCATAGAACCGCATCAAAAGATTGATTAGCGTAGTCTTTCCGCATCCGGTAGGACCTACAATTGCCACCCGCTGTCCCGGCTTAACGGAAAGGGTCACATCCTTAAGAAGCGGTACTTCCGGCACATAAGAAAAGGCTACATGGGAAAGTTCCACCGTACCTTCCGCTTCCGTAAGTTTTATCGCGTCCTCTTTATCCGGTTGCTGTTCCGGTTCGTCAAGCAAATCAAACACTCTCTTTGCAGAAGCCAAGGCATTCTGAAGCTCCGTAATCACGGAAGAAATTTCATTAAACGGTTTTGTATACTGGTTTGCGTAAGATAAGAAACAGGACAACTGACCAACGGATAATACCGCCGGGCCTGCCGTAAGCGCCACAAATCCACCAAAAACGCCTACGCCCGTGTACACCAGACCGTTTACAAAACGGGTACACGGATTTGTCAGAGATGAGAAGAACACCGCTTTTAATCCCACCTTCTGCAAACGATGATTTACCTCACCAAATCGCTCTTCTGCTTTTTCTTCATAATTAAATGCCGTTACTACTTTTTGATTCCCCACCAGTTCTTCCACAAGAGACGTCATCTCCGCACGAACCTTAGACTGTGCTTGAAATAAAGAGTAGGTACGTTTTGCAATAAACGCAGCTACGAACAAGGATACCGGTGTCAACACCACCACCAGAAGCGCGATTCCCACATGAATCGAAAGCATAAAACCTAACGTAGCTCCTATCGTCACTACGCCGGTAAACAGTTGGGAAAATCCCATTAATAATCCGTCAGAGAGCTGATCGATATCTGTCACAATCCGGCTTAAGGTATCACCGTTTGGGTGTGTATCCAAATAACTAAGGGGTAAATTCTGTACATGCGCATATACTTTTGTTCTCAAATCCCGCACTACATGAAATGCAATCCTGTTGTTACAAAGGTTCATAATCCAACTTGATGCCGCCATAATTCCCACCACAACCAGGAAACGGAAGAGAATCGGCGTAATTGCCTTAAAATCAACATTCCCCTCCGACACCACGTGGTCTATGGCTTGCCCGGTCAATACCGGTGCATACAGTGTTGTCACCACCGTAATTACTGCAAACAAAAGTGATAGCAACAACAGCCACAAATATGGTTTAATCAGTGCCAGTACTCTCACCACGGTTGCGGAGTGTTCGGATTTCTTTCTCATGCTCCCACCTCCTCTGCAGAAACCTGGGACTGGCAGATTTCTCTATATACTTCACAATTCTCAACTAACTCTTTATGGGTGCCGATTCCCGCCACCTCACCGTCTTCCAGCACAATAATCATATCTGCATTCTGAAGAGAGGCCGTACGTTGGGATACCATAAACACAGTCATTCCTTCCGTCTTTTCGGAAAGCGCCCGACGAAGTGCCGCATCTGTGGCAAAATCCAACGCCGAAGAACTGTCATCCAAAATCAAAATCTCCGGCTTTCTGACCAAAGCTCTGGCAATGGTTAAACGCTGTCTTTGACCTCCGGACAAATTCTTTCCTCCCTGAGTCAAACAGTAATCCAAGCCTCCTTCTTTGGCGTCCACAAACTCTTTTGCCTGGGCAATGCAAAGGGCCTCATTGATTTCTTCATCCGTGGCATCCTCTTTTCCCCATTTCATATTGTCCCGGATAGTTCCGGAGAACAATACTGCTTTTTGCGGTACAATTCCGATTTTACTGCGAAGTTCTCGCTGCGGATAGTCTTTTACATCTACGCCGTTCACAAGTACCGCGCCTTTTGTTACATCGTAAAACCGCGGAATCAAATTCACCAGAGATGTCTTTGCAGAACCGGTACCACCGATAACTCCTACGGTTTGCCCTTTCTTTACGGCAAATGAAACTCCGGTCAAAGCCTCTTCTTTCGCCCCTGGATACACAAAAGAAACCCGGGAAAATTCCACCGCAACTGCATGGTCTCCGTCTTCCTTACTTCCATCGGCTAACGTCACTCCGTCTTCTTTATCCAATACCGTCGGTTGCAGGTCCAAAATCTCATTGACACGCTTTGCAGATGCCATCCCTTTTGTAGCCGTTACAATAAGCACTTGTAATGCCACCAACGCATTTAAAATCTGGGTCATGTAATTCACCAACGCAATTACTTCTCCCTGGGTAATTACGCCGGCATCAACCTGCTCCCCTCCTTGCATAATAATTGCCGCAATGGCAAGATTTACCACCACAAAGGTCAATGGATTCATAGCTGCAGACACTTTTCCTACCCGCTTTTGAAGCTTTAATAAATGCGTACTGTCTTCCGCAAACTCCTCCGTCTCATCCTTTTGTCTTCCAAAGGCCCGAATGACCCTGACTCCGTTTAACCCTTCTCTCGTGGCAAGAGAAATTCTGTCTACCGCTTTCTGCACCTTAGAATACATAGGGATTGTAAGGACCATAATTCCATAAATAATGAGAGCAAGAATAGGAGATGCAATCGCAAAAACAATCGCCACCTTGGCATTTACCAAAAAAGCCGCAACCAACGCCCCTACCACAAGAAACGGTGAACGCAAAAATAACCGGAGAATCAGATTGACGCCTGCCTGTACCTGATTCATATCACTTGTCATTCTTGTCACCAGCGTAGAAGTTCCCGCCTTGTCCAGTTCCGCATAAGAAAACCGATTCAGATGGGCAAATAAGTCATCCCTCAGTTCCATAGCAAATCCAACGGACGCTTTCGCTGCAAAAAACTGGGCAACCAAAGAACAAATAAGTCCCACCACACCCAGCAACACCATAATAAAGGCAGCACGATAAATGTAGGTTTTATCTCCTTTTGCAATTCCGTTATCAATCATATCTGCCACCACAAGAGGCACCAAAAGCTCAAAAAAAGCTTCCAGCATCTTGAACAGCGGACCGATAATACTTTCTTTTTTATAGTTCCTTAAATATCGTATCAATCGAAGCATTCTGCAACTCCTTCACAAAAGAACTTGATTTACCATGCCCTTTTACCTTCTTCTTTATTAAGGTCGATTATAGCAAATAATGGTAGGAGTGTCAAACAAAGCTCATTGAAGCAGATTCTATATAATAAAGTACATACTCCTTCTTTTTTACCACCATATTTAGTTTTAGTACGAAAGTCCCATACAATTTTTAGTATTTTTTCAAAAAAAGGTTAAGTCAGAGAAAAAACAAGCCGATAACTTAATCAAACAAATGAATGACAGTTGTGCTGAAAGGATTCAGTAACTTCTCGAACGGACTCGAAGACTGTATTTCATGTTAGAAAAATACAACCTATCAAATTAATCCAAATCGAGGAGGGACCTATTATGGCAATGATTGTTCAACACAACATGCAATCCATGAATGCCAACCGTATGTTAGGCATTGTTTCTACCAATCTTCAGAAGTCCACGGAAAAGCTTTCTTCCGGTTACCGCATCAACCGTGTAGCAGATGATGCCGCAGGTCTTGCAATTTCCGAGAAGATGAGAAGCCAGATTCGTGGTCTCACTCAGGCATCTACCAACGCAGAGGACGGTATTTCTTTAATTCAGACCGCAGAAGGTGCGTTAAACGAAACCCACAGCATTTTACAGAGAATGCGTCAGCTGGCCGTACAGGCAGCCAACGGTACCGAAACCGATGACGACCGTGGAAATATCCAGGACGAAATCGAGCAGTTACAGGATGAACTTGACCGTATCGCAGAAACCACCGAATTCAATACCATGAAGCTCATTGACGGTTCCTTCGACGGCATTTCTTCCAACAACACCACTGCAGGTCCGAAGTACTCTCAGTACGACGGCACCTTAGGTGCATTTATTACTTCCAACATCGTAGGCGTTACCGTTTCCACCAACACCACTGCAACCGCAGGCGGTGAATCTGCTATTTGGGATGCTGCCGGTACTTCTTTAACCATCAGTCTTGCCAACAACAAGACCTATACCCAGGCAGACATCGACAACTTAATTAAGAATGCAAAGCAGGAAGACTTCTCCGCAACAAATACTCCGGCTGAGATTACCGTTAAGTTCGGTACCGGTGTATTCACTGCAAAGGCAGATACTTCCGTTACCTCCGCTGCTACCGTAGCAGGTAAAAAAGCATCCGGCGAGGCAGAAATCGTTGCAAATACTTCCGCAAACTTTGTCGGTGCAAACAAGGTTAAAATCACTTCCAATAAATACGGACAGGATTACAATGTTGACATTAAGTTTAAGTTCGATGCGGCAGAAGGAAAAGAATCCGTAAAGCTGACCACCACTCCGCTTTATAATGTAAACTCTGCAACTTCCTTAGTCGATGCGGTAGATACTTATGCAGGATATGAAATCACCTTAATGTCCGGTAAGGAATACACCGCTGAAGACATTGAGGATATTTTGGCAGAGGTAGGATTAAACGTTACCGTAGAATTAAGCGGTACCGCTACCCCGGGTACCGACGACCCGAATACCTTGTTTATTACGGATTCCAATACCACTCAGACCATCAGCTTACAAAACGGTACCGGTCTCGGCGATGAAGATGCATTCCTGACCCAGAACTGGTATGACAGCGTAAACTCCACCGGTGGTATGAGACTTCAGATTGGTGCAAACGAAGGTCAGACCATGGACTTCAACATTGGTGATATGAGTGCTTCCGCATTGGGTGTCAGCGGACAGAGTGTACGCGTAGACGAACAGACCAGAGCCGAGCAGGCCATCACCACCATCGACAAGGCAATCGAAATCGTTTCCAAGCAACGTTCCGCACTCGGTGCAGTTCAGAACCGTTTGGAGCACACCATTGCAAACCTTGATACCTCCGCAGAGAACTTACAGACTGCAGAGTCCCGTATCCGTGACGTAGACATGGCAGCAGAGATGGTTGAGTACAGTAAGAATAACATTCTTTCCCAGGCTTCCCAGTCCATGCTTTCTCAGGCAAATCAGTCTACGCAGGGTGTACTTTCCCTGTTACAGGGCTAATAAAATTTCATAAGATTATTTCACCTACTCGCAACTAATGCTGATATCCGAAAGGATTAACTGTGTCCCGATAGGTTGAAAATAGACAAAAGCGTCTGCATAAAGCAGACGCTTTTGTCATCTGCGAGTTTACGAGCAGATGAATACGACGAAGTCGTATCTATTTTCATGAGCAAGGAGCGCAGCGGATTGCGAATGACCAAGGCCGCGTAGCCGCCTATTTTCATGAGCAAGGAGCGCAGCGGATTGCGAATGACCAAGGCCGCGTAGCCGCCTATTTTCATGAGCAAGGAGCGAAGCGGATTGCGAATGACCGGGCCGCGTAGCCGCCTATTTTCATGAGCAAGGAGCGAAGCGGATTGCGAATGACCAAGGCCGCGTAGCGCCTATTTTCATGAG
>JAFTWC010000050.1 GCA_017465475.1 Lachnospiraceae bacterium
AGATATGCCTAGTCTTGGTGGACGAGAAGTAATAAATTATGGGAGAAGAATAACCAGTGAGTTATATGATTGGTTGCTCGAAAAAAAGGTTATTACAGAATAAAGAAAGGATTTATCTATGAAAGGGAAGCGTTTACTAAGCATGGTTTTCTTTTTGGCACTATGTTTGTGCGGTTGCGGGGGAAAATCCAATGGCCTTTTCTCTGCAGATGAACGGCGAGAATATGATCAATTACATATCATAACCTATGAAGAAGGGAGAGGCATCGGTTACTATACCGAGGAGGAAAAGGTAATCAATGAACTTTTTGAAAAACTTGATGAGGTTTCGGTAAGGAAAGCGGAGGAATGGTCGCCGGAACTTGTTACATATCCGATTTATGCAATAGTAGCAACCTATAACGAGGAAGAGTCTATTATTCCGGAGTATTTCTGTGGATATTGGAGCAATGGTTATTATATTGCGGCGGATGGTTCTGCATTTCATTTTTCGTATGATTTCAGCAAGCTTACGGACCGGTTTACTTTTTCAGGAACCACGGAAGATATTTCGATTGTCGATATGCCTATGAGTGGGATGCTGGTTTCGGATGCGTTTGGATGGAAGAAAGAATTTCTTACGGAGGCGGCGCCGGTAAACGTAGTGTCGGGGCTTACAACACAAGTGGTTGAACTTACTGATAAGGGGCTGACAATAACGTATGAACATCAGGGAGAAATCGGTGTAGAGTTTGGGCCGGAGGAATATGTACTTGAGGTAAAGCTTGACGGTACTTGGTATGAACTGCCGCCGGAGAGAGTGTGGAGAACGGATAAGGGACAATGGCATGAGATAATTCCGGCAGAACAAGGAACGGAGTGCCTAGATTTATCGGTTTACGGAGATTTGCCGAAGGGGTGTTATCGGTATGTGACAGAGGCTGCGAATGTGCGAAGCTGCATTGTGGAATTTATGCTTCCTTAAGTAAAAATTAATTGACACGGTATCAAAAGAATAGTATAATAAATAGCGGTATGTAACATACCGCTATTTTATTTTTTTTGGAGGGAACATCTATGAACAAAGGTACTGTTAAGTGGTTCAACAACCAGAAGGGTTTTGGTTTCATCAGCGATGAGCAGGGTAACGATGTATTCGTTCATTACACCGGCTTAAACATGGAAGGATTCAAGTCTCTGGAAGAGGGCCAGGCTGTTGAGTTCGAAATCGTTGAGGGTGCTAAGGGACCGCAGGCTACGAACGTAACCAAGTTATAATTCAAGAAAGTTTTACGTGTACCTTTTTCTCATATATAAATTGTTTTAGATTTTTATACGGAATAAAGTTATATTGTAATAACGAAATTGAAGTAAGGGGATATCGGTTTTCGATATCCCTTTCTTTCTCGATAGGAAATTGCGCATTTCCTATCGAGAAAAAAGAGATGGCAAAGTGAACATGTGGGAGAGTTTGAACACTTGCCATCATAATGAGGAAAAGTATTAGTTTACATATAGTTACGGAGGATAGAGATGGAGACAGAAAAGAAAGGGAAGAAGGTTTGGAAAATCCTTGGAGTGACGGCGCTTTGCTATATCCTGATTTCTATTGTGGCAGGTGTGTGTTCGGTGCTTCGTGTGAATATGCAGGGCGATGAAGGGGCAAAGGTTTCCGGCTTTGTTGTACTGGAAGTGGTACTGATGCCGGTGCTGTTTCTGATTGCAGGCTATGTGGTTTCTGCAAAGCTTAAACTTGGAAAAATAAAGTTTTATAAGTTGTTTTTGGGTGCGGTGCTGTTTTCCGGGGCATTGTTGGCGCTTTGGTATGTGGCCATGACCGGTTATGTACTTTGCAATCTGCCGGCAGCGGAAGGAAGCTATGCCTTAGATTTGTTTCTGCGGAAAATCACTGTCGTAATCGACTACGAGGTAAAGTACCTGAAAGAGACTAACGGATATAAGTACGGATTGCTTCCTGCAATTCATTTTGTATTTCGTGTGGTGTATTGGTTGTTTTATTTGTGGGGCAACCGGATGTATTGCACAAAACAAAAGGAACTGGAAAGAGCACAGAAGAAAGCAAAACGCTAACCCCTACAGTACTTTGAGGAGAGAACAGGATGAAGCTTATTGTCAGGTATTGTAAGCCGTACGCATTCCGAATGTTGTACGGCTTTCTTATAAAAATCGTGGGCACCTTTGCAGATCTTGGTTTGCCTTGGGTGTTGTCTTATATTTTGGATGAAGTAGTACCTTTAGGAGAAATCCGGCCGGTGCTTTCTTGGGGCGGAGTGATGCTGTTTCTTGCCGTGGCGGCGCGGTATTGTAATATATGGGCTAACCGGAAGGCCTCCCTTGTAGCAAAAGATGTGACAAGAGCGGTGCGTCACGATTTGTTTGTGAAAACCATGGAACTTTCGGGTTCACAGACGGATGCCCTTCATATTCCGTCGCTGGTATCCCGTATGACTTCCGATACGTACAATATACACCATATGGTAGGGATGATGCAGCGTTTGGGAGTACGGGCACCGATGATTTTAATCGGCGGAATTATTATTACCCTGACCATGGAACCGGTGTTGACACTTGTACTTGTGATTCTGTTACCGATTCTCGGTTCTTTGATTTTCTACATTTCGCGAAAGGGAATTCCGCTTTATAAAAAGGTGCAGGGTTCTATGGATTCCATGGTGCGGATTATGCGGGAGAATATCTCCGGAATCCGCGTGATTAAGGCTTTATCAAAAACGGAATACGAGAAAGGGCGTTTTGCCGAAGCAAATAAAGGGATGCTTCAAAAGGAACTCCATGCCGGCAGTGTAATGGCATTATCCGGTCCTTTGATGGGACTGTTGCTTAACATCGGTTTGACTCTTGTGGTTATTGTGGGAGCGTACCGGGTGAATTCCGGAGCCAGCGAACCGGGGAAAATCGTGGCGTTTTTGTCTTATTTTACGATGATTTTAAATGCGGTCATTATGATTAACCGCATATTCATGATATCTTCCAAAGCCACTGCTTCTGCGGGGCGAATTGAAGAGGTGCTGTCCTCACCGAAGGAACTGTTACTTACATCTATGGAAAGTGATTCGGAAGCCGGTTTTGCGCCGGGACAGAAAACGGGTGTTCCGCATATTGAATTTAAGAAGGTATCTTTCGGATATCATGCCGCGCCGGGAGAGGAAGAAAAGTATTGCGTGAAAAACATTTCGTTCCGTATTGATCACGGGGAAAGTCTGGGTATTATCGGTGCCACCGGCAGCGGGAAAACCACGTTATTAAATCTTTTGATGCGGTTTTACGATGTGTCGGAGGGTCAGATTTTAATCGACGGTACCGATATCAGAGAAATTCCGTTAACCGCACTTAGAGAACGGTTCGGAGTGGTGTTCCAGAATGATGTGGTATTTGCGGATACCCTTAGAGAAAATATTGCCTTCGGACGCCCTCTTTCGGAGGATGAGGTAAAGCTTGCGGCAGAGCATGCGTTGGCAGCCGGATTTATCGAAGGAAAAGAAGAAGGATACTTACACAAAGCAGCCATCAAGGGGGCAGATTTGTCGGGAGGACAGCGACAGCGTCTTTTGGTGACAAGAGCCCTTGCGGGAAAGCCGGAAGTGTTATTGTTGGATGATGCCTCGTCTGCACTTGATTATCGTACGGATGCGGAAATTCGTAAAAATATCAGGGAAAAGTACGGGGAAACCACTACGGTTTTGGTGGCACAACGGGCATCTTCCGTGATGCAAATGACGAATATCCTGGTGTTGGAGGATGGAGCGTGCATCGGTTACGGTACTCATGAGCAGTTGATGGAGCAGTGTGACGTGTACAGAGAAATCGCAGAACAGCAAATGGGCGATGTGGAATAGGGGGTGCGAGGATGAAACGATTGTTACGTTATATGGCGAATTTTAAATTTCATCTGTTACTTGCACTGGTGCTGGCAATTTCCAGTAACCTTCTTGCCCTGGTTGGTCCGTCCCTTTCCGGGAAAGCGGTGGATGCCATTGCCCTCGGAAAAGGTAAGGTGGACTTTTCTACGGTTTGGTATTATGCAGGTTTGATGATTGTATTTTATGTGGTGTCGGCATTGCTTTCCTATGGTCTGTCCATTTTGATGCTTCATATTGCACAGCGTATGGCGGCCCGGATGCGACAGCAGGTGTTTGACCGGCTACTGGAGTTGCCGGTTAGTTACTTTGACCGAAATCAGGCGGGAGATATTATCAGCAGGGTTTCTTATGATATTGATGTGATTTCCACCTCGGTGTCCAACGATTTTGTGCAGGTGGTGGCAGGCCTTGTAACCGTTATCGGTTCCCTTGCCATGATGTTGGTTATTTCACCCCAGCTGACGGTGGTGATGTTTTTGATGATACCGCTTTCTGTCTACTATACCCGCTTTATGGCGAAAAAAACAAAGCCTATGTTCAGAAAGCGTTCCGCAAAGGCAGGAGAATTAAACGGTATGGTGGAAGAACTGATTACCGGTCAGAAAACTATCCAGGCCTATGCCAAAGAACAGGTGATGACGGACCGGTTCGATGAAAAGAACGAGGAAGCGGTGACTGCATATTATAATGCGGAGTATTACGGCAGTATGATCGGACCGACGGTTAACTTTATTAATAACTGTTCGCTGACGGCAGTGACGGTGGCAGGTTCGGTGTTGTACCTGTTAAAGAAGTTATCCCTGGGAGATATTTCTTCCTTTGTATTGTATTCCAGAAAGTTTTCCGGACCCATTAATGAGCTTGCCAATGTGATCAGTGAAATCCAGTCTGCTCTTTCTGCGGCAGAGCGGGTATTTCGTGTAATTGAGGAGCCGGCAGAAGCGGAAGACATTTATGGTGCAACGGAGCTTACGGATGTAAAAGGTAATGTTACCATGTCGGAGGTGGATTTTTCTTATGTGCCGGAAACACCGGTGATTAAGCATTGGTCCATGAAGGCAAAGGCCGGTGAACTGGTGGCAATCGTAGGGCCTACCGGAGCGGGAAAGACTACGATTATCAATCTTCTCATGCGTTTTTACGATCCGCAAAAGGGGGAAATCCGAATCGATGGTCACGAAAACCGGGAGGTGACGAGAAAGAGCCTGCGTTCGTCTTATGCCATGGTATTACAGGATACCTGGGTGTTTGAAGGAACGGTCCATGAAAACATTGCTTACGGAAGAGCGGGGGCGACCCGTGAGGAAGTGATTGCAGCGGCAAAAGCAGCCGGTGTCCATGAGTTTGTAAAACGATTGCCGGAAGGATATGATACGGTAATTACCGAGGACGGTGTGAATCTTTCCAAGGGACAGAAGCAGCTTCTTACCATTGCAAGAGCCATGCTTTCCGAGGCAAAAATGTTGATTTTGGACGAGGCTACTTCTAACGTAGACACCAGAACGGAGCTTCGGATTCGTTCCGCTATGCTGAAGCTGATGGAAGGAAAGACTTGTTTTGTTATCGCACACCGGCTTTCCACCATACAGAATGCCGATAAGATTATTGTAGTAAATAACGGTCTTATCGAGGAAAGCGGAACCCATGCGGAACTGATGCAAAAACAGGGGTTCTATTATAAACTTTATACTTCACAGTTTCATTAAAATGTGATAGAATGGATAAAAATAATAAGACACAGTAAGATATGTGAGTAGGGGACGCGCTGGCTGTGGCGAGATAAAAGGAAGGACAGTTTTATGAGTGGTTTTTTTAGTTCGGAAAATAAGTTTTTTGTTTTGATGAGTAAGATATTCGATGTAATGGTACTGGGGCTTTTATGGTTGGTATTTTGCATTCCGATTATTACCATCGGACCTGCCAGCACGGCGATTTATTACACAATGGTAAAGGTAATCCGCAGAGAGCGCAGCTATCTTTTTAAAGAGTTTTTCCGTTCCTTTAAGTTAAACTTTAAGCAGGGTGCAGTTCTGACACTGATTTACGCTGTATTGGCAGCGGTAATGTATGTGGATTTCACGTATATTTTGGAGACGAATAATAACGGTTCCAAGATGAATGCCATGATGTTGGGTGTATTTATTGCTTTGGGAATTTTTACGATTTTTTCCCTTGTGTACGTGTTCCCGTTATTGTCCCGCTTTACGGTAACATTAAAGAATTTGATTAAGTGGTCCTTTTTCATTGCGGTACGTCACATCGGCTGGACCTTGTTGATGGCGGTTATGTTTGTGGCAACGGCATTGCTGTTGTATTACTCATTCTTCTATATGCCGCCGCTTATTTTGTTCCTTCCGGGAGTGTATACCTTACTTGTTTCCTTCCCGATGGAGCACATTTTCAAGCGTTATATGCCGGAAGCGGAAGTACCGGATGAAGAGTCGGGAATTGACCACTGGTACAATGAATAAATGAAATTAGTTTGGCAGCTTTGAAACCGGATTGTTTCGGACAGGAGGGTTCTATGGAGAAAGTTTTGTATGACAAGATGCACTGGGGACGGATTGAGGCTGTGGTATATGCGGAAGAGGACAAGCCTTATGAGTTTTTGGGAGCGCATGCTACGGAAGACGGCACACTGGTTCAGGCATTTTTTCCGGATGCCTGCAGTGTAAGTGTATTGTACAAAGAAAAAGAGTACCCGATGGAATGTGCGGATGAAAGCGGCTTTTTTGCGGCACTGCTTCCGCAAAAAACGGTGAAGAAGTATCGTTATCACGTGGTATATGAGACAGGTGAAACGGAGACAGAGGATGTATACCGTTTTGCGCCTACACTTTCCGAACAGGAGATGGAAGCATTCTCAAAGGGCATTCACTATGAAGCCTATAAGATGCTGGGCGCCCATCCTATGACGTTGGACCGCGTGGAAGGTGTACGGTTTGCCGTATGGGCACCGAATGCGCTGCGGGTCAGTGTTGTAGGTGATTTTAATTTCTGGGACGGCAGACGGCTTCCAATGCATCGCCATGAGCAATACGGGATTTTTGAACTGTTTGTTCCGGGAGTAAAGCAAGGGGATATTTACAAGTATGAGATAAAAGTAAAGGGCGGCCTTACGGTGTTAAAGGCGGACCCGTATGCATTTGCGGCACAGAAAAGACCGGATACGGCATCTGTGGTGTTTGATTCTTCATTTGCATGGACGGATGCGGATTGGCAGACGGAAAAAGCGAAGAATCAATCCAAGGAAAAGCCGATGACGATTTATGAGCTTCATTTGGGCTCCTTTAAAAAGCCGACGGAAGAGGACGGAAGTTTTTATAACTACCGCGAACTGGCAGTGATGGTGGCCGATTATGTGAAAAAAATGGGGTATACTCATGTGGAACTGCTTCCGGTAATGGAGCATCCGTTTGACGGTTCCTGGGGGTATCAGGTGACCGGATATTATGCACCGACAGCACGCTACGGAACTCCGGAGGATTTTAAGTTTTTCATGAACTATATGCATGAAAAGGGAATCGGCGTGATTTTGGACTGGGTACCGGCTCATTTTCCGAGAGATACCTTTGGTCTTGCAGAGTTTGACGGCACCTGTCTTTATGAGCACAAAGACCCGCGGCAAGGCAGCCACCCGCATTGGGGCACTTTGATTTTCAATTACGGAAGACCGCAGGTGTCCAATTTCTTAATTGCCAATGCCATGTACTGGGCAGAAGAGTTCCATGCGGACGGTATCCGCATTGATGCGGTGGCATCCATGTTGTATCTGGACTACGGAAAGCAGGACGGAGAATGGGTTGCAAATCAGTACGGCGGCAATGAAAACTTAGAGGCTATAGAGTTATTTAAGCACATGAATTCCATGATGAAGAAGAAAAATCCGGGTGTCGTCATGATTGCGGAGGAGTCTACGGCATGGCCGAAGGTGACCCATGCAGTGGAAGAGGACGGACTTGGCTTTGATTTTAAGTGGAATATGGGTTGGATGAATGACTTTACCAATTATATGAAGTCCGATCCGATTTACAGAAAAGGCAATCAGGGAGCGTTAACCTTCAGTATTATGTATGCCCACAGTGAGAATTTTGTTTTGGTTCTTTCTCACGATGAGGTAGTACACGGCAAAGGCTCCATGGTAAATAAAATGCCGGGGACCTATGAGCAGAAGTTCGATAATCTCAGAGTGGCTTACGGTTATATGATGACTCATCCGGGCAAGAAGCTTTTGTTCATGGGGCAGGATTTTGCACAGTTCTCCGAATGGAACGAAGCTAAGAGTCTGGAATGGAATCTGGTAGAGGAGTATGAGTCTCATCAGAAGATGCAGACCTATTATAAGGCATTAAATCAGCTGTACACGTCTCACCCTGCCATGTACGAAGGGGATTATCTGCAGGAAGGATTCGAGTGGATTGATTGTATGGATGCGGAGCGCAGTATTATTACCTTCCTTCGTCGGTCCAAGGACAGCAAAGAACAGCTTTTGGTTGTATGTAACTTTACACCGGTAACCCAGACGGACTATCGCGTAGGTGTTCCGTTTGCCGGTAAGTTTAAGGAAATCTTTAACAGTAATAAGACAGAATTCGGCGGCACGGGAGACGGCAATGCCCGTATGAAAAAGTCGAAACCGGTGAACTGGAACAACCGTGACAATTCCATGGAGATTACCATACCGGGACTTTCCATGCTGGTGTTCTCCTGTGAAGAGGAAGCACCTAAGAAGGCGGCTGATAAAAAGGGCTCTGATAAGAAAACCTCTGATAAGAAGGCTGCTCCGAAGAAGGGAACAACCAAGAAAGAGTCAAAGCCGGCAGAGAAAAAAACGGCAGCCAAGAAAGAAACAAAACCGGCGCCGAAGAAAACTTCGAAGAAATAGTACCAAGGCAGACCTGCAAAACGAAGCAGGAAGAGAAGCACAATAGGAGGAATATAAGATGGATCAAACAGCAGAACAGGCAGTAGAACAGGTAGTGGAGAAAACTGCGGAGCAGGTTGCGGATAAAGCAATCGATTGGAGCGTATTAGAAACATTTTGGGCAAGTGCCTGGCCGAAGATTTTTGAAGTAGGCAAAATCATTATTGTGGCATTGCTCATTTGGTTTATCGGTAAAAAGGTGATTAAGTTTGCCTTAAAGATTACAAAGCGCGCATTGGAAAAGGGAAAAGTGGATGATGGTGTAGAGAGCTTTTTAATGTCATTACTTCGAATTGTGTTGCACGGTGTGTTAATTGTAATTCTTGCAGGTACGGTAGGAATTGAAACCGGTTCTATTGTAGCACTTTTAGGCTCTGCCGGTCTTGCCATCGGTCTTGCACTGCAGGGAAGTCTTTCTAACTTCGCAGGCGGTGTGTTGATTCTTGTTTTAAAGCCGTTCCGCATCGGAGACTATATCGTAGCAAATGGTAAGGAAGGTACGGTTACCGGTATTGATATTTTCTATACGAAGCTTCTTACCGCAGATAATCGTATGGTGGTGCTTCCGAACGGTACACTTTCCAACAGCGATTTGATTAATGTCAGTCATGAGCCGACTCGTCGTGTGGATTTGACAGCTTCCGTGGATTATTCCAGCGATATTAAGAAAGTCAAAGCGATTTTATTTGACATTGCCAATGATTTGGAGTATTCTTTTGAAGATGAAGAACATCCGATTGTTGTATTTGTAAGTAATTACGCTGCAAGTGCCATTGATGTGGGACTTCGGTTCTGGGTAAAGTCAGAGAATTACTGGGATGCAAAATGGACGGCAACGGAGCAGATTAAGGAGAAGTTCGATGCGGCAGGCATCAGCATTCCGTTCAATCAGTTGGATGTTATGATTAAGAATAAATAAGAGAACATGATGAGGGAGATACCGGTATGTCAGAAAAGGTAACAGATTTTTTCGGAATTGACGTGTTTAATGACACAGTCATGGCAGAACGCCTTCCGGAAGAAACATATGCAGCATTAAAAAAGACAATTGAAAACGGAGAAGAACTGGATGCCCAGGTAGCAGAAGTGGTAGCTAATGCCATGAAGGAGTGGGCGATTGAAAAGGGTGCTACCCATTATTCCCACTGGTTCCAGCCGATGACCGGTATTACCGCAGAAAAACACGATGCATTTATTACCCCGGCACCGGGCGGGAAGGTAATGATGGAGTTTTCCGGAAAAGAGCTTATTAAGGGAGAGTCGGATGCGTCCAGTTTCCCAAACGGCGGACTTCGTGCAACGTTCGAGGCAAGAGGATATACCGCATGGGATTGTACCTCTCCGGCATTTGTAAGGGAAGATGCAGCAGGCGTAACCCTTTGTATTCCGACGGCATTCTGCTCTTATACAGGCGAAGCATTGGATAAGAAGACACCGCTTCTTCGTTCTATGGAAGCCTTGAACACTCAGGCGCTTCGTATTCTGAAATTATTCGGAAACGATGAAGTAAAGAGTATTTCTTGTTCCGTAGGTCCGGAGCAGGAGTATTTCTTAGTTGACCGGGCAAAGTTTTTAAAGAGAAAAGACCTTATTTTTACCGGACGTACCTTATTTGGTGCCATGCCGCCAAAGGGTCAGGAGATGGATGATCATTATTTCGGTACCTTAAAGGAGAAGGTTGCTTCTTTTATGAAGGAGTTAAATGTAGAGCTGTGGAAGCTTGGCATAACCGCAAAGACCCAGCACAACGAAGCAGCCCCGGCACAGCATGAGCTGGCTCCGATTTACGATATTGCAAATATTGCTACCGACCATAATCAGCTGATTATGGAGGTAATGAAGAAGGTGGCAAATCGTCACGGCATGGAGTGTCTGCTTCATGAAAAGCCGTTTAAGGGAGTAAACGGTTCCGGTAAGCATAATAACTGGTCTATGGTAACGGATACCGGTGAGAATTTATTCAAACCGACCAAAAAGCCTCATGAGAATATCCGTTTCTTGTTGTTCCTCTCTGCTATTTTAAAGGCGGTGGATGAGAATGCGGAGTTACTTCGTTATTCCGCATCCTGTCCGGGAAATGACCACAGACTGGGCGGACACGAGGCTCCTCCGGCTATTATTTCCATTTTCCTCGGAGAGCAGCTTGAGGATATTTTGGCGCAGATTAAAGAAAACGGTGAAGCTACTGAGTCTATAAAAGGCGGGAAGCTTAACACCGGTGTACATACCCTTCCGGCATTAAAGAAGGATGCAATGGATCGGAACCGCACGTCTCCGTTTGCATTTACCGGAAACAAGTTTGAGTTCCGTACCGTAGGTTCCTCCATGTCTATTGCGGATGTTAATTCCGTATTAAATACCATTGTGGCAGAGGCACTTTGCGAGTTTGCGGATGAGTTGGAACAGGCTGCGGATTTTGAGTCTGCCGTAAAGGAATTAATTGCAAAGACTGTTAGAAAACATGAGCGTATCGTATTCAGCGGTAACGGTTATTCTGAGGAATGGGTAAAGGAAGCAGAGCGGAGAGGACTTCCGAATATTGCTTCCATGGTGGAATCTATCCCGGCGTTGGTTAGTGATAAGACCGTTCGTATTTTTGAAAAGCACCATGTGCTTTCTGAGGCAGAGTTACATTCTCGTGCCGAAGTAAGCTATGAAATTTATTCTAAGGCTATTAACATTGAAGCAAGAACCATGGTGGATATGTCTGCAAAGCAGTACATTCCGGCGGTAATTCAGTATACAACGGAACTTGCCAACTCCATCAATACCATTCGCCAGGCAGTTCCGGGAGCAGATGTGTCGGTACAGGCATCCATGCTTTCCGAGATTTCCGAGCTTTTGGTTGCGGCAAGGGAAGCTCAGAAGACCTTGGAAACCTGTATTGAAGAAGCAGGTAAGAAGACCGCAGGCAAAGAGCAGGGCTTATACTTCCGTATGTCAGTGGTTCCGGCTATGGAGGCTCTCCGTGCACCGATTGATAAGCTTGAGATGCTGGTGGCGAAGAAGGATTGGCCGGTACCGAGTTACGGGGACTTGTTGTTTGAACAGTAAATAAAGAGGATACAGACAGAAGCAGAATAAATGAAAACGGAGGCGGCGGATGGTTGTCTCCGTTTTTCTCATACATAAGAAGAATGTAAAAGTCCCCGTGTACGGAAAAACTTGTGAAACGGATGGTAATCCGGAAAATTAGAATTGGATTAGAATACGGTTAAGGCTATTGCATTTGGAGAAAAAGTAGAATACAATAGGGTCAGTTCAAAACAATCAAGGAAGTAAGGAGGCTAAAGGGCAGATATGAAAAATGCAAAACAGGGTGTCTTCATTTTGGTTGCGGTAGTCATGATTGTGGCAAGTGTGGGACTGATTATGACAAAGAATGCATATGACGGCGGGTCATCAAGCCGGGAGAAAAACGGAACAAGGACATTTAGCGGAACGGTAGATAAGCTGGTGTTTGAAGCCGGAGCATGTGAAATCGATGTGACGGTCGGAAATACAGAAGAGTTTATTCTTAGTTACGAAGGTCTTTCTCATGCAACCCTATCCGACAGTCTTAAGGACGGTACGTTAAGGATTACTTACCGGCAGGATGCAGGGTGGCCGGCAAAGATGTTTTACGGAAACAGTATCAAGGATACGAAGATTACACTTACAATACCGGAGGATGCGGTGCTTTCGGAGGCGGCATTTGAATTCGGAGCGGCAGAGATTGAAATGGATGATATCACCGCAAAGGAGTTGCTTATTACGGTGGGGGCGGGCGAGTTAACCGCTCACAAGCTGACTGCCACGGAAAAAGCGTTATTTACGGTAGGAGCCGGAGCTTTTTATGCAGAGGATGTAGAACTTACCAATGCAATATTAGAGTGCGGTGTGGGAGAAATGGAACTGTCCGGTAACATTATCGGAGAAAGCATCGTAGACTGTGGTGTGGGAGAAACCACATTGACGCTGACCGGAGACGAGGAAGATTACCAAGGTGATTTAAATTGCGGTCTCGGTGAAATTCACATGGGAAGTGTGGAAATCAGCGGAAACGGAAACAAAAGTTACGGAACATCTTCGGCAGAATGCCGAATGGATATAAAGTGTGGCATCGGTGAAGTTGATGTTCGCTTTCACTAATCGAAAAAGAAAGAGAGGAGATAAGTATGGAGATGCAGAATAAGAAATTAAAAAAGTCCAGAACTGACAGAAAGCTTTGTGGTGTGTGCGGAGGTTTGGCTGAGTACCTGAATATGGATTCTACCATTATTCGTTTGATTTGGGCGCTACTTATTTTAGCAGCAGGAACCGGTCTTTTGGCATACATCATTGCAGCAATCATTATGCCGGAAGATATTTAATCGAAAGTAAGAGAAAAAGGAAGCTACATTATGTTGTAGTTTCCTTTTTTTTTACGCAAATACTTGTACTTTTTTTCAGAGTGTGTTATGCTAATAGTGGGTTAAACTAAAAATTAATTTTTGACCTTTACAGAGAAAGGAAGCAACAATGAAAAAGTTGATTGATATGATTGCCGAGGATGTGAAAGATGCGTTTTTGGCATGCGGATATGAAGAAAAGTTTGGTACGGTGTCCTTGTCCAATCGTCCGGATTTGTGCCAGTATCAGTGTAACGGTGCTATGGCTGCCGCAAAACAGTACAAGGTAGCTCCCATTGAGATTGCAAAGGCAGTGGTGGAACAGCTTGCGGAAAGTGAAACTATTTCGGAAGTAACCGCTGTGATGCCGGGCTTTATTAACATTAAGGTGGATAATCAGTTTTTAGCAGCATATTTGCAGGAAATGACGGAACAGGAAAGTTTCGGTTATGAAAAGGCAAAGAATCCGCTGACCATTATTGTGGATTACGGCGGACCGAACGTGGCAAAACCGCTTCATATCGGTCACTTACGTTCTGCGGTTATCGGAGAAAGTATCAAGCGTATTTGCCGTTATGCAGGACACAATGTAATCGGTGATGTGCATCTCGGTGATTTGGGACTTCAGATGGGGCTTGTAATTGAAGGTGTGCGCATGCGTAATCCGGAGCTTCCGTATTTTGATAAGAATTTTACCGGCGAGTATCCGAAGGAGCCGCCGTTTACCCTTTCAGAATTAGAAACAATCTATCCGGAGGCGTCCGCACTTTCCAAACAGGATGAAACATTCAAGGAGCGCGCACAGCGTACCACCTTGGAGTTCCAGCTTGGAGAACCGGGCTATGTGGCACTGTGGCAGCACATTATGAATGTGTCCGTGCCGGATTTAAAGAGAAATTATGACGATTTAAATATTTCCTTTGATATTTGGAAGGGCGAAAGTGACGTTCAGCCGTATATTCCGGATATGGTACAGGATTTTATTGATAAGGGACTGGCGTATGAAAGCCAGGGCGCAATGGTAGTGGATGTACAGGAAGAGACGGATTCCAAAGAGATTCCGCCGTGTATTGTCAGAAAGTCTGACGGTGCGGCACTGTATGCTACCTCTGATTTGGCTACCATCGTAGAGCGTGAAAAGCTGTATGAGCCGAATCGCTATATTTATCTTGCGGATAAACGTCAGGAGATGCATTTTACCCAGGTATTCCGTACGGCAAAGAAAGCCGGTATCGTGGAACCGGAAAAAGACATTATGTTCCTTGGATTCGGTACCATGAACGGCAAGGACGGAAAACCGTTTAAGACCAGAGACGGCGGTGTAATGCGTCTTGAGCAGCTTATTGCCGATACCAATGAAGAAGTATTAAAGAAGATGACGGAAAATCGTGATATGGAAGAGACCGAGGCAAAGGAAATTGCCAAGATTGTGGGCTTGGCTGCTATTAAGTATGGCGATTTGTCCAATCAGGCAACCAAGGACTATATCTTTGATTTAGACCGCTTTACTTCTTTCGAAGGAAATACCGGTCCGTATATTCTTTATACCATGGTTCGAATTAAGTCCATTCTTGCAAAGTATGCAGCGGATGGCGCGGAGAAGAAACCGGTGGCAATCAATGCCAGCGTAAGAGAATACGGTGCGGATGAATTGGCACTTATGCTTCTTACGGCACGTTTTAATGATATTTTAGAACATGCTTATGACGAGGTTGCTCCGCACAAGATTTGTCAGTACATTTATGAATTGGCAGATGCGTTTAACAGCTTCTATCACAATAATAAGATTATTGCAGAGACGGATGTAGTAAAACAGGGTGAGTGGATTTCTTTGATTACGTTAGTATTGCATTTATTGGAAGTTTGTATTGATTTACTCGGTTTTTCGGCACCGGACAGAATGTAGCAAACGTGCATGGCACAGAGAGGGATTATGTTTACAGGACGTACACAGGAACTGGAACGGCTGGAAGGATTGTATGGGGCACAGCGTAGCGGAATTATAGTTCTTTACGGTCGGAGCGGTATCGGGAAAACCACATTGGCATGTCGCTTTTTAGAAGATAAAAACGGAGTGTATTATGTAGCACGCCGGGTGACTGCAAAAGAACAGCTTAACGTTATGAAAAACGAGTGGGACACGGCATCCGCAGAAGATTTTTACGAGGCCTTTTCAAGACTCTATGAAAGCAGGAAATACCAAGGGAAGCTTGTTCTTGTTTTAGATGAGTTTCGAAATCTGTTGGAGGACGGGACTGAGTTTTGGACAGCTTTTCTCCGATTTTATGCCGAACACCACGGAGACGGATCGCTGCTTGTGTTGTTGTTATCCTCTTCCGTCAGTTGGGTGGAAAATGAGATGACCACGGTATTGGGCAGTGCTGTACGGTTGCTGCAGGGGTTCATCAAGTTAAAAGAGTTTTCCTTTATGGAATTGGCCGGTTATCACAAGCAAAGCGATGTTAGGGATAATATATACACAAGAGCAGTTCTTGGCGGAGTTCCGGAGTACTTAAGACTTTGGAAAGAAGAAGAAAGTTTCAAGACAAACATTATGGAGTTATTTCTTTCTAAGGAAGCACCGCTTCTTTCGGAAGCAGAGGGTTACTTAAAAAAGGAGTTGCGGGAGTTGTCTGCGTACAATACGATTTTGGCAACACTTGCCCAGGGAAAGTATAAGCTGAATGATATTTATGCTCACACCGGATTTTCCAGAGCGAAAATCAGCGTGTACTTGAAAAATTTAACGGAACAGGGTTGTACGGAAAAGCTGTTTTCCTTTGACAGTATGGACCAGCGTAGTGCACAGAAAGGGTTATACAGAATCAGAGAACCGTTTCTTCGGTTTTGGTATCGGTTTATTTATCCGAATCTGTCGGGAATATTGGCAGGAGCCGGGGAACAGGTATATGAGGAAAAAATTGCTCCTTACTTTACCGAATTTGCAAAAGAAGCATTTTCTGATGTATGCGGAGAGTATTTGCAGGTGTTGAACCGGTATGAAAAATTACAGAATCGGTATGATTCCTTCGGTGTTTGGTACGGAAAAGACGGCAAAATCGACGTGGTGGCAAAGACGGAGGATGGGAAATTACTGGTAGGATTTTGTGATTGCAGTGAAGAACATACAGGAACAGATGTATTAAGTCACCAGAAGATGATTATAGAAAATGCCGGAATTCATCCTGCGGAATGGTTTTGTTTTTCTATGCAGGGATTTACCGGGGAAGCGCAGGCAGAAGCAGAAACAGTAGGAATTTCTTTGGTTTGTGCAAAGGATATGTAGGGAGGAAGGACACGAAAACGTGTGTCGGAAAGGCAGAACAAAAGATGTATCGTAAAATAGCACGGTTAATTGTTTATAAAGAAATCGCGGATGACGGGATTTTAAAAGAAACCGCAGCTTGTATTCGGGATTTTGAAGAACAAAAAGCCGGTCAGACCGAAACGGTAGAACGGCTGTATGTACAGGTTCACAAGTTGCTTGATTTGGCTACGGCTTATGGATTTGATGAGAATTTGTGGCAGGCTTATATTGCATATCTGCTTGCGGTGACAGAGACTCCGTTTTCTCTGTTGTGTGAGAAAAACGGTGCGGCGGAAGGTTCCGTAAATGTATTTGCGAAAAACGATTTCGGTATTTTCCGCGAACTCTTTTTCTATGATTTTGCGGAATTGGAACAAAAGTTGGGAATCAATTGTTTTTCGGTGCTTACCGATTATCATTCCATTCCGAAGAAGGCTCAGCACTTTAATAAGGGTGTGGGAGATAAGGTAAAGGAGTTACAACACGCATTAAAAGAAACCAAGAACGAAGAGGATGTATTTTGTGCGGTTACCGGCTTTTATAAAAAGTATGGTGTAGGGCAGTTCGGATTAAACAAAGCCTTTCGTTTGGTAGGGGAAGGTGAGGAGTTTTCACTACAGCCCATTACCAATACAGAAATCGTAAAACTGACGGACATCATCGGATACGAACAGCAAAAAAATACTTTGGTGGAAAATACGAGAGCTTTCGTGGAAGGGAAGAAGGCCAATAATGTATTGCTTTATGGTGACAGCGGAACCGGAAAGTCCACCAGTATCAAGGCTATATTAAATGAGTTTTATGATGACGGTTTGCGAATGATAGAAATTTATAAGCATCAGTTTCATCAGCTGTCTGCGTTAATATCGAAAATTAAAAATCGGAATTACCGGTTTATCATTTATATGGATGACTTGTCCTTTGAAGAGTTTGAGATTGAATATAAGTATTTAAAGGCAGTCATTGAGGGCGGTTTGGAGATTCGTCCGGAAAATATTTTGATTTATGCTACATCCAACCGAAGACATTTAATCAGGGAAACCTGGTCGGATCGTTCGGATATGTCAAAGGATGAGTTGCATCGGTCCGATACCATGCAGGAAAAGCTTTCGTTGGTGGCGAGGTTCGGAATCAGTATCAATTATTCCGCACCGGATAAGCGGGAGTTTGAACGGATTGTAAAGGGGATTGCTGCAAAGTATCCGGAACTTAACGGAAAAGAAGAGATGTTGCTTGCACAGGCTAATATATGGGAACTGCGTGGGGGCGGTTTATCAGGTCGGAGTGCACAACAGTTTATACATTATGTATTAGGAAAAGAACAATAGCGTGTAGGCAGGTTTGAGTTACCATGAAAGGAGAAAGGGTATGAGAAGAACAGTAGGAAAACAGGTAAGAAGGGTATTATGTGCAGCTTTGTGCGGTGGTATGCTGCTGATGAACGGAAACGTTGCTTGGGCAGCGACGGAGGCTGTTTATGAATATGATGTGGAACGCGGAGAAAGTAATGTATATAAGGGTGTTGTTACGACCTACGGTTTAAATGTACGTACTGCAGCCGGTAAGGATAACCCGGTGGTAGTAGTAGACGGAGAAGAGGTAAAACTGGATAAAGATGATGCAGTTGCTATTTTAGACCAGGCTATCAGTAGCGGTCAGGTTTGGTATAAGGTTTCGTTCTTAAGAGGAGAAGAGATTGTTGTAGGATATATCCACAGCAGTTATGTGGATTTGACAACGGAGAAGTTAGATCCTCTTGCAACACCGACTCCGGTTCCGACCCCGACTCCGACACCGGCCCCGGCAACACCGACTCCGGAGGCTACAACCCCGACACCGACCACCGCACCGGATAAGAACACCGGGGATGATGAAGAAGGTGGCGGCGGCGGACTGGTTGCTCTTTTGGTCGTTGTGACTATCGCGGCAGGCGCGGTAGTGGTATGGTGGTATATGAAGAAGCGTAGTGATGACATGAAAGGCGGCGAGACCAGTGAAAAGTTAGACAGCCTGAAAAATATGTCATTGTCCCGCGCTCCGCTTTCTAAGGACGGTACCCCGATTCCGGTAAGAAAAAGAAATGATGAGGAAGATGCGGACGAGGATATGAGACGCTATCCGGTGGAACGTCGTGATGAAGCCGAGGTTCTTGCGGATAAGGAACGTGCCCGTCTGATGAATGAGGAAATGATTCGTCAGAAGAGAAACGGCGGAAATCAGGAAGAGGAAGAAAAGTTAAAAGAAATCGCTGCAAACTTAAAGGAAAAAGAAGTATTGAAGGAAGAAATAGACCGTCTTCGTATCGGAGACATGGTATACCACGAGTACTTTGGCAAGGGTGTTGTCAGAGATAACAGTGATGTAAAGGTAATCGAGATCAGCTTCGGTCAGGATGTTCGTTTCTTAAACAAGGCATCTTGTGCAGCAAAGCGTTTATTGCGTAAGTTGTAAAATAGAAAAGTAAGCATATGTAGCCGGCAACAAGTCATAAAGATTTGTTGCCGGCTTTGTTTCTTTTTTGTCAGCTGCGTTCCGTAACCGGATGTTCGCTCAGATAGAGATAAAAAGTGAGCAAATAGAGACCGCTTAAACCGACCAGGGCGTAAACGATACGGGAAATCCAGGACATGGAACCGAATAAAAATGCAACTAAATCGAAATCAAAGAAACCGATCAACCCCCAGTTGACAGCGCCGATGATGGCGATGGTAAGGGCGGTTGCATCCAATAATTTGTTTCTCATGGTTGCCTCCGTTCTGCCGTAAAGCGGCGAGTTACATGATGTTTCGGAATGGATTCCGAAGGATTGCAAAGTAAGTTACTTCACGTATCTTAGTGTGGTTCTTTCACGAAAAAATAATCATCCAAATTTTAGTGAAAGAAATAATAAATTATTTTGAAAAAAATACTTGACAGATATAATAACTTAGTGTACTATATAGCTAATACACTAAGACGGTGAGTGAAAGGAGGTATGAAATGGAGTTTTCCGCAAGTACACCGATTTATCTGCAGGTAGTAGAAGAGATAAAACGAATGCTGATGAGTGGGGAATTGAAACCGGGAGATAAGCTTTGGTCAGCCCGTGATATGGCGGTGCGGTATAAGATTAATCCGAACACTGCGGCACGCGTGTATAAGGAGTTGGAGTTACAGCAACTGTGTTTTACGAAACGAGGTCTGGGAACGTATTTGACTGAGGAAGAAGGCATAGCAGAGAAGCTTAAGAAGGAGAAAGCGGAGCAGCTGTTAGGTGCATTTGTAAGATCATTTTTAGGGTTGGGCTATACAAGGGAAGAAATACAGCAGTTTTTAAACAAGGCGTTATCCGAGTGGTCGGATGAAAAATAAAAGAACGCAAATAGGAGTGAATAATAAGGAGGCTATTATGGTAGAAGCGAAGATGGTGGGAAAACGTTATTTAAGAAAGCAGGCAGTAAAGGACATGAATCTGGTACTGGAAGACGGAAAGATTTATGCACTTTTGGGACCGAACGGAAGCGGAAAAACCACATTCATGAAGATGGTGGCAGGCTTGGTTAAACCGACCAGCGGTTCTCTGCAGTATAATAACGAAAACATCGGTGTGGAGTCAAAAAAACGTGTGGCGTATATGTCCACGGAACCGTTCTTCTATTCGTACATGACGGTAGGGCATGTAGGAAAGTATTTTGCAGACTTTTTTGAAGATTTTTCCATGGAACGTTATGAAGAATTGATTGCCCGTATGGATTTAAAGATGACGGATAAGGCGAAAGAGTTGTCGTCCGGTCTGGCTGCAAAGTTAAAGATTGCAGCGACGTTGGCAAGAGATGCTCAGCTGTATATGTTGGATGAGCCGCTTAACGGAATCGACATTATTGCAAGAGAGAGTGTGATTCAGACCATTGTGGAAGCAGCTACGGAAGGCAAAACCATTGTGGTGTCCAGTCATTTAGTGGATGAGTTGGAACCGATTGTGGACAATGTGGTATTCATGAAGCAGGGCACTGTAGTCATTGAGGGTGATGCGGAAGCAGTTCGTACCGAACGGGGCAAGTCCATTGTAGATTTGTATAAAGAAGTATATGCGGAATAAGGAGAGGAGATAACTATGGGAAAATTAATCAAGTATGAGTTCAGAAAACAGTTGTTATCAAAGATTGTAGTAGGAGTCGTAATCGCAGCGTTAGAAATCTATTTTGCCTTGGGGTTACTTCTTGAAAAAGAAGGATGGCTCGGTATGGCGACGGCGTTTTTGATTTTTGCGGCGTTTATCTCCTTGTTTTACTTTAGTTTTGAAAGCATTGTAACTTATTCCAATGATTTGCGTACAAAGCAAAGTTACATGATATTCTTAACTCCGCGAAATATGTTCCAGGTAGTAGGCGCGAAATTGATTACTACGATACTTCAGATTGTTTTGACAGGATGTGCATTTGCTGCCATTGCTATCGGAGATGTGTTACTGGTATGTGCAAAGTTCGGTAAGGTTCAAGAGTTGTTTGATATGCTGAAAGAGTTCTTCAAAGCCTTAACCGGTGTGGAAATTCGTTTGAATGAAGTTGCATATGTGATTTTAATGATGTTGGTTGCATGGCTCGTGTTTATTGCTATGGCAATGTTTGCGATTACTCTTTCTACCACCTTATTGTCCAATTGGAAATATAAGGGAGTTGTCAGTGTGGCACTTTACTTTGCATTGGACTGGATTGTTGCCAAAGTTGCGACTCTTGTGGTTCCGACCGGATTTTTACAGAGCGAGTATCTTGTGGTAAATACAGAGGCATGGGCGTTCATTGGTGTGTACTTGGGGGCATTGGCACTGTGTTATGTCGGAACGGCGTTATTACTTGAAAAGAAGGTAAGCGTGTGATACACCGTCACGATTTTGATGGGAGTTTAGGGAAATTTATGAAGCGATAGAAGTATCAAATGTGGTTTTGTAGGGGATTTTAGAAAAACTACAGAAAAATTTAAGAAAAATGAATTCCGATTTTGGAATGCGTTACTTGACGAATAGGGGAAGGAAAAGTATAATGAGTGTGGGGCAGTCTGCCTCACACTTTTTTGGTTTAGGGGGAATGTGTGATGTTAGAGATTTTTAAGACAACAGACACCGGCGAATTGGTACGTCCGGATAAAATCGAAAAAAACTGTTGGGTTTCTTTGACGGCACCGAACCCCAAGGAACTGGAGGAAGTTGCAGGTGCCACCGGTGTGGAGTTGGATGCGTTAAAGGCAGCCCTCGATGAAGAAGAAAAAGCACGTATCGAGCTAGAGGATGCGTATCATTTGATTTTGGTAGACTCGCCGGAGATTGAAAAAGAAATGGTGGATGATGTGGAGCGCAACCGTTATACTACCATGCCGCTTGCTATCATTACCGCAAAGGACATTGTGATTACGGTAACGCTACGGGAAACTCCGATTTTACAGCTTTTTAAAAGCGGAAAAGTGAGAGAGTTTTTTACTTATAAAAAAACCCGTTTCATTATGCAGGTGTTCTACCGGGTGGCAACGGTGTTCCTGCAGTATCTGCGCGTAATTAACAGAGAAAGCGACCGGTTGGAGGATAAGCTACGGGAGTCCCAGAGAAACCGTGAAATTATGGAAATGCACGAGCTTGAAAAGTCTTTGGTGTACTTTACCACCGCAATTCGTTCTAACGAAACGGTGTTTGAGAAGCTTCTCCGAACAGAAAAGGTAAAGCGTTATCCGGAGGATGAGGATTTACTTGAGGATGTTATTATTGAGAACCGTCAGGCATTGGAGATGGCCAATATTTACAGCGGTATTTTAAACAGCACCATGGATACCTTTTCCTCCATTATCTCCAATAACTTAAACGGTGTTATGAAAGCCTTGGCCACGGTAACCATTGTCATGTCCATACCGACTATGATTGCCAGCTTTTACGGTATGAATGTGCCGTTACCGGGACAGAATCAACCTTACGGTTTTTTGATTGTGCTTGGTTGTGCGGGACTGATTGCGTCCATTGTAGCGATTATTTTCAGAAAGAAGGATTTATTTTAAATGAAGTTTTTAAACAGGTTGGAGCGGAAAGTAGGGCGGTATGCCATTCCGAATTTGATGAAGTATATGATTGTGCTGTATGCAGCCGGATTTCTTCTTGATTTAATGGCACCCGGTTTTTACGAAAACTGGCTGTCGTTAGAAGTATATTCGGTTCTGCACGGACAGGTATGGCGTTTGTTTACCTTTGTATTACAGCCGCCGAGTTCAAACCCGATTTTTGTGCTGATTGAGCTTTATATGTATTATTCCATCGGAACGGCATTGGAAAATATGTGGGGTTCCTTCAGGTTTAATGTGTACTATTTTTCCGGTTTGCTGTTTCAGATTGTGGCAGCATTTTTGTTCTACGGTGTCTGCTGTTTTGTGTTGGGCGGCGGAATGCTTCCGATTCCGACTCTTGGTGTGGGAAGTATGTATCAGGTAAACCGTGCCATGTTTTTGGCATACATCGTTATGGTGCCGAACGCTACCTTTATGGTTAGCTTTTTAATTCCGGTAAAGGCAAAGTGGCTGGGAATTATTTACGGTATTTTGATGGGATATGAAGTAATACAGTATGTACGTGCGGGACTTGCTCTCGGTGGAAGCCCCGGCCTTATCTATTACGGAATGGCAGTCGCTATCGTGATTTCTGCGTTAAACTTCCTGATTTTCTTCCTGATGACGAGAAATTATCAGCGGATTTCGCCGTCGGAGATGAAGCGCCGGGCACAGTTTAAGAAAAAGATGAATGAAGCTAAGTGGGAGTCCGGTAATGTGGTGGAATTTCGCGGACGCAATGTGATTACAAGACATAAATGCGCGATATGCGGAAGAACAGAGCTGGATGATGATTCGTTGGAGTTTCGGTTCTGTTCCAAATGTGACGGAAACTACGAGTACTGCTCGGATCATTTATATACCCACAGTCATGTAAAACGAGTGACGGGAAATACGGAAGAATAGGAAGGTTTGTTTTGATGAATCATGAAATTGTAAAAGTACGGAAAGAATTATTTACGGGAAAAGAAGTAGAACGGAATCTGCCGTACTATTTAAGAAGCCTTGCCGGAGTATATTACCGGATGGCGAATTATAATTTAGCAATGCAATATACCGCATTTTCGGAAGGTGTCAGGGAAGGAGATTTAGAGCTCCCGGAGCATACGAAAGGCTATGCGGAAACGATACGGAAGTCAGTGGAGCGTCTGGCAACAGGTGCCGGTGCTCCGGAGGAAGATGCGTTAAAAACGTTGGAAGAAATGCGGAGTGAGCTTACGGCATCCATGCAGACGCTGACGGCTTATACGGATTGCCTGTATTTACATGAGTATGCCCTTTGCCGTCTGGCACCGGGGATGGAGGGAACGGTAGAAGACATTGACAGCAATGCCGCATTGGAGGAAATCAGTTCATTTCTGTTTTGTGATGAAGAGCAGGAAGGATTGTTGGCACGGGTATCGGCAGTTGTGTCGGAGCTTCCGGTGCGTATGACCAAAGCGAAATTTTTTGAGTGGATTGAGACAACCCTTGCAGCATATAAGGAATCCGATTCCGATACATTAGATCGTGTGTTTTATATGTTATATTCCGCGGCAGGTTTATATCAGCCGGGAGAGTCGGAGCATTTTGCAAATTGCAGGGAAGTATTGGAGTATTTGCAAGGTTTGGATTATCGTACCTTGACAGAGGAGCAGTATAAGGAAGCGAAGGAAAAGCTTACTGACGTTACGGAATATATCGGTACGGTCAGTGATGTATATTTCAGCCTGACGGAATTGGTGAACAGTTTGTTTACGATTTTCCTTACGGAATCCTATGTGATGCCGGAGGATGTGGCAGCGGTAAAGGGATGTACGGAAGTATACCGTTTACTGATGGAAGGAAAAGACGATACGGATTTGGCCTTAGTGGAAGCCTTTGAATCCTTTGAAGGAAAACCGGAGGAAATCGAAGAGTTTTTATTCCGTGAGGAAGGATATTTTGATGAACTTCCGGTGGACGAAAAGCTTTTGGATGCCATGATGCAAAAGGTATTATATGTAAGGGTTTCGTATGCAAGACGGTTGCATACCACCAGTATTTTTGTGGAGCTTGAGAAAGAAGAAAAGAGTCAGATGACCTATGAGGAAGCGTTGGCAGCCTTTTGCGAAACGCTATCGAAGGCATTGGAGGCAGGACAAAGAGCTACAAATCGTGCGGTGATGGCCCGGGTGATTCAGAATCTCCCATTGCCGTTTACAAAGAAATCGGATATTCAGAAGTACATTTTGGCAGCATTGGAAAACTGTCACGATATGTCGGAGAAGACAGCAGCCATGCGCGCAATTCGCGAATTTGCAGAGGGGATGTAACGAATGGTGATTTGGAAGGAAGCGTTATATGTGGCGGGTGTTCCGCAAAAAAAACAAAAACGGATTATGAAATCCATTGAGAAAAAGCGTCCGGTAAAGGATGTATATCTCATTACGGCTCCTTCCAATGAAGCAAATTGTTTGGAATATGTAAATGCAAACCAAATACTGCAACCCTATTATCGTAAGCGGGATGTGGTGGTATACGGGTTGGCAGGCAGTGAAACGGCAGCACAGGAGCTGGCGGCAACGATGGTGTGCGGCGCCTATGCAGCCACCGGTACCTTTTCTGTGATTCCGTATTTGGAAGCACGGAACCGGGGTGAGGCAGGTGGTAGTTCATGACCATGATTTTGCATGGAATACTGTTTTTGCTTAAATGGCTGGGAATTATATTGTTACTACTTTTGGGCGTGATTCTTCTTGCAGTTGTATTGGTATTGTTCGTGCCGGTACGATACAAGGGAAGATTGGAAAAAAAGGAAGCACCGGAAGAGGTGTTTTGGGCTGACGGTACCATAAGCTGGCTGAATCCCTTTGTACGGGTTCGGTTACGATTCGCGCAAAAGAAGTTTTCTTTTTCGGTTCGTTTGTTGGGACTTTCATTGATTGACAGTGAAAAGCCAAAGAAAGAAAAAAAAGAGAAAAAAGCGAAGAAAACCCGGAAAGCAAAGAACGGGACATCTCCCGGGCAAACAGCGGAAACGAAGGAACGTTTCCCTGTGAAAATACATTTGGAGACCGATTCTGCGGGAAAGCAAACGGAAGCTGAAAGCCGGAATGAAACAGGGGTACCGGAGAATACCGGTAAACAGGCCGGAACGGGAACGGAAGCAGAGACGTCGGAGTATCCGGAGGATGTCGTGACGGCGAAAAGAAAGTCACTGTTTGTTAAGATAAAGGCTTTCTTTGAAAAAGTTCGGACGATTCCGGGAAAAATAAAAGAAAAGGTATCACGGTTTATTAAGCAAGTACAGCTGTTGTGGTATAAAAAGGAGAAAGTTCTTATATTTTTACAGGATGAACTGCATTTACTTGCTCTTGGGAAAGCATGGGCTACGTTAAAGCAGGTGATACGACATTGCCTGCCTGTGAAGCTGAAGGGGCAGGTGTACTTCGGTACCGGAGACCCGGAATCCACCGGAAAGGCATTGGCGGGTTTGGGAATTCTTTATGCTGCTTACGGGAAAGGACTTACCGTTGTGCCGGATTTTAATGAGAAGCATTTGATTGCAACTCTTGCGTTTAAGGGAAGAATCCGTATGGGAACACTTCTTTTTAAAACGCTTAAGCTGATTCGGGACAAGCAGGTAAAACGTTTTTGGAAAAACTGGAAAAAGCTGTTAAAGATATTGAAACAGAAGGTTGAATAACGGGTAAGCGCGAAGAAGCGCAGAAAGGACAAGAAATGGCAGAGAACAATTTTAATGCAACCGTAGAGGCATTGTTTAAGGGAATGGACGGATTTCTTACTACAAAGACCGTAGTGGGAGATGCCGTAACCTTTGAAGACGGAACCATTATTTTACCGCTTGTGGATGTGAGCTTCGGTGTGGGTGCAGGCGCCTTTGCGGGAAGTGCAAAGAACAATGCCGGCGGAGGTATGGGAGGAAAAATTTCCCCGAGCTGTGTATTGGTGATTAAAGACGGTCATGCAAAGCTTGTGAACGTGAAGAACCAGGATGTAGTGACCAAGGTAATCGATATGGTGCCGGATGTGTTGGATCGTTTCACGAAGGATAAAAAAGAAAAGGCCGACTTAGATAAGAAAGTAAATCAAGTAGTAGAAGGCATGGAATAAGGAAATTCTCACGAATTTTGAAGAAAAATAAAAAAATAAAAATTTTTCTTGCATTCTTTCGCTTCTTCTGATAGAATAGATTTGTTTGTAGGCCATAGCCTTGAATTTCTATTAAGGAGGTGCAATTGACATGGCTAGATGTGCGGTTTGCGACAAGGGAGCCCTGTTTGGTATGCAGATTAGTCATTCCAGAAGCCAGGTTTCCGGAAGAGCTCATAAAATGTGGAAGTCTAACATTAAGTCCGTTAAGGTTAAGGTTAACGGCGGCGCAAAGAAGATGTACGTATGTGCAGCTTGCTTAAGAGCCGGCAAGGTAGAGCGCGCTTAATTGATGCTCACATAGCGGAACGAATATCAGGGATTTTGCAGGGCGGAGTGTTTTGCAAAGTCCCTTTTCGCGTGTAGTAGGAAATTATCGGCAAAAAAGGTGATATCCTGCCACAAGAAAAAGAATCATGAGTATAACGGTGAGCAGGGTGCTGCGAAGAAAAAAGGTAAGTAACATTCCCACAGCAATCCAAAACAGAACGAATCCCAGAACTTTTCTCATGAAAATCCCTCGAAGTTCCTGTATTATTACAGTGTATGCGTTTTTTTTTGCGGGGTTCGTGTTTTTTTTGAAAAATAGGTTCACTTTTTAGTTAAAATGAGGTATACTAGAATAGATACATAATCCTTGAAAGAAGAAATCGATAAAAGGAGGGGTTATAATGAATGCTACAATGAATACAGATCTCGGTAATGTGGTTATCGAAAATGACGTAATTGCGAAGTATGCAGGCTCTGCTGCAGTAGAGTGTTTCGGTGTGGTAGGTATGGCTGCTGTTAATGTAAGAGACGGTATCACGAAGCTCTTGCGCAAAGAAAGTCTGAACAGAGGTGTCAATATCTCGGTAAATGATAATAAGATTACGGTAGATTTTCATATCATTGTATCTTACGGTGTAAGTATTTCCGCAGTAGCTGACAATCTTGTGAGCAGCGTGAGGTATAAGATTGAGGAGTTCTCCGGTCTGCCGGTAGAAAAGATAAATATTTACGTAGAGGGTGTCAGAGTCATCGATTAAGTATTATATGCATGGTATGCATTAAGGAGGATAAACGGTGAGTATGAAAACAATAGATGCTGCTATGGTTCAGAAGTGTTTCCTTTCCGGAGCAAAGCGCATCGAGGCAAATAAAGAGTATATCAATGAATTAAACGTATTTCCGGTTCCGGATGGTGATACCGGCACCAATATGACGCTTACGATTATGTCTGCGGCAAAGGATGTTGCAGCCCTTGAGAATCCTACCATGGAGCAGGTGTGTAAGGCGATTTCCAGCGGCTCCTTGCGTGGCGCAAGAGGTAACTCCGGTGTTATTTTGTCTCAGTTGTTCCGTGGTTTTACAAAGGAATTGCGTGAGTTTGACGGTGTCAGTGTAACGGTTCTTGCGTCTGCTTTTGAACGGGCGGTAGAAACTGCGTATAAGGCAGTTATGAAGCCAAAGGAAGGAACTATTCTTACGGTGGCCAGAGGTGGTGCGGAACGTGCCAGACAGCTTGCGGAAGAAGGCGAAGAGGATATTTTGGTGTTTGCCGAAGAAGTGGTTGCGCATATGAAGGAAGTGCTTGATATTACTCCGGAGCTTCTGCCTGTATTAAAGGAAGCGGGAGTGGTTGACTCCGGCGGACAGGGACTTCTTACGATTATGCAGGGTGTTTTGGATGCATTGAACGGCAACGAAGTGGACTTTACCCTTACTGTTTCCGCATCGTCGGGGAAAGCGGCTACCGGTGCTGCAAATGACAATATTTCTACGGCAGATATTAAGTTTGGATATTGTACCGAGTTCATTATTATGGTGGAGAAGCACTATGATATGGATGAAGAGTTAAAGTTTAAAGCTTATTTGGAATCCATCGGTGATTCCATCGTGGTGGTATCCGATGAGGATATTGTAAAGGTGCATGTGCATACCAATGACCCGGGTCTTGCCATTCAGAAAGCGTTGACGTACGGATCCCTCACAAAGATGAAGATTGATAACATGCGTGAGGAGCATAATGAGCGTGTGATTCAGGGGGCTTCTCAGGCACAGGCAGAAGAGGAAAAGCCGGCAGAACAGGCACCTCGTAAGTCATACGGTTTTGTGACGGTTTCTATCGGTGAAGGTCTTAATGAGATTTTTAAGGGAATCGGTGCAGATTACATCATCGAAGGCGGTCAGACCATGAATCCGTCTACGGAAGACATGTTGACTGCTATTGAGAAGGTGAATGCAGACGTCATCTATATCTTACCGAATAACTCTAATATCATTCTTGCGGCAGAGCAGGCTGCAAGCTTGACAGAGGATAAGAAGATTGTAGTGATTCCTTCCAAGACCGTTCCGCAGGGTATTACGGCACTGATTAACTTTATGCCGGATAAGTCTGTTGAGGATAATACCAAACGTATGACGGAGGAAATGCAGAATGTTAAGACCGGTCAGGTAACTTACGCGGTACGTGATACTTCCATGGACGGTAAGGAGATTAAAGCCGGGGACTATATGGGTATCGGCGATAAGACGATTCTTTCCGTCGGCAATAATATTGCGGATGTTACCTATGAGTTGTTGGAATCTTTGATGGATGACGATTCTGAACTGGTAAGCCTTTACTATGGTCAGGAAACTTCTGAAGAGGATGCCAATGCACTTGCAGACAGAGTAATGGAAGCGTATCCGGACGTGGACGTGGAGGTTCATCCGGGTGGACAGCCGATTTATTACTATGTGCTTTCGGTAGAATAATAAGAAAGAGAAAAGTGAAGGGCTGTTGCAAAAAAGCAACAGCCTTTTTTACTCCTTGGGAAATTGTGTAAAGAGATTCTGTACTCAGAACGGGGGATGACGATGCAGCAAACAGATAAGATTACATGTATCAAAGGAATCGGAGAAAAGACGGCAAAGCTTTTACAGAAAGTGGATGTAGTGACAGTGGGAGATTTGCTGTCTTATTATCCCCGTACCTATGAAACCTATGAGCTTCCCACCCCTATCGGAGAGTTAAAAGAGGGGAAAGTAGCTACCATTGAAGCTTCGATAATAAAAAGTGCCGATGTGACACGGTATCGGAATTTGCAGGTGCTGACCTGTGTGGTAAAAGATCCGTCCGGCAGCATGAAACTCACCTGGTACAATCAGCCTTATATGAAAAATCAATTAACCATGGGAACGAGACATTTGTTCCGAGGGAAGGTGGTACGCAAAAAGGGAGCGTTAGTATTAGAACAACCGAAACGGTATACGCGCGAAGAATACGGAAGGTTGTTAAAAGTATTGCAACCGGTATACGGGTTAACGGAAGGATTACATAACAGTACCATTTCCAAAGCAGTTACGGCGGCGTTGGCTGAATGTGAGAAAGCGCCGGAGCGTCTGCCTGCTAAAATCGCAAAGGCTCACGATTTGATTTCTCACAGAGCTGCAGTGGAAGAAATACATTTTCCGAAAAGTATGGAGACCTTGACAGAAGCCAGAAGGCGTTTGGTGTTTGAAGAATTCTTTCGTTTTATGTTGTTGCTTACCCATCATAAAGAGCAAAAGGGGAAAACAGAAAACCTTTGTCCGATACGAGAGACGGAAGCATGTGAACAGTTGATATCCGAACTGCCTTATGAATTAACCAATGCCCAGAAGAAAGTTTGGGGAGAGATAAAGAAGGATATTGCAGGGGGAGGAACCATGGCACGGTTGGTCCAGGGAGATGTAGGCTCCGGCAAAACTATCCTTGCCATGCTATCCATGCTTGCGGCGGTAAAGTCCGGTTATCAGGCAGCACTGATGGCACCTACCGAGGTGTTGGCCAGACAGCATATGGCAGATGCTGTTGCGTTATTTACCCGGTTCGGGGTGCGGTGTACTTTACTGGTGGGTTCCATGACGGAAAGTCAGAAAAAGAAAGCAAGACAGGAAATTGCTGCGGGAGATGCCGGTATCATTATCGGAACCCAGGCTCTGTTTCAGGAAAAAGTAGAATATCATAAGTTAGGACTTGTGATTACGGATGAACAGCATCGCTTTGGCGTACGGCAAAGAGAGCGTTTTTCGGAAAAGGGAGAACATCCGCATATTTTGGTTATGAGTGCCACACCGATTCCGCGAACGTTGGCGATTATTTTATACGGCGATTTGGACATTTCCATTGTGGACGAATTGCCGAAGGGGCGTAAGCCTATAAAAAACTGTGTTGTGGGAACAGGATACAGGGATACGGCCCACCGGTTTATTCGAAAGCAGATTGATGCAGGCCGGCAGGCATATGTAATTTGTGCCATGGTAGAGGACAGCGAAACTACAGAAGCAGAAAATGTTTTGGACTATACGGAACTATTACGGGAGGCCCTTGGAAGAGATATTTGCGTGGAATTTCTGCATGGCAAGATGGCAGCAAAAGAAAAGACGGACCGGATGAACCGGTTTGCGGAAGGAGAAATTAAAGTATTGGTGTCTACCACGGTGGTGGAAGTAGGGGTCAATGTTCCCAATGCCACGGTGATGATGATTGAGAACGCGGAACGCTTCGGCTTGGCACAGCTTCACCAGCTTCGGGGAAGAGTGGGAAGAGGGGATGCAGAGTCTTATTGCATTATGATTAGTTCATCCGATGATAAGGATACCATGGAGCGGTTGGAGATTTTAAACAAGTCCAATGACGGGTTCTTTATTGCCGGGGAGGATTTGCGCTTGAGAGGACCGGGTGATTTGTTCGGTATTCGACAGAGCGGTGAATTAGAATTTGCCATCGGAGATATTTATACGGATGCGGTGTTGTTAAAAGAAGTCAGTGACACGGTGAATGCGCTGGAAAAAAAGGAATCGGAACAGTTGTATTCATTATGGTTTGACGACGGAGTATCGGGAATGATTCGCGATATGGCGGAGTCCATATAAGGGGACAAAAGTCTTTTAGGGGAAATTGATGTATTTTGTGTGTTTCCCCTACATTTCACTTTTCTTTTTAGAAAAATGTGGTATACTTATTATGTGTGCGTATGCGCAAAAAAGTCAGATTAGAAAGGAGAACGGTACGATGCAAAAACAATATACAAACGAGCAGTTGTATTCTGTTGCCAGTGATAATTACCGACTTCTTTCAGAGTATTGCGGTACCTTGGAAGCGGAAGGATATTTTTCCAAGGCGGAGCAGATTTTGCATCTGTCAGCAGATGAGGTACTGGACTTTTATGTGCAGTCGTTGATGGTGCAGTTTATGGTGTTCGGAAAGCGTTTGAATGAGGACGAGGTGCTGTTTGCGGCAGGTCTTACAAAGCAGGACATGCTGGGACTGAAGGAGGCTTGGGAAAGCGGCGATATGACCGATGTAGTCAGCCGGTCCGCAAGGTTTCTGGAAGCACCGCCCATTCTTTTGCAATTACTCAGTTTGCGTGACCAGGAAAAAAAGCTGGGAGTTACGGGGTTATTCTTCGATGCTTTATTAAATGTGATGATTTGTTTGTCTTATTTGAATAAAGTCAGAGATACGCATGTTTCTAAGTTTATCGGTTTATATTTTGATAAAGTGGCAATGTTTTTGGCAAATCGGGAGGAGGATTCCCGTACGGTGGACGGAAAGTACATATTCAAAAAATTGTGCTCCGGAAATCTGGCCGAAGGTTGCAGAATGCTTCGGGAAGCAGGGAACGATTTTGCTTCGTATAAAAAGAAGTATTATTATTACAGACAGAGTATGGGGACTGCCGCAGTGGCAGATGTGCAGACAGAGCGTCTGATGCATAAGGAAGAGGCCCCGGGGTATTTGCCGGAGATTCTGGCCGATGCGGCGGAAGAAGCGGTGGAAACCATGAAAGAAAAAAAGGCAGAAGCGGAAATCGACCGTCTGACCAATGAATTAAATCGTATGGTAGGTCTTTCGGAAGTAAAGGAAGAAATCCGTTCTTTAATCAATCTGATTAAGGTGAAAAAGCTTCGGGAAAGGTACAAGCTTCCGCAAATGAATATGTCGTATCATATGGTGTTTACCGGAAGTCCGGGCACCGGAAAGACTACGGTGGCGCGTCTGGTGGCACAGATTTACAAGGAACTGGGTATTTTAAGTAAAGGGACTCTGACGGAAACGGACCGGTCCGGGCTGGTGGCAGGTTATGTGGGACAGACTGCCCTTAAGGTGAAGGAAACGGTAGAACGGGCTTTAGGAGGTGTATTATTCATTGACGAAGCCTATGCATTGGCACCGGAGAATGCAAGCAATGATTTCGGTGGAGAGGCCATTGATACCCTGGTGAAGCTGATGGAAGATCACCGGGACGATTTGGTGATTATCGTGGCCGGATATACGGCAGAAATGCAGCGATTCTTAAAAGCAAATACCGGGTTATATTCCCGATTTAATAAGTTTATTACCTTTGCGGATTATTCCGATGAGGAGCTTTTGGCAATTTTGGATTCTATGGCTTCGGATATGGGATTTTGTCTCACGGAAGGAGCAAGGGCGAAGGTGGAAGAATTTCTGAGGGGCATGGATGAGACAGAGAAAAAGGAGTTCGGAAACGCCAGAGGAATTCGCAATTTATTTGAACGATTGGTCAGCAATCAGGCCAATCGAATTATTGCTTACGATTCTCAGTCCATCAAGGATATTACCGTGATTACGGAAGAAGATGTGATTGAGTAGAGGAGGAACTATGGAAGGCGAGAAGCAAAAACGGATTTCTATTGTGGTGCCGGTCTATAACGAAGGTGCCCATATCCGGAACTCTATGGAGTATGTGGGAAATATATGCGACAAAGCAGGCATTTTATATGAGCTGGTATTAATCGATGACGGTTCTAAGGATAATTCCTGGGAAGAAATCAGTCGTATGGCCAAGGAAGACGAGCGGGTAACGGCGGTGCGGCTTTCTCGCAATTTTGGAAAAGAACCTGCGCTTTGTGCGGGGCTTGATGCGGCAAGAGGCGATGCGGTTATTGTAATGGATGCGGATTTGCAGCATCCGCCGGAAAAGATTCCGGAAATGGTGCGTCTTTGGGAAGAAGGAGCCGAGGTAGTGGAGGGAGTCAAGTCCTCCAGAGGAAAGGAAAAGAAGTCCTATCGTTTTTGTGCCAAGGTTTTTTACGGAATGATTAATAGAGCTACCGGCATCGATTTTGACAATGCCTCGGACTTCAAGCTTTTGGATCGTAAAGTGATAGAGGCAATGAAACAGATGCCGGAGCGTATGACCTTTTTCCGCGGCATGTCTGCCTGGGTGGGATTTGAACGGAAAAGCTTTGAGTTTGAAGTGGCGGAGCGAGTAGACGGAACGTCCAAGTGGTCCTTAAAACGCCTGATTACGCTGGCGGTTACGGCAGTGACCTCTTATACATCCGCACCGCTTCACTGTATTACGTTTTTAGGTATTATTATGTTTTTCGGAGCCATTGTGTTGGGCATTCAAACGTTGTATATGAAGTTTGCCGGATATGCACAGGATGGATTTACTACGGTAATTTTGTTGCTGTTATTTATTGGTAGTATGATTATGATCAGCCTCGGAATTATCGGCATTTATCTGATGAAGATTTATCATGAAATGAAAGGAAGACCTCGTTATCTGACCTCCAGAGTGATTCGTCAGAAAGAGGAAGAGTAGCAGTATGGGCAGTATTTTATACTTGGCAATCGGTGTGTTGTTCGGTTTTGCAGTGTGTGAAACCTTATTCCCGAATTTAAGGGAGGTAGGGGCAAAGACATTTGACGGTAAAACTCTTTCGTTGTCTTCCTATTTTATCCGGGTTCCGGCTTGGGTGCTTTCCGGTGTACTTCCGCTTACCTGGGTGACATATTTATCCGCTTATGTGATAAAGGTTGTCTTTGGTACGGAGTATCCGCTGTTTGCGGCTAATGTGTTTTCCATGTTTTTTGTAGGCGGCGTAACGGTATTGTTGCTTATAAAGCTTTGGGATAAGCGAAAGAACATGGGAAAAGAAGTTCTTGCCAGCCGTACCATTATTGTTTGCGAGATTGTTTTCTTTGCAGTGTTATTCCTGTTTTTTACGGAGCTGATGTTCTATACATTCCGCGTATCCGACGGCACGATTCGCATCGGATATTCCGTATTCAGTGATTTTGCACCCCACATGGGTATGATTCGTTCTTTCTCCTTCGGCAATAACTTTCCGACGGAGTACGCTCATTTTGCGGGGGAAGACATTAAGTATCATTTTATGTTCCAGTTTCTTGTGGGTAATCTGGAATTTTTGGGAATGCGTCTGGACTACGCGTTTAACATTCCAAGCGCCTTCGGTATGCTTGCAACCAGTGCTCTGTTGTATGCTTTGGGAGCAAAGCTGACGGGAAAGAGACTGGTGGGCGGACTTACGGTGCTGTTCTTTGTATTTCGCAGTTCTCCGAGCTTTTTCCGGTATGTGGCCGAACTTCCGAAGGAAGAACTGACATGGAAGCATTTGGCGGAACAGAGTGTTTTCTTAGGGTATACCGATAAAGAGAACTGGGGTCTTTGGAATATCAATGTGTATTGTAATCAGAGGCACTTAGCCTTTGCCATTGTGGCAATGTTGCTGGCCATTCATTTCTTTTTGCCTTATGTATACGAAATGGCGGAAAAGCTGGCGGCAAAGCGTGCAATGTTAAAGGAAGCAGAAGCAGGAAAAGAAAAGAAAGCGTTTTCCGAGAGGTGTTCTTCTTTATGGAACCGGTTTATTTGTTATATTAAGCTGTTCTTTTTTACAAAGACTGCTTTCGGTGTGAAACATCCGGTTCGTGCCCTTTTTCTCGGTCTGTTATTGGGAGCATTGGCTTTTTTTAACGGTTCGGTATTGATTGCCTGTTGTTGCATGCTCTTTTTTATGGCGGCGGTATCCGACCACAGGCTGGATTATTTGATTACGGCGTTGACAGCACTCATTTTGTCTACCCTGGAGTCAAAGTTGTTTATTACGGGGTCTGCTGTATCGTTGCAGTTTTTCTTCGGCTTTTTGGCAGAAAACAAGACGTTACTCGGTATGATACAGTACATGTGGCAGTTGTGGGGTGTGTTGCTTTTGTTTATCGGAGCATACCTGTTACTGGGACGAGGCGTGAAACGTTATTTGGTAGTAGTGTTTTCCGTGCCTCTTGTTCTTGCCTTTTCCGTATTTTTGATTTCCGGTATTGAAGTAACTCCGGACAACTTGTATTTGGTTGAGTATTATATTTCCGTGAACCATAAGTTTGTGATGTTGGCAGAACTGTTACTGTCTGTTTTCCCGGCCATCATAATAGCAGAGTTATGTTCAAAGGAATCTGTGCTGTTAGAGCAAAGCGTTTTGATTCGCAGAATTACTGCGGTTTTACTGACGGTTATTTTGACGGCTACCGGCGTGTTTGAATATGTGATTGTGCGAAACCAAAATAAGGGTGCTTACGAATACAGTGTAAATGATCCGATTACCGTATGGATTGATGAAAATACGGATTCTTCGGATGTGATTTTGTCTCCGGAGTATTCGCTCCACGCCACGGTAATGGGAGGCGGAATGTTGTATTACGGCCATGCCTATTATGCACAGTCGGCAGGCTATGATACGGATGCCAGGGCGAAGACGGTGAAGCAGATGTATCGTGCAAACAGTCCCGCACAACTGGATGAGTTGGTGAAGGAGTGCGGTGTGGATTTTATTATTGTGGATCAGACTGCCCGGGAAGAACTTTATGCAAGGGAAGATGTGATTGCGGCCACCTATGAGGCAGTATTTACCACAGGGGAGGATGCATCTCGTTTTACAATTTATGATACGGGAAAATTGTTAGTTCAGTAATGAGTCAGAGATAGAAAGAAAAGGATTGAAAGGAAAAGGAGAAGCGGTATGAAGTTTGATTATGTAGTAGTAGGAGCGGGTCTTGCGGGACTTACGGTGGCAGAGCGTATTGCCAATGTGTTGGACAAGAAGGTGTTGGTAATCGAAAAGCGCAGCCATATCGGCGGAAATGTGTATGATTCTTATAATGAGGATGGGATATTAATCCATAATTACGGTCCGCACATTTTCCATACCAATGATAAGGAAGTGTATGAGTATCTCAGTAAGTTTACCAAATGGAACGATTTCTGGCACAGAGTTCTTTCTTATGTAGACGGCAATCTCATTCCGATGCCGATTACGGTGGAAACGGTAAATAAGCTGTATAATCTGAATTTGAATACCTTTGAAGTAGAAGAGTTTTTCAAAAAGCAGGCAGTGGATATTCCGGAAATTAAGACCAGCCGTGATGTGGCATTAAGCAAGGTAGGGGAAGAGATTTATCAGAAGTTTTTTGAAAACTATACGAAGAAGCAGTGGGGCTTAGACCCGGCGGAAATCGATACTTCCATTATTTCCCGTATTCCGGTTCGTACTAACCGTGATACCAGATATTTTGCGGACAAGTACCAGGGAATGCCGCGCCACGGTTATACAAAGATGTGCGAGAATATGGTGAAGAACCCGAACATCAAGATTATGTTGAATACGGACTATAAGGAAATCATTGATGACTTGGAATATGATGCTCTGATTTATACCGGACCGACGGATTATTTCTATGATTACAAGTACGGCAAGATGGCATACAGAAGTATCCGGTTTGAGTTTGAAACATTGGATTGTGAGTCTTATCAGGAGGCACCGGTGGTGAATTATCCGAATGATTATGACTTTACAAGAATTACCGAGTTTAAAAAGATGACCTGGCAGAAGCATGATAAGACCACGATTTTAAAGGAGTTCCCGAACTCCGACGGTGAGCCGTATTATCCGTTCCCGACGGCTGAGTATAAGGAGCAGTTTGCAAAGTACCGTGCAGAAATGGATAAGGAAACAAAGGTGTTCTTTCTCGGTCGTCTGGCAGAGTACCGCTATTACAACATGGATGCGGTGGTACGCAGTGCCTTGAATTTGTTTGAAGAAAAGCTTGCAAACCGATAGAATCAGAAAAGGAGAAAAAGAATGGACAAGTTATATATTGTAATTCCGGCTTATAATGAGCAGGAAACGATTCAGAGTGTAATCGAAGACTGGCATCCGGTGGCGGTGGCGGCAGGTGCTGAAAGCCGTCTGGTGATTATTGATGACGGAAGTAAGGATAATACCTATGCCATGATGCAGGCGGCACAGGAGAAGTATCCGCAGCTTATTGCACTGACCAAGCCAAACGGAGGTCACGGTGCTACGTTGTTATACGGTTATAACTATGCGTTGGAGCAGGGGGCGGATTTTGTGTTCCAGACAGACTCCGACGGACAGACTAAGGCAGAAGAGTTTGCGCAGTTTTGGGAGTTGAGAAACCAGTATGCTATGGTTATCGGACATCGTAACAAGAGAGAAGACGGCGCATCCAGAGTTTTTGTTACAAAGACTTTAAAACTGGTATGTTTCTTGTTGTTCCATGTAAAGCTTACGGACGCCAATACACCGTTCCGTTTGATGCAGGCAGGAGAACTTAAGAAGGTACTTCCGCTGATTCCGAAGGATTACAATTTGTCCAACGTGGTAATCTCGGTGATTTTTGCAAAGAAGAAGCTTCCGGTAAAGTATATTCCGATTACCTTCCGTCCGCGTCAGGGTGGTGTTAACTCCATCAATATGAAGCGTATTTTCAAAATCGGAAAGAAGGCAGTAGGGGATTTCATTAAAATCAATAAGATGGTGAATGCGGCCTGCAAGGAAGAAAAGTAAGAAAGCCCCGGTTTAGGCTGAATGTAAGTATTTAAGAGAGTGTGGTACAGGATATGGATAAGAAAAAGAATTGGATCATAGAAGCCGGAATCGGTCTGGTAGGCCTACTTGCGTTCTTGGCAATTTGGGAGTATGCAAAAGGGCAGTTTCAGCCGGAGGATTTCGAACCGTTAACCAAGTGGTGGAGAGCGCTTCTTGTGTTGGGAATCGGATTTTTTCCGCTTTCGGCATTTTTGTTCCGTAAGTTTTCGGATAAGGGATATATTTTCGGAAAGATATTGGGACTTGTCATAAGCGGTTGGCTTGTATGGGTGTTGTCTGCTCTTCATATTGTGAAGTTTACTCCTACCGGTTGCTATGTGATTTTAATCCTTTGTATTGTGGTAAATTATGGACTTGCTATTTTCTTCTGCAGAAAAAAGAACGTATCAGTGGCAGAGTTTTTCGGATTTTCCGATTCCGCTGTGGTAACAAAAGCCATTTGGTATGAAGTGTTGTTTTTTGCGGTATTTGCATTGTTATTGTATTTGAAATGTTTCCGTCCGGATTTTTCCTGGCAGACGGAAGGCGGCATGGATTATGCGTTTATGATTAGTATGTTAAAGTCTGATTATATGCCGCCGGAGGATTTCTGGTATTCCGGTACGGATTTAAATTATTATTATCTTGGACAGTATTTCTGTACCTATTTGACCCAACTTTCCGGTGTGGACATTACGTATGCGTACAACATGGCACTTATGACAGTGGGAACGGTATGTATGGTATTAAGCTATGCACTGGCATCAAGGATTCTGGAAGTTTATATGAAGGAACGCAGTGCAGAATACCGGTTAATGGGAAAACGTACGGTAGCTTCTTCTACTGTGTTACAACAGATACTTCCGAGAGTGGCAGGTCTTTTGGCCGGATGCGGTGTAACCTTTGCCAGTACGAATCATTACTGGGTTTACCGAAAATTAGGACCGATATTGTGTGATATTATGGGCGTGGACGGAAATCATTCTTACTGGGTATCCGACCCGACCCGTTATATCGGATGGCAGGGCGAAGCTTTGGATCAGACCATTCATGAGTTCCCGGCGTATTCATTGATGCTGGGAGATTTGCATGCTCACGTCATCAATATTATGTTTGTGCTTACATTACTTGGTGTATTATTTGCGTTTTTACTGGAGCGAAAAGATCGTATGACGCTTGCTGTAGCAGGTGTTATAGAACCTGTCAGCTATAAGAAGGAAATGTTGCAGCCGCAAATTATTGTATTGAGTTTCTTTATCGGTATTTTCCAAATGACAAACTATTGGGACTTCCCGATTTACTTTGTGGTGTGCGGTGCAGTTATTTTAGTATCCAACGCAGTGATTTGCGGATTCAATAAAAAGTCATTGTTATTAACGGTTGTACATGCTGCGGAGTTTATTGTAATTGCATTTGTTACGGCACTTATGTTTACTGTGCATTTTGACAGTATGGCAAGCGGTATCGGTATTTGCAATCGTCATACGGAACCGTACCAGATGATTATTGTCTGGGGAATGCCGATTGCGGCGGTCATCGGATGTCTTGTACTGTCCATTAAGAGAGAACAGAAAAGAAGGGAAGCCGGTGTTACGGCAACGGAGCATAAAAATGTATTTTTTGCATGGTTGCAGAACTTAAAGGCGAGTGATTTGTTTCTTTTGATTATCGGTTTGTGTGCGGTAGGTTTGATTTTGATGCCCGAGCTTATTTATATTAAAGATATTTACGGTGAAGTAAATCAGCGCACCAATACCATGTTTAAGCTGACGTATCAGGCATTTATTCTGTTCGGTATTTTTATGGGTGTATTTATTACAAAGCTTGTTTTCCTTCCGAAGAGCGGAAAGCAGTTTGTTGCCGGAGCAATCATGTTGTTTATCCTTTGCCGTGATGTGGAGTATTACGGATATGCATGGGAACGATGGGCAGGGGATTATAAAGATAAAGAGAACTACAAACATCTGGATGCTACCTGCAGTACGGATGTCAGCGAAGGAGACCGAAAAGCAGCTAAGTGGATTAATGAGAATATCGAAGGCAGACCGACGATATTGGAGGCTCACGGACCGAGTTATCTGACAGACCGCATTGTGCATTGTCGTATTTCTGCCTTGACCGGCTGTCCGACTGTGATCGGTTGGCGTACTCATGAATGGCTCTGGAAGGGTGATGTGGAAGCTGTGGATGAACGAGGCGAGGATGTAGAAGCGATTTACACCGGGTTTGATTTGGAAATTGCTGCTGAACTTTTAAAGGATTACGGCGTGGACAAATACGGAAGACCGAACGATGAAATGAGAGCCATGTTACAGGAAATGTTTGGTGTGGAAGTTGGAGACTATATGGATAAACAAACCACGGAAGCTTTACTTGAACTGATCGGAGTGGATCCGGGTATTTGTATGGGACCGGAGATGGCAAAGAGGAAGCTTGCGGAATATGATGTGGATTATATTTATGTAGGCGAAGTGGAGTACTTAAAGTATGAAGACGAGCAAGGGTATTGTCTGTTGGACTATGAGTATTTGAAGTCCTTAGGTGAAGTAATCTATGAGGATACCGAGGAATCTGAGTATTATGAAACCTTTATCGTAAAATTAAAATAAGTCCGTTTTAAGGGACATAAGAAAGCTTATACTGGGAACCGTAATAAGGAATGAACCTTTTACGGTTCCCGGTTTTTTGTGCTGACAAACAAAATGAATCAGCACGAAGGAGAAAGCACTTATGGAGGAAAATACGATGACGGCAAAGATTTTTTCTATTTTTATGATTGGTTTGATTTTCTGGCTTGCGTTTCAGAACGGCGTACTTGCTTTTTTTGCGGCACTTTGTATCTTGGGATTGATTGCATTGTTTTTTGATGAGGCTCGCAAAGAAAGAGAAGAGGAACAGCATATGAAAAAGCAGGGAAGAACGGTTTAATCTTCCAGTTTAAAATCAGGTATATGACATATAATATCACCGTAATCAAGAGATACACACACGGCGAAAGCAGTGCGGGTATCAAAGATTATGAAACTTTTGGAAACGCCCGCACTGCGGGCAATTGAGGAAGGAGTGTATTTTATGTCTAAGGGTAGAAATCGTGTAGAAGTTCCGGAAGCAAGAGAAGCTATGGATCGTTTTAAGATGGAAGTTGCATCTGAAATCGGTGTACCGTTAAAGCAGGGTTATAACGGTGACTTAACCAGCGCTCAGAACGGTTCTGTAGGTGGCGAGATGGTTCGTCAGATGATTAAGCGTCAGGAAGAGTCTATGTCCGGTAAGTAAGATTTTCTTGCTTTTGCGGATGCTTCTAATGTCAGGGTGGCATTAGAAACGGACGAAAAACAGGGTCGTCGCATTGGTGCGGCGGCCCTAGTTTTTTTGTCCTAAATATCAAATAAAGGTTGCAATTCGGGGGAGAATGCGATACACTAAACTTATATCATTGTGCATGTTTGGAGGATGAGCTATGAGAGTAATTGCGGGTTCCAGACGAAGTATCCGGCTGACCACCGTAAAGGGAGATAAAGTTCGTCCTACAACGGATCGGATTAAGGAGACCTTGTTCAATATATTGCAGCCGGACATTCCGGGAGCGAGCTTTTTGGATTTGTTTTCCGGAAGCGGCGCCATCGGGATTGAGGCCCTGAGTCGAGGTGCGAAGGAAGCAATTTTGGTTGAACAGGACCGGGATGCACTGGCCTGTATTCGAACGAATTTGAAAGCGACCCGGTTCGAGACGGAAGCTGTGGTAAAAGCAGGAGATGTGCTGAGTGTACTCCGTACATTACAACATGCACCTTTTGATTTGATTTTTATGGACCCGCCTTATGGGCTTTCCTGGGAAGAAAAGGTACTGACTGTGTTGGCAGATGCACCTTATGTGGATGAGTACACGAAGATTGTGGTGGAAGGGCTTTCCGATATGGACCTTTCCTATGCGGATTCTTTGGGATTTTCCGTTACCAGGGAAAAGAGCTACGGTTCGAATAAACATATATTTTTGGAGAAGAAAAGAGTATGAGAAGAGGACTTTATCCGGGAAGCTTTGATCCGGTGACATTGGGACATTTGGATATTATCCACAGAGCGTCAGAATTGGTAGATGAGCTTATTATCGGAGTATTAAAAAACAGCACGAAGCGTAATCTGTTTTCTACGGAAGAACGGATTGATTTGTTAAAACGTGTGACGGCGGATTTGCCGAATGTGCGGATTATTTCTTTTGACGGATTGTTGGTGGATTGTGCAGTAGAGTACGGGACCCACACGATTATCAGAGGTCTTCGTGCAGTAACGGATTTTGAGTATGAGTTACAGCTTGCCCAGACCAACAAACGGTTACGGCCGGATATTGATACCGTGTTTTTAACAACAAATGTAGAGTATGCGTATCTCAGTTCCAGCATTGTGCGGGAAATTGCAAGTTACGGAGGGGATATCAGTCATTTTGTACCACAGTGTATTATGGATGACGTGTATAAAAAAGCAAAGCGAGGAGAGACAGTATGAGTACAAAACGTATTGAGCAGTTGATTGAGGAGATTTTTGAGTTTGTAGAAAGCTGTAAGGCATCTGCATTCTCCAGCAACAAGGTAATTGTACCGAAGGAAGAGTTGTACGATTTACTGGACGAATTGCGTTTAAAGGTTCCGGAAGAGATTAAGCGTTGTCAGAAGATGATTGCAAACCGTGATGCGATTATTGCGGATGCAGAGGATAAGGCAGCGGCTATTGAGCAGGCAGCAAGAGCCCAGGCCCAGGTAATGATTAACGAGAACGAGATTACCCAGCAGGCATATTATCAGGCCAATGAGATGGTGCGTCAGGCTACAGAGCATGCAGAAGCCATCGTAGCACAGGCAGAGGAAACTGCCATGCAGTATCGGGAAGGTTCCATCGGTTATGCCAACAACACGTTGGGACATGTGGAGCAGTTACTTGCCTCCCAGTATGAAACCATCAAAGTATATACTGACAATATGTTAGATACCTTGCGCCACAGTCTTGAAGTAGTGGTAAGCGACCGTAGAGAAATGAATGGTGAGGCGGCACCGGAGGAGTTAGAGCCGCAGCAGCAGATGAGACAGCAGATGTCCCAACAGATGCCTCAGCAGGAGCAGGGGGAAGAGGATTTTGAGTTTGACGAGAATGTATTTCTGGACAATATCGATACCGAGGAATAGATTATCGTAATGCCAGGTATCCGGCCATAAGCAGGCCGGCAAGCAATCCGGCGATAAATTTTGTAATCAGATAGTGTGCGAACGGGAGCTTTGTTCCCGCCAGCACACTTTTTGTTTGGGCGGCGGTGGACAGACCTCCGAAGGTGACAAATCCGGTAACAAGACATAAAAGCAGTGTCTCCGGGAAGGAAGACGATGCCAAAGCGGTACTTCCGGTGGTGATTTCAAGAAAGGAACCAAGACCGGAAAGGAAAACGGACGGGAGCGGAAGTTTTTCCAAAAGCTTTGCCAGAACAGAGAAGAGCACAATGTAGCCCCCCACTTTTGTAAGCACGGAAAAGGCCTGTTCGATGGCAGCATCCAAAAGCAGGAAGGAAAAGGTAAAAGAGGATTTTTTAGGGGAGATCGGAGAAACCCGCGGCTCGTTACTAGGAGTCTTTGGACGGGTAAGCTTGGCAGCAAGAACGGATGAAAGCGTAACGATACAAAGAACCGCATAGCGTAAATCAGGGCGTTCCAGTACGGTGACGGAAATAAAGCCCAGTAAAAACAGAGGGCTTGGATTATTGCAAAGAGGCAGAAGATACTGCCCTTCTTTTTTTGTGATTTTTCCGGACAAAAGAAGAGAAGAGATGGTTTTTGCACCTACCGGCAGACCGGCAAGCAGACCGATAACCACCGCATAACAGCCGGAGGCACTGCACCGGAAAACAGGGGACAGGACCGGGGCAAGCCGGAGGGCAATGCTGTCGGAAAGCCCGGTGGAGAGTAATAAGGAAGAAATAATCAAAAAGGGAAGCAGGCTTGGTAATACCTGATTGAACCAAAGAAGTAAACCGCTTTTGGCACCGGCCAGGGCGGTGTCGGGAAATAACAAAAGGCAGCAAAGAAAACAGAGCATGCCGCCTTTTACCAAATAAGAGCGAATTTTTTTGGATAGAGCCATAACTGCCTCAGTTAACTGTTTTTGATACTATATGAAAAATCTTCCGGTAAAAGAACTCCGTACTTTTGGTAAACTACCGCATTATATAAGTCGGTAGCTGCAATGTCATAGGAAAGCAGACGGTTTTCTGCTTCATTACACCGCTTTCCCTTTTGAGCTAACTTTGTCAGAAGAGGAAGGGTGGCAGTGTTCTTCATCTGCTTTAATAAAGCTGTGGCAGGTTCCTGAAAACCGAGGATTCTGGCATAGCAGACTTCTTCGGCGCGGAATATATCCAGGGCTTCTTTGGTAAGGTTAAATAAAATGTGGAGAAGACAACGTTCTATCCGGGTTCGAGTGTATTGCTTGGTTTTGACGGAATCAAGAAAAGCTTCATAGTCACAGACCGGGAGGCGTTTTTTTAGTCTGCCGGCAAGTTCCGTCGAAACATCCGCATAAGACGTTAAGCAGTCTTTCTTTTGAATCAAGGCGTAGCGGTACAAGGAAAGGAAATCCTCCGAAAAAACCGGTGCGTACGGCTTTTTTGATAAAGTCCGGGCAGCGGCATCCGGCAGAGCGGATAAAAAGGCCTCCGAATAGGAGGTTTCATTTTTCAGTAAGGTACGAAGAGCGGTTGCGGAAGCAAAACGGTCTTCGGTAACGACGGTATCATGATACCCTGCACCTATACGTTTGATGGCATATGGGGTGATACTACTGTGTTTGCGGTACAAGGCTTTACAATATTCCAAACCAAGAAGTGCATTGGGAGAGGAAAGAAGCGCCAGAGCTTCTTCGGACAAATAGGGCTGCGCTGCCGCCAATCGAGCCTTAGGAAAGGTTAGACCGTTTTTCAGACCTTCCTGCAGTACCTTCTTATAATCTGCCGGTTCGTTACAAAGAAATTCCGCAGTTTGTTGATATAACTCCATGGAAGCTTCTGCCTCCGTGCCGAAGCAAAGATAGTCCACACATCCCAGTTTTTCAAGAATGGTAACGGCACCTTCCGCAAAATATTCCGCACTGCCGGTAGCATAACAGAAGGGTAGCTCTAACACCACATCCGCGCCGCAAGCTAAAGCACATTCTGCTCTTGTAAATTTGTCAAAGCAGGCAGGAATTCCTCGTTCCGTAAAGTTTCCGCTCATAACGGCCACCACAAAATCCGCCCCGGTAACGCGGCGTGTTTCTTTGATGTGGTATTCGTGTCCCTTGTGGAAGGGATTGTACTCTACAATAATTCCTGCGACTTTCATAAGCACAGTTGCTCCTTTCAAATCAGTGGTGGCAATCGGGAGTAGTTAACGGATAGAAAGGTGAGTTTCTCACCGCAACAAGAACTAGGCCCGGATATGCTTATAGTAATAAATGGCAAGCTGGGTGCGATCCCGGAGGTTAAGCTTTTCCAAGGTACTGCTTAGGTAATTTCGTACCGTACCCTCCGAAAGGAAAAGACTCTGTGCAATTTCTTTATTATTGAGTCCTTCTGCCACCAGTTTCATGATTTCAATCTCTTTTTCGTTTAGAGGGAGCTCCGATACATCCGGTTCTTTCGGTGCGGAAAGAATGTCCGGAATCTTTTTTACTACCTCACTTCCGAATACATTCTGCCCACCGTATACTGCATGGAGAGCAGGCACAATATGTTCAAAGTCCTGTTTTAGCAAGTAGCCTTTTGCCCCCAGTCTAAGTGCACGAATGATATACTCATCATCGGAAAAGGTAGTTAGAAATAGTATTTTGGCAGACGGGTCTGTAGCCAAAATAGTAGTGGCGGCGTCTAACCCGTTCATTCCTTCCATTCGGATGTCCATGAGAAGAATGTCCGGTTGATGTTCTTTATAGAGGGCAATGGCTTCTGTGCCGTCTCTGCCTAAAGCAGGAACCGTAATGTCCGGTTCGGCTTCTAAAATAGTTTTTAAAGAAATGCCGACCACGCGGTCGTCGTCTACTACCAGTACTTTCATAAAATCCTCCTAATTGTGGTCCTTTGGAACGGATACGAAAATATGGAATCCGTTCTGGGTGGAAATGCGAATGGTGCCCTTTAAGGCAGAAACACGGGCCTGCATGTTGTCTAAGCCCATACCGGCATGTTCGCCGGAAAGGGCAATGTCGGTACCGTTATCTGCAATGGAAAGACGGTACATGGATGAGTATTCCTTCATGCTGATCCGGATGGTATCTCCGTTGCTGTGTTTAGCAATATTGGAAAGAGCTTCTTTGGTGATGGTAAGGAAACAATAGGTTACCGCCACCGGAAGTTCCGGAGCAATATCATATTCAAATTGTGTCCGGTATGCCGTGAAATCTGCCAACAGTTGTTTGGCGGAAGTTTCCAAATCCAGTGCATCGTCTCTTAAATCGTGGACACTGTTCCGAATTCCCTGCATGGCGGCGTCCAGACTTTCTTTTAATAACAGTAAGGATTCGTCGTCTTTTTTTACCGTCAGCATGGCACCCACCTGAAGTAAGGAACGGGACAGTAAATGTCCCACGTTATCGTGAATCTCTCTGGCAATACGGGTACGCTCCTGCAGGGTGGCAATTTTGATTTGCGCATCCTGGTTTTCAATTAAGGTTTGGGCCTGTTCCTTTAGGGAAAGGCGTTCTTCCGTGTCGGAATCCCGAAGGGAAATATAGTTTGCACTCATATCGGAATACTGACGTTCTCTGTAGGATAACAGTAAAGCCACACAAAGCAAAAATAAAATAAGAAAACCGGTGACAAGGGATGCAGCAAGAAAGAAATACCGGAGAACCGGAAGGAGTGCACAAAGCAGTGCCGGCGTAGGTTTCTTCACACAAAGGGGATAACAAAGTACCGGAAGGAAAAACAGTACATCCGGAATAAAAAGACTAAGAACCACTCCTAAGCCGAATAATCCGTAGGAGAAGGGCAGGGAGGAAACCAGTTCTTCCGCAGCCAGTGCAATAAAGACGAAGAGCAGGAGGATAATGGGAGTTATGGCCGGCTCTGTGGTGAGCAGCAATACAAGACCAAAAAGTAACAGTATGATTTTATCAACGATTCCTCGCACGGAACTTCCTCCTTTCTGCTTTCCGGGATAAATATGCCATAAGTTTAATCTAACAATCAGTGTACCATAGTTTCTTCTGATTGAAAAGCAAAAAACAAATGACATTTGTCATATTCTCTTTTTGACAAACGACACTGGAATGTGATTTTTATCTTTGGTATGATAGGGGCATAAGATGCGAAACCGTGTTAGAGATGAAAGGAGACACTATGAATACAGTTGTTAAGATTGAAAATTTGGTAAAGCGGTATAAGGAACTGGTGGCAGTGGACCACATGAATCTGGCCATTGAGCAAGGGGAGATTTTCGGACTGTTGGGACCTAACGGCAGCGGAAAGTCTACCATCATCAATTGCCTGCTTTCTTTAACCAGTTATGACAAGGGAGAAATCACCGTATTCGGAGAAAAGATGCGGGCGGACAATTACTCCGTGAAGGGACGTATCGGCGTGGTACTTCAGAACGTAGCCGTGTTTGACGAGCTTACGGTATACGAGAATATCGATTACTTTTGTAGCTTGTATATAAAGGATAAGGCAAAGAGAAAGGAATTGGTAAAAGAGGCCATTGCTTTTGTCGGGCTGGAGGACTTTGTGAAGTTCTATCCGAAGAAGCTTTCCGGTGGTCTTCTTCGCCGTCTGAATATTGCTTGTGGTATTGCCCATAAACCGGAGCTGATTATTTTCGATGAGCCTACGGTGGCAGTAGACCCTCAGAGCCGTAACAAGATTTTGGAGGGAATTCAGGAGCTAAATCGTCAGGGGGCGACAGTAATTTATACCTCTCACTATATGGAAGAAGTGGAGCAGATTTGTTCCAGAATTGCCATTATTGATAAGGGACAGCTGGTGGCTACCGGAACCAAGGAAGAGTTAAAGAGTATGATTCAGACCGGTGAAACCATTCGTGTGGAAGTGCCGGAGATGACCGACGAAGTATTGTTTGGACTTGAGAAGCTTTCTCATGTACTTTCCGTGGAGTATAACGAAGGATTGGCTACCATTAAGTGCAGCGGAGGCAGACACAATGTGTTGCATGTATTGGAGTACTTAAACAACACGGAAACTTCCTTCGGAAGAGTGTTTGCGGAGCAGCCGACGTTAAACGATGTGTTCCTTGAGATTACCGGTAAGGAACTCCGGGACGAAGTACAGTAAGGGGGATGACTATGGTTTACTATTTGTATCGCGTAAAGCGGTTATTTCGGAATAAAATTTTGTTTTTCTGGTCCATTATTTTTCCGCTTGTGTTGGCAACCTTTTTTAAACTGGCCTTTTCCGCCATTACGGAAAAGGATTGGGGATTTGATACCATTGCGGTGGCAGTGACCACAGAAGAGGGAAGCACTCCGGATGAGATGTTGATTTCCTTCTTGGAAGAAATGAAAAATGAGGATCAGGCGTTTTTTGAAGTGACGGAAACAGATCCGGAAACAGCGGACCGGATGCTTTCCGAAAAAGAAGTGACCGCAGTAATCGTAGTGGGAGAAGAAACGGTGATAAAACTTCGGGAAAACGGATTGGATTCCACTGTAGTAAAGACGGTCATTGACGGTTATTTACAGAGTAAGGACATTTTTATGGAAGCGGCTGTGACGGGAAAACTGGCCCAGGTGACAGAAGCGTTTTCCGACGAGATGGAAACCCTTGCGGTGAGAGAATTTAAGGGAGCGAGTAAAGATCCTTTAATACAGTATTTCCAGGCACTTATTGCTATGGCTAGCTTATACGGAGCTATGTATGGGCTTATGAATTCCAATGAGCTGAATACGAAGGCAAATACTGCGGATGTGGCAGCGAGACGTTTAGCTTCCCCGATGAAAAAGATTCCCACGGTACTTGCGGATGTGGCAGCGGCATTTACCATTCAGTATGTTCAGTTTTTGATTATTATTGCGTATTACCTGTTGGTGTTAAAGGTGGATTTCGGCACCATAAACGGTTGGTTGTTCCTTGGGGGAGCGGCATATAGTTTGTTTGGTGTGTTAATCGGTTATTGTATCGGCAGTGTGGTAAGACAAAAGGAAAATATTCAGAATGCCCTTATGATGGGAACGGTGATGTTCAGTAGTTTTCTTGCGGGACTTATGGTAGGTGGTCTTCGTATTACCATTGAACTTTCGGCACCGATTGTAAATCGGATTAATCCGGCTACTTTGATTGCGGATTCCATGCAGGCTCTTTGTATTATGAGGGATATGGACCGTTTTGCAACATGTATGATAGGCATCTTGATTTGGTGCGTAGCCTTGATTGTGGTGAGTGTACTTGCTATGGGATTTCGTCAGATGGCAGAAGGAAGGAGAGTGAAGAATGTATGAAAACCGTGTTTAAAATAGCAAAAAAGGCATTGCCGGCGGCAAGCATATACTTCTGCATTTTCTGCGGTCTGATGATTGCATTCACTTTTTTGGCAGGAAAGGATCAGGAGAAAAACTTTCAGGCAACAAAGCTTGATATTTTGTTGGAGGATAAGGACAATTCGGTACTGTCGGAGGCACTTACGGAGTATTTGGGAAAAGAGAATGAGGTATCCGAAGACTTTAACAGAGAACTGGTGTCGGAACTTATTTTTAACGGTGTATCGGATTACGTGGTCTACATTGAGGATGGCTTTGAAGAAAAATTTCTCTCCGGTGAGCAAGGTGGTTTGGAACGGCAAAGTATCCGTGCCAATGTGGCGTTTTTGGATGAAAAGATAGAACTGTTTTTCCGCTATGTACGAGCAGAACTGGCGCTGGGGAAAACCACGGAAGAAGCCTGTAAGGCAGTGCTGTTAAACTGTGAGAAACAGGCAAAGACGGTGGTGACCTCCGATAAAGGACAGAGCATGCTGTCACCGGGATATTATTTCTTTACGTATATTTCTTATATTTTGCCGGCCATTTTGATTATGGTGTTAGGCCCGATTATGAATGCCTACTATAAAAAGGAAATAAAGATGCGTACGGATTGCGGTAAGTTAAGTACCCGTAAGCAAAATATTGCAATTGTAAGCGGAATTGCAGCGGTGGCCATGATGCTTTGGGGGTTATTAATGATTATGGGAGTTTGTATTTATGGAAGAGATTTTACAGTGTCTACGTACCTGTGCGGTATGTTTAACAGCTTTTTATTCCTGCTTGTGTCTGTGGCAATTTCTGTGTTAATCGGCGTATTGGTAAGGGGCGGAGATGCCTTAAACGGAGCAAGCAACTTAATCGGTATGGGAATGGCATTTATGTGCGGTGTGTTCGTACCGTCGGAAATGTTGCCGGACGGAGTAAACAAGTTTGCGGAATTTTTACCGGCAAGCTGGTATATGAAAAACGTAAGGATGTTGTATGAAACGGATAATATGGCGGATGTGATAGGGGAATACCTTGGAAATTGTGGTGTGATTGCGATTTTTGCGGTGGCAATCTTCTGCATTTTCCTGGTGTTTGTAAAGAGAAAGAGAGTGGTGTAAGGAGGATTTGATTCTTTAAGTTAAGAGATGGTTAGGAAAGTGGCTGTGTATGTATTTTTAAGCAAAGAATACATACACGGCCTTTTTGGCGTTTGTACAGTATAAAATAAACATTTCTTATTATTTTATGAAAAAAGAGTAAACTTCATTGACAGAGCGTTTTCTTGTTTTATAATTAAAAAATAGAATTTTTCAGATAATTGGAAGTGGAGGCATGTACAGTCATGTTCGGGTATATTATTTGTAATAAGTCAGGATTGTCGGAAGAAGAGTTTGCGAGATACCGAAGATTTTATTGCGGTGTGTGTAAATCTTTAGAGAAGAAATTTGGTCAGATGGGGCAATTCTGTTTGAGTTTTGATATGACGTTTTTGGCGTTATTTTTGTCTTCTATGTATGAGCCGGAAGAAAGAAGAAGTCGTTTTTTATGTCCGGCTCATCCTGTACATAAAAGAGAAGCGGTGGAACAGGAATTTACAGAGTATGCGGCAGATATGACAGTGGCTCTTTCTTATCATAAATGCCTGGATGATTGGGCGGATGAGAAAAAGTCGGGAAAGCGGTTGTATGGGAAATTATTGGAAAAGCATTATGAGGGAGTAAAATTACGTTATCCAAAGCAGTGCAGCGTAATTGAGGAAAGCTTAAAGGAACTGATGAGGTTGGAAAAAGAAGCACCGGCGGAAGTAGATGCCATATTGCAGTGCTCCGGAAAAATGTTATCGGAAGTATTTGTATATCGTGAAGACTTTTGGAGCAATAGTTTACGTGAATTCGGCTACGCGTTGGGACGGTTTATTTATCTTATGGATGCAGCGATGGATTACGAAAAGGATAAGAAAAAGAAAAACTATAATCCGCTGTTTTTCATGGATAAACAGCCGGAGGATGCGGAGGAGCTTCTGACGATGTTAATCGGTGATGCAACGCAGATTTATGAAAAGTTGCCGATGGTACAGGATGCACACCTTATCGGGAATATTTTGTATGGGGGAGTATGGCAGCAGTATTACACTAAAATAAAGGAGAAAAAAGATGGTAACGGATCCGTATAAGGTACTGGGAATTTCACAAGGGGCAAGTAAAGACGAAATCAAACGTGCCTACAGACAAAAGGCAAAGGAATATCATCCGGATTTACATCCCAATGACCCACTGGCGGTGGAGAAAATGAATGAAGTGAATGAAGCCTATGATATGTTAAACAATCCGGAAAAGTATAGAGGACGTCAGCAGTCGGGAGGATACGGTGCAGGCTATGGAGGAAGTCAGGGCGGTGCCTATGGAACGGGAGGCTATAGTGGTGCATACGGCGGTCAGGGACAAAATTCCGATTACAGAGGACAAGGTCAGAACAGTGGCTGGGGAACAGAGTTTGACCCGTTTGGGTTCGAAGACTTTTTTCATTTCGGACAACGAAGAGGCGGCGGTCCGGATCGTCCGGTGGCAGAGCCGGGGGACAGCGTGGAATTACGCCGTGTTATTGACTTTATTCATGCGGGAAATTATCGGTATGCAAGAAATGAATTAAATGTTATGGTCAGTGGTTTGCGGAATGCCAGATGGTACTACTTAAGTGCGATTACCGCTTTCGGGTTGGGAGATTATGTACAGGCCACGGAGCATATTGCACGGGCGGTGCAGGCGGAACCGGACAACGCGGTATACGCAAAGGCAATGCAGGATATCCGAAGCTCGGAGACGGCGTATAATTCCGCCGGGGCGGAATATTCCAGATACGGAGACGGATTCGGCAGATTTTGCAGAACCTGTTGCGCAATGCAACTGTTCTGTACCTGTTGTTGTTAAAACGGGATATACGTGGTGCTACAAAGTTCGGCAGCAGGTGCGGCTGCGGCGCAATGAAACAATAAACGGAGGTGTAAGATGGGAAAGGTCATCGGAATTGATTTAGGAACAACAAACAGTTGTGTTTCAGTAGTAGAAAACGGCGCTCCGATAATGGTGCCAAACGGTACCGGGAAAATGACCACGCCAAGCGTGGTGGCATTTTCGAAAAACGGAGAGCGTTTGGTTGGAGAGACAGCAAGACGACAGGCAGTAACCAATACGGATCGTACGATTAGTTCGGTAAAGAGACAAATGGGGACGGATTGGAGTGTCCGCATTGATGGAACGGAATACAAGCCGCAAACAGTTAGTGCTATGATTTTAATGCAGCTTAAGAAGGATGCGGAAAATTATCTGGGGGAACCGGTGACGGATGCGGTCATTACCGTACCGGCGTATTTTAATGATATTCAGCGACAGGCTACGAAAGATGCGGGGCGGATTGCAGGGCTAAATGTGCTTCGCATCGTGAATGAGCCGACCGGTGCGGCACTTTCCTACGGATTAAATCACGGAGAAAATCAAAAGGTAATGGTGTACGATTTGGGTGGCGGTACCTTTGATGTTTCCATTATCGAAATCGGCGAAGGAGTTATCGAAGTACTGGCAACTTCCGGTGACAATCATCTGGGAGGCGATGACTTTGATGAACGGATTGCAAACTGGATGGTAAAGCAGTTTAAGGAAGAGCAGCATTATGATTTGTCCAGGGATTTAGCTGTTATGCAAAGAGTTAGAGAGGCGGCGGAGCAGGCAAAGAAGGAGTTGTCTTCTGCAGAAACTGCCCATATTGTGCTGCCGTATCTGGTGCAGACCAAGGGAGAGCCGTTACATCTGGATATGACCTTGTCCAGAACGCAGTTTGAGGAATTGGTGAAGGATTTGGTAGAACGTACAGCGGTTCCGGTACAAAATGCCCTGGCGGATGCAGGAATCGCAGCATCCGAACTTGGCAGAGTGCTTTTGGTGGGTGGCTCCACCCGAATGCCGGTGGTACAAAAGAAAGTGAGGGAATTAACCGGAAAAGAACCGTCTCGGAATATTAATCCGGATGAGTGTGTGGCAACAGGTGCTGCGATTTTAGGAAGTACCCTACAGGGGAATGCTTTAATGACAGTGGGAAACGGAAGTAATTTGTTACTGTTGGATGTGATACCGTTGAGTCTTTCTATTGAAACCGTCGGTGGAGTGGCAACTCGGCTCATAGAACGGAATTCTACCTTGCCGGTGAAATATTCGAAGGTCTTTACCACGGCCGCTCCGTATCAGAGAGATGTAGAAATTAATGTATTGCAAGGGGAACGTCCGATGGCAAGGGATAATAAAACGATCGGTAAATTCCGTTTAAAAGGAATTCGAAAGGCTCCTGCAGGAGTGCCGCAAATCGAAGTAACCTTTGATATTGATACCAATGGTATTTTAAAGGTGTCCGCAAAGGATTTGGATACCTTAAAAGAGCAGTCCATTACCATTACCGCCGGAGACCGGATGTCGGATGCGGAAATCGAGCAGGCCATCCGGGATGCCCGTCAGTATGCCGGCCAGGATAATCTGCGTACGGAGGCACTGGAGGTAATGGGAGATGCACAGCATCTTCTTAACCGGGTACAGCAGGCCTTAAAGGCTGCGGGAAAGCAGGCAGATAAGGCCAAGAAAAAGCAAATCAAAACAGACAGTGTACAACTTCAGAAGCTTCTGACTAAGATGCGTGTGGATAAAATTACGAAGGAAGAAGTGGAAGATTTACGCCGGTGTAAGACACAGCTGGAGATGTCTGCCGGCAGTCTGTTAAACGGCGGGATGTAGTACATCATAAAAGGATGTATGGTTGGAAGGAGTAAAAGAAAATGAAAAAAATCGGTAACTTTTTTCGGAATTTCATGCAGGGAAGAAACGGAACGGATGATTTGGCAAAGGTTGTGCTGTGGATAGCGATTGCGTGTTATTTGCTTTCGCTTTTGACAAAGCAACCGGGATTATATATGCTGGGAATCGCGGGAATTGCTTATGCGCTGTATCGATGTATGTCAAAGGATATCATGAACCGGAGTGCGGAAAACAGACGGTTTCAGAAGTTTTTAAGCCTACAGAAGCTAAAATGGGAACAGCGTAAAGACTACAAAATCTTTGCTTGTAAACGGTGCGGCAGAACCATCCGTGTGCCGAAGAAAAAGGGCAAGATAGAAGTAACTTGCCCTACCTGCGGACACAAATCCATTCACAGGACATAAAACTAATGCAACATGACGGTAAAGCGACAGCCACCGGCCGGAAGGTTTTCTGCGTAGATTTCGCCTCCGGTGTTAAGGAGAATTTGTTTCACAAGGGCAAGGCCAAGGCCGTTGCCCTCTTCTTTATGAGAACTGTCGGCCTGATAAAATTTATCGAATAAATGCTTTAGGGCTTCGTCGGGCAGACCGGGACCGTTATCGTCGATGGTGAAAGTAATCGTATGTTCCTGTTTTGTAAGCCGGAGCGTGATGAGACCGCACGGAGGGCTGAATTTTACCGCATTTCCGATTAAATTGTCCCATACGTGATGCAAAAGGCCTTCGTTGCCCAGGTATTCGATACATTCCAGTTCCACATCGAATTCAATTTCCTTTGGTTCCCATGCAGGTTCCAATGCAACAATGGACTGACGGATTTGTTCATCCAGACGAAAGGTGCTTTGCTTTGTCTGGATGGACCGGTTTTCAATTTTAGAGAGTAATAAAATATTTCCTACAAGGGAGGAAAGACGTTGGGTATTAAATAATATTTTATCTACATATCGTTCTTGTTCGGCATCCAGAGCTTCACTGCCTTGCAAAAGAGTGGTATAACCCTCGATTGCATTAATCGGTGTTTTAAATTCGTGGGAAACATTGGAAACAAAATCGGTTTGCAGGATTTCCGTAGCTGCCAGTTCGTGTACCATCAGATTGAAACCGGAATAGATTTCCCTGATTTCCTTAGAGGAAGTTTTGGTTTCCAACCGAACGGAAAAGTCGCCGTCTGCCACCTGTTCCATAGCTTTCTGCAGTTTTTTTATCGGCTCAAAAAATAAGCGGGCTAACAGGCTTGTAACGAAAATACCGATAAGCAGGCTGATTCCCAACAGTGAAAAAACAAGGAATAGGTTGGAGTCGTACCGAAACAAAAAACGTTCAAATACAGTGGCAAGCCCCAAAGCGATAAAAATACTGAAAATTAACTCCGCGGTAACCAATAGGGTAAGTTTGACCCGGAGACTCAGTTTGTTTTTCTGATGTCGGATTTGTTCGAAAGCATCTCGTCTTTTCATAGTTTCACCACCTTATAACCTACACCACGCATGGTGACAATTTTAAAATCGGGATTATCCCGAAAACGTTCCCGAAGTCTGCCGATGTGGACATCCACTGTATGTGGATCGCTGTTTGAGTCATATCCCCAAATTTCATCCATTAGTTGTTGTCTCGTAAAGATACGCCCCGGATAGGAAACCATTTTATACAGTAGCATGAACTCTTTTTGAGGAAGTATAACGGATTCGTTGCCCGTGTGAACCGAAAGAGAATCGCACTCCAAAAACGTGTTGCCGATGACCTGACGTCGTTCGTTAATCATCTGGGCACGCCGGAGCAAAGCACCGACGCGCAACACCATTTCATTTACGTTAACCGGCTTTACCATATAGTCGTCACTGCCGGAGAGAAAACCGAGGCGCATGTCGTCAAAGGCATCTTTTGCCGTAATCATAAGAACCGGTGTGGTATATCCGGAGTCACGTAATGATCGGACAAATTCGTACCCGTCCATGACCGGCATCATGATATCCGAAATGATTAAATCATAGTAGTTGTTTTGTATGGCGTCCAAGGCTTCCCGACCGTTGGAAACCCCTTGTACGGTATAGCCGTTTTTTAACAGGACATGGGAAAAAAGCTGGCATAACTCCCGGTCGTCTTCTGCGATGAGTATTTTTAACATACATACCTCCTGAGAGAAATTAGTTCTTTTTGCGGTGTTCAAAAGAGTCCCTGATGTCTTTTAAGATATCCGGTAGCGGACGGTTGCTATGTAGAGGGCGGAAAAAACGGTATTTTTTTGCACTCGCCGTGTAGGATGTGCGAATTCCTTCTTTGAAGGTCTCATAGCGAACAATGACATTGTTTTCTTCTGCAAACTTTTTCAGTTTTGCGACAAGCTGTGCTGAGTGCGCGACGTCTATGAAAAAGACGCCGAAGAACATGCCGATGAAAAAGGAGAAGGTAAGGTTATGGGATAACCAGATCAGAGCGGTTTTGATAAATGGGTGAATCATAAAGTAATAAACGGCACCTAGAATTGCCCAAATAGCGGAAAATCGAGGACAGATAATTCCTTGAAGATTCCCCCACTCGTTACTGTAGTCCCAAAGACGTACTTTCAGTATTTTTAGTGCAAAGACACCGGAGATATACTCAATTAATGTCATACATGCGGTCATAACGAGAAAAAGAACAGTTTTGTTCCAAAAAGACCGTTCGATCGGAATCATATTTTCCAGAGAAGCAATCAGATAAAGTGCGCATAAGCAAAATCCGTACAGGGGAAGATACGGTCCGGTACAAAAGCCCGGATTAATCCATTTTCGCTCCGGATTGGTATAAGATACGAATCTTCGGAAAAGTACTTCCAACCCCCAACCGATGACAGACCCCATGAAAAATAAGAAAGCCAATTGTAACAACATAGTCATTCTACCATACCTTTCGTAAATAATCCATAAAGAGAGTATAAAGTCGATGTATCAATTCAGTATCAACTAAACTTCAACATTTGTTGAAGTTTTAATGAAGTATACTTGAAGAAAACAGGCAGGATATGATAGTATGATAGACAGAGTTTATGATTATGGGAACATACCGTAAGGAAAGCAGAAGATGGAATGCTTCGGAGAAGGGGCGATTGGATGAACAGAGTATTGATTATAGAAGATGATACGGCATTGGGACAGGGAATATGTCTGGCACTGCAAAGTGAAGCGTTGGGAGTAACGGTTTGCAGGACACTTTCGGAGGCGAAGAAACTGCAAGAAGAGGAATTGTTTGACTTGTTGTTATTGGATGTGAATCTTCCGGACGGAAACGGAATGGAATATTTGACGGAATTGCGGACGGGGAGCAGAGTTCCGGTGATTTTATTAACCGCCAATGATTTGGAGACGGACATTGTGGCGGGGCTTGAACTGGGAGCGGACGATTATATTACAAAACCTTTTTCTTTGGCGGTGTTGCGGGCAAGAGTAAATACCCAGCTTAGGAAGGCTTCGGAAAGAAAAAGAGATTTTGTAGAAATCGACAGATATCGGTTTGATTTCGAGCGGATGGAGTTTTATAAAGGAGAGCAGGAAGTGGTTCTTAGTAAAACAGAGCAGAAGCTTCTTCGAACGTTAGTGGTTAATCGAGGAATTACATTAAGAAGAAATGATTTGATTGACCGGATTTGGACGGATGGTGCGGAGTATGTGGACGAAAATGCGCTTTCCGTGGCAGTAAAACGACTGAGGGACAAATTGGAGGATACACCGGCGAAACCGAAGTATTTAAAGACGGTATACGGCATCGGATATACGTGGGAGGGAAAATAGATGCAATATGAAGTTATTTGTATGATGGCCTGCGGAGTGACGTTATGTGCCCTTGGGGGGGTGCTGTGGTACCGCCATCGGGAAAAGAAGCTGTTGGAACGGCTGAATGGGATGTTGGATGCAGCTATTAACGGCACGTTTTCCAACGATACCTTTGATGAAAGTTTACTGGCGGAAGTGGAAGCGAAATTCGGCCAATATTTATCCACCTCTGCTATTTCTGCAAAAAATGTATCCAGGGAAAAAGAAGAAATCAAAGAAATGATATCTGATTTATCCCATCAGACAAAAACCCCCCTTACGAATCTTTTGCTGTATACGGAGCTTTTGGAGGAACAGAAGCTATCCGAGGAAGGGCGTGCCTACGTGGAAATGATTGCGGGACAAATAAAACGTTTGGCGTTTTTGATGGAGTCATTTATAAAAACATCCCGATTGGAGACAGGTGTGTTTCAATTTCATAAAAAAGAAACAGAGGTGCACCCGGTTTTAGAAGAGACGGCGCAAGCGTTTAAAAAGCAGGCGGAAGAGAAGAAAATTGCACTACGGGTGGATGCCGCAGAGGAAAAGGTTACGGCGGTGTTTGATACAAAGTGGACGAAAGAAGCCCTGGGAAACCTTTTGGATAATGCCATAAAATATACGCCGGAAGGCGGGCGGGTGACGTTGCGTGCCGATTCTTACGAAATGTTCATAAAAATCGATGTGGAAGATACCGGGATTGGTATTCCGGAAGAGGAGAAAAGTAAGGTGTTCGGACGATTTTACCGTTCGGAAGCGGTGGCAGAAGAAGAGGGCATCGGAATCGGACTGTATCTTGTACGACAGATTGTATCGGGGCAGGGAGGCTATGTAAAGATTTCCGACGGCAAAGAAGGCGGAACTACGTTTTCCTTATATTTGCCGAAAAACTAAGTTTTAAAATCTTTCAAAACTGATAGATTTCGGAAAGAACAAGGAAAGATTTGTGTGATAAAGTCTGTGTTGTAAATCAATACAGACTTTTTTGGAGGTAGGATATGGCAATATTGGAAACGACAGGCCTAAAAAAATATTACGGAACCGGAGAGACCATGGTACGGGCATTAGACGATGTCAGTTTTTCCGTGGAAAAAGGCGAGTTTGTGGCAATTGTGGGGACTTCCGGCTCCGGTAAATCCACATTATTACATATGTTAGGCGGATTGGACCGCCCGACGGAAGGAACAGTACGGGTAGACGGCAGGGAGTTATCAGCACTCAGTGATGAAGAGTTGACGATTTTTCGGCGCAGAAAAATCGGATTTGTGTTTCAAAACTATAATCTTGTTCCGGTGTTAAATGTGTATGAAAATATTGTATTACCGATTAAGCTGGACGGAAATAAAGTGGACGAAGAGTACGTGAACCGGGTCATAGATGCATTGGGGCTGGAAGAAAAGCTTCTGAACCTGCCGAATCAGCTTTCCGGAGGACAGCAGCAGAGAGTGGCCATTGCCAGAGCACTGGCAACAAAACCGGCTATTCTTTTGGCAGATGAGCCTACAGGAAACTTAGACAGTAAAACGGGCCTTGATGTAATGGGACTTTTAAAAGTGACAGGAGAGCGGTTTGCCCAGACCATGGTTATGATTACCCATAACGAAGAAATTGCCCAGATGGCCGACCGTATTGTGCGTATTGAGGACGGAAAGATTACGGTCAGGGGGTGATTGGGATGGTAAAGGTGGCAAATAAACGATGTATCAGGGAATTGTCAATAAATAGCCTTCGAGCATCAAAATCCCGTAATATAGTGGCAAGTTGTGCAATTGCCCTGACGACTATATTGTTTACGGTGTTGTTTACCGTATTGCTTTCTTTGAATCATTCTTTACAGGAGTCAAACTTTAGACAGGCAGGAAGCAGAGCTCACGGAAGTTTTAAGTCTTTGACAAAGGAACAGGCGGATGAATTAAAGGGAGATTCCCGTATAAAGGAATATGGTATAAGACATCTTTTGGGAATGGCAGTGGGGGAAGCATTTGCAAAAACATCGGTGGAAGTCAGTTATTGTGATGAAAATCATGCCTCTTGGACCTTTTTGACACCCATAGAAGGAGGGTTGCCGAAGGAGGGTACAAATGAGGCGGCTACGGATACGGAGGTGCTTCATCTGCTGGGGGTGGTGCCGAAAGTAGGTGCAGAGTTTACACTTCCTATGGAAGTAGGGGGAGTACAAACGGAGCAGACCTTTACCTTGTCCGGATGGTGGGAAAGTGACGCAGTGGCGCCGGCACATCATGTGTTGGTTCCGGATAGTACGGTAAACGAAATGCTAAATCGTGTGGGAGTTGCGGGAACGGACGAAACCGGTGTCTGCGGGTCTCTGACATTGGACGTCATGTTAAAGAATGCCATGCATATCGAGGATGATTTAGTGGAGATTCTGGAAAAACACGGATATTCTCCGGAAGGGATGCGTATAGGTGTGAACTGGGGGTATACCGGGGCCACTTTGTTTAACCGCATGGAGCCGGGAGCGGTGATTGCCATGGCTGTTATTCTGCTTTTGATGATGGGAACAGGATATTTAATTATTTACAATGTATTTCAGATTTCAGTGGTGGGAGAAATTCGTTTTTTCGGGTTATTAAAAACAATCGGAACCACACAGAAGCAAATACAGTGCATTATTCGGAATCAGGCATTATTGCTCAGCGGAGCCGGGATTCCGGCCGGTGCCCTTTTGGGATGGCTTTTGGGTGTTAAGCTGACACCGGTTATTTTGGGCAAAATGAATGTGGCAACCGTAAATGCAGTGTTTCATCCGTTTATTTTTCTGTTTGCCGCAGTATTTTCTTTGATTACCGTATTGATTTCCTGTCGCAGACCGGGACGTGTGGCAGCGGCAGTGTATCCGGTAGAAGCGCTTCGTTACACGGAAGGAAGCAAAAAGGGGCAGTCGGGAACGAAAAGGAAAGGAAGCGGTTCTCTGCTTTCCATGGCAAAAGATAATTTGGCACGAAGTAAAAGCAAAACCGTGATAACGATTGTTTCCATGGCGTTGTCGGTGGTACTTTTAAATCTGACCGTGGTGTTTACCGGTGGTTTTGATATGGATAAGTATGTGTCGAATTTTTTCAATGCGGATTTTGTAGTTGCAGATGAGGCATATTTTCAGTTTAAACATTTTTGTGAAGAACAGACGGTATCCCGAAATGTGGTGGATAGGATTTCTGCGCAAAACGGAGTGGAAGAGGTTGCAAAGGTGTTTGCAACAAAAAACGGAGAAGCTCATGCATACATGACGGAGGAGCTGTTTGTTAAGGTGGAAAGTGTATGGAATCCGCCTGAGACAATAGAGATGTTGTTGGAATCTGTGCCGAGAAGTGATGACGGCAGAGTGAAGTGGCAGGCACAGGTGCTGGGAATGGAGGAAGGAGCCTTAAAGTATGCGGAAACGATAGAAGGGGATATGACAAAGTTAAATGACCCTGACGGAAAGTATATTGCGGTAGTAGAGGCGAACCTGCGTTGGGCGGAACCGGGGGACACGGTTACGTTAGACTATGATGGCAGGGTATATGAGTATGAAGTGGCTGCAGTGGTATCCGTGCCTTATTCGTTGGGATATCGCTATAGCGGAGGCAACTATTTTTTATTGCCGGCAGAAATTCTGTGTGAGCATAGTGAAAGAGAAGATATTTTATGTGCCGCCTTTGAAGTGGAGGATGCGGAAGAGGAAGCAATGGAGCAATTTCTAAGACACTATATCGAAAAGCAGGAGACGGAGTACGATTATGAAAGTAAGTTTACGATAAGAGAAGAGTTTGAAGAAACACGCAGGATGTTTTTCCTTGTGGGAGTCGTGTTGAGCTTTGTCGTAGGAATGATTGGTGTATTAAATTTTTTCAATTCGATTTTGACAGGAATTCTGACCAGAAGGAGAGAGTTTGCTATGCTGCAAGCCATCGGTATGACGGGACGGCAGCTAAAGCGTATGTTGGTATATGAAGGCTTGATGTATGCCGTAGGCGCTGTGGGCTGTGCTGTTTTTGTGAGTCTGTTGTCGGCACCGGTTATGAAAATCGCATTGGAGGGAATCCTTTGGTTCTTTACTTACCGGCTGACGGTACTTCCGTTAGTTGTTGTACTGCCGATATTTGTTCTTTTGGGAGTAGCAGTACCGATTGGAATGTATCGGATTGTGGCAAAGCAAACTGTGGTGGAACGATTACGGGAATGTGAGAATTAGGGGTTGGTTTTTTGAAACTTTTGGGATATAATGGTTTTGAGTTAATTAGAAATCGAATACATAGAGTGTATTATATTGCAAAGGAGAGGCAATTTATGAAGTACAAAGAACTGTTTACCCCGGTAAAAATCGGTAATGTGGAGATTAAAAACCGTTTTGCCATGGCACCGATGGGACCGCTTGGACTTTCGGATTCCGAGGGCGGTTGGAATCAGAGAGGTATTGATTATTATGTGGAGCGCGCAAAGGGCGGTACCGGTCTTATTATTACCGGTGTTACCTTTTGTGATCAGCAGGTAGAGCCACAGAATCAGTCCATTATTCCGGTGTCTACCCACAATGCGGTGCATTTTACAAGAACCAGTAAGGAGATGACCGAGCGTGTACATGCCTACGGCAGTAAGATTTTCTTACAGATGTCCGGCGGGTTCGGTCGTGTAACCATTCCGACAAATTTAGGTGAATTTCCGCCGGTAGCTCCGTCGGAGATTCCGCATCGTTGGCTTGACAAAATGTGTCGCTCCATTACGAAGGAAGAAATCCGCAGTATTGTGAAGTCCTTCGGTGACGGTGCGTACAACGCTATGCGGGGCGGATTTGACGGTATTCAGATTCATGCGGTACATGAAGGTTATTTATTAGACCAGTTTGCGATTTCCATGTTCAACTTAAGAACCGACGAATACGGCGGTTCCCTTGAGAACAGACTTCGTTTTGCAAAGGAAATTGTGGAAGAGATTAAGTCACGTTGCGGTAAGGACTTCCCGGTTACCCTTCGTTACAGCGTAAAGAGTATGATTAAGGACTGGAGACAGGGTGCTCTTCCGGGAGAAGAGTTTGAAGAAAAGGGAAGAGATATTGAAGAGGGTATCGAGGCTGCGAAACTTCTGGCACAGTATGGTTATGATGCATTGGATGTAGACGCGGGTTCCTACGACTCCTGGTGGTGGAGTCATCCGCCGATGTATCAGGAGAAGGGCCTGTTCCGTCCGTTCTGTAAGATTGTAAAGGAAGTGGTAGATATTCCGGTAATCTGTGCAGGACGTATGGATGACCCGGATACGGCTCTTGAGGCACTTACAAACGGTGAGTGTGATATGATTTCCCTGGGAAGACCGCTTCTTGCAGACCCGGATTACTGTAATAAGCTTCGTTCCGGAAGAACTTGTCAGATTCGTCCGTGTATTTCCTGTCACGAGGGTTGTATGGGACGTATTGCAACCTATTCTCTTATTAACTGTGCGGTAAACCCGCAGGCAGCAAGAGAGCGTGCCATGGCGTATGAACCGATTTTACAGAAGAAGAAGGTGCTTGTAGTAGGCGGCGGTGTGGCAGGCTGTGAGGCGGCAAGAGTGCTTGCAATCCGCGGACATCAGCCGGTATTGTTTGAAAAGAGCGGAAGACTCGGGGGGAATTTACTTCCGGGCGGTGCACCGAAGTTTAAGGAAGACGATATTGCTTTGGCAAATTGGTATGCACAGGAAATGGACCGCTTAAAGGTTGAGGTACATTTGAACACGGAAGTTACCAAGAAAAATATTTTAGAAGGTGACTACGATACGGTTATTATGGCTACCGGTTCCACACCGAAGGTATTTTCCTTAGGGGATGATGAGAAGGTATATACGGCAGCCCAGGTACTGATGAAGGAAAAGGATTGCGGCGATACCACAGTGGTTGTCGGCGGCGGTCTGGTGGGTTGTGAGACTGCGTTGTGGTTGGCACAGGCAGGTAAGAAGGTAACCATCGTAGAGGCACAGGATAAGATTATGAAGGTGAACGGACCTCTTTGTCATTCCAACTCTGACATGCTGGCAGCTTTGCTTCCGTTTAACAACGTAGAGATTCTGACAAGTGCAAAGGTAACCGGTTTTGCAGGCGGGAAACTTTCTGTTGAAACGCCGGAAGGAGCGAAGAACCTGGCTTGTGACAGTGTTATTCTTTCCGTGGGATATAACGAGGAGAATTCCTTGTATCATGAAGTAGAGTTTGATGTACCGGAGATTTATCTTCTCGGTGACGCCAAGAAGGTGGCAAATATTATGTACGCAATTTGGGATGCCTTTGAGGTGGCAAACCATATTTAAGTAGGGACGGTGTCCCTGCCATAAAATATCTAAGCTCGTTTTACGGTTATAGGACTCGTGTCTTTGTGTGTGTAGGATTTAACCGTAAAACGAGCCTTTTGTTTTGATACAGGGACACCTATGTAGGTATCTTTTTTCTTATGTTTGGCGTTTTTTGGGGGACTGAACCCAACTAAAATGCTGTTTTGTGAATTTAGTTGGGTTGGCACGACAGAATCACAGATTATTTAGATAAGAAAAGCTATCGCATCTACGAATTAAGTGTAAATACGATAGCTTTTTTATACAGGAGGTGCATGCTCACTTTGCCTGCACGATTACTCCTGGGCCTTTAACATCTGTGCATAAATTCCGCCCAGGGCCAGCAGTTCTTCGTGGCTTCCCTGCTCTTTGATTTCACCTTCATGAATGACTAAAATCAAGTCCGCGTTTTTTATGGTGGACAGGCGGTGGGCAATGGCTACAATGGTACGCTTGCCTGCCATGCCTGCGATGGCAGCCTGTATCTGGCGTTCGGTCTGTACGTCTACGGAAGCGGTAGCTTCGTCTAAGATAATAATCGGTGACTGACGAAGGATGGCACGGGCGATGACAACACGTTGTTTCTGACCGCCGGAAAGGCGCAGTCCCCGTTCACCTACCTGAGTTTCGTATTCCTCCGGCATATGTAAAATGTCTTCGTGAATGTTGGCCGCCTTTGCAGCTGCAATGATTTCCTCACGAGTGGCATCCGGCTTTGCATAACCGATGTTGTCGGCAATGGAGCCGTGGAAAAGGAATGTATCCTGTAATACCGGGGAAATGTTTTTACGAAGGCTTTCTAACGTAACGTCCCGTACATCCTGACCGTCCACCAGTACCGCACCTTCTACCGGATCATAGAAGCGGGAGATAAGCTGGGTAATGGTAGTTTTTCCAACGCCGGTAGGGCCTACAAGAGCCACCATTTGTCCCGGTTTACAGGTGAAGGAAATGTCTTTTAATACCGGCACCTTGTTACTGTAATGGAAGGAAACGTTCCGAAACGTTATTTCGCCGGAGACATGTTCCAGATTTTTTGCATTGTCTTTATTTTCAATGGCAGACGGAGTATCTAAAATTAAAGTAACACGCTCTGCACCTGCCAGAGATTGTTGCAAATTTTCAAGCCACGACGCAAGGCCGGAAATCGGTGCATAGAACAAAGATAAGTATAAAACAAAGGCTACAATATCTTCTACGGAAAGTTGTTCAAGGTAAGCCAGGTAACCGCCCACGGCTACGACTAAAACCGTACCGATGGAGGAAACGAACTCAACGCTGGGATGGAAAATGGCACTGGCGCGCAGAGCACGAAGCATGGCCCGAACCTGAGTGAAGTTACTTTCACTGACTAAGGCGGCTTCTTCGTTTTCCTGACCGAAGGACTGGATTTCATGGAGACCGGATAAGTTATCCTGTAACTTTGCATTTAATTCACCCATGCTTTTTTGGGACGCCTTAAAAAACGGACGTACCTTTTTAGCAAAGATGACACCGGAAATGAGAATCAGCGGAATCGGAAAACAAGTAATTAGGGCCAGTTTCCAGTTGATTATCAGAAGAATGGTAAGTACGCCGCCGAAGGTGACAAGATTGGTAATCATGTCAGGAATCATATGAGCGTATAACAGTTCAAAATCTCTTGTATCATTTACAACACGGCTCATTAAATCACCGGTCTGTTTGTCGTGGAAGAATCCAAGGTCCAGACTCTGAAGCTTTTTATACATACGATCGCGCAAATCACCTACCAGATACCAGGCAGCTTTATGGGCAAGATAGTTGTTCATAAAACGAAAAACAATGCGGAGCAGATAGAGTATCAAAAGTCCCATTGCAAGAAATACAATTTGCCTTAATGCTTCGTTATTTACACCGCCACCAACAATACCGGTCATTTTTGACAGCAATTTCGGCGCAGTAAGGTTAATGCCGGTGAGCAAAAGTGTGGAAAGTATGGCCAAAATATAAAGTCCTTTATAGCGAGCGGCTTCTTTGGTAAGTTTCCATAACATCTTCATAATGTACTCCCTTCAGATTTGTAAAATGAGATTTCATAAGGAATAATGAAGTTCATTTTATCATATGAAATAGGAGAAAACAAGGTGAGAGACAAAAATCATTATTTATTGAAATAATATGCTAAAAAAATGATGTTTGCTTGTAATGTTACGGATTATTTGATATAATAAACATGGGATTTGGGAATTTCAGGAACTGTCAGGTCCGAAGGAGAAGGAGAGCAATGAAGGTGCAAAGAAAGAAAACGATAGAGTGTATTTTAGGCGGAATACTGTGTGTTGTATTACTATACCTTGTTCTGGGTGAAATCTTCGGAACACAGGAGATAACCATGGATGAGGGGACCTGTGGTGTGTTGCAGACCAGCTGGGAGCGTGTGTATGAGGACGGTACCAGAGAACCGGTTACATTACCGGGAGTATGGAATGAAGAACCGAAGAAAGCTGTACGTGCGGAAGCTGTATTGCCGGAACTGCAAGACGGTATCTACGGTTGCATGCGTGCGTCCCAACAAGACGTATGGATTTATGTGGGTGGAGAGTTACGAAAAGAATATTCTACCAAGGATACAAGACCTTTTGGCAAAACCAGCGCCAGCGCCTATGTATTTTTCCCGCTTTATGAGGAAGATGCCGGTAAGGTGCTTGCTGTTGTGACCGTAAGTGATTCTGAGTATTCCGGACGGATGAGCCAGATAACGGTGGGAACAAAACAAGATATCATCAGTTCTTATTTGAGAGGAAGCGGACTGTTGATGTTGGTTGCGTTTACCACGGTAATTCTCAGTATGGTTACTGTGGTGGTAAGTCTTGTTCTTTGCATTATACATAAAAAAGAAGTGGATATTATTTATTTGGGCTTGGGGTCTTTGATTACATCCCTTATTATGCTTGCGGAATCCTCTATTCGCCAGTTTTTCCTTCCGAACATAACGGTGGCTTCCAATGTGGGGTTCTTTTTGACAATGTTAGCGCCGTATCCTTTTGTAATTTATGCAAACCGGATTCAGAAACAACGTTATCAGAAGTTTTTATTTCCGATACTGATATTGGTTATTGTAAATATTGTGGGCTCCTTTTCCTTACATGTGTTCGGAATTGTAGATTTTATGGACTCAATGATTACGGATTATGTCATCATCGGACTTGCTCTTGTGATAGGTTCAGGAACGTTGATTGCCGACATTGTGAATAAACACATAAGAGACTATTGGGAAGTAGGGATAGGCTTAATCGGTGTTATACTTGCGTCTGCGTGGGAAATCTATCAGGTGTATGATCCGGGGGTAAAAAAGGGAGGTTTTGCCTTTTGTACCGGCCTGTGCTTTTTACTGGTAATGGCAGCATTTAAGACCGGACGTGACATGCAGGCACTGGAAAAGGAAAAGCAAAGAGCTATTGTGACGGGAGAAGCCAAAGCGCAGTTTTTGGCACAAATGTCCCATGAAATCCGTACTCCGATTAATACCATTATCGGTATGAATGAGATGATTTTGAGAGAAAACAAAGACGAGTCGGTAAAAGAGTACGCTGATAATATTGCCGGTTCCAGCAGGATGTTACTGGGGCTGATTAACGATATTTTGGATTTTTCGAAAATTGATGCCGGCAAATTAGAGCTTACGATTGGTAGTTATGAAACAGCGAAATTATTTGATACGGTAGTACAGGAATTGAAGTTTAAGGCAAATCTAAAAGGTCTGCGTGTGATAGTGGAAAGAGATACCGCTCTTCCCGAGTGTTTGGTAGGGGACGAGATTCGCATTCGTCAGATTTTGACGAACCTAATGTCCAATGCCATAAAGTATACGAAAGAGGGTACCGTTACATTTAAGGTAAAGGGAATGGAGGACGAGGGAGTCTTTTCTCTTGTGATGTTGGTGGAGGATACCGGAATCGGAATCCGAAAGGAAGATATTCCGCGGTTGTTTCAGAGCTTCCAAAGAATGGAAGAGAGAAAGCATCGTCATATTGAAGGAACCGGTCTTGGACTTGCCATTACCAAACAGTTGACGGAACTGATGAACGGACATATTTCCGTACGAAGTGAGTATGGAAAGGGAACCTGTTTTACGGTGGTGATTCCGCAGAAAATTTCGGACCGGTCAAAACAAACGGAAATGAATACTACTGCAAAGAATGTGAACGAAAAGACAGAAGTAAAGAAGATGTTGTATGCCCCGAAGGCAGAAATTCTTGCGGTAGATGACAATGCTATGAATTTGCGGGTAGTACAGATGCTTCTGAAAAGAACGGGAATTCAGATTGATGTTGCGCCGGGAGGAGAAGAATGTCTGCAGATGTGCAGAAGAAAAAAATATGATTTGATTTTGATGGATCATATGATGCCGGATTTGGACGGAATCGAGACGTTGCGTCTGCTTCGACAGGAAAAAGAGAATCTTAATGCAGAAACGGAAGTTATCGTGTTGACGGCCAACGCAATTGCCGGAAGCGAGGAGCAATATCTGGCGGAAGGATTTGCCGGTTACTTATCCAAACCATTGGTGCCGGACGAGTTAGAGAAAATGTTAACGGCGCATCTTCCGAAGGAAAAACTGGAAGACCGGGAGGAAGAATAAATATTCTGTTTTAGACAGAAAAGGGAATCTGAAAATCAGGTTCCCTTTTTCTGTGTTTTGTGTTATACTCTCTTTTGTTATGTGTCGGGGAAACAGGTGAAACTCCTGTACGAGCCCGTCGCCGTGAGACATGTTTTACCCTTTTTTCTACCGGAGTGCCACAACTTCCGGGACAAGCCATTGGAGCATTTCCGAGAAGGCGAGAAAAGAAATGTCGAGTCGAAATACCCGGACATAACAAGCCTCTGTTATACTACGCCGCGAGCGCCGGCATTGAATCGGAGGAAATACAATTTAAAGGAGAAAATATATGCAAAGAAAAATGAAAAGCAACTTAGTTTCACGTATCCTTTGTATGATGCTGATTGTGGCTATGGCATTGTTTACAGTAGGATGTAACAAAGCGGAGGAAAAAGAAACCCCGTCCGGAGACGTGGCAAACGTGACCGCACCGGCTGATAACTCACAGGACGATGCATCCGGTGATGCGGATGCCAATCAGGCAGAGAATGAGGCAAACGGTGTAACGGAACTGGGAGAAGGCGCACTTAGTTTCAACTTTTCCGTGGTGGATAAGGATGGGAATGAAACCAAATTTTTGATTCATACCGATAAGACGACGGTAGGAGATGCCCTTTTGGAACTTGGCTTGATTGAAGGGGATGCAGGCGATTACGGTTTGTACGTAAAGAAGGTAAACGGCATTCTTGCAGATTACGATGTAGACCAGACCTACTGGGGCTTTTTCGTGAACGGTGAGTATGCAATGAGCGGTGTAGACAGTACGGATGTTGTGGCTGGAGAGAGCTACGCCTTCAAAGTGTCGAAGTAATGAAGCTGACGATTCGTGAAATGGCAGTGTTTTCCATGTTGGGAGCACTGATGTATGCCTCTAAAGTGATTATGGAGTTTGCTCCGAATATACATTTACTGGGTGTGTTTATTATTGCATTTACAGTTGTTTACCGGGCAAAGGCCTTATATCCGATTTACATATTTGTGTTACTTAATGGTATGTTTGCAGGATTTGCAACCTGGTGGATTCCCTATCTGTATATTTGGACGGTTCTGTGGGGGATTACCATGCTTTTGCCCAAAAAGATGCCGAAAGTTTTGAAACCTGTGGTGTATGCGATAGTGAATGCATTACACGGATTCGGCTTCGGAGTGCTGTATGCACCGGCACAGGCAGTATTGTTCGGTTTGAATTTTAAAGGAATGGTAGCCTGGATTGTGGCCGGTTTGCCTTTTGATATGATACACGGTGTCAGCAACTTGATTTGCGGGTTGTTAATTGTACCCATTGTAATGATTTTGCAAAAAATGGAAAATATCACAAAATTAAAGTAAAAAAGAAGGGACTATGTAGGAAATTAGGGCTATATAGTCCTTTCTTTTTTTGTTTTTCCTATTTTACTTCACAAATGTCTGATAATGTGATATAATATATAAAAGTGCATAAAATACGCAAAAATGAGTGTGAAAATTTGAAAAATTGTGGAGGAGTATTATGAAACGTAAGACAAGAATATTGAGTATCAGAGTAAAACTTCTTTTGCCGGTGGTAGTTTTGGTGGCTTTATTATGCGTTATTCTCGGAATGAGTTCCTACCGGCGTATGGAAGACGGAATGGTTGCCATGGGGGTAGAAGAGGCAGACATGGTATCCAAAATGGCTGTACAGGTAATCGACGGTGATCTGTTAAAAACGTTGGAACCGGGCTGTGAGGAAAGTGCAGAGTACCTGAACCTTTGGAACACATTAAGTGAAATACAGCAATCTTACAAAGTGAAATATCTATACACACTGCATACGGACGGTGAAACGGTATTTTATGGTATTGATACCGACTTGTCCGAGGAAAGAGCCGAGTACGGTGATGAGTTTGAGGTTTCCTATGAGGAGTTGCAGGATTGTTTTGCCGGAGAAGAGTATGTGCAGGATTATATCGATAAAACGGTAGACGGTCATTTGATATCCGTATATAAACCGATTTTTGACAGCGAAGGAGCTGTAGTTGCGGTGCTTGGATGTGACTACGATGCGTATTCCGTATCGGAGCGCCTGAGTGAATCCTTAAAACAGATTACAATTATTTCCGTTATTGTTCTTTTGGTGGGCCTGGTTGTTATCGGGGTTGTAATCAACGCAATGATGCGGGGATTGAAACAGGTAGAAAAGAAAATGTATGAATTGGTACATAGCGAAGGGGATTTGACAAAGAAGTTTGAAATTAAGAGCGGAGACGAATTGGAAGTAATCGGAGACAATTTGAATGCATTACTTGATTATATTCGACAGATTATGGTAAACATTTCCGAGAATTCCAAGCGATTGGACGCTTCTTCCTCTTCTGTGGTGAAGAAGCTTTCAACGGCAGAAATCGGTATTTCGGATATTTCGGCGTTTATGGAAGAGATGAGTGCATCCATGGAGCAGACCAATTATTCTCTGAATCAGATGACGGAATCCATTGTTCAGGTGTATGAGACAATAGAAACGATTTCAGGTCAGGCTGGAGAAGGAAGTACTTCTTCCGAAAGTATCCGGAAGAATGCGGAGATACTGTATCGAAATGCATCCGATGAGCGTGAGGAAGCAAAGAAAAAAGCGGATGCTATGTCTTTGGCGGTAAATGAGAAGATAGAGAGATCCAAGGCAGTAGAAGAAATCAGCGTGTTGACAAACAACATTATCGGAATTACCGAACAGACAAACCTGTTGGCATTGAATGCAAGTATCGAGGCGGCAAGAGCCGGAGAAGCAGGACGCGGTTTTGCAGTGGTTGCGGATGAAATCAGTAAGCTGGCAACGGATTCTGCGGAAGCGGCTACTGCGATTCAAAAGGTGAGTGCAGAAGTAATCAAAGCCGTAAACGATTTAGCCGGGGAAGCGGAAGAAATGCTCCATTTTATGGATGAGACAGCCATGAAGGGGTATGAGAAGTTGTTGGAGATCAGTGAAAATTATCAGGGGGATGTAGGAAGCCTGAACGGCATGATGCAGGAATTCGCTTCCGAAAGTGCAAAGTTAAAAGAAAATATGGATGGCATCAAGGCCGCTGTAGAGGCAGTCAGAGTAGCTGTGGGAGAATGCACAGCCGGTGTTACGGATGTGACGGAGCGCTCTGTTGATCTGACCGTAAATGTGGGAGAAATTGAACATGAGGCAAACGAAAACAAATCCATTGCGGATAACTTAAACGTTGAGGTAACGAAGTTTAAGTTAGAGTAACGGAAGCGGGTGTTTGACCCTACGTTATACGGAAAGGAGAAACAGTATGGAAAAGAAGCAAAGAACAGGTAAAAAGAAAAGAAAAGAAAAGTAGGGCGTATGATACTGGGAATTATCGGCGGACTGATTTTGATTATAGCAATTTTTGTGCTTGTGAATGCGTCGCGTAATGTAAAAGCCATGAATCGGACCATTGATACGGTGTTAGAGGAACTGAACAAACATTATACTTTGACCGAGGTGGACCCGGAAGAGTACAAAGAGATGAAGATGTACGGTATCATGAAGTTTAAGGTGGAACAGTATGATATCGAGGGGGTGGGAAATATTTCACTGATGCGTGTCAATGCAGGAGTGATGCAGATGGCCACTATTGTGATTACTCCAAAGGATAAAAATTTACCGCTTATGTCGGCGGATTATATGTACATTTTAGGGAACAGAAAATCTTATTTAGAGTTTTATGACGTGGTGAAAGAAAAAGATGCAACGTATAATCAGTTGATGACGGCACTTTCCGATGTGGTGAACAATTACACTCATTTGGAAGATTTTGAAGCATCGGAAGCCTGGTATGAGCATTTGTTGACCGTGGATGCCTATAAGGCAGGAAAAGCAAAGAATGATTTGGAAGTGGAAAAGCTGTTGGCGGATAGTTTAAAAGTGTATTTAGAGCACGGTAAAGCGCTTCCGGAGCTTTCTGCGGAAGATAAAAAGGAGAAGCGTAATATCACCGTTGCTTATACTGATGGCTTGATTGAAAAGGGCGGTATCTCAACCGACGTGTTTAAAGCGCAGTTGGGACCGGAAGTGACCAAGGATTTCTTTGATCAGGTATTTTTCGGGACATTAAGATAGCAATAGTCCGTTTTATGGTACACTACATAGCTTATACTCAGAACCAAGATAAGAGAAACCCTATCTTGGTTCTGTTTCTTTTGAAAGGAGAGATGAGCTATGGAAGTGAGAAATGTGATGGATCATTATGAGATTTATATGGATGGGAAGTTTGTGTGCTCCTGCGATGCAAATGAATTAGAGGAAGTTGTGGAAGAACTGGAAGTAAGATAAGAGTGTCAGGGGAAGCAGGAAGCGGACGGACAATTACTGTGTTTGAAACGGAGGTTGGATTGTATGCAGATGAAGTATCCTGTTGTTACATTATGTGGCAGTACCAGATTTAAAGATGAGTTTATGGAAGCACAAAAGCGTTTAACGTTGAGTGGATTTGTTGTCATTTCTGTCGGTTTGTTCGGACATTCAGGGGATGCAGAAGTTTGGGAAGGCAAAGACGAGAATGCGGTAACGCAGACGAAACAGATGTTAGATGATATGCATAAGGCAAAAATTGATATGGCAGACGAGATTTTTTTGGTAAATCCGGATGGCTATATCGGAAGCAGTACGTGGTCGGAAATTTGTTATGCGAGAATGACAGGAAAGGCGATTAAATCATTGGAACCGATTCCGGAACGGGACGTTAATGATATGGTTTTTAAGCATATGGAAACTGCAAAGAAATTGGCATTTCAGCAGATTGATGCCTGGTGGCATTTTTGTGGAGGGCCGGAGTTACAAGAAGCTTATTTGAGGAATATGGTTGTGTTAGAACATAAAGGGCAGATGATATTAGATCCGTGGATGCCGGATGAAGATGCAGATTCAAAGCAGAACGTTACACATGGATTTGATCCCTTTACGGTATACGGAAAGAAAAAGATGGCTCGTTTTATCGAAGAACTTGTTCAAAAGGGACAGGAAATAGAGGAAAAAAGTTGGATATGGTCGGAGTTTGAGCCGGTACAAGAGAGCCGGTAGGAGGAAATGTGATGGCAGGTAAGAAAGGGAAAGAAAAGCCAAGAGTAGTAGATATTGAATTATCTTGCTTGAAAGAAATGTTGAGAAAAGCAGAAGGTGATGAAGACGGTATAATCTATCAGGTGGGTGATACTGAAAAACAATATCGTTATGTTTTATGGGAAAAAGGAAACAATCCGCTCATTTGCATCGGAGCAAATCCCAGTGAGGCAGGAAGGGACGAGAATCATCCGACAGATCCTACGATTACAAGAATTCGTAATCTTGTGAAAAGGATAAATGAAACCGAAGGAGATGAATTCGATGGTTGGATTATGTTGAATTTGTATCCGCAAAGAACGCCAAAGCCGAAAGCGTTACATAAAGAAGAAACGTATGATAAAGAAGTGATGAAAAAGAATCATGAAATTATTCAAATAATGTTTGATGAATTTAAAAAAGCAAAAACGCTGTTGGCATGGGGAAATATAATTGATTTAGAGGAAAGAGAATATTTGAAAGAGAGTTTTAAAAAGATAGTCTCCATAGGTGGACAACGAAAATGGTGTATACGAGGGGAAATGACCCTAAAGAATAATCCGAGGCATCAGTTATATGTAAAAGGTGGAACAAAAATGGAACCGGTAAGAATTGACGAAGGAGGGAAAATATGCAAAATCGGTATGCAGGAGATGTCGGAGATTTTGGGAAAATAGGATTATTGAGAGCATTGGAGCAGGAAGGACTCCGAGTGGGCGTTAATTGGTATTTGGTTGGAGATGAGAGTCATAATAATGATGGAAAACACGTTGGGTATTTGAATGATAAACAATACGTAGACTGTGACAATGAGCTTCTGTATTTGCTTAGTGAGATGGTATTGCAAAAGAAAAGATCGGTGGAACAGTTGGAATGTTTGAATGCGTTACAAACGCAAAGGTATTATCATAGAGTGATTCCTTTGCCAAATGATATCAAAGGCAAGGCGAGAAGAGAATGGCATAAGAATGCGGTAGAAGCTATGCGTGGATGTGATTTGGTTTTTTTGGACCCGGATAATGGGCTGCTTCCGAAAAGTGTGGGTTTTGGAAGCGCGAAAAGTGTAAAATATGTTTTATCGGAAGAAATAATTGATTATTACAAGAACGGCTATAGCGTGGTGTTTTATAGTCATCGTACGCGTGAACAGTTAGATGTGTATCTGGAAAGGTTTATGAATTTGTTCTGTACGAAAGAATTAGAAGAAGCAACGATAAAGGGAATATCGTTTAAGAGGGGAACAATAAGAGATTATTTCTTTCTGATCCATAAAGAGCATGAAGAAAAGTGCATTTCTTGTTTGGAATCGTTTGTAAAAGGGAAGTGGGGACAACATTTTAGTATGATACTTTAAAATAAAAAGGAGGTGTACCATGCCTTTTAAAATTGTAAGGAATGACATTACGAAGATGCAAGTGGATGCCATAGTCAATACCGCCAATGCGCAACCGGTGTATTCTTCCGGTACGGATACGGCAGTGTACCGGGCAGCGGGGGAAGAGGAACTGCTTGCGGAAAGAAAAAAGATTGGAGTATTAAAAGAGGGAGACGTGGCCCTGACACCGGGCTTTGCTCTTCCGGCAAAGTATATTCTTCATGCAGTGAGTCCCAAGTATCGAGGTGGTTTATTCAGTGAGGAAAAGAAGCTTCGGGCCTGTTATAAAAAGAGTTTGGAATTGGCGTATGAGAAGCAGTGCGAGAGTATTGCCTTTCCGCTGATTGCCACCGGTGGGTTTGGTTATCCGAAGGAAGAGGGGATTCGGATTGCGATAGACGAGATAAACGGATTTTTGCTGTCCCATGAAATGCTTGTATATCTGGTGGTGTTTGATGAGGCATCTACAGAGCTGGGGAGAAAGCTTGCTCCGGATCTTAAGTCGTACATAGATCGGAACTATGTAGAAGAGAAGCAGGAGGAAGAGTACAGCGAAGCCTGTGTAAGAGTGCCTACAGAGGCAGAGGAAACGGTTTGCATAAGAGCGCCGCATTTTCTAAGTGAGAGAAGGGCGTCCGCTGATGACTCTGAGGAGTTTGAGGAACAGGTGGTATATAGCCGGTGCGCCGCTCCAAGCAGAAACACGAAAAAAGCGGAGAGTTCCTATGATGACTTTGTGGAAGAAAGCCAAGCGGCAATAAAAGAGCGTTTAAAGCACCGGGCGGATACGTTCCAGCAGTACCTGTTTTATCTGATAAAGATAAAAGGATTGTCTAACGCGGAAGTGTATAGGCGGGCGATTGTTACGAAGCAGTTGTTTTCCAAAATAAAGATGAACCCGGACTATCACCCGGATAAAGCCACTGCTATGCGGCTTTGTGTAGGGGTGGGACTGAGTCTGGATGAAACAAAGGATTTACTGGCGCGGGCAGGATACGCTTTGTCGCCCAGTGACATGCGGGATATTATCTTTTCCTTTTTCATTGAGCAGGAAGTATTTGATATGATAGAAATCGATATTGCACTGGAAGAGTATGGATTGCCGTGTTTTATTGAGTAAGTCAGGGTCGCCCTCACGGCGACCTCTCTTTTTTCTCTTTATGATATAGTTACCTCAGAACCAAGAAAACACAAAAAAGTTTATGAAAGAAAACGGAGGTACTATTATGAGAAAAGGATTGACAGAAATCGTATTTATTTTGGACCGAAGCGGGTCCATGAGCGGTCTGGAGGCGGACACCATCGGCGGCTACAACTCCTTGATGGAAAAGCAGAAGAAAGAAGAAGGGGAGGCTATCGTATCCACGGTGTTGTTTGATGATCAGACAGAGGTGTTGTATGACCGGGTGGAACTTAAGAAGGTGCCGACCATGACCGAAAAGGAATACTTTGTGCGAGGCAGCACAGCGCTCCTTGATGCTCTGGGTGGGGCCATTCATCACATCGGAAACGTACATAAGTATGCCAGAGAAGAGGACCGGCCGGAAAAGACGTTATTTATTATTACAACCGACGGAGAGGAAAACTCCAGCTGCACTTACACCTACGATAAGGTGAAAAAGATGGTGGAGCGGCAGAAAAAAAAGTACGGTTGGGAGTTTTTATTCCTTGGCGCCAACATGGATGCTGTGGCAGAAGCAGCCAGATTCGGGATTGCATCGGAGCGGGCGGTGCGGTATCAGTGTGACCGTGAAGGAACTGAGGTGAACTACACGGTTCTTAGTAAGGCAATCAGTAAGGTTCGTAGTTGCGCCGCGGATGAAATGGAGCTTGCTTTGGCACCGGGCTGGAAGGAAGAGATTGAGGCGGATTATAAGAGGAGGGGGAAACGGTAAATTTACTTGTCTGACCGGTGTATTTGTCGTTGGCTGTGCATTTGTAACTTTGTAAGTAAAGAATATAAGAATAAGTAATATATATTTGAAAACGACAGAAAATGCGGTCACATGACCGCATTTTCTGTTGACAAACCTATAAAAATGGATATAATATATAATACAGGGAGGTAATCAGATGGGGAATCAAGCTAGCGTGGCAGATATTACAGCATTCCTCGAAAGAGCGAAAAGACTTATATCTGCGGGGAAATATGATTTTGTTCCAAGAAGAAAGAATATGCAGGCATTGGCTCAGTACGGAATGACAATTGCGGATGCCAAAGATGAGCTTTTGGGGCTTGTTGTGGGCGATTACTATAAGGGACCTAAGCGGGATTTTGATCAGAGCAAACCCGGAGATATATGGGAGTTCAAAAAGAATGTGGATGGAATTCGAAATCCGTTTTATGTAAAAGTTAAGATTGTACAAGAGAACGGGCAAGATATTTTGAAATGTATTGGATTCCATGACGATGACTATGCTTAGGCTATAGGAGGTGGCATCAATGAAAAGATATTGCGAAGAATGTGACAGAGAGGTAGAAACAAAAGTAATTACAAGAAGGGAATCCTACAAGGTATGTGGAGAAGTAATCGAAGTCGATGCTCAGATTCTTATATGTGCAGAATGTGGAGAGGATTTTTTCTGCGAAGAATTGGATAACGCCACTTTGGTTATTGCGTATAATGAATATCGTAGGAAGCATAAACTTTTGCTCCCGGAAGAAATCAAAAAGATAAGAGAACAGTATGGGTTGAGTCAGAGAAGTTTTGCCAAACTTTTAAACTGGGGCGATAAGACCATATACAGATATGAAAACGGTTCCATTCAGGATAAGGCGCACAATAGTCTTCTGTTGTTTTTACGTGACCCGGAAAATATGAAGACTTATCTTGTGGAAAATGAGATTTCACTGGATGCGAGACAAAGAGTAAAATTACTTGATGTGGTTGAGAAGCTTGAGCAAGATAGAGAGTATCGTATGAGCCGTAGATTTTTGGATTCGTTTTTTTCAAAGATTCCGTGTGAAGAAAATGGATTTAGAGCGTTTGATTATGAGAAATTCTGCGCGATGGTATTGTTTTTTGCACACAAAAGCGGAGAGTTACTCAAGACAAAGTTGATGAAGTTATTGAATTATTCAGATATGGTTTTCTACAAAGAGAATGGCATATCCATATCGGGTGCAAAATATGCGCATTTGCCATATGGACCGGTTCCGGAGAATTTTGATATTCTCTTAGGGACAATGGCGGCGGATCATATTGCACATATTGAGATTCTTTATGATAACGGCTATGAGAAGCATCATGTGATTCCTGATTGCGATATTCCGGAGGGGATTCTTTCTGAAGAAGAATGTGCAGTACTAGAACGTATTTATGAAAAGTTTGCGGAGTTCGGTTCTGTAGATATTTCCAATTATTCGCATAGAGAACGAGGATATAATTCAACAAAGCAGGGTGATATTATTTCTTATGCTTATGCGAAAGATATACAGTTGAATTGAGAGTGATTTAAATAGTGACCGTTGGTGTAGTACTAGCGGTCACTGTTAAAGTGAAAATGCAAGTTTTTTACACTCCCGGAATAATGACTTTTTCGTTATATTATGGTAAAATTATAAGAAAACAGTCCGTTTTTACCGAATTCTAAACGAAAAGAGGAAAACAGTATGAAAAAGATACGTTTATTTCTTGGATGCCTTGTGACGATGGCGCTACTGCTTGGGGCGTGCGGCTCGGCGAATACCGCCGCTACGCCTACCGAAGCGCCAAAGGCGACGGAAGCTCCAATAGAATCGAATACTCCGGGAAGTTCGGATATCACCGATACGCAGGCAGAAGGTGTGACACCAGTACCGGGAGAAGGAAAAGCCCCGACGAATCAGGGGGATTTGACTTATGATGTAGGAACCTTCACTTGTTTGAGCACCTTCGCTTCTTCCTGTGAAGCGGCAGAAGACGGCGGGCTGGAAGTTCACTTTGAGAAGCAGTGGGGAGAGGTTCGTTTGGCTTTGCCGGAAGCAGTAGATTTAAGTCAGTGCATGTACATCGGATTGACAATGAATACTTACGGTAATGACGTTTCTTTTCACTTTTTCGGAGAAAAGGCCCTTACAGTTTCCACGGCTAAAGCGGTGGAGTCACAGTATGGTTGCTTTCAAAAGGGGACAACCGAGTATCGGATGAATCCTGTCTCGGGAAAAGAAGTGTATGCAATGAGCCTTTCTGCGGTACAGGAGGTAACGGATCCGGAGTCATATAAGGCTACGGTATACAGTGTGACCTTTTATATGAAGTCCGGGGCGAAAGTCGAACTGCCGACGGATGTGGCACCGGATGTGACGGAAGATATGACCCTTCGTTCCACTTACGGAAAAGAATTCGGATACGCAGGAACGGCGGTGTCCTTGGATGAACTGCAGAATCCGGCCTATTTGGAAGAAATTAAAAAGAATTACAACAGTTTGACGGCCGGCTGGCAGATGAAGTTAGACCAGCTGCTTGTTTCTTCACCGACTTTAATTTCTGTGGAAGAAGCGAAGAATCTGGGCTATGTGATTCCGGATAATTATAAGGAGTCTGTGGTGCCTACCTTCCGGTTTGAAGATATGGACGCAATGTTAAAGATATGCAGTGAGAACGGTCTTAAGATGCGGTTCCATACGTTAGTATGGCATCAGCAGGCATTGGATTGGTTTTTCCGTACCGATTATAACCCGGGAGCAGCCTATGTGGCACCGGAGGTAATGGATGCACGATTGGAGCTTTATATCCGGACTGTGATGAAACATGTGCTGGACGGAGCCTACGGTTCTGTGGTGTATGCCTGGGATGTGGTAAACGAATATTTGCATTTTGACAATGTAGATTATGAGAACTGGACCGCCGTGTACGGCAAAATCAATGAAAAGCCTTCGTATGTAAAGCTTGCCTTTGAGATTGCGGATGAGATGTTAAAGGAACGTGGTCTCAGAGAAGAGATGTCGTTGTTCTATAACGATTACAATACCTACATGACCGAGTGGAACGGTAGGGATATGACAAAGGCAATCATAGATCTGATAGATTATATCAATTCTGACGGTAAGATTTGCGACGGTGTGGGAATGCAGACCCACATGGATATCAACGAGAATGCAAACTGGAGGGAGGACTATAAAAACGCATTACAGGCGTTTTCGGATGCCGGTCTGGAAATACAGCTGACGGAAGTGGATGTGTTTGCAAGTACGGAGGCTATTACGGAACAGGTTCAGGAAGAGGTTTACGTAGGTCTTATGGCGGAAGTGCTGAAAGCAAGGAAAGCAGGTGGAAAGATTACCGGTATTACTTTCTGGGGAATCGCTGACAGTACCAGCAATTTAAAGGAGTATAAGCCACTGTTGTTTGAGTATCCGGGCAGACCGAAGACGGCATATTACAGAGTGTTGCAGACCTATTTGGACGGCGGAGAGGAGAAGGTACCGACGGGAACCAAAGCCCCGGCTCCGACGGAGGCTCCAAAGGCAACGGAGACTCCAAAACCGACGGAAGCTCCGAAGCCGACAGATACTCCGAAGGCAACGGCCACTCCGAAGCCGACGGCAACACCAAGGCCGACTGCTACACCGGTGCCGACGGCAACCCCGAAGCCGATAAAAAAGCCGAATCAGGAGGGGGAACTTACCTTTACCTTTGACGAAATGGAGTGTATGACTGAGTTTAACGGAACCTATGAGTTGAAGTCGGACGGTTCCGTCCGGGCACAGTTTGACGCCCAGTGGGCTCAGGCCATTTATGCCCTGCCACAGGGTGTGGATTTGACCAAATGTGAGTATATTACGGTAAAAGCAAAGAGTGAAAACTATCCATTGGGTGTGAAGTTATTCCATAAAGGGGTGTTTACCGATGTATGGAATTCGGAACTTTATTGTAAGTATGACTGTTACGGCAAGGGTACGGCGGTGTATGTATTATCCCCGGAGATGACAGAGACGGTTTGGGGCGTGGGCCTGATGGCCATGGAGGATGTGCAGGACTTTTCCAAGTACACGGCAGAAGCTTACAGTATTACCTTCCACATGAAGCAGGAAGAGGGAGCAACCAACATCAAGGAACAGACTATGTGGGGGGATGTGACCTATGATTTCAATGACTTGAAAACGGTGTATACCGACCATTCCTCCTATACGGTAAACAGAGACGGTTCCGTTACGTTGTCTTACGATGAACGGTGGAAGGATGTGAGATTTGCATTTCCGAAAGCCGTGGATCTGAATTATTGTATGGGTATCACCGTAAAGGCGGATACCACAAATCCCATGGCAGTGAAATTCTTCGATAAGAAATTTTCCATTGACCCGGGCTGCAATGAAATCTTTATTGATTATAACTACAATAAGGAGGGCGTGAATATTTATTCCAGTTTCCCGGAAGTATTGAAGGAGCTTTACGGCATCGGTTTTATGTCCATGGAGGAGAAGGAGCCGGGAAAAGATTATAAGGTAACAATATACAGTATCACCTTCCATATGGCATCGAAAAACGATGCGTCCGTACCGAAGCAGATTGCGCCGGATGTGACGAAGCAGATGACCTTTAAGAATACTTACGCGACGGTGTTTGAACGGTTCGGGGCAGCGGTATCCATTCAGGAACTGCGTCATCCGCTGGTGCTTTCCGAGATTAAGGAGCAGTATACCAGTATTACCCTGGGAAATGATATGAAACCGGATTTTTTGTTCGGTTGGGACCCTAAGTTCATTTCTGTAGCAGAAGCAAAAGAGCAGGGGTATATTATTCCTGCGAATTATAAAGAGAAAACCGTACCGGTACTTTACTTTGATGTGGTGGATGAGGCCCTGCGGATTTGTGCGGAAAACGGGTTGGAGCTCCGGGCTCACACTCTTTTGTGGCATGAGCAGACCCAAACCTGGTTTTTCAGAGAAGGATATTCCTACGACAATGGGTTTGTCACTCCGGAAGTAATGGATGCCAGACTGGAGTACTATATCCGGAATGTCATGAATTATGTGTACAATCACGAGTACGGACATTTGATTTATGCATGGGATGTGGTAAACGAGTATTTCCACTCGAATATTGACAGCTCTGACTGGTTGCACGTGTATGGTGGGCAGGGTCTGACGCCTTGCTTTGTAAAGTTGGCATATCAGGTGGCGGACGATGTGCTTCGTGACTTCGGAATTAGAGATCAGGTGTCTTTGATTTTTAATGATTTTAATACCTTTGAGGTGAATTCTTATGTGAACACCCCGGAAGCACTGCTTTCCATTGTGAGGTTTATTAACTCCGACGGCAAGATTTGTGACGGTATCGGTATGCAGGCTCATATGGATGTTTACTGGCCGGAAGACCAAAACTCCATTGCAAATACGGCGAAAAAGTTCCTGGCAGCGGGCCTGGAAGTACAGATTACGGAGTTGGATATCACCATTCAAAATCCTCGTTCCAACAGCGAGGAGGACCAGCGGAAGTTGTTCCGGAAGGTGTTTACGGATTTACTGGAAATCAAGAGAAGCGGAGGGGATATTTCTTCCGTGACCATCTGGGGAATTGCGGATAATACATCCTGGCTGAAGGAGTACTCGCCGTTGATGTTTAAAAATTATGACACGCCGAAGGATGCCTACTATGAGGTGTTGCAGGCATACCTGGATGCGGGCTTTCGAATGAAGTAAGAAGTCATAATTCTGCAGGAAGCGAATCAAAATATAGGATAGCAAGAGAGGCTGTTGCAGTTACGAGTGAGAATCGTAGTGCGACGGCCTCTTTTTTGATTGCATGGCTTTAAAAAGAGAAGGCAGATAGTGCGGATTTATCAAATGGTATAGCGGAATAATTTTTAAGCGGAATTTCCGGTTGACTTGGCGCCTTTGAGTGACTAGGTGCTGTTGATAGACTTGGCGCTTTTGATAGACTTGGCGCCTTTGAGTGACTAGGTGCTGTTAAGTGACCTGCGCTTTTGAGGGTGAGTTTCTCAAAAGACGCGTTTGAGACGAAATTGACCCAAAAGTGATAGCAGGAAGGGATAGCGACGAGGTGTTTGGTGGTGTTTTTGGGGGGATTTTCTCAGAATCGTTCATTTTAGTGGTTTGTGCCCAAGAAAGTATTAAACCGTTTCTCAAATAAAGGCTTTTAGTAGAATTAGAGAAAATGAAGTAGACAGATGTTTGAAAAACCACCGAAATCATCCGGAAAATGCCGGAATAGAGGGAGAAATTGGGTCAGAGGTTATGAAAAGTAATGAAATGCCCCAAAATGTATAGAGCCCCTTCAATACAAGGCCAAAGTGCAGTTGTATTTTTTATCTCAAATGTGGATGCCTTGTTTCTTGCAATCTAGTTAGAATTCAAATTAGTGATTGAATATATAAAAATATTGTGATATAATGGAGAAGTGGTTGATGTGAGAATAACGATTAGAAACGGATGATATTTTGTCTGTTTGAGAGGAAGATTTCTAACATCGGCGCAAGAGAAAGGATTTGAGGAGGATTTTGATATGGCAATGATGGAACGTCCGGTTGTCAGCACAATGGCTGACGGCGGCAAGTATTGGGAACACGAGTTTGAGAAGTTTTATTTAAAGACCTATCTTCCGGCAACGGAGATTGACGGTCAGGTAAATAACTATACCTTCCGTGCACCGCTTTTATTAGTATTTGAAGAAAACAGACAGAGCATGGATGACGCCATTGCTTTTGCAAAAAAGAGCGGTTTGGCAGACGTGGCTTCTGCGGTGGATTCTGCAGTGCTTTTTGTGTATCCGACCTGTGAAGGCGGTTGGGCAAACGCTACGGAAGAGCTGTATGCTTCTTTGATTGAGGAAGTAAAGATGGACCCGAATTATAAAGACGGTATCGTAGAACAGCATGACTTCTTCAAGCGTGAGTTCAAGGGATTCTTTATCCGCGGTGCGATTTTCAGAGCCGACATTTACAGCTACGGTGCATCCGCAGACTATGTGGCAAAGAATTTACTTAAGACCTTGCAGGGTCAGTATTTGTGGGGACCGGGTGAGATTACTCCGGCTATGTGTTCCATGGAGAACCTTTCCGTAATTCCGCAGGTAGAGCGTACCGATATCGGTATTTTAAGCGTAGGAAACTCCGACGAAGTAAACGCTGCATTTAAGGATTGCAAGAATTTGCTTGTAAAGGCTGAAGCAGATTATAAGGCAGATTTTAAGGCATTTGTACGCAAGTTTAAGATGTGGTGCGGCAACATGGAAATGGAACCGAACTTCGAAGAAATGAACATGACGGAAGAAGCAGGCTGTGTTGTTGTCAAGACTTCTCCGGACAACATGGGCATGTTTAAGGGAACCACAGAGCATGCAGTAGGTTACTTTGCATATTATAACAACGATTTGTTTGATAAGGGACCGGCTCCGCTTATGATGGGCTTCCACGGCGGCGGAGATACCTCCATGTACTTAACCTTTGTAGCAGGCTGGTATGAGATTGCACACAGATACGGCTTCTTGTTTGTATCCTTAGAGAATCACCAGAACGTAACTGCTACCGAGGTAATGGAAGTAATCGAAGACTTGAAGAAGAAGTACAACATTGACGAGAAGCGTATTTACGCAACGGGCTTCTCCATGGGTAGCGGAAAGACCTGGAACATGTACCAGGAGTATCCGGAAGCATTCGCAGGAGTGGCTCCGGCCAGTGCATTATTCCCGGTGAAGAACAACCCGATGGCTCAGTCCAACAGCGGCAGATTCAACACCACGGTACCGGTGCCGATTTTCTACTCCGGCGGCGAGAAGTCTCATTTACCGGAACTTCCGTTCCAGGCAGAATCGGGTCTCGAGCGTATTCAGTATTGTGCAGAGACCAATAAGCTTAAGAAGAAGTTCGACGCAGTCAACTATGCCGATAAGGATAATTGGGCAAATCCGATTTGGGGCATTGAAGGAGACCGTGTGGAGAAAGTACACGACGATTCCCGCGGAAGCGATTTAACCATTCACTACTTTGACAGTGAAGACGGTGTATGTCGTACCGCATTTGCAAGTGTAAGCGAGCAGGTACATGAGTGCAGACATCATACCAATGAAAATGCATGGAAGTTTATCTCTCAGTTTACCAGATAAGAATGGGATTACAAACATCCAATAAAGTAACAAGTGCAAAGGCAGCCATCACCACCCCCGGCGACGGCTGCTTTTTGCGTGTCGGAATGTGCAGCCCGCATGTTTCCATTTGACAAGAGGGGCAGATATGTGTATGATATTCTTAGGAAAACTATAATAAAAAGATATGATGCACGTAAGATACGTTGTTCATAGATACGAGGAGGATTTTTCAATGGAAGTGAAGTTTCATTTGCCGGGGTTACGCAGAAACTATCCGTTAAACGTTATGTTTTGCGGATTGCTTAAGGGACACCCGGAATTTTTTAGAGAAGGCGTTACCATCGGTTCCTGCTTTGGTGAGTTTCCCACATCCCTTTGGAACGGCGGAAGAAACTCCAGAGGAGACCAGTGCAGTACCAATTTTGTCAACGTGGTTATTCAAAGCTTAAATGCCTGGAACATTCCGGTCAGATTTACCTATACCAACATGCTGTTGGAGGAAGAAGACTTACAGGACCCGTATTGTAACTATTGCCTGAAAGCGGCCCATAACGGTATGAACGGAGTAATTTTGGTTTCTCCGCTGTTGGAAGAGTATGTGCGCAAGAATTATCCGATGATGAAGATTACCAGCTCCACCTGCAAGCAGATCAAAGGGGTGGAAGGGGTAAATGCCGAATTGGAAAAAGGCTATGACATGGTTGTGTTGGATTACAACATGAACAACCGATTCGAGGAATTGGAAAAAATTACGGACAAGGGCAGATGTGAGATCCTGATCAATGCTGCCTGTGAGCCGAATTGTGCAAGAAGAGGCGCACACTACAGAAACATTTCCGAGAACCAGAAAAAGATTGTGAAAAACATGAACCTCCCGCCGGAACAGCACCTTCCGTTAAAAGAGTGGGATTGTAAATATGCCTGCGGAGCACAGCAGAATGTATATACCATTCAGGATTACTGTACTTACGTGTCTCCGGAAGCAATTTGGGAAAAGTATGTACCGATGGGCTTTCACAACTTCAAGATCGAAGGACGTACCGATGACCTTTTCGTTGTATTGGAGGCCTACTGTCATTACATGATTAAGCCGGAGTACCAGGGCCAGGTACGTATTATGATGTTGCGCAATATGGAAGATAAGAAGCTTCTGTATCTGATGCCGCCGCAGCAGTTGGGATAAGATGAAAAAAGGAAAAATAAATATAGGATAACCGTGGGACCTTCCGCATTGCGCGGGAGGTCTTTTTTTGCTAACGGGGCAGAATAAGTCCGTTTTATTGTACTTGATTTTTGCTATTCTTACGGTATAGAGCAGAAAGGAACGTTGATTCTATGAGTAAGAGAGACGAAGAAAAGATTGCAAATGTTTTAGCTGTGGTGATTGTGTTGGGAATCATTACTTTAATCGGGCTGATTGGGGGTTCGGATAAAGAGAAGGAATGCATAAGGTATGGGTGCGACAGAACGGTATCGGGAAGCAGTAACTATTGTTTTCTGCATAAGTCTTATACGGCATCTTTCGGAACATCGGGCTCTTACACCGGTTCCTCCGGAAGTTCAGGTAAAAGCACGACAAGTGAAAGCAGCACAGGGAAGAGTTCTTCCGGTTCCTACGCATCGAGCAGCATAAAAAAGAGTTCTTCCCAAAAGAGTAGTTATCCTTCATGGAGCTCTTATGACGAAGGCTATGATTCGGTTTATGAGGACTATGATTATGACTGGGACCGGTACCAGAGCGACAGCGATTATGCGAACGGAGTAGAGGATGCCTGGTCGGATCTGGAAGATGAGTGGGAATGGGGTTGGTAGTACCATGTGAACTGCGAAGAAAAGTCGCCGTAAAGGCGACCGGGGAATCTGTAAAACATGATACAATAGACATTGCAGTATTAGGAAGGAGAGGAATAGCTATGAGAAATAAATGGATTGACGGAATGATGGGCGTCGTGGTAGGGGATGCCCTTGGTATGCCGGTACAGTTTGTGAGTCGGGAAGAACTTAGGCAAAATCCGGTAAAGACCATGGAAGGCTACGGAACTTATAATATGCCGCCGGGAACCTGGTCAGATGACAGCAGCATGGCATTGGCAACTCTGGTGAGCATCAGGGAGAACAGAGGAATTGACTGCAATGACATTATGGAACGATTCGTTGCGTGGAACTTATACGGTGAGTATACCCCTGCGGGGAAGTCATTTGATCAAGGGAATACCTGTATGGAAGCTATTTGCAACTACATGTGGAAGCAGGATGCAACGACGTGCGGAAAAACCGGAGAATGGGCCAACGGAAACGGAGCCCTGATGAGAATTATGCCGGTGTGCCTGTATGCCTATGAAAAGATGAACTGCGGAGCGTGGACGGAAGAGGAAGCTATGGAACAGGTGCAGCAAGTGGCTGCGCTGACCCATAATCATCTTCGTTCCCATATTGCTTGTGTTATGTATTGCTATATGGTTCGGAGCATTTTGGATGAAACGGGGACGTTGCGGGAACGGTTGCAAAAAGGCGTGGACGATACGATGCGGTATTACCACAAGGATATATCAACCTATGTAGAACTGGCACATTACGGACGGCTGTTTCATTTGGATGAATTTGCGACCTGCAAGGAAGAGAACATTAAAAGTACCGGGTATGTGGTGGATAGTTTAGAGGCCGCTGTGTGGAGTCTGCTTACGACAGAATCGCTGGAAGAGGCACTGCTTCGTGCGGTAAATCTGGGAGACGATACGGACACGGTGGGTGCCATTGCCGGTGGACTGGCGGCCCTGTATTACGGATATGAAAGTGCGCCGGAAGAGTGGCGGAGCCGGATTATTAAGCCGGAGCTGTTTGTGGCGGTTTGTGAAGAGATGGAGGGGTGTGCCGGAGGTGTTTAGGCGGTGAGATTTTGTTATACCCGTTATACGGGGGCATTATGACGAGGTCAAATGAAAAACTAAATTCCAGTCAGGATTAACTTGACCTTGTATTTTCGATTTTAAGCAAGTTTTTTGAAGATACCCTATGCAAAATACCTTGAAACGTGCTATAATTCGTATTGTTAAGTCTGTTTGTTTGCATGGCAAACAGACAGCTGGAGCAGTTTGAGCAAAAATAAATTCCACCTGTCTGACGAGATTTTGAGATGAAAATTAGGTTGTACAAGTGGTTGTCTGTCTGCTCTTTATAGTTTAATCGTGATTAGTGGTCACGATGTTCAATTAATTCCGGTTTTAGCATGACTTCGTCTGGGGAGACTTTGAATTGTCCTGCTAGTGCCGGAATTTTTTTGTCCAGAAGCAACATTGCCAGGTCGTATGGCGTGGCACCATTCAAACTGTCTCGTGCTGTGGAGTTGATATGACTTGTCATAAGGTTGATGTCGTCTTGTGTGTATCTATGCATGCTACGTCCTTTGGGAATAACATATCGGATGTATTCGTGATTCTTTTCCAACCGGGCCTTTTGGTTGGAAACATAGGGATCACAGTAGAATACATAGGTACGATGTGTGCCGGTCTGTGTTTTCTCGATGTCCCATGGATTCTTGAATTCGGAGCCGTTGTCTGTAAGGAGTACGGGGAAATACTTCTTAAATGTACGTATTCCGAGTGTTTCTGTTAGGTTGTTAACTGCATCAATCACACTTTTTTGTGTACAGTTCGGAAGCAGAATAATCAACATAAAACTGCAACTTCGAAAAAGAAAGGTCAGAAGACATTTGCCGGCAGCACGGCTTCCTTTTACGGTGTCCATTTCGACTACATCGAGATCGGGATGTGCTGCCATGAAACGCTCGAAATCAACATAGGTACGTTTATTCCGATATGTTTGGATGAGTTGTTTTGTTTTGCGAGGTTCAGTTCTTTTCTTTCTCTTTTTATAACGAACACGTCGTGGGAGGTCAATGTTTCTGGCCTGAAACACGCGTTGGTCGAGATAGTTGTAAAGCGTCCTTCGACAAACAGGAATCTCATCGGCGTGAACGGCAAAGATATGACTTAAAGGCTGTCCTTTTAGGATAAGAGGAGAGATAAGGACGTTTAGTTCTTGCAGTTCTTCCGGAGTCATGTTGATACCTTCGCGGGATTTAGACAATGTCTTCTCGTATTGCCGTTGTGCGTAGGCAGCATCGTAAATTCGTTTGACTAATGGACACTTTTTCTGGTTGTCACAGTAGTTACAAACATACGGAGGCTTGTTGAGTTTGTCACACTTAAAAGGTAAAAAGTAAATGCAGTGATAGGTTGGATGTTTCCAACACTTTTTGCAGAAGAAAGTACAACGGCGTGAGTCATATCTGGAACAATGCTGCTCTTTGCTTGTGAGATCGCAATCGTCGAAATGCTTACAACGCATACAGTCTTTGCTAAGCTTTGGAACAACCTCTTTACTATAGCGTTTTACTTCCTTTGCAATGGTTGTAGGGTCTTTGTGTAAAGTGATTGCAATGGAGGAGAAGGAGCTTTTTTGGAGCAACTCCTGCTCAATGTATATCCGGTTGGATAGAGTTAAATGTTTTTGGTTATGATTTTTCATGGTGAATCCTTTCCGACAGACAGATAACCATGTATTATCATAACAAAAACTATGTGCAAGAGTAAGTTCCAGATTTTGATTTTTTATAGGTGGTAATACGGAATTTAAATTTTCACTTTACGGTTGACAAACAGTAATCTTATGATATAATTAAAGCAAACATCCGCAAAAAGAGTAAAAAGCGGAAGAATATTAAAAATGGAGGTGAGAGGATGTTATATACTTATCAAGAGTGTATAGAGAAA
>JAFTWC010000009.1 GCA_017465475.1 Lachnospiraceae bacterium
TGCGCATTCTGCTCTACGAGAAGAATGGTAACACCTGCTTTATTTAACTCTACGATAATCTTAAAAATCTCATCTACCAGAATCGGCGCCAGGCCCATGGACGGCTCATCGAGCATAAGAAGGGTCGGGTTGGACATCATGGCACGTCCCATGGCAAGCATCTGCTGCTCACCGCCGGAAAGTGTTCCTGCCACCTGGCTTCTTCGTTCCTTCAAACGAGGAAAATGTTCAAATACAATTTCCAAGTTCTTCTCGATGGTGTTCTTCGGCTGAGTGTAAGCACCAAGCTCCAAATTCTCCATAACGGACATTTGCAAAAACACCCGACGACCTTCCGGTACCTGGGCTAAACCGCGACCGATAATCTTGTGGGCCGGAATATGCATCAAATCCTGATCGTTAAATACGATGGAACCGGTATTACTCTTAAGCAAGCCGGATACCGTCTGCAAAATGGTGGTCTTACCCGCACCGTTGGCACCGATTAAGGAAATAATTTCGCCCTTTTCTACTTTAAAGCTGATATCCTTTACTGCGTGGATACTGCCGTAAAACACATTGATATTATTTACTTCAAGCATTGCCATGGCCTAGTCCTCCTTCTTCTTACCGAGATATGCCTCGATTACGGTCGGATTCGCCTGAATCTCCTCCGGAGAACCCTTTGCAATAATACGACCGAAATTCAGAACCGCAATACCTTCACAAATTCCCATAACCAGGTTCATGTCGTGCTCAATGAGAAGAATCGCAATCTGGAACGTATCACGAATCTTACGAATATTCTCCATAAGCTCTGCGGTTTCCGACGGATTCATACCTGCTGCCGGCTCATCAAGAAGCAACAACTTCGGATTGGTAGCAAGCGCACGTACAATCTCCAAACGGCGCTGTGCACCGTACGGAAGGCTTCCTGCCTTATAATCTGCCATATCCTGCATATCAAAAATGGAAAGTAACTCCAACGCCTTTTCATGGGCTTCTTTCTCCGTCTTCCAATAGTTCGGAAGGCGAAGAATGCTGCTTACGGTGGAACACTTTATCTGATTGTGCAGTCCGATCTTTACATTTTCCTCTACCGTCAGTTTATCAAAGAGACGAATATTCTGGAACGTACGAGCAATACCCGCTTTATTCACCTGCATGGTACTCATCCCCCTCGTATCCTGTCCGTCCAACAAAATCGTTCCGCGAGTCGGCTGATATACTTTCGTCAGCAGATTAAACGCGGTGGTCTTACCCGCACCGTTCGGTCCGATAAGTCCCGCAATCTCCGTGGCACCTACGGTAAGATTAAAATCATCTACCGCCACAAGACCGCCGAAAGTAATTCCCAAATGACTGCATTCCAATACCGGACGCTTATTCTGGTCACGCTCCGGAATAATACTTTCACTGATAACTTCATGTATCTTTCCCTTATCCATTTGCGTTTTCCTCCTTTGCAGTCTTTTTACGAGCGAACATCTTTGCAAAGAAGTCGCGAATCTTCGGATTATTGGTTCCCAACATTACCAGAATCAATACGATAGCATATACCAGCATACGGTAATCGGAGAACTCACGCAACAGCTCCGGAAGTAAGGTCAGAAGCGCTGCTGCGATTAAGGAACCGCGTATACTTCCAAGGCCACCCAGCACTACAAATACAAGCACCAGAATAGAGGTATTAAAGTCAAACTTCGTCGGTGCCACCGTTGAATAATTGTAGGCAAACACCGTACCTGCCATACCCGCCATAGCTGCAGAAATGGAAAATACCAGAAGCTTATACTTGGTTACATTGATTCCTACCGACTCTGCAGCAATACGATTGTCGCGAAGTGCCATAATCGCACGACCGGTACGGCTCTGAATCAAGTTAAAAATCACGATGAGACACACCACCAAAACGATAAATGCAAAGGTAAAGGTAGAAAGCTTACGGATTCCTGTTGCACCCATGGCACCACTGATAATCAGCTTGCCGTCGTCTAACACTTCACATTTTTCAATGAAGGATACATGAAGTCCTTCGGAATCAAGTCCCACATACAAGATGTTTACAATACTCTTAATAATCTGACCAAATGCCAGGGTAACAATGGCAAGATAGTCACCACGGAGACGAAGTACCGGAACACCGATTAACAGGCCGGCAACAGCTGCCATAAGTCCCCCCGCAATAACTGCCACAAGCAAACATAATACCTTAGAATCGGACACTTCCTGCATCAGGGTTCCCACAAATACACCTCCGAAGGCACCCACACTCATAAATCCCGCATGTCCGAGACTGAGTTCTCCCAAGATACCGACGGTAAGGTTTAATGAAATCGCCATAATCATGTAGGCACAAATCGGCACTAACTGACCGTTAATTAAGTTGGTCGTAATACCGCCTTCTTTTAATATCAAAACAATGACATAAACGAGAAGCAGGCCACCCATGGTAATGAAATTGTTTTTTGACGTTTTGTTTAAAGTCTTCTTTCCTTTCATCCCGCTCACCTCACACTTTCTCGCTGATCTTCTTACCAAGAAGACCCGTCGGCTTTACAAGCAATACCACAATCAATACCGCAAATACAATGGCATCGGAAATCTCTGTGGAAATGTATGCCTTTGCAAAAATTTCGATAATACCGAGCAAAACACCGCCGATTAAGGCTCCCGGAATAGAACCGATACCGCCGAATACTGCCGCGGTAAAGGCCTTAATACCAGGCATGGAACCGGTGGTCGGTACCAGGTTCGGATATGCGGAACAAAGAAGCACACCCGCAATGGCTGCCAGTGCGGAACCGATGGCAAAGGTAATGGAAATCGTAGTATTTACATTGATACCCATGAGCTGTGCTGCTCCCTTATCCTCGGAGCAGGCACGCATAGCCTTACCCATCTTAGTCTTACCGGTAAATATGGTCAACCCAATCATAATAATCACACATACTGCAATTGTAACCAAAGTAACGTGCGATACATACAATCCTTCCGCAATCTGAATACCGCCGTCACCTACCACAGACTTAAACACCTTCGGATTGGAGGTCCAAAGAAGCTGTGCCGCATTCTGTAAAAAGTAACTCATACCGATTGCCGTAATCAACACTGCAAGAGAAGTAGCTTGTCTCAGTGGCTTGTACGCCAAACGCTCAATTACAATGCCAAGCACCGTACAAACGAACATCGACAATAAAATGCCTACCACCACAGGCATATCATAGCGACTGGTCATAAAGAAACACACATAGGCACCCACCATGATAACATCACCGTGCGCAAAATTAAGCATCTTTGCAATACCGTATACCATGGTGTACCCTAACGCAATAATCGCGTAGATACTTCCCAAACTGATTCCGTTAATCACATTTGAAAGGAATTCCATATACTGCACCTCAATTTCTTAAAAATAAATAGTAATCCAATTAATTCTATCATAATACGTCAAAAATGGCAATGAATTTCCCTAAAAAAGTAAAGAAAGGCAAAGGATTTTTCCTCTGCCTTTCGTCTTTTTGTAAGTACTCTTTACTTTTTTATTAATTAGTCAAGACCTACATATACACCATTCTGAATTACCATACCCTTCGGAGCCTTGGTAACCTCACCGTTTGTGCCCCAGGTCATACCGGCACCGGTCAAACCGTCAAAGCTCATGGTGGTAAACTGTGCAATCATAATATCACAAATCTCTTCTGCGCTCATATCAGCGGTAACTTCACCCTTCTTACAAGCCTCGTAGATTGCGTATACACAGTCATAAGCATCTGCTGCAAACTGATTCGGAATCTCGTTGTGCTTTTCCTGATACTTCGTTACAAAGTTTACAGTCTTCTCATCAGTAGCATCAGCAGAGAACGGAGTTAAGAGCATAACGCCCTCAGCCAAAGTGGTATCAAAACCTTCCAGGGTAAGAATACCGTCCATACCGTCCACACCGAAGAACTTCGGAGCGTAGTTCATCTTCTTTGCCTGATCGAGAATCAATGCTGCTGCCTGATAGTACATCGGAAGGAATACAAGGTCTGCACCTGCATTCTTTGCATCATTTAACTGTACGGAAAAATCATTCTGGCTATCAGTATTGAAGGTGGTAGTAGATACTACATTAATTCCGAGTGCTGCAGCCTTATCCATGAAGGTTTCGTAAATACCGGTAGAATATGCATCATCGTTCTTATAGATAATCGCAATCTTCGTACCGAGCTGCTTGTCATTGATATACTGTGCAGATGCGGAACCCTGATTCGGGTCTGCAAAACACATCTGGAACATATTGTCCTTACCCTTGGTTACGTCCGTGGAAGAAGCAGACGGAGTCAATGCGAAAATACGATCTGCATAGGTCTCTGCTGCGGTTGCGATACACGGATTCGTAGTAACGGAACCGAGGGAAATCTGTACATCCCAGTCCTTTAATACATTGTATGCATTTACTGCCTTCTCGGTATCATGGGTATCATCCTGATAGTTAAGTTCAAACTGCAAACCGCCCAATGCGTTAATCTCCTCTACAGCGATTTCAGCACCACGCTTTGCTGCCTGACCGTAAACGGAAGCATCGCCGGTAAGCGGGCCGGTACCACCGATTCTGATTACGTCAGATCCGGAATCCTTCTTGCCACATCCTGCAAATGCAGAAAGCATCATTGCAGAGATAAGACCTAAACATACTACCTTTTTCATCTTTTTCATAATCTCTCTCCTTTATGTATAACTACATAGTTTCGGTTGCTTTTTGCAACATGCAATTATACTACTACCTTTTGTGGGGATTTGTCAATAAAAAAGTTAAAAGTTACGCTTCCACGTTGGCTTTTAAGCCGCGAGACCTCGATTCCGCTTCGCTCCTTCTCGGTCACGGGCTCCGCCGACAACAATACTTTAACTCTACGCTTCCACGTTGGCTTTTAAGCCGCGAGACCTCGATTCCGCTTCGCTCCTTCTCGGTCACGGGCTCCGCCACCGAACAAAAAAGAAAAGAACCGGAATTTCAAGCAAGCTTGATTCCGGTTCTTTTCTTTTTCGTTCGCGGCTTAAAAGCCTACGTGGAAGCTGCTGACGGGAATCGGACCCGTGACCTCCGCACTACCAATGCGACGCTCTACCGACTGAGCCACAGCAGCACTAGCTTTTCGCTATTTTGTGTTTCGCTATCAGCGACGTTTGTTAGTATACAATATTTTGTGGTACTTGTCAATCACTTTTTTGAAAAAATTTTAATTTTTTTTCTTCCTTTTTGTCGTAATCTTATTTTTATTACAAATCTCTCCCGTAATTCCGTCTCTTACACTTTACTCATCCCTTATAAAATCACAATTTTGTCCTATAATCCGTTATAATCTCATATGACAATATATTGATATTCTTTCTTGTTAGGACTATAATTGAATTATACCATTATATTCTACAGGAGGGCTTTCCATGGGTAATTACAAGAATTTTGATTTAGTTGTCTACTTTGTTGCTCACGGTGTTACAAATGCAACCAAGGATCAACTGCAAAAAGATTTGGACTTTTTTAAGCACCATCTGCGTCTGGATAAAGTCTATCTGGAGCCTTACCGTGACGGTAATTTTGCCACGGAAGAACAGCTCCGGCTTTGTAAAGAAGTTTTCGAAGCCAACGGAATCAAAACAGAAGGCGGTATTACCACCAGTATGCCGGATCCCCATGATTCCGAAAAGAAGCAACGCATGTTCAATACCTTCTGTTATAACGACGATTTCATGTTAGACACCTTGAAACAGGTCTGTGAACTGAATGCAAAGGTTTTTGATGCTTTTATTTTAGATGATTTCTATTTTACCAACTGTACTTGTGATACATGCCGAAAGGAACGTGACCGCTACAATGCCGCTCATGGTATTACCGACGGCAGCTGGCAGGCATACCGAACCCGGCGGATGTATGAAGTTTCCGAAGAGTTTGTAATAAAACCGGCCAAGGCCGTCAATCCGAACTGCAAAATTACCATTAAGTATCCCAACTGGATGGAGTCTTATCAGGAGACCGGCTATGACCCGCTTTCCCAGAAAGAGATTTTTGACCTGATTTATACCGGCACGGAAACCCGTGATCCGGTCAATACCGACCAGCACCTGCCACGGTACCTTTCATTCTCCCTGATGCGTTATCTGGAAGCTATGGCTCCGGGCAGAAACGGCGGCGGCTGGTTTGACCCGTTTGACTGTAAGAGTCTGGATTATTATTTGGAACAGGCTTACCTTACCGCTTTTGCAAAACCGCGGGAAATGATGATGTTCTGTTTCCAGGCACTGGTTAATACGGTTAATGTTCCGGCTCTTGGCTTTATGCTTGATAAGCTGGATGCCCTTTTGGATCACTTAGGAACACCGGTTGGCATTCCTTGTTATATCCCGAATGCCTCCCAGGGAGAAGACAATGTACAGGATTACCTGGGAATGCACGGTTTTCCGATTCTTCCTACTCCGTGGTTTGAAAATGATGCTCCGACCATGCTTTTGACTGCTTCTTCCGCCTATGACCCGGATGTGGTAGACAAACTGGAAGCTTACCTTGCAAGCGGACACAAAGCCATCGTCACAAGCGGATTTGTAAAAGCTACTTTAGACAAAGGCTTGATGCGTATTACTTCCCTTCGGGACCGAGGACGTACAGCATCTGTTCGGGAATATGCCGCAGAAGCTTCTCTGTTTTGGAATCGTTGGGAACGGGATTACGGTCCTAAGCCGGTGACGGTTCCGGTATTAGAGTTCCGTAATAACGCCACCTGGGGTGCCGTCTGTAAGGGTATCGTGGATGAAGAAGCCTATACTTTATTGGCTCGGGACACCTACGGCAAGGGACAGATGTACACCCTTGTAGTACCGGATTCCTTCTCGGATATCAAAAATTATCCGAACCTGATTTTAAACCGTATGCGAAAGGAATTTGCCGTAAACGGCATTTATCTTGAGGGCAATCCGATGATTAGTCTGTTCGTTTATGATAATGATACCTTTGTGCTCTACCCGTATGTGGATGCGGATACCAGAGACAGCGACATTTTCGTGCATATTGCCGGTGCCAAGGCACTGACTCAACCGGAGAACGGCAGAACCATTGAACCGCTCTATACAAGAAACGAAGAGGCCGTTTTCTGTCTGAGAGCATCGGTGGGAAAGTTTGCTTGCTATCAGGTAGTTCGATAACGTTTCCACTCTCAGTTTCCGTAAAACAAAACCAAAACGGACGTACCTTCCAGTCGGAATTTCACCAACTGCCGGATTCTTTCGATATCCGGCAGTTGTTTTTTGCTCTACAAGAAATCTCACTCTCTTTTGGGTCATTTCTTTGATTTTCATAGCATTTGACCCACCACTCCATTCCATCCCGCTACTTTCAACATAATTTCACCCATTTTTCAAGCGTCCGTCTACTGCATTTTCTCAAATCCTTCTAACGAGTAACATTTGAGAAAACTTTTGCTTCTTTCTTGGGTACAACAACCCCAAATGAACATTTCTGAGAAAATCCACGTTAAAAGGCTTCTGAAATAACCTTTGCCTTAACAATTTAACCGGGTATTTGGGTCAAATCATATAAAAATATGCTTTTTGAGAAAATCAGAATATAAAAAAAGAACCGTCGCACCTACAATCTGCCATTGTAAATGCAACAGTCCCTCTTATCTTTTCATAACTTATTTCTTATAAATTCGCTTCCAAAATCTTTATCATTTCATCCACATGTTCCTTCTTAATTACAAGCGGCGGAACAAAACGAATGATGTTGGTGCCTGCGGAAATCAAAATAAGGCCTGCACTCATGGCACGGGTTACCACATCCTTTACCGGTTCCTTAAACTCTAAGCCCTGCATAAGGCCGATACCTCTGTGTGCCACAATTTTGTCCGTATGACGAGCCGTCAAAGCCTCTAACTGCTCATAAAGATACGCGCCTACTTCCTTTACATTTTCCAACAGATTTAACTCTTCAAAACGATCAAATACGGTACTTACCGCATGAGTAACAAACGGATTACCGCCGTACGTAGTTCCGTGGTCCCCCGGCTCGTAAGCAGATGCCACTTCATCGGTAGCTGCAAAAGCCCCTACCGGCACACCACAACCAAGGGCTTTCGCCGTAGTCATAATATCCGGTTTTACACCGTACTGCTGGTATGCATACATACTGCCGGTTCTTCCCATACCACACTGAATCTCGTCTAAAATAAGAAGAATGCCCTTTTCATCACAAAGCTTTCTTACTCCCTGGATGAACTCCTTCTCTGCCGGATAAATACCGCCTTCACCCTGTACGGTTTCCATAATAATTGCCGCCGTCTTATCGGTAATCTTTTCCTTCACGCTGTCTAAGTTATTAAATTCTGCAAATACCGCACCACCGATTAACGGTTCAAATGCTGCACGATACTTCGGCGTACCGGTTACGGAAAGCGCTCCCATACTTCTGCCGTGGAAGGAATGTTCCATGGCAATGATTTCGCTGTCTGCCACACCATGCTTCTTATAATAGTACTTTCTAGCCAGCTTAATGGCTCCTTCTACCGCTTCCGTACCACTGTTGGTAAAGAATACGCGGTCCATACCGGAAGCCTTTACAATCTTTTCTGCCGCAAAGGTAGTCGGCTCATTATAGTAGTAGTTAGAAGTATGTAACAGCTTATCTACCTGCGCCTTTACAGCTTCATTATACTTTTCATCGCCGTATCCCAATGCAAATACCGCAATACCGGCGGAAAAGTCCAAATACTTCTTTCCGTCCGTCTCATATAAATAAACGCCTTCGCCGTGGTCAAGTACCACCTGGTATCTTGCATAGGTATGCATTAACACCTTTTCGGCTCTTTCCATACATTCTGTCTTGTTCATAATCCTCGCTCCTTTCTTATTTGAAAAGCCGGGGCCGCCCTGCCCCGGCACTTTTTCTGTTTTACGCTTACTCGCCCTGTACGATAGCAGTACCGATACCCTTGTCGGTAAAGAACTCCAGGAGTAAAGAATGCTGTACACGACCATCCAAAATATGTACGCCTGCCACGCCTTCCTTTACTGCGTCAATACAGTTCTGAAGCTTCGGAAGCATACCACCGCCGATAACACCGGAACCAAGAAGCTCATCTGCACCGTCTAAGGTTAATACGGAAATAAGAGAAGACTTGTCGTCGAAATCACGATATACACCTTCAATATCCGTCAGGAATGCCAGCTTCTCCGCACCCATAGCCGTAGCAATGGCACAGGCCGCATCGTCTGCATTGATATTATAGGAAAGGAAATTGTCATCCATACCGATCGGTGCAATGACCGGAATATAATCGTTTACTAAAAGAGTATCAATCAAACCGGTATCCACATTGGTCACATTTCCTACAAAACCGATATCCTCACCGTTGGCAAGCTTCTTCTCGCACTTTAAAGTACCGCCGTCCTTACCGCAGATACCGGCAGCCTTTACACCAAGCTGTTCCAACATCTGCACCAGACGCTTATTTACCTTGCTAAGCACCATTTCAGCCACTTCCATGGTCTCGGCATCCGTCACGCGAAGTCCCTGAACAAACTTTGCTTCCTTTCCGAGAAGCCCAACCCATTTGCTGATTTCCTTGCCGCCGCCGTGTACAATAATCGGCTGCATACCAACCAACTTAAGAAGAGCCACATCCTTAATTACATTCTGCTGTAAGGTTTCATCAAGCATAGCACTTCCGCCGTACTTTACTACCACAATCTTATCCTTAAACTTCTGAATATACGGCAGTGCCTCGATGAGTATATTTGCCTTTGCCATCAAACTTTCCATATCCATATCCTCTCTTTCTTTTCCGATGTCTGTATGTATCGCTTCCACCTATTCCCGTCGTGATATGTCTGTCTCAACCGCAATCCTTTTCCTCATTAGCTGCGATAGTCGGCATTAATCTTTACATAATCAAAGGTAAGGTCACAGCCCCAAGCAGTTGCGCAGGCGGTTCCCTGCTTCATATCCGCCACTGCGGTTACTTCCTTTGCGGACAAAATCTTTGTTGCCACCTCTTCGGAGTAATCCGTTGCAAATCCGTTCTTTACCAGCTGAAGCTTTCCGTTTTCGCTCTCGATATACAAATCCACTGCATCCGGATCAAAGCTTTCACCGGAGTAACCAAGGGCACAAAGGATACGTCCCCAGTTCGCATCCTGACCGAAAATAGCTGCTTTGGTAAGACTGCTGGTAATAACAGACTTTGCAAACACCACTGCCTGCTCCTTGGTAGCCGCGTTCAAAATCTTTGTTGTGAAAAGCTTCGTTGCGCCTTCGCCGTCTTCCGCAATCTTCTTTGCCAAAGTCTCATTGATATAATAAAGTGCTTCCTTAAACTTAATGTAATCCTCGTTTTCCTCGGTAATCTCCGGATTACCTGCAGCACCGTTTGCCAAAAGTAATACGGTATCGTTTGTAGAGGTATCTCCGTCTACGGAAACCATATTGTAGGTGTCTGCCACGGTTTCAGAAAGTGCCTTCTGCAATAATTTCTTGGAAATGCATGCATCTGTGGTTACAAAACCAAGCATGGTACACATATTCGGGTGAATCATACCGGAACCCTTACACATACCGCCGATGGTAACGGTTGCACCACCCACTTCGATTTCTACTGCTACTTCCTTTTCCTTGGTATCGGTCGTCATAATGGCCTTTGCGGCATTGTGACCTGCCTCACGGCTTTCCGTAAGCTCCGGAACCATTGCGGCAATACCTGCACAAATCTTATCCATCGGAAGCTGCATACCGATAACGCCGGTGGATGCCACCAATACATTCTCTGCCGTCACCGGAAGGAACTTCTGTACCGCATCACCGGTTTCCTTACAATAACGCATACCTTCTTCGCCGGTACATGCATTTGCAATACCTGCATTGATTACAACCGCGTGTACATCGCCTGCACCGTCTACTACCTTTTTATCCCACTTTACCGGAGCCGCCTTTACCACATTGGTGGTAAATGTTGCCGCACTGCGACACGGCAAACCGCTGTAAAGCATGGCCATATCATTTCTTCCCGTCTTATACTTAATTCCTGCTGCCGTATATGCTGCAGCAAATCCCTTTGCGCTTGTTACGCCGCCATCGATGACTTTCATAATATCCGTCCTTTCTGTTCTCATGTAAACTACTCTATGAATCTTGTTATATTTTCTTCATTTAAAGTAAAGTCATAATAATTTAAATCTTCTCTAAAAGTCCAGCCCACTTTTCTCCAGAACTTATTGCCGCCCCGGTTACTCTTGAAGGCAATCAGGGAAACCTTATTGATTCCTTCTTCCTGTAACTTCTGCATAGCAAAGGCTGCCATCTTCTTTCCGATTCCGTGCTTTCTGTGGGTAATTTTTACGCAAACATGATAGAAACATCCCCGTCTGCCGTCGTGACCGCACAAAATGGCACCGATTACTTCTCCGTTATCCACCGCAACCACGCTGGTGGTAGGATTTCTCTTTAAAAACTTTTCAACGCCTTCCTTCGAGTCATCCATACTCCGGATGCCGAATCCTTTTATCCCACACCACAAACGGTATACCTGGTCATAATCCTCCGGCACCATCACACGAATCAAAATATCGGTAGCCTTTTTCTTCTGCTCCATCTTTCGCACCTAAGCATCCGGCATCCGCCTGCGCTTCCTTTCATTTTTATACTCTTCCGGGACTTTTTCTTATTTTATTCATTTCGCCCTTTTGATTTTCATAATTATACATCAGTTATGTATATTATGCAATACCTATTTTATAATTTTTCACCGGTTTTCAAATCAATGCCGATTTCATACAGCTTTTGATAAATCGCTGCCACCGGAAGCCCTACAATATTAAAGTAATCTCCCTTAATCCCTTTAATGTGGGTTGCAAAGATTCCCTGTACTGCATAACTGCCGGCTTTATCGTCTCCTTCTCCGGTATTGAGATACTCCTCTATCTGGCGTTCTGTCATAGACGCCACTTCTACCTCGGAGCATTCTGCAAAGGAAATCACCTCACAGATGCCGTTTTCTTCCTTTATAATGAGGGACACGCCTGTATACACCTGATGCGTATTATTTGCCAGCATAGAAATCATCCGCTTGGCATCCGCCCGATCCTTCGGCTTTCCGAGAATACTTCCGTTATAAGCAACGACTGTATCCGCGCCGATGACAATCACCGGACCGTTTACGTCTTTTCCCACAGCTTCTGCCTTTTTCCGGGACAACTCTTTTACAAGCTCTGCCGGTTCTGTCAGCGTTGTGGTTTCGTCGCAATCACTGACAATCACATCATAACTTGCCCCCACTCCCGCAAGAATCTCTTTTCTTCTCGGTGAACCCGATGCCAGTACGATACGATACTTCATACAGAACTCCTTTCGATTGCCATTCATAACATTTTCTCTTATAAATGGCCACACATCCCATTCATTATAAGTCACAACTCCGAGAAATACAAGTTCTTTTCTTCTTTATTATTATGAATTTCGGCAGTCTCCCGTTTCGCATTCTTACCTTCATGCATATTTACTGTATATTTATAAAAGTTTTTTCATTTTCCCTCTTGACTTATTTAAGGTGCAAGTGTATCATGATGAATATCAGGTGCAAAGCCATGTCTGAATCTTTGTGCTTGCACAAGGAGATTCAGACATTGGTTGGCACTTAATATCACATTTTCTATCGTATTAAAATTATGTACATATCTAAGGAGGCACATTATGAAAGAGAAAGTTATTTTAGCTTACTCCGGTGGTCTTGATACGACCGCTATCATCCCGTGGTTAAAGGAGAACTACGATTACGACGTTGTTTGTTGCTGTATCGACGTTGGGCAGGAAAGCGAGCTTGACGGTCTTGAGGAGCGCGCAAAGTACTCCGGCGCAGAGAAGCTTTACATTCTTGACGTTGTTGATGAGTTCGTTGATGAGTACGCAATTCCGTGCGTAAAGGCAGGCGCTGTTTACGAAAACAGCTACTTACTCGGTACTTCCATGGCTCGTCCGCTTATCGCTAAGAAGCTGGTTGAGATTGCTAAGAAGGAAGGCGCTACCGCTATTTGTCACGGTGCTACCGGTAAGGGTAACGACCAGGTTCGTTTCGAGCTCGGTATCAAGGCTCTTGCTCCGGAATTAAAGATCATTGCTCCGTGGAGATGCAATGATACTTGGAAGATGTCCTCCCGTGAAGAAGAAATCGAATATTGTAAGGCACACGGCATCGATCTTCCGTTTGACGCAAGCCACAGCTACAGCCGTGACCGTAACCTCTGGCACATCAGCCATGAAGGTCTTGAGCTTGAGGATCCGGCAAACGCTCCGAACTATGATCATCTCTTAGTTCTCGGTGTATCTCCGGAGAAGGCTCCGAATGAGAGCGAGACCATCTCCCTTACCTTCGAGCAGGGTGCTCCGGTTGCTTTAAACGGCAAGAAGATGAAGGCTTCCGATATTCTCCGTGAGTTAAACGCTCTCGGCGGTAAGCACGGCGTAGGTATCGTTGATATCGTTGAGAACCGTGTTGTAGGTATGAAGTCCCGTGGTGTTTACGAGACTCCGGGCGGAACCATCCTTATGGCAGCTCATGAGCAGCTTGAGGAATTAATCCTTGACCGTGACACCTTAGCATACAAGAAGGGCATCGGCGACAAGTACGCTGACGTTGTTTACGAAGGAAAGTGGTTCACCCCGCTTCGTGAAGCTCTTCAGGCATTCGTTGAATCCACCCAGCAGTATGTAACCGGTGAAGTAAAGCTTAAGCTCTACAAGGGCAACATCATTAAGCAGGGAACCACCTCTCCGTATTCCTTATACAACGAGAGTATCGCTTCCTTCACCACCGGTGATTTATACGACCACCACGATGCAGAAGGCTTCATCAACCTGTTCGGACTTTCCTTAAAGGTTCGCGCAATGAAGATGCAGGAAGCAGAGAAATAAAAAAGGACTATACAAAAGGGCTTGTGCAGAAATTGCCGAGCCCTTTTAGTTTCTCTAGTCGTTGGATATAACGCAAAAGGAACTTATTTTTTGCAAGTCGCAACGCTCCGTCAAACTTCCTTCAAGAGCAGCTAAGCCTTTCGGGAGCGTCCTCAAGCCTAAGCTGCTCTAGAAGGTGATTTCGACTGCGCTAAAAGCGCGACCCTTCGGGAAAAGCAAAAAACAAGTTCCTTTTGCGTTATATCCAACTTCTCACAAAACATACAGGGGCTCAGCAATTTCTGCACAAGCCCCTGTTTCTATTCTCTATCTTCTATTTTATTTTTCTACATATATAAACGAATATACTTCTTTTACTTCTTCTCAGCTTTCTTTGCTGCTTTTTCTGCCTTTTTGGCTGCTTTCGCTTCTTCTTTTGCTTTCATTGCAGCCTCATATTCTGCCAGTTCTTTTGCATACCGCGCATCTTCTTCTGCGAATTTAGCCTCGCGCTTTTCGCGTTCGATTCGCTTCTTTGCTTCCATCTCCTGTCTTTTCCGTTCCCTCTTATAGCGGTCCTTTAACCGGTCATTCGGGTTGCCCCAAATACCGATGACAATACAAAGAATCACACTGAACGCGCAACATATAAAGAATACAAACCCTTCCTTCGGTGTAAAGGCCGGTTCTTTCTCCTGTTGTGCAGTTTCTGACGCTTTCTCCTGCTCAGTGGTATCAGTAACAGCTTCCTGAACCGCATCCTCTGTTGCATAAGCACACTGTGCCGTTGTACCGAATACCATCAGCATACAGAGTAACAGGCTCAACAAAGCCATTTTTTTCATGCCTCTTTTTGTTCTTCTCATCCCGTAATACTTCATTTTGTTCTCCTTCATGTAATTCCGTAAACTATAACGTAATACTATCACATTGCAAAAATGCCGTCAACCTCTAACGCCCACGGATTTTCTCATATAACTCCGGCTCAAATACACCGGCACGAAGCATGGCAATTTCTTCTTTGTACGGTGCCAGTGACTTGTCCTTACTGTCCGGTTCCGCCGTCACATAAGGCGTTTCCAATATCTTCGGTACTTCTGCAAAATCCGGATGATGTACAATTTTATTAAGCGCCTCAAATCCGATTTCTCCAAACCCGATATTTTCATGACGGTCCTTTCCGGCACCCTGTACATTTTTACTGTCATTAATATGGAATACCGCAATCTGTTCTTTTCCAAGTACCCGGTCAAACTGTTCCACCACACCGTCAAAGTCATTCTTAATGTCATATCCTGCATCGTGGGTGTGACAGGTATCAAAACAAACCCGGAGCTTATCGTTATACTTTACTCCGTCGTAAATCCGTGCCAGTTCTTCAAAGCTTCTGCCGATTTCGCTTCCTTTTCCTGCCATGGTTTCAAGAGCAATAAACACGTTGGTTTCCGAGGTCAGCACTTCGTTTAAGCCTTTAATAATCTGTGCCGTGCCCGCTTCCACACCGGCGTCTACGTGAGAGCCCGGATGCAGTACCAGCACTTTACTTCCCATTGCTTCGGTACGTCTGATTTCTTCTCTCAAAAAATCCACTGCCAGTTCATAGGTTTCCGGTTTTACGGAATTCCCCAGATTAATAATATACGGTGCATGCACCACAAACTCTGACAGGCCGCTCTTTTTCATCAGCTCCCAGCCCGCCTCTATATTTAACTCGGAAATAGCTTTCCGTCTGGTATTCTGGGGAGCCCCCGTATATAACATAAAGGTATCTGCTTCATAGGACAATGCCTCCCGAACCGACCCCAAAAACATTTCTTTTCCACTCATTCCCACATGAGAACCGATTTTTAACATATCCCGTCTCCTCCAATGAATATAGTTTAAGGACAGACCGTCACTTTCCCGCGACAGCCTGTCCTATGTATTTAAAAAATACTTATAATCCTGTCTGTTTTAACAACTTAAAATAACGAATCAAATATCGTGCCGGAATTCATGGAATCCGCTGCATAGTTACTTCCGGTGGACGTATATGCCGATGCTGCTTTTGTGGCCTGAAGTTCTGCCGCACCTGCCAAATTGGATGCTTGTCTTGCAAGCTGACCGAGGGCGGAATTGGTTCCTTCGAAGAAATCCTGAAGCTTTGTCATATCCTTCTCACGGAATGCCTTTTCATCCAGCGCAAGTCTGCCATCTTTGTCCACGGAAATGCCAACTTCTCCAAAGGCTTCCTTATTTTGATTTGTCACCTGGGTCATCCACTGGGTTTTCTGCTGTACAGAAGAGGACTCAATGGTTCCTAACGACTCCAACGTCTCATTGTAAGCAGAAACGAAGGACTGCACAGACTTTACCAAAGTATCATAGTCATAATCGGTACGAGTAGAAGTAGTTCCGTCTTCCTTGGTATCCACAATGGTCTTCTTTTCATAAAGAGAAGCCGAACCTGTCTTTACCTCTGCAAGCTTCATAGCTGCTTTCTGCAGTGTCGTGGCGGAATCCTTTACCGTATTCAGTTCTTTTGCCGTATCCACCGTATCGGAGCTTGGCTTTACCTTGTTGGTAATTTTATCGGTAGTTTCTTTCTTTGCGCTACCGTCTGCGTTATACTTTTTGTAGTATGCCTTTAACAGTTTTCCGTAGGTGCCGTTTTTAATCTGGTTATACTCACCGAGAAGTCCGGAAAAAGACGAGCCGGAACTTTTTGACATACCGCTGAACAATGTACTGGAATAATTAAAAAATGACATATGCATCGCCCTCCTTGACTGTTGCTTAATCATTCGTTTCTTAAAAAGACACTTTTCCTTATATCTATTATATCGTCATTTTCTATGATTTGTAAAGAGCGAAAACGAAATCTTTTAATATTCCCCGCTACTTTTGAATCAAGCACAACGCCCTGTCATACTCCGCCCGCTTCACATAAATGATATATTCTATCATCACTTCCGTGTTCTGTCCGTAAGTTCCGGTACGTACCCGGCTTCCGGAAGAAAACGGGGATGAATTCAGGCGGTTCACTGTCTTAACGGTATAGTCAATTCCTTCTTCCGCCAAAACCTTGCGTATTCTTGCCTGTTCATTTAAATCAAAGGTTACCGTTAATTCTTTTCTGTTGAATAGTGTAATCATTTCTTTTCCTCCCTGTTATCTGTTATTTCTCTCCCTAAAAACTCTTCACCACCTGGAAGATGTAGAACTTCAAATAGTACGACTCATTGGCCGCCCATAAAATCGGATGGTCCGCTGCCTGAGTACGATACTCCACCTGACGGAGACGCACATGGGCATCTCTTGCCGCCTGAGCAATGGTTTCCGTAAAGAGCTCCGGTGTCATAAAGTGGGAGCAGGAACAGGTGCAAAGGTAGCCTCCGTCCTTCACCAGCTTCAACCCACGAATGTTAATTTCACGGTAGCCACGCACCGCATTTTTCACGGAGTTCCGGGACTTGGTAAAGGCCGGCGGGTCCAAAATCACCACGTCAAACTGCTCGCCGGCACGTTCCAGTTCCGGTAAAAGTTCAAACACGTCCGCACACTGAAATTTTACGGTATCGGACAGGCCGTTTAATTCCGCATTCTTTCTTGCCTGCTCCGTGGCCAGCTCCGAAGCATCCACTCCAAGAACACTTGCTGCTCCCGCAATTCCCGCATTTAAAGCAAAAGAACCGGTATGGGTAAAGCAGTCCAATACCTTCGCATCCTTACAAAGCTTCTGCACCGCAAGGCGGTTATACTTCTGGTCTAAGAAAAATCCGGTCTTCTGACCATCTGCAATGTCCACCAGATACTTTACGCCGTTTTCTACAATCTCTACTTCCGTATCAAAAGGCTCCGTAAGAAAGCCCTTAAAACGCTCCATGCCTTCCTGCTCTCTGACCTTGGCATCACTGCGCTCGTAAATGCCCCGAAGGGAAATACCGTCTTCTGCCAGCACCTTCGTAAGTGCCTCTAAAATCACCGGCTTTAACCGGTCAATCCCAAGAGCCAAAGACTGCACCACGCACACATCGGAAAACTTGTCCACAACTAAGCCCGGCAAAAAGTCCGCTTCCCCGAAAATCAAACGACAGCTGCTTGTATCCACCGTCTTTTTCCGATACTCCCAAGCTGCTCTTACTCTCTTTTCAAGGAATTCTTCATTAATCTCCGCGTCCTTGTCTCTTGTCAGCATTCTTACGGTCAGTTTGGACTTGCGGTTCAGAAACCCCGTCCCCAGTACAAAACCGTCAAAGTCATTGACACGTACCAACTCACCGTCTTCTATAGCACCGGTAATGGTATCGATTTCATTATCATAAATCCAAAGGCCGCCTGCCTTAAGGCTTCTTGCCTCGCCCTTTTTTACCGTTACCATACCCTTTATTGCAAACAAATCTCTCATCTTTATTGTATCGCCCCGTGGGGCTCTCCTTTCACAGCAATCCTTTGTACTACTTTTTCTCCTTGCGGAACACAAACAGCTTGCTTAACACATAGTTCATCACAATAACCACAACACTTGTAATCGCCTTCGCTATGGCACCTTCCACACCGAACACCGCCTGATTCAAACCGATTGCAATGAGACCGCTGGGTAACAAAATCTCAAAGATACCGGAAAAGACGCGGGCACCGTAAAACTTTGCCGCCTCCACCAGTAAAAGACTCTTTTCGGTACTTTTACTCTCAAACACAAACAACTTATTGGTGATAAAGGCAAAAGTCACAGCAACCACCCATGCAATTCCGTTACAAATGCCGATTTGCAAATTTGAAAGCTCTCCCCCGGAAAGTCCGAACAGCTTCGTGCATATAATATATACAA
>JAFTWC010000051.1 GCA_017465475.1 Lachnospiraceae bacterium
AATTTCGTTGATTGTCAGATGCAGGTAGGAGAGAACTTCGGCGGCTTAGGAAACTTCTGTGATTGTCAAATGCCTGAAGGAGAGAACTTCGGCGACTTCGGAAACTTCGGGGATTGGCAGATGCCGGAAGGCGGAGCGTTCGGAGATTTCGGAAACTTCGGGGATTGGCAGATGCCGGAGGACGGAGCGTTCGGAGATTTCGGAAACTTCGGGGATTGGCAGATGCCGGAGGGCGGAGCATTCGGAGGTTTCGGTGACATGGGAAATTTCAGCTACGGAGCAGTTTACGATACCCATAAGGAGGCGGCAGAAGCATTGCTTGGGTGGATTGAACAAAGAACTGCATGGATTCAGACATTTTTGCAGACAGACGGTGAAGTGTAGCGACAAAATTTGGGGTTGCCACGACTTTGCCACATGTAATTGGTATAGTATGATTAATATGGACAAGTGTCGAGTTTTGTCCGCTTCGTTTGTGTTTTAGGGGCAGTCTGACTGCGTGTTTCAAATGAGGAAAGGAGTCTGCTATGCTGATTCAAAAATTTGCATTAAATACAGTGGAACTGAATGACCCGGTTTTGGAAAATGCATTTCGTAAAGAGCAGGAGTATCTGCGTAAAATAGAGGCTGACAGGTTGCTGGCCGGCTTTTTGGAGACGGCAGGATTAGAAAAAAAGGCAGAACGTTATCCGGGTGGCTGGGAAGATGCGGAAATTGCGGGACATACGTTGGGGCACTATATGACAGCCTTGTCCCAGTTGTTTGCGTCCACCGGCGCAAAAGATATGGAAGAACGTTTGGATTATATAATAAAGCAGTTGGCGGAATGCCAGAGGGAGAACGGATTTTTATTTGCGTCTCCGGAAGAACTGTTTGATCGTGTGGAACGAGGGGAGCCTGCGTGGGTGCCGTGGTATACCATGCACAAAATACTGGCGGGACTTCTTTCGGCTTATCGCCTCGGCAAGCGTCCTCAGGCATTGGAGGTGGCGGTAAAGCTTGGCATGTGGGTGTATGAGCGTACCATGACCTGGACGGATGAGGTGCGGGAACGGGTTCTTATGGTGGAATACGGCGGAATGAATGACTGCTTGTATGAATTGTATAAGGAAACGGGACGAAAGGAATTTGCGGAGGCTGCGGCAAAGTTTGATGAGACGGAATTATTCCGGCAGGTGGCAGAAGGAAAAGATGTGCTTTCCGGAAAACATGCCAACACCATGATTCCTAAGTTTTTGGGGGCATTGAATCGCTATAAGATATTTGGTGAATCGGAAGAATTATATTTTGATGCGGCAAAGTCTTTCTTTGATATTGTGACGAAACATCATACCTATATAACCGGCGGCAACAGCGAGTGGGAACATTTCCGTATGCCGGGAACCATCGGAAAGGAACGTACCCAGTGCAATTGCGAGACTTGTAACACTTATAACATGTTAAAGCTGGCAGAAGGGTTGTTTTTGACCACCGGGGAAAAGCGATACATGGATTTTTATGAGAGGACTTTCCTGAATGCGATTTTGGGGTCTCAGAATCCGGAAACCGGCATGACCATGTATTTTCAACCGATGAAAGCCGGATATTTTAAAACATACAGTACTCCGTTTGATAATTTCTGGTGCTGTACCGGCACGGGAATGGAGAACTTTACGAAACTGAACGGTTCTGTGTATCATATGGAAGAAAACAAGCTGTATGTGAACCTTTACTTGAGCTCTACATTGAATTCTAAGAAATTAAATCTAAATTTAATACAAAAGACGAGCCTGGATTTCTTTGATTGCAGCGTATTTACTCTTACGATGGAAGAAGAGAAACACCTTACATTGGCATTCCGTGTGCCGGACTGGACCGGACACCGGTTTGAACTTACCATAGACGGAGAACCGACGGATTATGCGGTGCAAAAGGGCTATATTCTTTTGGAACGGACGTGGAAACCGGAGCAACAGATTGTACTTCGTTTTTTCCCGGAGGTGAAAGTACATCCGCTTCCGGATGAGCCGTACAGTGCCGCTATGACCTACGGCCCGTTTGTTTTGGCTGCCGACCTGGGACAGAGAGAAATGACAACAGAGCTGACCGGCGTTAATGTGACCATTCCGACTAAAACGGTGTCCGTGAGAGAAGAGATTCTTGTAAAAGATGTCAGCGTGCGGGAATGGTTTGCAAATTGCCGTAAGAATTTTGTGAAAGCGGATGGAAAGCTTGCTTTCTTTTTATCCGGAACCGATGCGGACGGCGAGCTTTTGTTTACACCATATTACAAACATTACAACAATCGTTACGGTATTTATTTTGAGTATATGGCAGAGGCCGGACTTTCCGAGGGTGAGCTTATGGAACTGACACGAAAGCAGGAAGCAGTGGCGGAACAGGCAGCACAGGATGCAGAAAAAATGCAGGATGAGCCACAAATTGAAACCACGGAAGGTATATCGGATGGTAAGAAAAAGTCCGGGAAGAAGCGTGGCTGGCTGATTGCACTGTTCCATGTCCTTGGAGCGCTTTTACTTCTGGTGCTTTTGTATTTGTTTGCCGGACCTGTGGGAAGCTTTTTTACAGGAGCCAAGGATTCAGTGGATGCCTTTTTGCAAAGACGGTTGCCGGGAGTGGCAGAAGTGTTCGGAGTAACAGGAGAATCGGCAGGCGGTCAGGAAGGAACCGACGGTGTGCAGGAAGGTGACGTGACACCGGCCCCGGTAGTGAAACGCTATTTGGAGCAGGCAGAAGAAACAGTGGCGGCATGGAATTTGCCGACAGGATACCGGGCATCCGTAACGGAATTGTCCGGAAAAGAATATGTCTGCATAGAAGGCCAGGGGCTTAGAGCCTATTATTTAAACGAAGTTCCGGAGAGCGGAGAAAAGTATATTTATTTGGAAACGCCGACGGAACGAGCAGTCTATTTTTGGAACTATTCCTTTGATGTGCCGGAAAAGCTGTGTTTTGATCGTAATGTACACAACGGGCTGGGGAAGGAACAGTACGTATATTTTGAAAATGAAACGAAAGGCGGCTTGCATTTACTTGATGTAAAAACTCTGGCGGAGCATCAGATTGTTCCTTACGATATGGAACTGGCCATGCTTTTGGATGTGGGAGCGTTTACGGAAGAAGGAAATGAATTACGCTTGGATGCTTCCGCGCAAGGAGTTCCGTATCTGTTTTCCGTACCGAAAGGAGACGGGGCGTTTGAAATGACGGATTATGTGCCGAAAGCAGATGAAGGTCTTGTGTACACCTTGGAGCGGAACGGGCTGCGGTTTGATTCCTATGTGGTGTCCAACGGAACTTATCTTGGAAAGACAGTGGGAAAGCTGACGCTTTCTGACAATGCATATAAGCTGACTTCCCTGGAGTTTTATGCCTATGGGGAAGAAGACTATGCCGATGTAGGAAAGACGGCGGTTCTCCGGGGCGTATCCAAAGAAGAGGCGGATAAAGAGCGAATCACAATCACCGGAGATTTGGGTGAAAAGCTGTTGATACCGGTACGGGACGATGTACCGAAGCATGCATACCAAAAAGAGAGTTTTGTAAAGTCTGAGAAGGGTGAATACAGTTATCAGGAAGCAGGAACAACGGTTACCTTAAAAGGCGTGGATGTATCGAAATATCAGGAAACCATTGACTGGGACAAGGTGGCGGCAGACGGTGTGGAATTTGCCATGATTCGCTTGGGATTCCGAGGAATGGGAAGCAAGGGAACCTGTGAATTGGATCCGTACTTTAAGCAAAACGCAGAAGGTGCCAAAAAGGCCGGCATTGATGTGGGTGTATATTTCTTCACCCAGGCAACGACGGTGGAAGAGGCTAAAGAAGAGGCGAAATTTGTAATCGACAACCTGAAAGAATATGACATTACCTGGCCGGTGGTATACGACACGGAAGCTATTACCAGTTATAAAGCAGCCCGGGCCAATGTGCTTTCCCGTGAAGTGCGGACTGCCTGCGCAAAGGCCTTTTTGGAGGGAATCAAAGCAGCAGGTTACACGCCGATGTTGTATGCCAATACCCGTTGGTCTGTTCTAAAGCTTGATATGGCACAGCTTTCGGACTATGATTTCTGGTATGCTTACTACGGGGATGAGATATACTATCCGTATGATTTTACCATGTGGCAGTACACTGCATCGGGTACTGTAAACGGTATTAAAGGAAATGCGGATTTAAACATCAGTTTTGTGGATTACGGAGCAAAGAAAGAGGAATAAAGGATTGATCTGAAATGATGGAGATACAAACTACGGAAATAAATCCCGAACGCTCAGAATGCCGGAAACTCTATGCTGAAACGATACCGTATCTTTTACACTGGTATGAGTATAACCGAAGGATTCTGCCCTGGCGGGAGGAACCGACACCGTATCATGTATGGGTATCGGAGATTATGTTACAACAGACCAGAGTAGAAGCGGTGAAAGGGTATTATGACCGGTTTCTTACCCGACTTCCGGATGTGAAAGCTTTGGCAGAAGCAGAGGAAGAAGTGCTGTTAAAGCTTTGGGAAGGACTGGGGTATTATAACCGTGTCCGCAATATGCAAAAAGCGGCCCGGGTATTGACGAAGCAATATGGCGGAGAGATGCCGGCAGACTATGAAGCAATACGGGCGCTGCCGGGCATCGGAGATTATACCGCCGGGGCCATTGCTTCTATTGCCTTCGGGCTTCCCTATCCGGCGGTGGACGGAAATGTACTGCGGGTAATGAGCAGAGTGGCTTGCAATGAAGAGGATATTGCAAAAGAACAGACAAAACGGAAGTTAAAAGAGGATTTAACTGCGATTATGCCGGCGCAAAGCGGGGATTTTAATCAGTCTTTGATGGAATTGGGAGCTACGGTGTGCTTGCCAAACGGAAAGCCCTTGTGTGAACAGTGTCCGGTGATGCACTTGTGTAAAGCATTCCATGCAGGAAGAGAAACGGAGCTTCCGATAAAGTCCGGGAAGAAAGAACGTCGGATTGAAAATAGACTTGTGTATCTGGTGTGTCAGGACGGAAAAGTGCTGATTCACAGAAGAGCGAAGAAGGGACTGCTGGCAGGCTTGTGGGAGTTTCCCAACGTGCTTGCGGAACAGGAAAAGATAACAGAGGAAGGAACCCTTTTGCAGGAAATACTCCGACAGTATATAACGGAAGAGGCAGAAGGTAAGGTGAAAAAAGGGAAAAATGCGAAACATATCTTTTCTCATGTGGAGTGGCACATGAAGGGCATTTGGATTGAAGCAGATGAAGCGGTTTCGGTTCAAACAGATGAGTCATGGAGATTTGTAACTACGCAGGAGTTAAAAGATACCTATGCGATACCGTCTGCTTTTGAGGCGTATTTGCGGGAAGTTTTGGAAAAATATTAGGGAAGTCTGAGGGGACGGACTATTCGGAACGGAATACAGATGGACAGAAGGAGGCAGTTATGCGAATTGGAACAGGATATGACGTACACCGTCTGGTGGAAAACAGAGCCTTGATTGTGGGCGGAGTGGCAATTCCGTATGAGAAGGGACTTTTGGGACATTCGGATGCGGATGTATTGTTACATGCTATTATGGATGCGCTTTTGGGAGCGGCAGCTTTGGGAGATATCGGAAAGCATTTTCCGGATAAGGATCCGGCTTACAGCGGAATTTCCAGCATGGTGCTATTAAAGAAGGTGGCAGACCTTTTGGCGGAAGAACATTATTTGGTAGGAAATATCGATGCAACTATTATTGCCCAGGCACCGAAGTTTGCACCCTATCTTTCCGATATGCGGGAAAACATTGCAAATGCCCTTGGCATTGCAGTCAGTCAGGTAAATATAAAAGCAACTACGGAAGAGGGGTTGGGCTTTACCGGAAGCGGAGAAGGAATTGCGGCTCAGGCAGTGTGTTTGTTAGATTCCATCGGAGACTACCTGCGAGGGGGCGGCGGAGTAGAAGTCTATGCCTTTGATGAGAACGGCAGCCGCGTTAGCACGGGATGCGGCGGATGTAGCGGATGCGTCAGAAACAGCGAGGGGTAAAACTTGCTATTTTCTCGGTATCATGATAAGATAGAGAACAGTAGATTTGTATTTTGGGGCACTTGCGGTAAAAAAGAAAGGCACGTGTCGGTGAAATGTGACAGAATGTTGCAGAAAGACGGTAAGAGAGGGACAGAAGATGAAAGGGAAACGAGTTCATGACAAAGAATTAATATTGCGTCAGTTGCTGTTTATGGTACTGGATGCAGGGTCGGTACTGGTGGCATCGGTGGTGGCACTATTACTTCGTTTTAACCTGTCCTTTCAGGAGATACAAGAGCCGTATTTGGAAAATGTGTGGCAGACACTGGTGCCGAATGTATTGACAGTCCTGGTGGTGTTTTGGTTTTTCCGGTTGTATCATAGTGTATGGCAGTATGCCGGAATGTATGAGCTGCAACAGATTATTCTGGGAACGGTGACAGTGACTGCGCTGCAATTTTTCGGAATGACTCTTGCGGGCGTACGGATGCCTCGCAGTTATTGGTTTTTATATGCCGGAGTGTTGGTTTGTGTGACGGTGGTAACCCGGTTCTTTTACCGGGCAGTCAGACGGATGAAAAAGAAACTGATAGACGGACGTCGCGGAACGGAAATTTCCAGAGTAATGGTGGTAGGTGCAGGAGCGGCGGCGGATGTGTTGATTCGTGAGCTTAAGACCAGTGACCATTTGCATAAGCATGTAGAATGTGTTATTGATGATGATGTATCCTTAAAAGGGCGTACCATACAAGGGTGCCGCATCGTAGGCGGCCGGGAAGTAATCGTACAGGCTGCGGCTCAGTATCAGATTGATGAAATCATTATTGCCATGCCGTCGGTATCCAAAAAGACCATCGCGGACATCGCAAAAATATGTAACGAAACCGGATGTGATTTAAAAACTCTTCCGGGAGTATATCAGCTTGTAAATAAGGAAGTGCGTGTCAGCCAGCTCCGTCATGTGGATATTGAGGATTTGTTGGGAAGAGAGCCGGTAACGGTAGAACTAAAAGAAATCGTGAGCTATCTGGGAGACCAGGTAGTGCTTGTCACCGGAGGCGGCGGTTCCATCGGTAGTGAGCTGTGCAGACAGATTGCAGCGGCAGGGCCGAAGCAGCTTGTAATTGTAGATATTTATGAAAACAATGCCTATGAGATTCAACAGGAGTTAAAGCGTAAGTATCCGAAATTAAATTTGGTGGTGCTCATTGCATCGGTGCGAAACACCAACCGTATGAATGCCATCTTTGAACAATACCTTCCGAATATTGTGTTCCACGCGGCGGCTCACAAACATGTGCCGTTGATGGAAGACAGTCCGAACGAGGCAATCAAAAACAACGTATTCGGAACGTTAAAAACCGTGCAGGCAGCAGATCGGTACGGTGTGGAACGTTTTGTGCTCATCTCTACCGATAAGGCGGTAAATCCTACCAACATCATGGGAGCCAGCAAGCGTATCTGCGAAATGATTGTACAAGCCTACAGCAGACGCTCCCAAACCGAGTTTGTGGCAGTGCGGTTCGGAAATGTGTTGGGAAGCAACGGCAGTGTGATCCCGTTGTTTAAACAGCAAATTAGGGAAGGTGGCCCGGTGACGGTGACTCACCCGGACATTATCCGCTACTTTATGACCATACCGGAGGCGGTGTCTTTGGTGCTGCAGGCAGGAGCATTCGCCCACGGCGGAGAAATCTTTGTGTTGGATATGGGAGAACCGGTGAAAATTGTGGACTTGGCGAAAAATCTGATTCGTTTGTCCGGCTATGTACCGAATGAGGACATTATGATTGAATACACGGGACTTCGTCCGGGAGAAAAGTTATACGAAGAGCGTCTGATGGAAGAGGAAGGCCTGGCGAAAACTGCCAATGATCGTATCTCTGTGGCAAAGCCGATTGAGATGGAAGACGATGCCTTTTTTGAAAGCCTGGATGTATTAAAAGATGCCGTGTACGAGGAAACCGGCGAGGTACGGCAAATGGTTCGGGAGATTGTACCGACCTATAAAATGCCAAAGGGAAAAGAATAGGGAAATGAAAAAGCCTGTCGCGTAAGCGGCAGGCTTTAAAAATGCAATTGTTGTTATTGTACAATTAGGAATTCGCAGCCAGGAGAGCTTTCAGCCGGACAATTTCGGCATCTTTTTCAGCAAGTATTGACTTGGTTTCTGTCAACTCGGACTTGGTTTCTGTCAACTCGGACTTGGTTTCCGTCAACTCGGACTTGGTTTCCGTCAGTTCGGACTTGGTTTCCGTCAGTTCGGACTTAGCTTCTGTCAGTTCGGACTTGGTTTCCGTCAACTCGGACTTAGCTTCTGTCAGTTTACTTTCTATTGCTGATAATTCGACCTTTCCCTTCTTAACAGCTTCTTCTAATTCGGCTTTTTCAGCCTTTCCTCTTTCAATCTGCTCTTCCAACTTGGCATTTTCAATTTTGCCCAGTTCGATTTTCTCCTTCATATCATCCACCATATACCGAATGGTATTGCGGTCCATCTCCCGTAGCATCTCTGAAAACATCGTCATCAACTCCTCCGGCTTTCGCCCAAACTCCGCCATCTCTGCATAGAGCTCCGAAAGCCAAGGATAAATCAAACAAAGCGCTTCCGCATCTTCTGTAGTTTCGGTACAGAAAAAGGATAGCCATCCTGCCAGACGGTCCTTCGGGTCTCTACATTTAGCATACTCGCTTTCGCGGAAAACGTCAAGGGCAACCAGATAGAATTCCTGTAAAAAGTTTAATTCTAATCCACTATCGCAGGCCATTCCGGCGTGATGGGTAAAAATCTCCCCGTAGGCTTTGAATTCTTCCGTGCTTTGCTCGTAAAATACAATGGTATACACCTTCCG
>JAFTWC010000010.1 GCA_017465475.1 Lachnospiraceae bacterium
ATGCACAATTTCTCTCTCGCGCAGGTAACGAATCGGGTCACATACATCGTGGTCGTGTACCAAACGAAGAATGTTGTCGTAGGTGGTACGTGCTTTCTGTTCCGCTGCCATATCCTCCGTCAAATCCGTAATCGGATCGCCCTTCGACTGGAAGAAGGTAGACGTAAACGGAACCCCGCCGGCCGCCTGCGGCCAAAGTCCCAAGGTATGGTCTACATAGTACTTATCAAAGCCGGATGCTGCAATTTCCTCCGGAGTCAGATTCTTGGTCAGCTGGTGAATGATGGCGGAAATAATCTCCATATGAGCAAGTTCTTCGGTGCCGATATCCGTCAGTACTCCTGCCACTTCACGATACGGCATGGCATAACGCTGGGAAAGGTAACGCATGGAAGCTGCCAATTCTCCGTCCGGTCCGCCGAACTGGCTCATGATGACCATCGCAAGCTTCGGGTTAGTCTGTTTGATATTTACCGGATACTGCAATCTTCTTTCATAACTCCACATTACTTACACTCTCCTTCCCACGGCCACGGATACTCTACCCATTTCCAACAATCATCGCAAAAACAGTCATAGGAAGAAATCGGTCCGTAACAAGCCGTATATTCCTTTACCATTTTCTCTCTTACCGCACACATATTTCGGTAATATGCCAATGCTTCTTTGCAGTCCGGATGTGTATCCAGAAACAGGCGTGCCTCATCCATAGCAAAGCTGGCTTCACTTATCTTGTGAATCAATTTCATTCTGTCTTTTTCTGCGCCCATCTCAGTTACATCTCCTTCCATAGAACTCTAAATTTAATTCTTTAAAAATCGTACCGGCAGCAAACCCTTCACAGATTTCATACAGTTTTCCCCAGCTCTGCCACGGTACATAAGCCATGGCCAGCGCCTTTCCCGGCATATCGCTTTCGCAGCACATTCCGCCGCCTTGCTTCATTTCCCGGTACATAGCTTCTACCGTACACCCGCACACAGCCTCGTGACAATCGCAATCCGGCTTCATGTGTTCGTGTTTCTGCATGCAATCGCAATCCATTGCGGACATCACATCTTCTTTCTCTTTACAACCGCAATCCTGCTCATGTTTTACTTCCGTTTTTACACATCCGCAATCTTTCTCCGGCTTTCCGTAGCCACGATTCTGCTGCATCATTCGCATGTTATTTCCGTAGTTCCCATAGTTTCTGTATTGATTCATTGCAAACTCCTTTCTTCTCCGAATACTGTACTCTATCATATGAATCCTTCTTAATTTGGTGAGTCTATCCGAAGATTCCGAGCAGACTGCATTTTCGCACACAGCGAAGCGTTTTTACTTTATAGGAAATTGCGTAATTTCCTATAAAGCAAAAAAGAGCCATTGTACCTCGTACAACAGCTCTCCTTCATCCCATTTTTTATTCACCGGCTACTCTTCCGCCGACTTCTCTTGTTTTCTTCTTCGCGCCAATATTCCGCCGATGCGCCCCGTTTCCTTTGCGGAAAGAGACCCCCAGCCATCCTTCATCACCCGGTCAAACAGCCCCAGCTCCTTTGCAATCTCATACTTCACCAACTCTTCTGCAGATAACTCTTCCAACACAATCGTTTTTTTCTTCTTCATTTTCACCTGCCGTCCTTTCCTCGCTTTACTTACAGTATTGACGGGAAGCACAATCTTATTCTCGTTTCCTTCTAAAACTTTCCAAAAACCGAAACCATTCCTTTTGCAGAATATCTTCCGACAGCATCACATTCACTTCTGCTCCTACAAACATAATATACATACAAACATAGAGCCACATCATACACAACACGACTGCCGTCAAACTTCCGTACATAGCGGAAAATCTCCCCAAATGATCAATATAAACAGAAAACAGAAAAGAAAAAACCAACCATCCTGTAGCGCTAAGAGCCGCTCCCGGAAGTTCCTCCCGCATTCGCTTCGGCTTACGTCCCGGAACATATACATACGTAAGAAAAAACACTTCGGTCAACACAAAAAAAGAGACCACTACCCGCAATCCGATTGCAAAAAATATCCCTTGAGAAGTGACAGGAAAATTACTTTGAATGTACGCAGATATCCGGTTGCCGAACACCAATGCCACCAACACTAATATAAGAACCAAGGCAAATACCAATGTATAGCCGAATGCCAACAATCGAAGAGTAATATAATTTCTTGTTTCCTCGTTCCCATATACACCGTTCAGTCCCCGAATCACTGCTAATGCCCCTTTAGAGGCCGACCACAACGCCGCTACTGCCGAAACAGAAAGTACCGTCCCCAGCGCTTTTTGCCTTGCTTCCAAAAGGAGGCCCCCGATAAAATCATGCACTGCGGTCGGGAATGCGGATTGTACCATAGAAAGCAACCGTTCCTCACCGATAGGAAAAAACTTCACTAAAGAAATCAAGAAAATAAGAAAGGGCAAAAAAGACAGAATCACGAAAAAGGCCGTCTGTGCCGCAAATGCCGACACATTATCTTTTCGAAGCTTCGTCAAAAACACTTTCAGCAATGCGTAACCGGCCTTTCCCATATTCTCTCCCTTTCCTATTATCCCTCATAAATAAAACCGATTTCCGTTCCCGGATAATACTCTTCTATAATCTCTTCACAGGAATATCCTTCCTGCGCCATAGTGTCCGCACCGCACTGACTCATCCCTACACCGTGTCCGTAGCCGCCTCCGGTCACAAGATAGCCTGTTTCTTCTTCGTAAGTCCCCTTTTGCAAGGTCACAAACGCACTGGGAAGCAGCTTCGCTCCTGCCACCGACTCGCCGTTTTCCCGGTATATGGTCTCCTTTGCCGGTGCCAGTACAGTACGTATATTATACTCATTTTTTACCAAAAATACTCCCTTACTCCCCACAACAAGTAACCCTGTGGCAATCTCGCTTTCTCCCCGGGTGTACACCTGCATACTTTTTATGTTTCCCACATCTTTTATGGGTTTACTGACAAATTCTCCTCGATTCCCGTCATAGGTCAAAATTTGCTCCGGAACCACTTGATATCTCGTTTTTAAGGCATCCTCTACCCGTTCCGTCAAAGAGTTCAGAGAAAGAAAGGTTTGCCAACGATACCAGGGACTTTTTCTATCATACGGCGTTTCCTTGGCCGGAAGGTACGCTTCCGCCTCCGCATTTTCCCAAACATCTGCCGCTGATGCGGTATGTCCCGAGGATGTGGAAAAATAATAACATTGGGCAATCTCCCCCTCATAATACAGCACCTGCCCATGGGTGTCCTTTACTGCCAGTACTGCTGCTTCGGTTTCTCCTGTATTGTTGTACACCTGACAGGCTACGCTGTCATCCACATGGGCTCCGTATCCGGCATATCGGTTTGCCAAAAGTTCCATGTAAGCATAACTTCTGGCACAAATTGCTTGGGCCTTTAACGCCTCGGTTCCGAAATCAGAAGGCATCTCACTGGGGAGTACCGCATACAGGTATTCCTCCAACGTCACCTCATTTACTACCAAAAGTCCTTCGTCTCTTCCTTCTATCTCCAAGCTTCCCCGATAAGAAGGCGCACCGCTTGACCGTTTCAGGTTGCAAAACGTAATCTTCCCATCCGTTTTTTCCGGAACAATTACCCTTCTGTCACTGTTTTCCCGAAAGGACTTCTTTGTAAACCGGCATACTTCCCCCGCCTGAAACTCTTCCTTTTCCTCTCCGCAAATTACCGTATAGGCGCAATCTGCCGTCACTTCCACCGTTTCATGGAAATATCCTTCATACCCTTCCGTACCGATGACCACACGAATCTTCTTAAATTCCGGTTTACTCCGTAATAAAGACGCACACACCACTCCGTTTTCCATTACAAATTCATTTCCGGAGGAACCCACCAAAAGTTTTCCTGTGGGCTCTTCTTCCACACCATCATATAAACGGTATACGGAAAAATCCTCCGAAAGAGGAAGTACACCGTAGCCTTCCAGCTCAATTTCGCCTTCATCCACCCGTAAAACCTTTGCCGTAACCTTGTCCGGTTTTAACAATAATGCAGTAATCTCCCCATTCTGTATAGTCAAATCCCCCACGCAATCTTTAGGAAATTCCTGCAGTCTTCCCTTGGTAGGAAACGTCTGCTCTTTCCCGTCAAAGAAAAAGGCGATTCCATTTTCGGTTGAAGAAAGAATCCATACGTTTTTTAATATCTTTGGTTCCTCTTGCTCCGGTGCTGCAGTGCCGGTAGGCGCTCCCGTTCCCTTTCCTTCCGACTCTTTTCCCGGCCAAAGGCCACTCTTTTCTTTCCAAAAAAACAGCAGTACCACACAAAGGAGTACCGCTGTCAGAAAATAGAATTTCTTTTTCATAATCCCTCCGGACAATCCTTTTTTATAAGCCTATGAGGTCTGTCCGAAAAATATACCAACCCTGTTTACGCTTCCTCTTCTTCCCCGGTCAGGCGCTTTCCCGCATAGGAAAACAATGCCTCAATCAGAAGCTGCAACAACAAATAGAATATCACAGCACAAAACAGTGCAAAAAACGGAGCCTGGGTCCGGAGCCCATTGTCCAGCATCACCTGTGCCAAATCCTTCACCCCGATAAGTCCTGCTAAAGAAGACATCTGAAGCAGAATGCAAACCAGACGTTTAATTTCAAACAAAGACTGCTCGGTTACAAAAGGAAGCAGCGCCGAGAAAAACTCTCTTCTTGCCCTACGATTTACCGCCGCGGTTCTGCGAACACTTTCCTTTGTAATAGCTCTGGAAATAATATCCGCCAAATGTCCGCCGCCATAAAAACCGAAGACAATAACGGAAATCAGCAGACCACCCCGATGCATTCCGCCGAGGAACGTATAATACCAAAGTAACAAAGCCAAATAAAGCGGTGTTGCCTTTGTCAAAAAGCTTACGGCAATCCCCAGGTTTTTAAGCCCTTTCTTTTCAGATGTCCGAAGAAAGGACAGCCCCGCTGCCAACAATGCCGCCACACAAAGTGCAAGCACAAATATAAGTATAGTGAACACGCATCCTTTTATAATCCGTATATAAGCACCGCCACCGATTAAATTGTTATAAATCGCATCATAAATATTCCGTATCATCCCGTAAAACCCTCCGATTCTTTTCCTTTCCAACCGCCGGCATTGCTATTCCAACGTAAGATATGCGTATTCCTGCATGGTATAATACCCTTTTGTTACCAAATAATCCTTCTCACCCGGTGTGGTATTCCGACCGGTTCCGTAAGCAAACAATAAATCCACCTTCCCGCTTTTCAGTAGCGTAAAGGAATCCTCTACTGCAATCGGTATCGGCACAAACCGATATCCGGTCCTTTTTCCCAGTTCCTCCAATAATGCAACGGAATATCCGCACGGGATTCCGTCTTCATCGTATCGATCCAAAGGCGGAAGCGTTCCCGTTACCCCTACATAAAAGGTCTTTTTTCCATGAACTTTCTTTTCATATAAATCAAGAGGCACATTCGCTTCCGCATACGCCACGGAAAGCGCCTTAAGCGTCCCGTCTTCTTCCAGCTCACTAATGGCCGCATTCAGTTCTTCACACAACGAACTTTCTTCCTTTCGCAAAGCCAGAGCAAAGGAAAGGCGTCCGCCTCCTTCCACTCCGTTTGACGTATCCTCCGGTGCCGTAAGCCTCTTTAAACCTTCTTCCGTACGAAGCAAATACTCCGCCGTTACGTCCGGACAACAAATCACGTCCGCTCTGCCGCTGCGAAGCTCATACAGAAGACCTGCTATGCTTTCCGCATCCCGATAACCGGAAAGCTTGGTTCCGAGAATGGTTTCGAACAAAACTTCCGCATTTTCCTCCGGCATACGTGCCGCTGCAATTCCTGCCATCACACTACCCTTAATGTCCGCTGTTGAAGTGAATCCCTGTCCCTTCGCATCCGGTTTTGCAAATCCTGCCGCTGCCAGAATCACCATCAGAGCCGCCAGAATCACCACCGTCCAAAGACTGATTTTCCTAGTTTTCATACCAACCTCCGCTTATTTCAGTGTAATTCCCACGATTCGTTCATCTCTCGTGCCTACCACCACCGTATTTCCGAATACTGCCGGTGTAGCCTCCAGTGTCGTATGAAGGGAAATCGAATCCAGTAACATTCCGTTTCCCGCATTTAATAACAGCACCGAACCGTCGGAGCAACACTGTACCAAATACACGGCACCGATATGAGAAGTCACCGCCACCGTAGAACTCCACGCATAATTTTCAAGCTCTGTCTGCCAAACCACTTCCCCCGTCTTTGTATCAAGAGAAACAAGATAGCCGGAAGAAAGCTTCGGGCTGCGGGATACAGAGTAAATCACCTGACCTTCGATGGCACCTTCGCCCAAAATACCGGTAGCAAGAATGCCGCCTTCCACACCGTCTACATTGTGACACTCAAAAGGCTTTTTCCAAACCACGCTTCCGTTCGCCGCATTTAACTTGTAAATCGCTGCTTCTCCCATGGAATGTTCATCCAATGTAGCCTCCGTAAGAGTGGTAGCCAGATAAATATAATTTCCGTTCTCTTCTTTGGAGAAAATCGGAGACGAATTCACATCACCGTACACATCCTGTGCCCATACCATGGACATGGTATTTAAATCCAGGCAGTAAAATACACCGCCGTTGTCGCCTACATACAAATAATTATCGTTTACTACCGCGGAATTTTCCATTCCCCAGGTAAATGCCTCTTCGGTGGCCCGGGCGGTAGAATAAGTATAATCTGCCACATGTTCCGGCGAAACCGCTAGAGTTCCTGCCGATTCATCATACGCCGTGTTCAGCTTCACCGTATACAATACACCGTTTTCTCCCGGATAAATCAGCGAATCCGTGGCCACATGAAAAATCGGAGAACTGTCATAGGCATGGAAGGTTCGAGGAGCCATCTCATCATTAAACCCGAACTCATACAACTTACTTCCGTCAATCAAACTGTAAATATACGCTCGCGGGCTTACATTTTCCCCAAAGAGACCGGTCTGGGCATCTCCGGAGCCAAGCACCAGCATCGGGATTCCCGACGGATGCAGAGAAGCAGTTCCCTTAAATACCATACCGATATGAATGGCATCCCGGCTTTCGCTGCCGTCTTCTAAATCAAGGAAATGAATATAGCCGTCCATGCCGGAATAAATCACTTCCGTAAAATTCTCTTTTGCCTTCTTTTCCGGATACAGATTCATCACCTGCTTCGTTTCATCCGGCCAGGACACAATCAAAGGCTGTCCTGTCCAACCATTACCGGACCAATAACTTGTCCCGCTGGATTTTAAGATTTTTCCGGTATCATAGCTCCAGTACTCTGTCTGAAACTTTTCTTTCTCAATCTTTGCAATCCCGTGAGAGGTTTTGGAGCGGTTATAATTTCCGCGGAATGTAACCATTCCCTCTACAGAAGGGATCTGCGCCTCATCATCAAAGAAAATCGGTTCTTGTCTGGAATAGACATAATCCTCATCCCACACAATGGTCTCTCCGCTCTTTTTAAAACGAATGGTTTCCTTAATTCCAAGTACGGAAGGATCTGTTAACTCCGTACAAGTCACCGGACCGTCCGCCCCTGCTTCCGCCTCCGGATGATACTGCGTTTCTCCCATTCCGGCAGTATCGTGTTTTAAATTATATAAATAGCGGACACCTCCTGCCGCCGAAATCTTCTTAAGTAAGAACAAACCCGCTCCGCAACCGATGACAAACAGGGTGCAAAAAGCCGCTATCATTATCTTTGTTCTCTTTTTCATCACACCAAACCTCCTACACCAGACTTTACAGATTCCGCAGTACCGATTGCAAATCCTGTACCGTTGCCACCTCTATCACTTGGATTCCTTCGCTCTTTTTTTCACCTTCGGCTTTCTTTCTCTTCGGTACAATCACCGTGCGATAGCCCATCTTCTCTGCTTCCGCAATTCTTGCTTGCATCATATTGACTGCCCGGATTTCACCGGTAAGCCCCACCTCACCGAATGCCACCGTTCTTGGCGGAAGCGGACGATTCCGGTAACTGGACAAAAGCGCCAGTACAATGGCCAAATCCAAAGACGGCTCCGTAATCTTCATGCCGCCTGCCACATTCACATACGCATCACAACCTGCAAGAGAAATCCCCAGACGCTTCTCTAATACTGCCATAAGTAATGTCACCCGGTTATAGTCCGTGCCTGCCGCGGTTCTGCGGGGCATATTGAAGCTGGTAGGACTAACCAGTGCCTGCACCTCTACTAAAATCGGGCGGGTTCCTTCCATGGCTGCTGTCACCACAGACCCCGGCTCATCCTCCGGACGCCCTTCCAACATATATTCCGACGGGTTCTTCACCTCACGAAGTCCCGCACCTGCCATCTCAAACACACCGATTTCGTTGGTAGAACCGACTCGGTTCTTCACCGCACGCAAAATGCGGTAGGAGATATGACTTTCTCCTTCAAAATATAACACCGTATCCACCATATGTTCCAGCATACGGGGACCTGCCACCACACCTTCCTTGGTCACATGGCCAATAATGAAAATAGTAATACCCAGCCCCTTTGCCAAACGAAGCAAGGATGCCGTAGCCTCCTTAATCTGCCCCGGACTTCCCGGTGTCGCTTCCGTTTCTTCTCTGTAAATGGTCTGGATGGAGTCTATAATGACTACCTCCGGCAGAATCTGCCGTATGGTTTCCTCCACTCTGTTTAAGCTTGTCTCTGCCAGTAAAAGGGTACTGCCGTCCGTCACGTGAAGCCGGTCCGCCCGCATGCGGATTTGGCGGATGGACTCCTCTCCGGACACATACAACACCTTACGTTCTTTTTTTGCCAAAGCATAACACATCTGTAACAACAGTGTCGACTTTCCGATGCCCGGGTCACCGCCCACCAAAACAAGAGACCCAACTACGATGCCTCCTCCCAGCACCCGATCCAGTTCTCCGATGCCGGTGACCATACGCTCTTCTTCTCCCGTATCCACTTCGGATAACAAAACCGGCTCCGCCACTGATAACGGCGAAACGCCGTAAGCAGGTTTTCCTTTCCCTGCTTGCGGCGCTTCTACCAAAGAATTCCACGCTTTACAGCCCGGACACTGTCCGAGCCACTTCGGCGATTCCATTCCACATTCTTTACAAAAAAATACTGCTTTCCCTTTTGCCATAACTCCCCCGCACAAACTACAGCTTCACTACTTTTACGTCAGAACTCTTTCCGGCGGTTAACTGTAAACTAAATACAAGCTTTCCTCCCAGATTGGTCTTCATCTTACCGATATTGGTACCGTCAATATAAAGCTTAAACTCCTGCTCAGGCTCCAAACCAAGTGCCACCTGCGTATCCGTGGTACCTTCCACAGTGAAAGAAAGTTCTTTCTCATCCGCTGCAAAATCTGCCACATTGGTACCCGGAACGGATTCATATGCAAACATACCGTTACGCTCTAACTTCGTAATCTCCTGAAAGGTCTTTACTTTATACAAATCTCCACCGAACTCAAAACCATCTGCCTTTGCCTTAGCAGCAAGCGTATAATCCCCGAATGCAAGCTTTCCGTTGTCCTGAATGCTAATCAAATCTGCCATAATCTTATCCTCCTGTAACAGCCGTCCATCTGTTATTTGTTACAATACCAGTATAGCACAACTCATCTTAATTTTCCACAAATTTTAACAGATTCATAAAATGCTCATAAATATTTCACTATTTCTTCCCTTTTCGGGTGCGACGAAGACGAAGTTCCTCTCCATCGGAGTCTTCCTTCTTGTGTACTGTCAGCGTACAGATATCCCCGGCAGCCACTTTGCCGCTTAATACCTCTTCCGCAATCCTGTCTTCCATATGAACCTGTACTGCCCGACGAATCGGTCTTGCGCCGTACTTTTCGTCCGCGCCTTTTTTCACAATGAAATCCGCTACCGCGGCATCCGGCTTCACAATCAAACCGAGCTGTTCCTTACAACGTTTCACTACTTCCGCAATCTGTAAACCTGCAATCTGCTGCAATGCTTCCGGTCCTAACGTGCGGAATACGATTGTCTCATCAATTCGGTTTAAAAACTCCGGTTTAAAGCTGTGCTTCACTTCTTCCATTACCGCACCGCGCATCCGCTCATAATCCGCCGTCTCATCGGATTTGCTTAAGAACCCGAGACTCTTCGGCTCCATAATCCGTCCCGCACCGGTATTGGATGTCATAATAATAATCGTATTCTTAAAGCTGACCTTTCTTCCCTGTGCATCCGTAATATGACCGTCTTCCAACACCTGAAGCAGAATATTAAAAACATCCGGGTGTGCTTTCTCCAACTCATCGAACAACACTACGGAATACGGATTTCTTCGGATCTGCTCGCTTAGCTGACCGCCTTCCTCATGTCCCACATAACCGGGCGGTGAACCAATCATTTTGGATACACTGTGCTTTTCCATGTACTCCGACATATCCACGCGAATCAATGCATCTTCCTTGCCGAATACTGCTTCCGCAAGCGCTTTGGAAAGCTCCGTTTTACCCACACCGGTCGGTCCCAAAAACAGGAAAGACCCGATAGGACGTTGCGGATTCTGTAATCCCACTCTGGCACGACGAATGGCCCTGGCCACTGCCAGTACTGCATCCTCCTGCCCGATGACACGGTTCCGTAAAACATCCGGAAGCTTTAACAACCGCTCACTTTCCTCTTCACATAACTTCTGAAGAGGAACCTTTGTCCATGCGGAAATCACGTCTGCCACCATATCTTCACCCAGCACCGGCTGGTCCTGTTGTGTGGCTTCCTGTGCCTCCAGCTTAGCCTTCAGACGTTTCTGTTTTGCTGCTACCGCAATGGCACCTTCACTGTCCCCTGCAAGCAACAACCGTTCCTTTTCCTGTTCAAGCGCTGCTAACTGTTTTTTCTTATCCACACCTGCTGCTTTTTCGTTAAACTCCGACAAACGAAGCTTGGATGCTGCTTCATCTAATACATCAATGGCCTTATCCGGTAAAAAGCGATCGTTAATATAACGCTCCGACAGCTTTACTGCTGCCTTTACGGCTGCGTCACTGATTTTAATTCCGTGATGCGCTTCGTAAGCTTCCCGAAGTCCGAATAAAATCTCTTCCGCCTCCTGTAAAGACGGTTCTTCTACCACAACCGGTTGGAATCTTCGTTCCAACGCAGCGTCCTTTTCAATATACTTCCGGTACTCTTCTCTGGTAGTCGCTCCGATTACTTGGAACTCTCCCCTTGCAAGAGCCGGCTTCATAATGTTGGATGCATCCAACGCTCCTTCCGCACCGCCGGCACCGATAATGGTATGAAGCTCATCAATAAAAATCAATACATTCCCGTCGGAAATAGCTTCCTCCATCACCTTCTTAATGCGCTCTTCAAACTCACCGCGATACTTGGTTCCTGCCACCATGGCAGACAAATCCAAGGAAAGCACCCTTTTATTCACCATACATTCCGGCACATTTTCTTCCGCAATCCGGCGGGCTAAGCCCTCTACCACCGCGGTCTTTCCCACACCCGGTTCTCCCACCAGGCACGGATTATTTTTCGTTCTGCGGCTCAGTATCCGAATCAAACGACCGATTTCCTCTTCCCTGCCGATAACCGGATCCAGCTTTCCGTTTTTTGCAGCTTCCGTCAAATCCTTACTGTATTTTTCCAAAAGCTGACCGTTTTCATTTTTCTGCATTCTGCTCTGACCGGTAGCATACTCCGCCTTCGCCCGGTTTGCATCAATTCCCATAGCCTCCAACGTGGCAAAATACAGCTTTCTTGCCTGAATTCCTAACGTATTTAAAAGACGTACCGCGATACAATCCGCTTCCTGTAACACGGAAAGCAGTAAATGCTCTGTCCCGATTTTCTCACTCTTGTAGCGGTTTGCCTCCGCTTCCGCCCGTTCCAGAATCCGACTAAGCCGTGGCGTATTTCCGATTTTCTTTCTGCGATCACTCTTTTGTGGTGTAATAAGCTGCTCGATTAATTCATTTAACTTTTCCGCCCGGATTCCGTTTGTCTGCAACACTTCCTTGGCGATACACTCTTCCCGCAGCAATGCCACGAGCAAATGCTCACTGCCGATGTATCCATGGGACAAATGTTCCGCAGCTTGCTTAGCATATTGCAGTACCCGTTCCGCCTGCTCAGTATAAAACTTTCCCATACTGTTCCCTTTCTGTCATCTTTTACCATCTACTCATAATCACCGTCCCGGATGGTTCTCCGGTTCCGTAGCCATGCTCTCTGCCTAAACCCGGAATTCCCGTAACACCTCATCCGTCACCTGGTGAATTTCCTCCGCCGACAACCCGCGGCATAATGCCTTTGCCAAAGAAATCCTCATCTCGTTTTTCAGATGTTCCATAGCCCGCAATTTGTCGCTGTTCACAGCAATGACTGCACCGTTTCTCCGGTCCAGTCGCAAATATCCTTCCTGACGCAAAATCGCATAGGCTTTATTCACCGTATGCATATTAATACCGATGTCTTCCGCCAGTTCCCGTACAGAGGGAAGCGAATCTCCCGGCAACAACTGTGCGTGGGCAATGCCGTAAATAATCTGATTATATAGTTGCACATAAAGTGCTTCGTCACTGCCAAAATCAATTCGTATTACCATCCGATTCCTTCCTTTCCGCACCGGCATTCCGGTACATCCTCCGTTGCTCTATTTCACTCCCGCCATCAGTGTCCGTCCAGTTCGTTTTCATCCGTGTGCCGCTGTCTCAACAAACTCACTACTATTAACAGCAAAAGCACGGTAAATGCAAAAAACATTGCCAATACAAAGAGCAAAATCACTTGTCTGCTTTTGTACTTATCCAATGCCTCATATAAAGAGCTGTTATCTTCCGTAAGTACCTGCCGTATTTCAACCCGCTCTTCGTCAAACCGCTGTATGGTTGCCTGTTCTCTGTCATAGCGGTAATATCCGCTGTTTCCCAGTTCATCTTCCAACACAAGAACAAAAAAATCACTTTCCGGTGCATCCCGCTTTACATACGCTTTCGTCTGTACCCCATCCACGTAAAGCACCGTTTCCTCATAACCGGTAGGTGCAATATAGGCTCCCGGCTCATCGGAGACTTTAAAACGGCCTGCCACCGTAAGCTCGGTCACACCGTCTTTGAGTTCTGCATGAATCCCCGCTTCAAACTCCTCTTTTTCCTTTGGCGGTTCCGGTGCCTTGGTAGGCTCTACCTTCTCTTTCTCCCTGGTAACAAATAAATAATATCTTTTTTCCGTTCCGTCTTCCGCTGTTACGGTTACGGTCACGGTATTACGTCCCACGCGCAGCCCGGTACTTCCGTTTACCCCTACCGTGGCGTTTTCATCTTCCGTTAAGGCACTGACCACAATCATCTCCGACTCGTACGGAACCGTCACCTCATACTCCCGTATGGTGGTGGCAAATGTCGGAGAAATCTTTCCCGGATTCACCTTTAACGCTGACAAATTCGCATTATCGGAGGCATGTACCGAAGCTTCCACCGCAAGGGTCAGCACATTACTGGATACGGACATGGCCTGCTCCATTCCGTAAGTATATACAATCGGTCTGCTGTCCAAAGAAAGATCCGATACACCTCGTTCCAAGGCTTTGAACTTGATTACATATTTTCTGTTACCTTCACTTGCTCCGGCACCCATATCCATGATTCTAAGCATACCGGCACCTCCCGTAATACACGGAGGTGCCGTAACAAATTCCAAAACATCTGCATTGTAAATAAGGTATGCCTCAAAATCACCGATAATTGCCGCTTTCGGCGACTCATCCGCCACAGGAAGTGCCGTAATCAATAAGGTTACTTCAAACTCATCTCCTACACGCACCGTTTCACTTTCTGTCTGTAAGTCAATGGTCGCCACTGCCGCCTGCGCCGTTTCCTCGGTTCCCAACATAAGAACCACGGCAAGCAACATCAAAAACAGCCCTCGTTTCATTCCTAATCTCCTCTGCTATTCTCTTACCACATACAGCACATACTCTCTCTTGGAGCCATCCTCTGCAATTACACCGATAACAATCTCATTGGTGCCTACCTCTAAGGTATGATTGCCGGTACCTCTGACATTAGCCTTGTTGCTGACCGGCGTTGCCTTAACGGAAATCACTTCCGTCGCATTGTCCACAATCAAAGAGTAGGTCGTTGTCTTCGCACCGTCAAAGCTCGGTGTCAGGGAATACTTCTTTCCATCCAAAGACTGTACCGTCAGCTTGGACAAGTAATTATTCGGATTATATGCTACCTTCGGTTCCGGACAAGCCTGAGACGGCATGTTTCTAAACACCGGTATGGAGAATACAATCGGGCTGTCCGTAGCTCCGGTATATGCCTGTGCGGTCTTTTTGCCTTCCGAAGACGGTGCCGCCACATTGGCCATATACTGATGACTGTATGTATAATAGGATGTCATATTAAATTTCTGCAGATAAATCGTATTCTGCCCACGGTTAATATAGGAATCACCGATAATATAGGAGCCGCCCACAATGGCACTGTAGCGGTTATCCCACGGAATCAGGGACGCTGCATTTAATACATCGTTGGTACTGCTTCCGTACTTTGCATACTTCAAACCGTTGGCAATGGCACCACCCGGCTTCGTACTATGGTATGCCCCGATATTGTAAAAATTATACAATCCTTCAAATCCGCTTACATTGCCGGTTACACTATTGCTGACCGTAGAGGTACCGGTCACCACTTCCTGCTTCACACGGGTTGCCAGATGATACGGGCTGACACCGGAGTACTCCGCTGCCTTAATAAAGGTTTCCGCATAACTGATGGTCTGCATCTGACCGTAAGCATCCTGATAAGTATACATCGTGTTATAGAACGGTGTATATTTCAATATATTTTCCACACCTTCTTCATTCTGATAAGAAGGCTCATAGGTCAATATCTCAAACTGGAATATGGACTTTTCATCCAGGAAATTACGCGGGTCCATATAATATTCCAAGGCCGCCTTAGAAGCCGTTACCCAGGTAGAACCGTCGTATACAATAAAGCTGTCCGTCTTCCAGTTGTATGCTCCGTCCTCCAATGACTTCCATGCAATGCCGGAGCTGTTCGGAATCAGATTCTTTCCCGGAATGTTCTCCTCTGCAATGGCAGAATCCCAATCCAAATTGGTCTGATATGCCTTAAATACCCAGTTCGGGTACACCGCATGCAACTCACGCAAATACGGTTTATAGGAATCCGGAAATCCCTCCGTGGTCATATGTAACTCAAAATCCGCACTGACACCGAAATTGTTATTGTCTCCCCAAATGTCAATTCCCGGAGTCGGATATGGATTTAAAGGATCTTCCAATTCCCCGATTACGATGAACTCTTCCAAAATGTATCCGTAGTACTCTTCATTTACATAAGTCATTCCTACGTGACGGTATACATTTCCCTTTTTATCTTCATATAAACCGTACAATCGCAACTCTGACGATGAAGACACCATAACCGCACGGGAGGTGCCGTGTATCTTCACACTGCTCGCTCCGCTGTCCGGTAATGACTTTAATATCAACGTGGAAGCACTCGGATGTACTGCAGAACCCACAGCCACCTGTACTCCCGGCGTATTCTCCTTTGCTTCCGTAGCCGGCCGCACTTCCAACACAGGTGCCGGCGTCGGTGTCGGAGGCATGGTCACGTTCGGGTCTGACGGTGCCGCCTGCTTCACAATAAACTCTTCCAAAATATATCCGTAATACGGTTCGTCAATGTAAAACATACCTACATGACGATACACATTTCCCCGCTTATCCACATACTTACCGTACAACATCAAATCCGTTTCCACAGATGCCAACACCGCACGGGTGGAATCCTTAATCTTCACACTGGAAGCTCCGCTGTCCGGTAATTGCTTCAACACAAGGGTAGATGCACTCGGATGCTGAATGCGTCCCCAGCCTTCCTGTGTTCCCGGCGTATTTTCCTTTGCCTGCGCCGCCGGTGTTGCAATCGGTAGCGGAGTCGGCGTTGCGGTCGGTTTCGGTGTTGCCGTCGGCTTTGGTGTAGGCTTCGGAGTCGGCGTTGCTTTCGGCTTACTCGTCGGCTTCGGCGTTGCGGTCGGTGCCGGTGTCGCCGTCGGCACCGGGGTAGCGGTCGGCTTCGGAGCTTCTGCCTTTCCGAGTTTTACGGAGGAGGCCGGAACATAGCCCTTCACGGTTTCTTCATCGACTTTTGCAGTTATCGCAAACCACTTTCCGCCGGTTCCCGCAACTTCTCCCGTCAGGGAAACACCGCTTTCTGCTTTCAACACAGCTACTTTTCCGCTTTTTGTCTTTACATAAGAACTGGTATCCGTTGCACCGGAGCGGAGTCTGACCTGTTCTTTCAATGTTCCGTCCGGATTTGTATCAAACTTTAACCCTACATAGTCACTCAGAACATAACCCTTTTGGTTTCCGGCCTGAACCTGATACCACTTGGCCGAACCTACCCAGGCTTCTCCGATGACAGTCAATTCATTTCCTAAGGACAACATGGTTAACGCTTCATGATTTGTCCCTGCTCCGCTTCGCAGGTTCAGCTGCGTTGCAGTTACCGTAGCCGGATACGCATACTCTCCGGCAGACGGTGTTGCCGTCGGAGCCGGTGTAGCCGTACTCTCCGCCTTCGGAGTAGCTGTCGGCTTCGGGGTCGCTGTCGGCTTCGGAGTGGCGGTCGGTACTGCTCTGTCTAACGTAATGTACGGTCCGTACACATAACCTTCCTTTTGCACCCCCTGGTCCTCAAAGGAAATCCGGTACCAGACTTCTCCGTTTACCGTCGTTTTTCCTGTGGCAACCACTTTCTTTCCGTTTTGGAATGTAGCCACCAAGTCATACTTTGTACCGGCGCCCTTTCGTACATTCAGTACACTGGCGGAAACCGTAGCCGGAACAGAAAACTCCTCCGCCTCCTGTCCACCGCTCACCTCAGGGGTTGCGGTCGGTTTTGGCGTAGCTGTCGGCTTCGGGGTTGCGGTCGGTACCGGCTGATTTAACGTAATGTACCGTCCGTACACATAACCTTCTTTTTGTACTCCCTGGTCTTCAAAGGAAATCCGATACCAGACTTCTCCGTTTACCGTGGTTTTCCCTGTGGCTACCACTTTCTTACCGTTATGGAATGTAGCCACCAAATCATAATTGGTACCGGCGCCTTTTCGTACATTCAGCACACTGGCAGACACCGTAGCAGAAACAGAAAACTCCTCCGCCTCCTGTCCTCCGCTCACCGCAGGCGGCGCTGCCGGAGTCGGCGTAGCCGTAGCTTTCGGTTTCGGTGTGGCCGTAGGCATCGGTGCATTTAATGTCACATAAGGTCCGTACGCATACCCGGTCACCTTTTTACCGTCGGAAGTATACGTAATTTCATACCACTTTTCCCCACCGGAATAGGTTTGACCGATTACCGTCACATGAGCTCCGGTTCTTAGGACACCAACCACTTCCCCGGAGGTGCCCGGACTCTTTCTTACATTTAATTCTGTCACCCAAATCTGTGCCGGTACGGAAATATTCTCTGTAGCAGTTTCGGAACTGCCGGTCTGTGTCGGTGCTTTTGTTGCACCCGGCTTCGGAGTCGGCGTAGCTTTCGTCTCCACGGCAACATACTTGCCGCTGACATAGCCTTTCACATCTTTTCCCGCAAACTTCGTTTTAATATAATACCATCCGTCTTTTTCATCTAAAATTTCTACCACGGAATCCCTGGTCAGATAAACTTCCTCACCACCCACAGTCATCTTGCTGAAACTGGTGCTTGGACCGCTTCTTACATACAGAGAAGAGGCAACTATCGTACCTTCCGTGGCTGCCTGCACCCGTACTGCCTCTATTCCTCTTGCCTGTCCCGCCAAAAGGCCGACACATAATACCAATGCCGCTCCGCGGAACAGCCACCCACGCCGCTTTTGTATCCTCATGGTTTCACTCCTTCATCTATGTACCTTTCAAACTTTACCATCTGTTCTGAATATTTCCACATCTTGTAGGTATACCCTTACCAGTATACCACACTAAGTATAAAACTACTATATGTCAGTTTCATGTCATACAAAAAACTTTTCCCGCACAGAGAAAAAGAAGAACAAGCTGCTCCCTCCGAAGATTCCTTCGAATGAAACAGCTTGTCTGTAATGCATTTCTATCCTTGTTCTCTGTTCTTTTTCACCATATAATTTGCCGTCAGACCGATTCCCATAACACCCCAAAATACCGGCGAAGTCACTACCATGGAATCGTTGGAAATACCGGAAATCATAAATCCGATGCTGCCGATAAAGGCCGCAATTCCAAATGCCTCCGTTTGGGTTTTTAACTTACGGAACGCGTATAAACGCATACTGCAGATTGCGTACCAACCGTAAAAAACAAGCAGGCATAGAAGGGACAACACGCCGGTCTGCACGCCCACCTGCAAATACCAGCTGTGAGGTTTCGTCATAATCTGACCGCCAAACCCGTTCTTTTGCATCATCAAATAATCATTCTGCGGATATTCCAGCACAAAAGTATCCGGACCGGAACCAAGGAAAATACGCTCCTTCAACAACGGAATGGTACGGCTCCAAATATAACCGCGGCCGGAGAATGTACGTTGATATTCTGCAAACCCGAAAGCCTCCGCCATCACCATGTCCCCTTCCTTTTGGAACCGGTTCACATACTGATACTTCTTCTTTGCCTCGTTATAAAGGAAAACCCATTCCCCATCCGCCTTAATCTTAAACCCGAACTCTTCTCCCACATACACCGGGAGCACTTTTACATCAGCAAGTGCCGGTTCTTCAAAAGAAAACTCCGTTGCATCTTCATTGGCCAGCAAGCCCTTCTCCGTACCGTCTTCTTCCACGGTATAAAAACCGAATGCCTTGCCGTCGTCGTAAAGAGCAACCTTTTTCTGCTCTTCGTTATAGGTAAACACAACTCCGCTCTTTGTGGTATACATCTCCGTCAATCCGGTGTTTCGGATTACCGAGCCGTCTTCCGCTACCTCTTCCGTCACAGTAACCGGATCCTTTGCAAAAATATTCTGCAAACGTTCAAAAATAATATTGTCGTTGTACGCATTTACCAGTAACACCAGCACCACCAAAAGGTTCACCGCCGGGATGGTAAGGAACCACCACTTTATCACTTTATGAAATGCGAATACCACTGCCACGCAAAGGGCTGCGACCACAGCAATCAACCCTGCTCTGGAACGACTGAACAGCAGCACTCCCATCACAAGTATCACATTCACTCCGTGCCAGATTCTGCGCCACTTGTTTTTTTCAAACAACAACAGCATGGCAAGAAACGGAATCATAAAGGAGCCGAACACACCGACATAGTTTGAATTATATAACGTGGAAACCGCATAATTCTCGGTTACGGTGGAAGGCAACTGCCCTCCCATCTGCTCCAGCACGTCCTTTGAAGTAATCAACCGCTGGAACCATCCCGCAAAAAACAAATCCAAACCCAACGCCTGCAATACTCCCAAAAGGCTGACTACCGTTCCGCAAAAGCACACCGCATCCGCAACCACCTGCAATTCTGTCTCGCTTTTTGCAAACAAAAATACGTAGTAGGCAATCAAAACGTAACTTAACAGCACCCATACCGATTCAAACTGTTCAAAACTTCCGGAAAAAGAAAAGGTCTTGTTCACAGAGGCACAAGCCGACAAAAACACAAGCAAACCGTAACCGAACAACGGAAGAAACACTTTTACAAACGGTGCCTTCTTTTTTTCTTTTACAAGACGGCGTATCACACAGCCTGCCATAACAAACGCAAGCAGCGATAACAGCACCGACTTCCATCCCAAAAAGAAATCATAGTCAACGGCTCCTCCGTTAAACCAGGCATACTTCATCAACCCGTTTGAATTTTCGTACTGCCCCATAATAAGCGGCACCAAGGCCACCGCAAGCACCACCGGAAGCATCGTAACCAATGCACCGAGATACCCTTCCGGTTTCTCTATATTCCATTTTCTTTTATAATAATGTTTTCCCATATCTTCATTCCTTTTCTGTGAATAAACATACAATCCCATATACTATTATACACAAATTCCCCCTTTCTTCAAGCTTTTCCTAAGATTCTCAAACGCATATCACGGATTTTAGACCATGTATGGTATGATAGAAATTATGCTGTTTGGAAAAACTAGTGTAAAAGAACCAAGGAGGATGATTATTATGTCACTTATTACATGTCCCGAATGCGCTCATACCGTATCGGACAAGGCACTTTCCTGTCCGGGATGCGGTTATCCCATGCACTTGCGGCACTCTGCGGAGGGCCCCTTAACCGTTCCTTCCCGCGCAACCGTTGCCATACCAACCGGTTCCCCGGCCGTCATGGTGACATCAGCACACCAAAAAGCAACACAACGCATCAGAAAAAAGTTGCCCAACGGCTACGGAAGCATCAAAAAACTCAGCGGAAGAAGAAGCCGTCCCTATGCAGCCTATCCTGCCCTATCCTCATTGCGCACAAAGGATACTGCTCTTCCCCTGCGAATCCCGGCCATCGGCTATTATAAAGACTGGTACTCTGCCTTTGACGCATTGACCGAATATAACAAAAGCCCGTATGATATCGGAAATCGTGCCTTCACCTTTGCCAAAGTCTACGAACTTTTTTATGAAGACAAATTCGGAAAAGGGAAGAAAAATCTGTCCGTTTCTTCCAAATATGCCTATGAAACCGCCTTTAAAAACTGCAGTGCCTTACATTCCATCCGATTTTTCGATTTACGAAAACAAGATATGCAGGATGTACTGGACCACTGCACCTTAGGCTATTCCAGTCTTTGCAACCTGAAAAAATTGTTTTGCCAGCTATACCGGTATGCCATGGAAAACGACATTGTAGAGAAGAATTATGCCCAATTTGTTTCTATTCAACAGGAAGACGATACCGAAAAAGGGGAGCCGTTTTCCGAAGAAGAGCTGACTCTACTGTGGAACCACAAGGACAATCCAACAGTACAAATGATATTAATCATGATATACAGCGGCTTCCGCATTAAGGCCTTCGAAACCATCACCATCGATTTAGAGCAAAACTATTTCAAAGGCGGTGTGAAAACAGCCGCCGGAAAAGGACGTCTGGTACCCATCCATCCTGCTATTCTCCCCTTTGTGGAAGAATTCCGGAACAACTTCCCGTCCTTCCGTTCCCGCACCTTCCGCAGCTGTTCCTTTTATCCGACACTGGAACGGTTAGGAATCGCCACCACCCAAAGCGGAAAGAAGCATACCCCCCACGATTGTCGCCATACTTTTTCCTGGCTGTGCGATAAATACGACGTGGACGAACTGTCCAAGCATCTGCTGATGGGGCACAGCTTGGGAAAAGATGTGGAAAAAGCAGTCTATGGGCACCGCACCTACGAACAGCTCTGTGAAGAAATGGCAAAAATCCAAATCAACTGATTGTTGCTAATTTGTTACTAATTTGTCGCCAACGCCCGCAAAAAGTAATCCGCAAGCTGCCGTATATTTCCACGATTTTTCCTCGAAAACCGCAGAAAACAGCAAACTTCCATTTGTTACCAATTACAGATTATACCATGTTTTTATCAGTCCAGTAAGTACACTAAGACTACTGCTGAGTCTGAGAAGATTAAGGTAAACATTGTTGATACGAGCATTGAAGTGGTTCAGGATACCAGCAGAAAGATCA
>JAFTWC010000052.1 GCA_017465475.1 Lachnospiraceae bacterium
AGTTGAAAAGTTGGGAGAAAAGTACGGCTTCCAAGAAATGCTATTGTTTCATAAAATTGGATGGCACAAAAACAATTTTATACAAATATTATACAGCTAAAACAAAAATAATACAAGTTGTAATGGATATATTACGGTAAAATAGAATCAGAAAGAATGAAAATGATTTAGTAATTTAATATAAGGAGGACACGATTTATGAAGTTTAATTGGAACGACGCATGGTTATTTACCAAGGATGCAGCAAACGTTTCCGATACGCACGGTGCATTACAGCTTGACCGGTGGGAAAAGGTTGATTTGCCGCATACATGGAATGCAAAGGACGGACAGGACGGCGGTAACGATTATTATCGCGGTACTTGTTATTATACCAAAAAGCTGGCGTTGGCTGAGTGTAAAGATGCCGAGCAGATTTATATTGAATTCGACGGTGCGAATTCTTCCGCAGATGTGTATGTGAACGGCACTCTTGCGGTGCATCATGACGGTGGTTATTCTACCTTCCGTGCAAATATTACGGAGTTTCTTAAAGAGGAAAACGAAATTGTAGTAGCGGTAGACAATGCTCCGAATGACAGAGTATATCCGCAGATGGCAGACTTTACGTTCTACGGAGGAATTTACCGCGATGTGAATATTATTTGTGTGCCGAAGGCTCACTTTGATTTGGATTTCTTCGGAGGCCCGGGTATTCAGGTGACTCCGGTAGTGGACGGAACTAAGGCGAATGTAAATGTCATCGGTTATTTCTCCGGACTTTCCGGCAACGAGACTGTAAAGTATGTGATTAAGGACGGCAATACGGTTATTTGTGAGAAAGAAATCTCTGCAAAGGACGGCAAGGCTGACTTTGTTATCGAGAATGTACACCTTTGGAACGGTCGCAAGGATCCGTTCCTCTATACCTTGGAAGCAACCCTTCTTGATGGTGCAAAAGAATTGGATGCCAGATCGGTACGTTTCGGTTGTCGTTATTTTGAAATCAATACGGAGAGAGGATTTATCTTAAAAGGCAAGGAGTATCCGCTTCGTGGTGTATCCCGTCATCAGGACAGAAAGGATATCGGTAATGCACTTTTAACGGAGCATCATAAGAAGGATGCGGAACTCATTTACGAGTTTGGTTCAACTACCATTCGTCTGTCGCATTACCAGCATGCACATTATTTCTATGATTTATGTGACGAGATGGGATTTGTGCTTTGGGCAGAGATTCCGTATATTTCCAATCACATGCCGAACGGACGTGAGAATACCGTTTCTCAGATGAAGGAACTGTTGGCACAGAATTATAATCATCCGTCTATTTTTGTATGGGGACTTTCCAACGAAATTTCCATGAAGGGTGCGGATGACCCGGATTTACTTGAGAATCACCGTATTTTAAATGACCTGTGTCATGATTGGGATAAGACAAGGCTGACTACTATGGCAATCGTTTCCATGTGTCCGACAGACAGTGAATATGTAAAAATTCCGGATACGGTATCCTGGAATCATTACTTCGGTTGGTACGGCGGAGACACTTCCATGAACGGACCGTGGATGGATAAGTTCCATGCGGAGCATCCGAATCTTCCGGTGGGCATGAGTGAGTACGGTTGTGAGGCTCTTGATTGGCATAATTCCAATCCGGAACAGGGTGACTATTCCGAAGAATATCAGGCGTACTACCACGAAGAGCTGATTAAGCAGTTGTTTACCAGAAAGTATATCTGGGCGACTCACGTTTGGAATATGTTTGATTTCGCGGCAGACAGCAGAGCCGAGGGCGGCGAAGACGGTATGAACCATAAGGGACTTATGACCTTTGACAGAACCTATAAGAAGGATTCTTTCTATGCCTATAAGGCTTGGCTTTCCGATGAGCCGTTTGTACACATTTGCGGAAAGCGCTATGTGGATCGAGTGGAAGATGTGACGAAGGTTACGGTATATTCCAACCAGCCTGAGGTAGAGTTGTTTGCAAACGGTAAGAGCTTAGGCAAGCAGACCAGTGATGTTCACTTTTTCTATTTTGATGCACCGAATGCAGGTACTACCGAGCTTGTGGCAAAGGCAGGTGCGTGTGAGGATACTTCCAAAATCGTGAAGGTAGACAAGTTTAACGATGCGTACCGTATGGTAGAAACCGGTGATGTGCTGAACTGGTTCGAAATTACCGCACCGGAGGGCTATTATTCCATTAACGATAAAGCAAGTGATGTACTTGCTACTACAAAGGGTAAGCTTCTCTTTATCGGACTTATGAAAAAGGCAATGAAGGGCAAGAAAACGATGGTAGATGCCGGATCTATGATGGACAACAAGGATAAGATGGGATTTCTTGGCGGCTTTACCGTAAAACGTCTTCTTTCCATGTTGGGAACCATGGGGGCCAAGCCGCTTAGTAAAGAAGAGATGTTAGAGTTTAACAAGAAGTTAAATAAGATTAAGAAGAAGTAAATTACGAGTAACGGAAACTAATGAACCTAAGGGGGCAGCCCTGCCCCCACAAAAACATACAAGAGGGAGGCAATATTATGGAGTCGAAAAGAAAATTCGGTATGAGAGACAAAGTTGCATATGCTTCCGGTGATTTCGGGTGTAACATGAGTTTCTCGCTCAAAGGAACGGTACAGACCTTCTGGTTGGTATTCATGATGATGGAGACCGGCCTGTTATCCGCATTACTTCTCGCGGTGCAGATTTGGGATGCGGTGAATGACCCGTTAATCGGTTCCATGATTGATGCGGACAGAAGAAAGTACAAGCTGGGTAAGTTTAAGACTTACATTTTAATCGGTGCAATCGGATTATTGGTTGCGGGAGCCTTGGTGTTTATTCCGGTTCCGAATGCGTCGGTAGTCATTAAGGCAATTGTATTTATTCTCGGTTATATTGTTTGGGATGCCTGCTATACTATCGCAAATGTACCGTACGGCTCCATGCTTTCGCTGGTAACCGAAGATGCGGGCGAAAGAGCACAGTTATCTACCTGGCGCAGTATCGGTTCCATGTTCGGTAATATTCTTCCGAATATCATACTTCCGATGATTATCTGGGAAAAGGTTGTGGATGCAAACGGCGAACCGGTGTTAAATGCGGAGACCGGTGAGCAGGTACAGAATTTAATCGGTGAAAGAGTATTTGTTGCGGCACTTTTGATGGGTGTCATCGGATTTATCGCATTCCTCTTTATGATTAAGAACATTACCATCCGTGTGGATGAGAATAAGGTGAAAACCAACGAAACCGAAAAGTTCAATGTAATTAAGGCGTTCGGTAACTTCATGAAGAATCGTCCGGCAGTAGGTGCTACCCTGGCGGCTATGGGTATGTTCCTCGGTATGCAGTCCGCAACCACGGCGACTTCCATTATGTTCGCTATTTATTTCGGTAAGGCACAGCTGTCCGGTCTTGTACAGTTAATCGGTTTCGTGCCGATGTTCATCTTCATGCCGTTCATTAAAAAGATTGTCGGCAAGTG